>JALVWQ010000047.1:36170-101177 GCA_027034975.1 Campylobacteraceae bacterium
CAGCCTCTAAGCCGCAGAACTCATACTTTCCAGCGGTATCGGTTGTTGCCTGGGCTACTTTAGTACCATTTGTATCAAGGAGGTTTACCCCTACGCCTGCTACTCCTGCTTCATTTTTATCTTGGATGCCATCTTTGTTTGTATCTTCCCATACGAAGTCTCCAAGGCAGTAAGTTGGTGCCTCTGGTTTAAAGATACCCATATCGATTGTAGTGATATTACTATCAGTAATTGTTACCTTTGCACTCTTACCATCTTCTGGGTTTGCGTCAGAGTCTTTACTCTCATCAGTACCGCTATTTTGCGTAGTGATTTGATACCCCTCTGGGAGGGTGCTCTTAACAAACTCTACACTATACTCTCCAGCCTCTAAGCCGCAGAACTCATACTTTCCAGCGGTATCGGTTGTTGCCTGGGCTACTTTAGTACCATTTGTATCAAGGAGGTTTACCCCTACGCCTGCTACTCCTGCTTCATTTTTATCTTGGATACCATCTTTGTTTGTATCTTCCCATACGAAGTCTCCAAGGCAGTAAGTTTTAGGGGGCGGAGTAAATCCAAAATCAAAGCTATGGTTATTAGCTCCATTGCTTGGTATATCTTCTGCACTTATTGCTGCATCATCACCATCTCCATTTGCTACACCATTACTATCTACACTCTCATCGCTCCCGCTCTTTGCTGCAGTAATTGCTAAACCTTGCAGACTGCTTTGCTGGTTTACACCAACTGCATCTAAAATACGAATAAGACAGTTATTCGCATCTGGTTTTAACTGCTTAATAGCATACTTTTGACTACTTGTATCAACCCCATTTGGATCGTTTGAGAAGATATAGTAACCATTAGCATCTGTTGTTACCTCTGCAACTTTGGATCCATCGCAATAGAGCGATACTTTTACATCTTTAATTCCATCTTCACCTGGATCCTGGATACCATTGCTATTACTATCAAGCCATACTCTATTCCCTACCTCTATTGGTGCTGGAGGGATAATAAACTCTACATCACCAAGTCCTGACCCTTTGGTATTTAAGTTTTTCGATCCCTCTTTAGAGATTTGGTACTGATTTGCACGATCCCCTTGATTACTCTGGCTGCTATTTGTGTTATACCATAAAAAGCCCTGATTGAATGTACCAATAATTGAGTCGTATGCTGTAACTAAAACTTGTGAGCTTCCAGCTAATGAAATTACTGAACCTAAGTTATTTTCAATATGGTGAGCCTTTTTATTTTTATCATACTCTGCAGAGTAATCTTTATAGTAAAACTCCCCTGCACCATTAGGGCCATCATTCGATTTTGCACGATTTGATGGATCATCATTTAACTTTTTACTATTATTATCTAGTGCAATCATACACCCTGCTTCTCCCTCCAAAAGATAGCCATTTTCACTTTTACAAAGATGCAAGGTATCACCTGCAGAGTCTGCACTATAATACTTTTTTCCAATTGATGTTTTTGCTGGATAATTTACGCGATCAAGTTGCTGTGAAAAGCGATCCATAATCCCAACAATCATATCGCCATTAATAGTATCAAATGTTATATCACTCAATATTGGTTGCGGACACGCCCTCTCAGCGCCATAAACCTTATCATTATTATTTTTAGCATTAGACCCTAAAGCTCCTCCAAGTTCGCTCCAACTACTCGCCCATCTATTCCATTTTGCTTGTGATCCTAAGCTACATGTCCCATAGTTTGGTGTATATTGTGTTGTCTCTCTTGTATAAGTAAGTGGGAAATCTTTTACTTTTGCAAAACTTCCTATAGGATTGTCTGGATTAAAACTTAAAATATATGCATGCACTGAACTATTTGTAGTATCTGCTGTACTATCACACACTACACCAACATATCCCTTCTTTTCATAAAAGGCCAATGCCCATGGTCGAAACTCTCCATTACAACTACCAAGTGAAGAGAAATCAATTTTATAGTGCGATACTAAAGAGCCATCTATAGGAGCATTAATTGGTAAAGTGTCAGGGTTGCTAATATCAATTTTTATAAGTGATTTCTGATTTAAATTAACAACCCATAGAGCATTATCACTCTCATCGATATCAGCATCTCCAAAACCAACTTTACCAACTTTTGCAAATGCATCCACATCAAAAGAGCGGTTATTTGAGGTGCTTGTAGTTAAGGCATTTGCTCTTGCAACTCCAATAGCACCACCCATAATCTCTCTTCGAACACTTCCTGTGTCGATAACTCCTCCATCGCCAGATGCAGGTGTTACACCATTTAAAGTAAAGCCACCAATATATGTCCCACCAATTGTACCATCATATCTAATTCGATAGATTCCATCTACTAAAACATCTTGCTCTCCTGTTCCAACTTTAGGTCTTACAAGCTCCCCTAAACCAGAGTGCCTCTTTAAAAAGGCTGCTTCATAAAGAAGTCCACTCCCTCTTTGGTATGCTGCACCCCAAACACTTCCCATTTTATCAAAGGTTACATCTTGAGATGGAGCTGGATTGGCTTGTCCATTTGCACTATATGGCAAAGAGATTAATCCATAATTCTTACTATTTTTTTGCGTCGCAGAGGCCCATGGTCGCTGAATAGAGACTGCAAAGATAGTCTTCTCTACGCCAGGATTGTAATCTGCTGGATTATGCAAAGCAAAATTGACACTACTAGCCCCATCTTGTACAAAACGGATTGAAGAGTTATTGACATTGCCTGATGGACTCTCTTTTAGGTAGCTTGGCCAATTACTAAACTCTAATCTTACATCTCCACTTAAACCTGTAAGCGTATACGCACCACTACTATCAGTTACTGCCGTTACACTCTTTCCGCTACTATCAACTCCAGTAACTGTTACACCAGCTACCCCTGGTTCATTGCTCTCCTTAACACCATATATATTTGATGTTTCTCCATTTATTGGTAAATCCCGAAAAACTATACCATTTATCTCTGCATGGAGTGTTAAACTAGCAAATAGAAAACCAACAAGCCCTCTTGCAATACTCTTCATCATTCTTATCTCCAATCAAATTTAAATATATATCCATAAATTGGTATAATTTTATCTTTTATATACTTAAATAATCGATAAAATGGGTATATTTTATGAAAATTTGTTCTGTATAACTATATTTGGACTCATTGCTTTAAAAAATTGACAATTCCTATCAAAGATCGAGAACTTTTCAAAAGTGTAAGTAAGACGCAAAATGAGTGATCAAGTGTTATCGAACTATTGGAGACTCTTTAAACTTTTAACTTCTAGGTGATCTCTCTTTTGAAGTAGTTGTAAAAAACTTAAAACTCCTTGAGGTTCATTCTTATTCCCATGGACTAATATAATTGACCCCTCTTTTGGAAGTTGCCCTTTAGCTAGCCAACTATCGCTGCCGATTATAATGAGTCCTAAATGCTTTACAATCTCTACACTCTTTCTATCCGACACTAAACCTGGAAAGCGGAAAAATATTGATGGAATTACCCCATAGTTTAAAAGTGTCACCTCAAGATCAAGGATATCATTTACCAAATGCTCCTTTGGTAAAAGTACAAAGTTGTGCTTTAGTATATTCTTTTGCTTGTAGCGATGGTATGCAGTATGGTTCCCCCAAGTTATATCAAGCAGCCCCTTTTTTTGCCACTCTTTTAACTCCTTAAAGGCTTTAAAGTGTCTTAGAATCCATCGTTTTGTTATAAAGAGTGTCACTGGAAATGGGTGCTTTGGCTGTGCAATAAGTGCCAAAAAGAGCCTTCTCTCATACCCTCTATGAGAGCTTGGACAGAGATCTACACTTAAATAGAGGCCTCTAGATCCATGGGTAATTCCATCATTCTGCAATGGATAGGGAGCTGCAGTCGAATAGTCTAAAAGTTTATAGTATCGAGAGTTAAAGTAGTTTTGAGAGCAGCTACTTACAACTACTCTTTTAGCATCTAAAATATGACTCTCTAAAGTATATGGATTGAGTGCTAAATAGTAGTGGCTCTTTTGAAATCGAAAGCTTCGCAAGAGTCTATACTCTATTTTATTATATCTTGCACAAGCAGAGATTGGGCGATACTCCTCTATCCCTTTTGCTAAAATGCCGCTTATAAAAAGTATAAAAAAGAGAAGAGTTCGCATGCTACTCTTAAAAAGTTAGCCTTGGAGTGATGCTAACTCTTTTGTAACCTTCTCAAGCTTCTCTTGCGTTTCATTTAAGGCTTTGCGGTTTTGCTCAATTACCTCAGCTGGTGCATTGGCAACAAACTTTTCGTTGCTAAGCATTCCATTGAGTTTATTAAACTCTTTTTCGAGCTTCTCTTTTTGCTTCTTGAGTTTATTGATAATTGGTTCTAAATCGATATCGCTTGTAGAGATATAACTCTCTAAGTTATCACTTACATCAACTACACAATTATCAGGTTTGCTTTGTGTAAACTCGATAGTCTCTACCTTTGCGAGCTTCTCGATAAATGGTTTAAGAAGCTCCTCATCTACCTCTTTACTAAATTTAACATAGGCTTTTTCGATTCTTTTGTTGCCCATATCAACCAATGTTTTACAGCGTCTTACAGAGACAATCGCCTCAATTGCAAGAGCAAAACTCTCGCTAATTTCACTATCTATCTCTGCAACTTTTGGATAGCGTTTTACCATAATCGAATTTTCGCTATTTAGCTCTTCGCCACTAAGCTTTTGGTAGAGATACTCAGTGATAAATGGCATAAATGGATGCAGCAGCTTCATCGACTCCTTAAAGATAGCTCCAAGCTCGCTTATACTCTCTTTGCTTGCTTTACTTAGCTCAATTCCCCAGTCGCAGAACTCTCCCCAGAGGTAGCGATAGAGCGTTGTTGCTGCATCGTTAAAGCGGTACTGCTCAATAAAGTCACGCGTCTCTTTTACAGCTTGGTTAAATTTACTCAACATATATTTTCCAAGCGGTGTTGTAACTTCGATATCTCCTAAATCTGCAAACTTATCGCTATTTAGCAGCAGGTAGTTACTTGCATTAAAGAGTTTATTGGTAAAGTTACGGCTCTGCTCGAGTTTATCAAGGCTTAACTTAATATCGCGTCCTTGAACTGCTAAAATTGCAAGGGTAAATCGCATCGCATCGGCACTAAAATCCTCTATTGTCTGGAGCGGATCAATGACATTCCCTTTTGATTTACTCATCTTCTGCCCATGCTCATCTTTTACGAGTGCATGCAGGTAGATATCTGGGAATGGAAGCTCTCCAGTTAAGTTTCTCCCCATCATAAGCATTCTTGCTACCCAGAAGAAGAGAATATCAAAACCGGTAATCAAGAGTGAATTTGGATAAAACTCCTCTAAATCCCCCTCAAACCACTTCTCTCCTTTGAGAGCGTCGCCATTGCCCCAACCTAGAGTGCTAAATGGCCAAAGCCCTGAGCTAAACCAAGTATCGAGCACATCTTCATCTTGATGGATATTGCTACTGCCGCACTTTTCGCAAACGTTTGGCGTCTCCCCCTCAAAGGCAAACTGTGCCCCACAATCATCGCAGTACATTACTGGAATTTGGTGTCCCCACCAGAGCTGACGGCTAATACACCAATCTCTTAGCTCACGCATCCATGCATTGTAACTATTGATCCAGTGGCTTGGGTAGAATGTCGCCTTGCCACTATTTACATCATCAATAGCAGGTTTTGCAAACTCTTTTTTGACAAACCACTGCTTAGAGATATAGGGCTCTACTACATTGTGGCATCTATAGCAGTGCCCTACTTGGTGCTTGTGCTCCTCAATCTTCTCTACAAAGCCCTCTTCTTCAAGCTTTGTTACAATCTTTTCTCGAGCCTCTAGCCGCTCTTGCCCTGCAAACTCACCACAGTGGCTGTTTAAAATTCCACTCTCATCAAAAATAGTAATAAACTCTAAGTTGTGTCGTTTCCCTACCTCGTAGTCGTTAGGGTCATGTGCTGGCGTAACCTTTACAACCCCTGTTCCAAACTCTCTATCAACATGTGCATCAGCAATTACTTTAATCTCTCGATTAATGAGCGGAAGTGTAACACTCTTGCCAATGAAATCTTTGTATTGTTCATCCTCTGGATGCACCATTACAGCGGTATCTCCAAAGTATGTCTCTGGTCTTGTCGTCGCAACTACAAGTACACCGCTGCCATCGCTTAGTGGGTATCGTAGATAATAGAGCTTTCCATCATGCTCTTCGTACTCCACCTCAATATCGCTTAGTGCTCCATCTTTGGTACACCAGTTGATCATATAGTTATCTTGCACAATATAGCCATTATCGTACATTATCTTAAAGGCTTTTTTTACTGCATTTGCAAGCCCCTCATCCATTGTAAATCGCTCTCTACTCCATGCCGGACTCACACCTAGGTATCGCAGCTGCTTTGTAATTGCATCTTGTGAATTCTCTTTTTGCTGCCAGCAGAGCTTTAAAAACTCCTCTCTTCCAATCTCCTCTTTTGTTTTACCCAGCTCTAAAAGCTGCTTCTCTACAACATTTTGTGTCGCAATTCCTGCATGATCAACGCCTGGCTGCCAAAGTGTTTTATATCCATCCATTCGCTTATAGCGAACAATAATATCTTGGAGTGTAAAGGTTAAAGCGTGCCCAATATGGAGCCTCCCAGTTACATTTGGAGGGGGCATCATAATGGTAAAGGTCTTCCCCTCCTCTTGAATTGCTTTATTGCCATCGATCTCAAAAAATCCCTGCTCTTCCCAGAACTTATAGTAGTTTTGCTCAATATCTTTAGGGTTATAACGACTCTTTTCGCTCATCTGCTATGCCTTCAAAATTTTTAATTGTCATTATACCTAAGATTTACTTGCGATTTATAAAAAGTAAGATTCTCCACTCCTAATACCCTATTTCAGATATTTTGCATTCACTAAAGAGTGCCTTAATTTTATATATACTAAGATAAAATGAAGCCAAATCATTATATAATAACATAAAATAAACACAATACAAGGTTGCAAAAGTATGGAGAGTATCGTTACTGAGGCGGGGTACCTTTTAAGTTATGCATTAGAAAAGCTCAATATAAATAAGAGTTTACACCCTTTTTTGACAACTTTTGACAACTATAACCATAAGCGACAAGAGAGCTTTCAAGATATCTCATATGAGGTTTCAATCCCAAAAATAGTAAGCAGTTTCGAGTCAAATAACCATAGTGCTGATGCAGCCATTGCAATCTACCCAGCAGAAATAGAAGAGAAAGGCGAGAGAAAACCTCTCCTAATCGTGATGCTGAAAAATTACAAAAACAACCAATTTCTAACAATTGGGCAACACTATGAGATTAGAGAGGGCTTTTATATCCCTACACTCTATGAACTTTTAGACTACAGTTACTCGTTGGCCGATGAGTTACGCGATTTAGAGAGAGCTTTTTGTAACGGTGCAGAGAGCTACAGTGTCACATATGCTCAACAATAATACCCCTCAAAACTATCCCTCTATCACTACTTTCAACAAATTAAGATAAAATTGTAACCTAGATTATCAAAAGGGTAGAGTTCTCTATGACTTGGAATGATTTACTAACAAAATACTCTCTTTTTCTTGTTATAGGAATATTTATTTCAATATCTCTCATTCTGAAATTTGGCATACTCTTTTTTCTACTACTTATGCTCTTTTACTTTCTACTCTATCACGCTTTTCGTATCTACTCTGAACTCTTTAGAGAGAAAAACCCTAAACACAAACTCCGAAAAATGCTCGCAGGGAAGGTTGTTTTCGATAACAATATATGGATGGGGGAGCAGTACGACACACTCTTTGATAATATCAAATATCTCTGTAAACAAGGGAAGTATAGTGTTATTCTCTTTAAAATACAGATCGAAGAGATCGCTAATATACGCAATAAAGCAAAAGATGAAGAGTCCGAAGAGTACAAGATGGCTGAACGAGCTATAAAGAGAATTGAAGATTTTCAAAAGAGTAAAATTTTAGTAATTGAAGATAAGTTAGAGAAAGAAAAGCCTAAAGAGGAGCAGAGCGAAGAGAGTGAAGAGAGAAAAGTTATTCTCCCTCAAGAGCTTACTCTTAAGATAAAACAAGATACACCAAAACCCAAAAATCCACCTCTTCCAACCGACCCAAAAGAGGCAATTCATAAATCTTACCTTATTGAGTCGCTTATATCAAGACTTAGCAGCAAAAAAGAGTATACCTATGTCTCACTCAACCCAGAACTTCGTGTGAGACTGCGAGCCTATCTTATAGAGCATAGTGATGTTAAGATCGATATTGTAGAGGTAAAAGCTGTAGAAAAACAGATAGCTTATGTCGATAAACAGCGGCTTAAAGCACTTGAGAAATTTTTTAACCATAAAGCGGTTAAAAAGACAAAAGAGCTCTCAAAAGAGTCTAAAAAACTTTACGAACTTGCTCGAAATCTTAAAAAACATTAGCAATATACTCTCTTTCGAAGCTAATCGAAACAAAAACTATCCATATTATCGTTTTTTATAGAAAGGTATTGATTTTTCTTTTAAATTCAAATATAATAGGGCTCTACTACTTAAAGGAAAAGGAGACTCCAATGTTTCGAAAAGTTTTACTCTCAACTATAGCGGCAGCAGCAATGACTACAGCAGCAAGTGCAGCAGATTTTGTACTTAAGTTTAGCCATGTTGTAAGCGAAAATACGCCAAAAGGGCAAGCAGCCCTCTTTTTCGAGAAGCGACTCGAAGAGCTTAGTAAAGGCAAAATAGATGTGCAGGTCTACCCAAACTCACAACTCTATAAAGATAAAGCGGTTCTTAAAGCAATTAAGCTAGACTCTGTACAGATGGCGTGCCCATCTTTCTCTAAATTTACAAAGACAGTACCACAATTGGCACTCTTTGATCTCCCATTCCTCTTTAGAGATATGGAGCATGTCCATAAAGTACAAGATGGCGAAGTTGGTGCAAAACTCAAAGATTTAGTGGCAGCGAAAGGGTTTGTGGTGCTTGATTATTGGGATAATGCATTTAAGCAGTTAACTTCTGCCAAAAAAGCTCTTTTAATGCCAGAAGATGCGAAGGGACAAAAGTTTCGAATTATGAGCTCTAAAGTTTTAGAGGAGCAGTTTAAAGCAGTTGGTGCAAACCCACAAGTTATGCCATTTAGCGAAGTATACTCTGCACTCCAGCAAGGGGTAATTGATGGGCAAGAGAACACAAACTCAAACATCTACACAAAAAAGTTCTATGAGGTACAAAAGTATATGACACTTAGCAACCACGGCTACTTAGGCTACCTTGTAGTTATGAGTAAAAAGTTCTATAACTCGCTTCCAAAAGAGCTTCAAGAGGCAGTAAAGCAGGCGATGAAAGAGGCAACTGCTAAAGAGCGAGAACTTGCAGCCAAGCTCGATAAAGAGCAGTTAGGGAAAATCGAAGAGTATGCTAAAAATACAGGCAAATTGAAAATCTATAACCTAGACGATAAGCAAAAAGAGGCGTGGAGAAAGGTTATGAGTACAATCTATCCTAAATTTTACGATAACAATACCATTGGCAAAGATCTGATCGAAGCGGCTCAAAATACTAAGTAGTCAATTTAGCAGCGTGCGGTACCTTAACCGCACCTTCTCAATGGAAAGGCATTTGCACCTTAAAGCAAATTAAAATCAAAAGCAAAGCGAAGTTACATTTTTAGCTCTTCGTTCTAAGCTCTAGGCTTTAAGCTTCCAACAAAGGATAGATTATGAAACACCTTATCTCTTTCATTATTAATATTAGTAAAGTAGTAGCCGCCTTTGGCATTGCTGCAGGTGTTGCATTAGCATTTATAAATGTAATTGCAAGGTATATCTTTGAGAGCTCTTTAACATGGGCAGGTGAGCTTACGATCTACCTCTTTTTATGGAGCACCTTTTTTGGAGCAGTCTACTGTTTTAAGAAAGATGCTCATATCGCTGTAGATGTTTTTTTAGAGAAAGCTCCTCCTAAATTTAAAAAGTTTTTAATACTGCTTACACTGTTTATCTCTACAATCTATGTAGCAGCTATTGCCTATTTTGGCTACCAATATGTACTGCTCTATATCGACCTTGGCGAAATATCAGTAGATCTTAATATCCCACTATGGATTCCATATGTTGTTGTGCCAATCTCTTTTGCCTTTAGTGCTATTGTGCTTCTTTATAAAATTATAGAGGTAATCAAAACACCTGCTGATGAGATTAAGATAAAGAGTGAAGCGGAGCAGACTTTAGAGGAGCTTGATAGCGAGGAACTGCTTAAAAAAGTGCATCAAAAAACAGGAGGTATGTTATGAGTATTGCTCTTCTCTTTGGGCTCTTTTTTGGGCTACTGATTATTGGTGCACCTATCGCAATTGCTCTAGGAGCTTCTACCTTTATAACTCTAGTTACCATGACCTCCACAAGCCCACTAGAGATTGCTGGTATGATTTTTGAAAAGATCGATAGTTACTCACTTATGGCAATTCCTATGTTTATTTTGGCTGGGAATCTTCTCTCTAAAGGGAGCTCGGCTCAACGAATCATCGATTTTGCAAAAAGTTTAGTGGGGCATCTTCCCGGCGGCTTGCCTATGGCAGCAATCTTTGCAAGTATTATCTTTGCGGCTGTAAGCGGAAGCTCTCCTGCAACAGTTGTAGCAATTGGCTCTATTATGTTTGGAGCAATCGAACAAGCTGGTTACCCAAAACGCTACGCCATCGGTACCGTTGCAACGGCCGGAAGTCTTGGAATTTTAATACCACCATCTATTGTGCTAATAGTTTATGGTGTAACTGCCGAAGTGAGTATTGGTAAACTCTTTATGGCTGGGGTGATCCCAGGTATAATAATAGGCTTAATGATGATGGCAGTAACCTATATTGGTGCTGTAAGACTTGGATTTAAAAGAAGCAAGCCAGAGCCATGGAGTATCCGTTTCAAAAAAATGAAAGAGGCTTCCTGGGCACTCATGACAATAGTTATTGTTATTGGTGGTATCTATGGCGGTATTTTTACTCCTACCGAGGCTGCTGCAGTTGCTGCTGTGTGGGCTTTTTTTGTCTCTATGTTTATCTATCGCGATATTCACTGGAGTGATCTCTATGCAACATTTTTGGGTGCAGCTAAAACCTCAGCAATGATTATGTTTATTATCGCAAATGCAATGATCTTTGCACACTTCTTAACACTCGAAAATGTACCCCATATGATAACGCAGCTTCTTATCGATGCCCATGTTGGACCTATTCTCTTTTTAGTTTTTGTCAATATTCTCCTCTTCTTTGCAGGTGATTTTATGGAACCTAGTGCGATTATTATGATTATGGTGCCACTTTTACTCCCAGTTGCAAAGGCACTTGGAATCGATCCGATCCACTTTGGTATTATAGTTACAATAAACATGGAGCTTGGGATGATCACCCCACCTGTAGGGCTAAACCTCTTTGTAACGAGTGGAATTACAGGGGTGAGTCTTAAGGATGTAATAGTCTATGCATGGCCATGGGCGAGTATGATTTTGCTAGGGCTTCTTATTGTTACCTATATTCCAGAGATCTCTTTATGGTTACCACATCTCATTTATGGGCAGAATTAATTTATCTTAAAAATTAATATACCAACGAGAATAAGAAGCATAATAATTACAAAAACTTGTAGCCCACTCATGCGACTCGATGGTATATCTTCATCGCTACGAGAGAGTCCTGCGAGTCCAATTTTATCTAAATCACTTAAATCATCATGCTTCATATATACTCCTTTTGTATTTCTCTTATTATATAAGAAATAGTGTGAAAAATCAAATTATCTAAGGAGTTCTATTTTGTACCAATTCTTTTACAAAATTGGGTTTAACCCAAATTTTGCATTAGAGATTAACAACCTTTTAGCAAATCATTTAGCTTAGGGCATTTACAAAAATCCATCAATTAACCTTTTAATCAAGAAAACTGTTTCTAGTAATAGAGCTTTAAGCTCTCTTTATTATAATCCTAACTTCATTTTAATATAAAGGTAAATTATGAAACAAACAAACTTTCTTGATAAATATCCTGTATGGACACTTGAGCTAGAAAAAAACGAGGTTGCTTTAAAAAGTATAAATGAGATTGTTAATTACTTTAAAGCTAAAATTGAAGATCACCCAATTGCGACATTTATCGCCATTTTTGACCACTATGCACACACAAACTCTCTTGCAGATGGGGTTATTGCACCAGAGATTAAAGATGTTAAAAATGTTATCTTCTGCTTTGGAAAAGAGATTTCAAATACAAAAGTAGCTGCTGTTCGCCCACGAAGTATTGGTATATGCGAATTAGAAGATAGTTGGGTAATTGAATTCATCGAAGCACCAAATGAGAAGCTTCACAAAGTTATGGAGCAGTGGTCAAAAGAGCTAAAAGTAAAATAATTTTATAAAGAAGAGTAATATTTTCACTCTTCTCTCTGCCAATATCAATAATAGATACTCCTTAAACTTTCATTTTGCAATATTTCTTACAATTTCCATTCTTTGGTGTTAGACTTGTAAAAAAATATGAAGGAAATATAATGAAAATTCTCTCTCTATTTGCTTTAGTAAGCATGCTCTTCTTTAGTGGATGTGATATTTTTGAAACGAAAGATACGAAAAGAGCTAAAGTTACAAATTTCGAAGATAATATAACTTACAATAAGCAAGTCTCCCTTGATGATACAAATCTTACAGCCCCAATAGATGTAAAAGATGGACTTAGTTATCTACAAATTCTTAAGAGCAATGATAGTAACTATTTTATGCTTGCTGGCACAAAAATAAAACTCAATATTGAGGCTATAAAATCTATAGATCAAAATGGCACTGATAGATTTACTGTTAAGCTTTACGGAATCAATAGCGATAAGAGCGATTTTATTATGCTTTTGCAGGTTGCAATTAATGATAATAATAATTCCGATAGTAACAATAGTGGAGAAGAGGATAACAACTCTTCTGATGACAATGATAGTGATATTGATAATAATAATGATAATAACAACAGTAATAGTGGAGGAATCGACAACAACAATTCTGGAAGCGATAATAATAGTAGTGAAAACAACAATACCCCACCTCTAAGCGATGGTGATAACGATAATATACCTGATAATATAGAAGCTCTTCTTGGAATGGATAGCAACAACAGTGATGAAAATAGCAATGGGGTAATAGATGGCTTAGAAGGAGATCCATTCTTTAGCAAAGAGTGGTATATTCATGCTAATGGCACACCTATGAACCCTAGTGAGATTGGTTCTATTGTAGGCAATGATCTTCATCTCTTAGATGTATATAAAAAATATATGGGCTATAATAATGGGAACCCAATTATACTCCAAATTGTCGATAGTGGTGTTGATATTAAACATGAAGATCTTAAGGCAAATATAGACATTAATCGCTCTCTTAATGGTGATAAACAAGGCGACCCAGTACCAGGAGGCTACTACCTCCCTCATGGAACAATGCTTGCAGGTATTGCCGCAGCACGAGGATTGAACAATATTGGAGTTCGTGGAGTTGCACCTTTTGCAAAAATTGCTGGAAGCAACTGGCTAGTACAGCAGAGTTTAGATGGTTTAGATGCTGCTTGGTTAAGTGGTAATGGTGCAAATGAGATTGCCGTTACCAATAATAGTTGGGGAACCTATTATACAATCGATACCTTCTACGAAGAAATTATGGAGGAGGGAACCAAAACACTCCGTAATGGTAAAGGAAGAGTTTATATTTTTGCTAGTGGTAATGCAAGAGCAGATAATGCCGATGCTAATATTCAGTATGTTATTAATAACCGTTTTGCATTAGTTGTAAGTGCACTCGATTACCAAAACAAATCACCTGAATACTCAACGCCTGGGGCAAATGTTTGGATTGCAGCTTATGGTGGTGCTTCTGATGTAAATAGTGGTCCTACAATTGCAACCACTTATCTATCTGGCAAATCTGTAAATACATGGGATGAAGATAGCAAGAAAGATTATACATACGCAATGGCAGGAACAAGTGCAGCCGCACCAATGGTAACAGGAGCAGTAGCACTCCTTTTAGAAGCATGTCCAAATTTGGGATGGAGAGATGTAAAATATATCCTTGCAAAAACAGCTAAAAAAATCGATAGTGAAAATGATAGATGGATAACCAATACAGAGGGGTACCACTTCAATAGAAACTACGGTTTTGGATTAATTGATACAAAAAAAGCAATCGATATGTGCCAGAATGGATACAGTAACCTTCCAGCACAAAAGAGTATTGAAGCAACATTTAACGCATATATTAATTTAAATAGCACAACAAAAGTCGAGTTGGATGTACCTCACGATATAAAAGCAGAATGGGTAGAGACAACTGTCGATATTGATACACAAAATGCAAGTGATATCGACATCTATCTCACCTCTCCTGGTGGTACAAAAGTACAACTTATAAAGAGTGGCACAAAAGTAGATCAGTACCATATTCCAAATGGTGATTGGATGAATGGAGGGTTTAGATTCTCTACAGGTGCTTTCTTGGACGAAACGACAGCTGGAAAGTGGACAGTTACTATAGAGAATAGTAAACAGATAAATGCACAACTCAAAAGTGTAAACATTAAAATATATGGATATTAGGAGTAAATGATGAAAAGAGTAATTGCAATAGCCCTACTTTTAGCAAGCTTTACAGAAGCTAAAGTAATCACAATAATCGATAATGGAGTAGAACGCAAAATATCTATACCAACTGCTCCAGATGGAGTGAGTGCAAGAATGGTAGAAAAGAGACAAAAAAGTATTATAGTAGCATTTAAAAAAGGAGTTAATATGGATATAGCTGCATTTAGTGCAAAATATAATATTATACTCCACAAAAAGCTCTCTATTGGTTACTATATCTTCCAAAATAGAAGCAGCCTCTCTGATATTGAACTTATTAGCAAAATCCAAAAAGAGAACCGAAACAGAATTAAAACTATTCGCCCAAACTGGGGATTTAATAACCGCCCACGCTAAAAGTACTATTTTAAGGGAAGAGGTAACTCTTATCCCTTATTGCTCCAAACTAAACCATTTATTATCCCTTACTCATCCGATTGTAAATTTTGGGTTAAATCATTTATGAGATTTTTTTTGTTATAGTTCTATATCTACAAGTAGAGGTCAAGAGATGCAGCAAAACACTTTTTATATCGATAGATTTATCTCTGTTTTAGCTCTCTACTTTTTGCTACAGGTTATTATAAGAATCTTTCTCTCCCCAAATATTGGACTTGACGAGGCCGAACAACTCCTACTTACACAAAACTTTGCTTGGGGCTATAATGCTCAACCTCCACTCTATACTTGGATTCAAACACTCCTCTTTAAGATTTTTGGTTCTAGTATCTTTGCTTTGGCACTCTTAAAAAATATACTCCTCTTTCTAACATACTTTTTCTATTTTAAGAGTGCACAACTAATAAGCCAAAATAGTACTATTGCCTCCATTGCAACAGCTTCTCTCTTTTTAATTCCACAAATCTCTTGGGAGTCTCAACGAGCCCTTACCCACTCTGTACTTCTTACAACAATAGCTTCGATCACTCTTTACTATCTTCTCTATCTTAAATATAGAGTTAAGAACTTCCACTACTCTCACTATCTTATACTTGGAGTGCTTTTTCTATTCGGATTTTTAGCAAAATATAGTTTTCTCATCTTCATACTTTCAATTGTAGCTGCCTCTATACTTGACAAGAAGCTACAAGGATTTTTTCTCAATAAACGAATAGCTTTAACCATTATTCTGTTTACTCTTTTATCTTTACCTCATATACTCTGGGTAGTAGAACATATCTCTTTGGTTACTGCACCAACAATTCATAAACTTCAACCAATAAAGGACAACTATCTTCAAGGAGTTCTCCAATTTTTTATTGCTCTCATAGAGTTTTTACTGCTTATGATTATACCTCTCATCCTTTTTTGGAAAACATTTACTATCCCAAGCAATAACTTTTTACGAACTTTTCTCATAAGTGCTACAATAGTTTTACTACTCTTTGTTCTTATATCACAAGCGAGCAACTTTAAAGATCGTTGGCTACAGCCCTACTTTTTTCTTGTACCACTCTTTCTAGCTACTAAAGTTGAGAGTAGTAAACTCACAAATAAAACTATCCGACTCTTCTTTACTATTATCTACTCTCTCATGTTATTTGTTGTAATTGCCACAATTATTCGCGTCTATTTTCCAGATATACTTAAGCATCCCCCACGATTAAACTATCCATTTGCTCAAATCTCTAACGAGATAAAAAAGGCAGGTTTTCATAAAGGTTTTATTATAGCTGAGAATAAAGTTATAGGTGGCAATATGAAGATCAATTTCCCACAATCTACAGTTTCTGCAGATGGGTTTAAACAACCTTTTAAAAAGGAGCAGCAGATCTTAATCGTTTGGCACAAGAGTTTCCCTCCACAAGCAAAGAGATTCCAAAAACTCATAAATATCAAAAGGGATATTACCCTCCCTTTCAGATACTCTAAAAAAGCCTTTTTTACCTTACATATTGCAATTGTTAACAATCTTTAAGATATAATTTTTTAAAAAAATAGGATAGAGATTGCTATTTAACTCATACGAATTTATCTTCCTCTTTTTACCAATAGTCTATTTTGTCTATTTCTACCTCAATAAGAAACACTTAACTGAGGCAAGCAAAGCCTTTTTGGTCTTTGCTTCGCTCTTTTTCTACTCTTGGTGGAATATAAAATATCTGCCACTCATCTTAATATCGATGATCTTTAACTATAGCTTAGGTAGAGAGTTGGCTCATCCAAAAAAGATGAAAAGTCTCTCTAAAAAGAAGCTTCTTTGGGTTGGTGTTGCCTTTAACTTAGGGCTCCTTGGCTACTTTAAGTATATGGACTTCTTTATTGCAAATATCAACCGATTTACGGGAAGTGAATTTAAGCTCCTCCACCTTGCACTCCCACTTGCAATTAGCTTCTATACATTCCAACAAATCGCCTATCTTGTCGATAGTTACCGTAGTGAGACAAAAGAGTATGACTTCTTAAACTATGCTGTCTTTGTTACCTTCTTCCCACAGCTCATTGCAGGACCAATTGTGCACCACAAAGAGATGATGCCACAATTTGCAAAGATAAAAAATAAAGTTGTCAACTTAGAGAATGTTGCCGCTGGTCTTTTTATCTTCTTTATGGGGCTTTTTAAAAAGGTTGTCATTGCCGATACCTTTGCAGAGTGGGCAACACAAGGGTTTGATCTTGCTAAAGAGCTCAATATGCTAGAAGCCTGGAGTGCTTCGCTGAGCTATACTTTCCAACTCTATTTCGACTTTAGCGGCTATACCGATATGGCAATAGGTTTAGCACTTCTTTTTAATATCAAGCTACCAACAAACTTTCTCTCGCCATATAAGGCTACCTCTATACAAGACTTCTGGCGTCGCTGGCATATTACTCTCTCACACTTTCTTAGAGACTATATCTATATTCCGCTTGGGGGCAATAGAAAGGGAGAGGCAAGAACCTATCTGAACCTCTTTATCACCTTTTTACTTGGTGGCTTATGGCATGGTGCTGGCTGGACATTTATCTTTTGGGGTGCACTGCATGGTGCAGCTTTGGTTATCCATCGAGCTTGGCAGAAGCTAAAGATAAAGCTTCCTGTGATTTTGGCATGGTTTATTACCTTTAACTTTATCAATATCGCATGGGTCTTCTTTCGAGCCAAAAGCTTCGATGATGCCCTAAAGGTTCTCAAAGGGATGTTTAGTGGCAATTTAATTTTGCCTCAATCTTTGAGTGATCTCCTCTCTTTGCTTAGAGGTTCGCTCCACTTTGGGGAGTGGTCAAAACTCTATGCAAACGAGAGTTATATGGGGCTTTGGCTTCTTATCGCCTTTTTTGTTGTAGTAGCAATGCCTAACTCTATGGAGTGGAAAGATCGCTTTAAGACAAACTTTTTCTATCTTCTTTTAACACTCTTTTTTGCACTCTCTCTCTTTATGCTCTACAAGAAGAGTGAATTTCTCTACTTTAACTTCTAAAAGGATTCATGTATGCTCAAAACAAAAACCTATCTCAAAATCCTTTTTGGAACACTTGCTCTGCTTTTTGCTTTGGCAATTGGATATGCCTATTATTTTATTGAACACTATCCACCACCATTTACAAATAGAATATCGCTCGATGCAAAACTAAAGTATATACGAAACAAGATAGATGTCAATAAGGTTGACACCTTTATTGTAGGCTCATCTATCGGACTAAACAATGTTATCGGCTCAATTCTCGAAAAAGAGTCAAAAGTTGTCAATCATGCTGTCAACCTCTCTGTTTACGAAGCGACAACACTTGAAGCTGAACAGCTAATAAAACTTACTAAAACATTTCCAAACTTAAAACGAATCATCTACTCTGCACAATACTCTGATCTTCCGCACCCATGGAGATATGAGAATTTTGATGCAAAGACCTATATTGGATTTATGAACCACACACTCTCATGGTGGCGGCTCTTGAAATTTTACTTTAAAGCGTGTAATAATCTCCTCTTCTGCTACGAACGAAGCCAAAAGTGGAAGAGGGAGCATATGCAGCCAGATAAGTTTACCTCTCTCCTCTTTGATCACACCTGTAGTGTGCCACTAAAGATCTATAAACAAAGAGGGGTAGGAGGAAGATGGTATCTCCCACACCCTCCAATAATGCATGGTGAATCTTTTAGAGCAATTGCACGAATGGCAAAAGAGGCACAAAAAAGAGGTATGCACTTCTATGTAGCCCACCAACCCTATCGTCCAGAGCTCTACAAAAAACATAAATCAGTACGAGATGGTGTCGCCTACTTTGATGAAAAAGTAACTAAAGCTATAAGTGAGTATAATGGCACACTGATAAAATTACAAAATTTACCACTAAACAATAGCCACTTTGCAGACAGAACACACCTAAACGATAGAGGAAGTGCAATAGGCACAAAAGCAATCGCTCAAGCTATTGATACCACAGAGAAGGAGAAGTAGATGCAGTTTATACGAACAGAGATTGAAGATGTCGTTATTATAGAACCAAAAGTACACGGAGATGAGAGAGGCTACTTTGTAGAGACCTACCGCCAGGATAAGCTCGAAGAGTTTCTAGGATTTAAAGTAAACTTTTGTCAAGATAATGAGTCAAAAAGCTCCAAAGGAGTGTTGCGAGGTTTACACTATCAACTCGCCCCATTTGCACAGACAAAACTTGTACGAGTTATTCAAGGTCGAGTACTCGATGTTGCCGTCGATATTCGTGATGGAAGCCCAACTTTTGGCGAATATGTAGCTGTAGAACTTAGTGCTGAAAATAAAAGACAACTCTTTGTTCCACGAGGCTTTGCACACGGTTTTGTTGTTTTAGAGGATGATACAATCTTTGCCTATAAAGTTGACAACTACTACTCTCCAGAGAACGATAGAGGAATCGCCTTTGATGATGAGTTTATAGGTATAGAGTGGCCACTCCCAATAGAGGAGCTTAAACTCTCAGAGAAGGATAAAAAACAGCCTCTCTTGGCTCATGCTGATCTCTTTAACTACGAGGATAATCTCTATGCGTAAAAATATCTTAGTTACCGGTGCCAATGGACAAGTAGGTAGCGAACTCCAAGCACTCGTTGCCAATGGACACTACAAAGATGTCAACTTCTACTTTACAGATAAAGAGATTCTCGATATTACTGACTACGGTGCTATTGAGGCATTTATCAAAGAGCATAGTGTTGACACAATTGTCAACTGTGCTGCCTACACAGCAGTTGACAAGGCAGAGGAGCACTCAGATGATGTCTATGCTATCAATACAACCGCTGTAGCTCACTTAGCAAAATTAGCAAAAGAGTACTCTCTTGCACTTATCCATCTCTCTACCGATTATGTCTTTGATGGCAAAACTCACTCTCCATTAAGCGAAGATGCTCCAACAAATCCACAAGGGATCTATGCAAAATCTAAAAGAGATGCGGAAGAGAAGATACTCGAGATTGCTCCTAAAGGAGCTATCATTATCCGTACCTCTTGGATCTATTCACATACAGGGCACAACTTTGTAAAGACGATGCTTCGCCTTGGGCAGGAGCGAGATGCCCTTAATGTCGTATGCGATCAAATTGGTACACCAACCTATGCACGCGATTTGGCTCGTACAATTTTAGAGATCTTAGAGAGTGATTATGACTTCAGTAGAGATCCTGAAATCTTCCACTACAGCAACGAAGGGAACTGCTCTTGGTACGATTTTGCTCAAGCTATCTTTGAGATTAGCAATATCGATTGCACGATCACTCCAATTAGCACAAAGGAGTATCCAACCCCAGCAAAACGCCCACCTTATAGTGTTTTAAGTAAAGAGAAGATAAAAAAAGAGTTCAATCTCACCATACCATACTGGAGAGACTCTCTTAAGTCATGCCTCTCTTTGATTGATGTAGAGAAGAGTAAAAGAGCAAAAATTGGCGTTATTGGCTCAGGGTTTATTGCAAATGGCTTAGCAAAACTCTTAGAGAAGCACCCAGATTATCAGCTTCAAAAGGTGCTCACACGAACCGATATTAGCAAACGAGAGGACTTTATCAGACCAGACCTCTTAACAAATAGTCTTGATGACCTCATAGAGAGCTGCGACCTCATCGTCGAAGCTAGTGGTGATGCAATCTATGCAACTGAGAGTATCGATAAGATTCTGAAAGCCGATATACCAGTGGTTACGATGAATTCAGAGTTCCATGTTACAACTGGCTCCTACTTTGTTGACAAAGGGATCGTAACAGAGGCTGAGGGGGATCAACCTGGCGTTGAAGCAATACTGCACGAAGAGGCACTTGCAATGGGCTTTAAACCATTAGCATATGTCAATATCAAAGGCTTCCTGAACGAAAACCCTAGCCGCGAAGAGATGGAGTATTGGGGTGGTCGCTCTAATCTTTCACTCGAGATGGTAACCTCATTTACCGATGGTACAAAGGTTGAGATAGAACAAGCACTCGTTGCAAATGGTTTAGGAGCAACTATCGTTCAAGAGGGGCTTATGAAAATTAAGAGCGATAGTATGCTCGAAGCTGGTACTATCTTGGCTGAAAAAGCAAAAGAGTTAGGAGAGCCTGTAAGCGATTATGTACTCTCTCCAAAGCTTCCTGCCGGTGTCTATATTGTTGCCGAGCACGACGAAGAGCAAACTGGAGCACTTCGCTACTACAAACTTGGTGATGGTCCATACTATATTTTAGAGCGGACCTACCACCTCTGCCACCTAGAGATTATTAAAACTATAAAGCGAATTTTAGATGGTGGCGATGTACTCCTTAACAATAGCAAAAACCCTCGTTTTAGTGTTGCTGCCATTGCAAAACACGATATAAAAGCTGGCGAGACTCTCAAAAAAGGGATTGGAAGCTTCGATGTTCGTGGAGAGGCGGTATTCATTAAGAACCATCCAAACCATGTACCTATTGGACTCTTAGCCAATGCAGAGTTTATTCGCGATGTCAAAGAGGGTGCAATCGTCACCTTTGATGATGTAAAACTCCCTCAAAGCTTAGCCCTTGATATATGGCATAAGATTCGCGAACAGGTTACGCAAGCGTAACCTGTGGGTTCCTTATTTAGTGCTCCGAATTCCGAGTTCCGAACTTACAGTTTGGAGTCTATTTTTTTTGCTAAAGTTATGAAATCGGAGGCTTCAGCTCCGAAAAATCACATGATTGTTTGGGGCTAAAGTCTCCAGCTCCTCTTTTTGATTTGGTATTAGTTACTTGTTAACTCCACAGCAAAACTCTTAAGTCCCTTAAGATCTACTTTTCCGCTGCCTAGGCGTGGGATCTGCTCAACTTTATAGAATTTCGATGGTTTATAGAGTGGGTTGATGGTAAGCTCTTTAACTCTTCGTTTAAGCTCCTCTAGTTCCATCTCTCCCTCCAAAAGAGCTACAAGTGCTTCACCCTTTTTGCTATCTTCGATTGCAGTTACTGCTAGGGCACTCCCCTCTTCTAGAATGCTTGAGAGCACCCCTTCGACCATTCCAAGGCTTACCATCTCGCCCCCAAGTTTTGCAAAACGGCTATAGCGGTCGACAATTGTTAAGAAGCCATCCTCATCTAAGTGCCCCTTATCACCTGTTACATACCATCTGCGACCATCAATCTCTCTAATCACCTCGCTACTCTTTTGGGGATTCTTTAGATACCCCTTCATAATCTGCGTACCACCTATGAGAATCATCCCATCTTCGCCAACTGGAAGCTCCTCAAAACTCTCTGGATCTACTATCTTAAAACTACTGCCAGGTACTGGCAGCCCCACAGTACCTGGCTTATTCCCAACTTGAATACGGTAATTATCGTCAACCATCACCACATCTGGAATATTAACACTCGCAACTGGTGTTGTCTCAGTAGCTCCATACCCCTCGTAGATTGTCTTACCATATCGTTTAGAAAACTCCTCGCGTACCTTTTGCGGAAGCTTCTCGGCACCTGCAACTATCAATTTGAGTGTATCAAACATAACTGGGTGAATTTTACGATTTCGGCTATAGAGTCGGTAGAATGTTGCCGTTCCAAACATATAGTTTGCTTTATACTTCGCACAAAGCTTCGCAATTTCATACCCATCTGTTGGATCAGGATGGCAGACAACTGCAATATCCTCAACAAGTGGAGTAAGTGTGGTTACCGTTAATCCAAAGGAGTGGAAAATCGGCAAAGTTCCCATAATAAGATCATCATCACTTGCATTGATAAGTGTTGCAATCTGCTTGATATTCCCCATAATATTTTGATGCGTTAACTCAATCCCTTTAGGGGTTCCCTCGCTTCCGCTTGAGTATAAAATAGCAGCTGTATCATCTATACCCCTTGGCTCTATATAGAGTGACTTTATTAGCCATAGTGGCAGCATCTTAACAGCTAGAAGCATCTTAAGCCCCTCTACTTTCGAGATAGTTTTCTTTATATCCTCTAGGTAGAGCACCTTCACCTTCTGTAACACTTCGCTTAAATCAAATCCCTTTGCCTTAAGCTTTGCAAGAAACTGTCTTGAGGTGACAACTGTTTGAATCTCTGCTAAGTCGATCGCATATGTTAAGCTCTTATCGCCACTTGAGTAGTTTAAGTTTACAACCGTTTTGCCAAGGGTTAAAACCGCCATATTTGCAATTGATCCAGCAGCTGTTGTTGGTAGAACAAGACCGATATTTTGCTCATCTTTTAAGAGCGATTTCAGTTTCTTATTAAATAGAAAGACTGCTGTAGCAAAGCGTGCTTTACTTAGCTCTACCCCTGTTGAATCGGCAACTGCTAAGCTATTTGTATTTTCACTTAAGTTCTCAAGCCACGCCTCTGGAATGGTTGGTAGCCTCTTTGAGTACTCTTGCCAAGCATCTATCGAGAGTTCAAAGACTGCCCTTTTTACCTCATTCGCTTTTGAGTGGATTGGCATAGCTTTTCCAAAGCTTACCGATATGTCTTTGCGTCTACTGTTTTTAAGCTTCTTTGAGGCGTAAGAGAAGTTATCCTCCCAAAGTCCTCGCAGGTAGAATGGTACAATCACAGCTCTTGCAGGATCTACACCAGCTGCTGCCCTCTCAAAGCCATTTTTAAAGCTATCTAAATGGCCATTTCGACTAATATGTCCCTCAGGAAAGAGTGCAACAATCTGCCCACAATTTAACGCTTTGGTTACCTCCTCTAGTGCCCCTTTGCTTGCACGACTCGATATTGGTATAGTCTTTGCAAACTTCAAAAATGGTTTTAAGTACCACTTGTTGTAGTACTCTCTATCAACTACAAAACGAATCTGCCTAGAATAGGCAATCTGTAAAATCGCCCAATCTAAAAAGGAGATATGGTTCCCAAGAAGCAAAATACCCCTTTGGCTCTCTAGATTCTCGATACCATAAACATCTATCTTATATCGCATCCGAACAATGAGCCGCACAATATAGCGAACAAGCGATTGTGGCATCGTTATAAGCGTATAGGCAACCCCAGCAAAGGCAACTACTGCTACAAAGTAAAAAAGCAGCGTAGAGGAAAAATTAAGATACCCAAAGAGTGCCGTAAGCAGCAAGAAGAGGAACATAAATATATTCTGCATAAAGTTATTCCCAGCTAAGACTGTTCCAAGCTCCTCTTTTGGGGTAAAGAATTGAATCAAAGAGTTTAGCGGCACCATAATGATCCCTGCAAAGAATCCAAACGCTAAAATTAGTACACCTATGAGTGTTAGATTAGTCGTCGATGGAACAAAGAGCAGCATCAATGCAATTCCAAGTGCTCCAAGTGGAATTGTACCAATCTCGATAAAGTTTCTACTCATTCGAGCCGCAAAGAGTGAACCTAAGATCATACCAACTCCACTAAGAGCCAGCAAACCTTGGGCAACGACGGTATCGGTAACCCCTAGCTGCTCTTTTAAAAACTCTCCAAAGATCGCCACAACAACCTGCGAGATCCCCCAAAGGATACTTAAACCAATAATCGACTCCCATACAATATTGCTCTCG
Source organism: Campylobacteraceae bacterium (assembly GCA_027034975.1). Lineage (GTDB taxonomy): Bacteria > Campylobacterota > Campylobacteria > Campylobacterales > Sulfurovaceae > JAADEQ01. The sequence goes on from JALVWQ010000047.1 coordinate 60,678, forward strand.
TGAATATTGCGGAGGTTCTTCTTTAAATAGGTAAAGTTAAAGTAGAGTTTTGGTCTAAAAACACCCCTTTTTGTCGTAGTTTTTGGGACTATCTTCTCTAGCTTACTTGCCAAGGCAAACTCAAGAGCACTCGCTAACACCAAAAGATAGCCTAGCGGTGCAATCTGCTTTAAAATTGCCTCTGGAGTTCCCACCCCAGCTTGCAGTAGCCTCTCAAAGAGAATTGAGTAAAAGAGTGCCCCTAGCAGTATAGAAACTACTGTCACTGCCTGCACTAAGCCATTTCCGCTTGCGATATTTTTGCTTCCTAGCATCTCTTTAATAAGCCCATACTTTGCTGGCGAGTAGATAGCACTCTGTGCTGCTAGCAGAAAAGTTAACGCAAAAGCAACCCAAAAGAGACCCAAATAGTAACTGAGCGTAATCAGTGCAGTTATCGCAATAGCTGCTGCACTAGAGAGCTTAATCACCTTTGTCTTTGAGTACTTATCACTCAAATACCCCGATGGCGAAAAGAGAAAAATAAATGGCAGAAGAATCAAGGCATTCACAAGTGCCGTAAGGATAATCAATTCGCTACCACTATAGGCTTTAAAGATTGTATTTTGCAAAATTATCTTATGGCCTAGATCTGTCATTGCATTTAAGAATACAATAGCAATATAGATGCTCCAGCCTGGTATTTTAAATAGATTTTTCATCATTTATCCTTTTTTGGTGCTCTTTTACTGTATGGCTATTAAAGATATAGGGCTTTAGTTTTAAGATTATATCAAAAAGTAGTTCGTAGCGTCCATTATGCTCTTTTGAGTCATCATTGAGCAGTCCAGATCCTATATCATTCTCTAGCTTTGCTAACACTTTAGCATGTGCAACATAGCTATCGATAAGAGTAAAATCGAGATCCATCTGCTTGGCTCTTTTGAGTATCTCGATAATTGCAACTTCACTCTTACCATAAGCCCCTGCGTTGATATACCCTTTTTGAATATACTCTTCAAGCTCCTTTGCATCTATCTTGGCTAACGCTAAGAACTCCTCTTTACTATACTCCTCTTCGCTATTGAGTCTGAGTGCATTTATAGCTTCTATCAGGTTTTCAAAAGAGCTATCAAACTTAAATCGATTATTTGCAAATATATGCTTAATCTCTGCTATTGAATAGGAGAAATTCTTTTGCAAATATTTAATAAACTTTATAATATTCACAGCGGAATCATCATACAAAGCGACATTGGGTTTTGGCTTCTTAGGCTCTGGCAAGAGACCCTCTTTAAGGTAGTAGAGAATGGTCGATTTGCTCTCTCCTGTTTGCTCTATAAGCTCTTTCATCTTTAAGGGCATCTCCTCTCCTTATTAATAAAATATTTAAATCTTCTCCCCATTATAGCACTATTATCTAAAAGTGTCAAGTATCACTTAACACTTTTTATTTTTTAGATTTATTTAATCCTGCTATTATTACAAAAGAGAATCGCTGCAGATTTTTCATATCAGTATAGTTCAAAGGATAGATTGATGGCAAATAAATATTTCAACCCAAATGGTGATGCTATTTTAGATGAAAAACTATACGGAAGCCATCCAAGTGGTTTTGTTGACTTTAACCGCCCAAAATATAAGTGGAGTGTAAACCTTTACGACTTAATGAATGCCAATACTTGGTTCCCAAGCGAAGTCAATACTGCTAATGAAAAGAAAGCCTTTGATGCCCTAAGTGATAATGAAAAAGAGATCTACAAACTCACCTTTGCACAACTAAGCTTCAACGACTCTGCACAAGAGGAGTACCTTAGTGACTTTAGAAGCCTCGCAACCAATAAACTTGTAAAATCTACGCTAACATTACAGATGATGCAAGAGGTCAACCACTCAAAATCATACGCAGTACTTCTTGATGCAGCTGGGAACTCTAGCGAAGTCTTTGACCTCTACAAAACAAATGATGCCCTAAGACGCAAAAATGAGAGAATTGCAGATCAATTTGCTCGTTATATCTCACTTGGCGAAAATAGTGCCGATAAGATGCTTCTCTCAGCAATGGCAAGCGTAAATTTAGAAGGGATCTACTTCCTCTTAGGGTTTAGCTATATCTATGTTTTAGGCGACAAAGTTCCAGGTGCTAGGGATATGATTAAATTTATCTCAAGAGATGAGCTTAACACTCACTTACCACTCTTTGCCAATATCTTTAAAACGCTACAGAAAGAGAACAAGATAGATAGTAAAGTTATCGATAAAACTTACGAAATGATCCAAGAGGCAGTTGATATTGAGCTAGAGTATGGGAAGTATCTTATTAATAACTTCCCTATTATGGGGCTCCACGAAGAGTTAATCACCAATACAGTCCACAACTATGCCAATGATAGACTCAGAAAAATAGGCCTCGAACCTATCTTTGCAGGAACAGCAGACGAAACCTACCTACAAAAACTTGTTAGCAAGCACCTCGCAATGAATGATGTAAAACAGAACTTCTTCGAAACCAATGTAACCAACTATGCAAAAAATAGTATCAGTTTTGATGATTTTTAACGCAATCTGTATTCCGGGTTCAGTATTCAGATTTTAGTGCCTATAAAACACACCAATTCTTTTGGAATCCTGAACTCTGAACACGGAACCCTTAACTCGCTTCATACCCATTTGGATTCTTTTTTTGCCAATTCCAACTATCGGCACACATCTTCTCTAAATCAAACTCGGCACTCCATCCAAGTATCTCTTGAGCTCGACTCACATCAGCATAGCATATAGCAATATCTCCAGCTCTTCTAGCAACTATCTTTTTAGGAATCTTCTTACCGCTTGCACGCTCAAATGCCTTTACGACCTCTAAAACACTATAGCCCATACCTGTTCCTGCATTCACAATCAAAGGCTCTTGCATCACATCTTGCTTTTGAATATACTCTAATGCTTTAACATGAGCATTGGCTAAATCGACAACATGGATATAGTCTCGAACTCCAGTTCCATCTACTGTTGGATAGTTATCTCCAAAGACTTGCAACTCATTAAGCTTCCCTACAGCCACTTGCGAAATGTAGGGCATAAGATTGTTAGGTATCCCATTAGGATCTTCACCAATTAATCCACTCTCATGTGCCCCTATAGGGTTAAAGTAACGCAAAATTACAATCTTCCAGCTACTATCACTCTTTGAGAGATCTTTTAAGATCTCCTCTATCATATATTTACTTCTTCCATAGGGGTTAGTAATCCCATTGCCTGTTGAAAACTCCTCTTTTATTGGTACCATTTCTGGCTCACCATAGACTGTTGCCGAGGAGCTAAAGATAATACTTTTACAATCAAACTCTCGCATCACCTCTAAAAGCCGTAGCGTTCCTATAACATTATTATCGTAATACTCAAGAGGCTTTTGCACCGACTCCCCCACAGCCTTTAAGCCAGCAAAGTGAATAACTCCATCGATACTATAGTTGCTAAATAGCTCTCGAAGCTGCTCCTTATCGCGTGTATCCCCTTTAACAAATGGAATCTCTTTTCCAATAATATGCTCAACTCTCTGCAAAGACTCTTCTGATGCATTCGAGAGGTTATCATAGACTATGCTCTCCAATCCAGCCTTATGCAGCTCTATAAGTGTATGCGAACCAATATAACCTGCACCACCTGTTACCAATACCGCCATCTTCTTCCCTTGGTTAACTAAGTTAATGATATTATACCCAAATAGAGTAAGCAGACATAACTTTTACCTAACCTATGCAAATTTTAGCCATACATCTATACTTAAAGAGTCCCAAATAGGGCAACCAATAACACAGGTGGTGTTACTATGAGACCAATTTTTATATACTCTCCCCAACTGATTTTAACGCCTTTTTTCTCTAGTACATAAAGCCAAAGTAAGGTGGCTAGCGAGCCTATTGGGGTCATTTTGGGTCCTAGGTTTGCACCTAGAATATTTGCGTAGGCTAAGAAGTTATCGCCTACTTTATCTATGGCGATATCCATAACCATAATTGTTGGCATATTATTCATAACAGCACTTAGTATGCCAGAGAGAAAGCCTGTGCCAATTACATATGCTGCATGCCCTTGTGCTTTTAGCCAAAGCAGTATCGAAGCAATCTCATCGGTTAATCCTGCATTTTTAAGTCCATAAACTACGACATAGAGCCCAATACTAAACCATACCACTTGCCATGGTGCTATTTTTAGTGTAAGAAGGGGTTTTACGGCTTTAAACTTTGAAGCGATTAGCAAAAAGATTAATGCACCGCCTAAAGCAAAGAGTGATATTGGCAATTTATAAGCATCACCTATAAAGTAGCCAATTAAAAGCAGTGCTAAAAAGAGCCAACTTAGTTTAAACATCGTTTGGTTTTTTATAACGCTACTAGCTTTCGGTAAATTTGAAACATCTATAGTCTTTGGAATTGACTTTCTAAAAAATATCCATAGTATCGAAATAGATGCTATTATAGAGAGCAAGTTTGGCAAAAACATATTTTTTGCATACTCAAAAAATCCAATACCAAAGTAGTCGGCTGTTACAATATTTGTAAGGTTTGAGATTACAAGAGGGTTAGAGGCACTATCTCCAATAAATCCACCAGCTAGCAAAAAGGCGAAAATAGCCCTTTTATCCATATGTAGATAACGCATTTTAGCTAGAAGAATTGGAGTTAAAATAAGGGCTGCTCCATCGTTTGCAAAGAGGGCTGCAACAAAAGCACCAAGAAGTAGAATATTTATAAACATTAAGTTGCCATCTCCTCGGCTAAGACGAGTCATCTTAATCGCTGCCCATTCAAAAAAGCCTATCTCATCAAGTACCATCGAGAGGATTATAATACCAATAAATGCTAAAGTGGCATCCCAAACAATCGAGATAACCTCTTTTACATCTTGCATATTTACAATGCCAAGAGCTAATGCAATTAAAGCCCCAATTACTGCAGTTGTACCAATTTGTAAACCTTTTGGCTGCCAAATAATAAGCACTAAAACTATTAAAAAGAGCCCAAAAGCCAGCATTAAAGCAACTCTTTTTTTACTAAATCTACTAATTGCTCTTTGATTAAAGCATAAGTCTCTTCAAAAGCTTCGTAACTCTTGCCGTCTGGGTCTTCAAAGCCTAAGTGAACTTGCTTTTTTCCACCGCTATACATTGGGCACGCCTCTTTGGCATTGTCGCATACTGTTACTACCAAATCAAAAGGAGCTTCACTGTCTATTTCTTCGATTGTTTTAGAGTAGTAGCTATCACTCCAAACCCTATTGGCTTCTAATACTTTTTTCGCATTTGGGTTAACACGCCCAGATGGGTTAGAGCCTGCACTAAATGCTTTTACTCCTTGATTGTTTAACTCTTTATTGATAATTGCCTCACCAATAATAGAGCGGCAGCTATTGCCTGTGCATAGTATTAGTACTTTTTTCATTTTTCTTCCTTAAAGTTGAGAGTTTTTGTGCGGTGAGGGCACCGCACACTACACACTCAGTAAAGTTTCATTTTCTATCTCTAGCTCAATATTGCATTAAATATAAAGCCAATTGCCATAATTCCTAATGCCACGGTTGTAAAGAAAATTGCTATTAGCTTTACCGATAGTATCTTCTTTAAAATCATCGCCTCCGGAAGGCTTAGGGCTGTAATTGCCATCATAAAGCTAAGAGCTGTGCCTAGAAGCATTCCTTTGCTTGTTAGTACTTCGATTAGTGGCATAACACCTGCTGCATTGGAGTACATAGGTACACCCAAGATTGTAGCTAATGGCACAGCATACCAAGCATCACCCCCTGCGTATTTTACAATAACTTCTGTTGGTACATAGCCGTGGATAAATGCTCCGATTCCTACACCTATTAAGATATAGAGCCACACTTTTTTAAGTATATCTTTTGTGTATATCCAAGCCTCTATTGCACGCTCTTTAAATGGTATCTTTACCTCTTCAATTTTGGCAGGTTTTGCTTCTGGCGGTTTTATGAGTACTTCGTCGTCTAAATTTAGTTTGCCAATTATGATACCCGCAACAATTGCTACAGTCAAACCAAAACCGATGTATAGAGCTGTAATTTTCCAGCCAAAGAGGGCAAATAGCATTGCAATTGCAATTTCGTTATTCATAGGTGCAGAGATTAGGTAGCTAAATGTTACACCAAGTGGTATTCTAGCCTGTATAAAGCCCAAAAATAGAGGAATTGCCGAGCATGAACAAAATGGTGTAATAATACCAAATAGTGCGGCAAACACGTGCCCAAATAGCGGATGCTTTCCCTCTAAATAGTCGCGAACCTTCTCTGTTGGGAAGTAGCTTCTAATAACTGTAACAATAAATATAATTACTGCTAAAAGTATAAATATTTTTATTGTGTCAAAAATAAAAAAATCTAATGCACCACCAAGTGCACTTTTGCTATCTAATCCAAGTTGATTGTAAACTAAATTGTCAACTATCTTTTGCCACCAATCAAACACTGTTTGCCTCCAGTTTTATAAGCTGATTTATCTCTTTAGAACAGCATCGCTTATTTGGGTTTAACTCTTTACACTCACTGCCTGTGCAGGCGTTTGTGCTCTCTTTTATCGCTTTTAGTGTAGTAGCACCATCTTTTATTGCATTTAGAATTATTAGAGGTGCCCTTCAATGCCATTAAGTTAAGGATTTTAACTCCATAAAATGCTATAAGATTAAAGCACAAAGCTAAAAGCTTACCACCATATCATTCCCGTGAAAACGGGAATCCACGCTTTAAACTACCGAAAAAGCATTTTTTCAACTTTTGGAGAGTTGAAATCGTGGACTCCCACTTTCAGAGATTGTGAGAAAACTTACAAAATCTTGGAATCGATGGCTTTATCCTCGCAACATAATACGTTTTTATGGTATTAAAGTTCAGGGCTAAAGCCACCGATTCCGGAAAATTATAGGTTTTCTCACAGTCTCTCATGGGAGTGACGCAATAGCTAGCTTTAAGCTTTCGGCTTTGAGCTTAAAGCCAAGAAATGGATATGAAATCCTTAACTTAATGCCATTGGAGGTGCCCTTAATTTATCAACACTACAGCAGTAGCAGATTAAGTGGTTATCATCTAGTGTAGTTACATCATCGTAAACTTTTGTTTTTGTAAAGAATTTTATGATAGTAGAGAAACTATCTCTTCTACACTTAATAGTTTCCCTGTACTTATAACATTGCCATCGATTACTAAACCAGGGGTGCTCATAACACCATACTCCATAATTTTTGTAATATCTTCGACCTTTTCAATTTGAGCGAACTTTCCGCTTTTTGCTACAGCTTCTTGTGCATTTTTTTCTAAAGCTTTGCACTTTGCACAGCCTGTTCCTAAAATTTCTATCTTCATCTCTTCTCCTTTCTTTTAATCTATATAACAACTCCGCGAGAGTCTTTTAATCTCTGGTAATTCAATTGGAAGTGCTCGAATCTCCTCTACTGCTTGCAATCTAAATCTATCCAATGGGGTACGAATAGAGTAGTACGACCACCTACCCTCTTTCTGCACGGTCAAAAATCCACTCTCTTTAAGTATCTTTATATGACGAGAGAGTCTTGACTGCAACATCCCAAATGAACTCTCCAAATCACAAATACAAAGAGCCCCATGTCTATCTATAAACTTTAAGAGCCGTACCCTCGTCTCATCATAGAGTGCACCCGTTGTCTTTAAAAAGTCATCCATTGCTTCTTTATTCATTTTTTCCATGAAATTATTATATCAAGATATATTGATATACAGATTAAAAAGTATTACTAAAAAATAAATCGTGTTTTTATATTATAAATATTGTAATTTAAATAGAAGTTATAATAGTGAAATGTAGCTTGCGTACCCACAAAGGGTACACAAATAAGAATTAGTGGCTAACTGTTCTACAGTTAACTCTTTGCCAAGTATAGTACCCATTAGATACTTTAATTCTTTTTGTTACTGTAGAGTATCTTGGTGGAGTTTTTACCTCTACTGTTCTTGGAGGCTCAACAACAGTTTTTACTGTTACAGTTTTATATTGTGCTGGAATTGGCACTTTTACAGTTTCAGCTGGCTTAACAAGTACTCTCTTAGTTACAGTTTTATATTGTGCTGGAATTGGCACTCTTTTTGTTGTAGGAGGAGATACTAATACTCTTTTTGTAATTGTTTTATACTTAGGTGGGATTTTCACTAAACAGTTAACATCTGTTACTCTACCACCACCAGCAATTGGAGTTGTAACACCGCTACCTTTTCTCCACTCAGTAGTTGCAGGAGAAACTAAAACTCTCTCAGTTACAGTTTTATATTGTGCTGGAACTGTTACAAGCTTGTAACTTGCTGGTTTTACTAGTACTTTCTCAGTTACAGTCTTATATACTGGTGGCTTACAAACTAATTTGTATCCAGGTTCTTTAACAAGACGCTTTTCAGTTTTTACACCATATTTTGGTGGAATAACTTTTAATTTTACTGCACCATCATCTACTTTAACTTTTTCAGTTTTTGTAGCATACTTAGGTGGAATATATACTTTAGCATAACACTCACCTGGTCTTGCATTTGGTGGATATAATCCTAAATCTGCTGGTGCAGCAGCTTTCACTTTTGAACTTCCACCTGTTGAAGCAGCAACTTGTTGTGTACAACCACTAAATCCGATAGCAGCAATTGCAGCAGCCGCTAGAACTAGTCCTTTTTTCATTTCTTCTCCTTATTTTTGCTTTCGCATAGTCTTTATCATGCCTAAGCTCTAGTATATAGACCTAAAACTTAGCAAGATGAGACAATTATAGTACAAATTAGCCCCTAATTATAATTATATGTCAATATGGCATATAAAAATAATTAACGAACTTATGAAATAATACTATATTTTCTTTTATATGTCAAATACTTTCTTTAGTTAACTATTTTTATCTTCATCAGTAATTTTAGCAATTTAAAATGTATATTTTATGTAGATAAATATTCAAAAAAAGTTCTTAAAACCAATAATTAGCATATAAAAATACGAAATTATATTGATCTATTGAAATCGTATTATCGATTTTATCATAACTTTGATTATATGATTTCAATCAATAAGTTATTATTTAAAAATGTAAATCTGATCTTTAACTATCCTTATCTTTTGACATATTTAAAACAGATATGGCGAAATTTCCATTGTGACCTCAGCTATAAAAGTTTTTGTCACTTTTCCTCCAAACTTATATTGACCACTCTCATACTCCATAAAAAGCTCTTCTCCACTTTTAGGATAGACTGCTGTCACATCTTTTACTTTTCCTTCACTGTGAGCCCTAACAAAAGACGCCATTATACCGGTGCCGCAAGCGAGAGTCTCATCCTCAACACCTCTCTCGTAAGTTCTCACTTGCATTCCATCTTTATCAATTATATATATATTTACATTTGCATCATACTTCTGACGAAGCTCTCGAGCCTCTTTAAGGTTAAAATCTTCAATTTTTTTTACTTCTGTTACCAAATGTGGCACTCCAGTATCGATGAGCCACCAATTTTTACCAAACTCTTCGATATCTTTCTCTAAAATCTTTGGCTCTAGCATCTCTGTGACAGCATAATCTCCATTAACAGTCACACGAATAACCCCTGCACCTGTAAGAAACTCTGCCTTCCCGTTAATACTTATACCATGCTCTATTGCATAGTGAGCAACTGCCCTAGTTGCATTGCCACACATCGTAGCTTCTGAGCCATCGCTATTGTAGAACTCCCACTCAAAATCATACTCAGGATGAGGCACTAAAACAACCATTCCATCCGCACCCACACCGCTTTGTCTTTGGCAGAGCACTTGTGCAAGGGCATGGCGATCTCTCTTTTGCTCATCATGGAATATTATAAAATCATTTCCACTCGCGTTATACTTTGTTACATGCATGCTAAAATCTCCTTCTTTACTCTTTCGCACTCATTTTGCAGATGATGTAGATCTTTTGAGTTATCGATTAAAAATGTCGCTTTCTCTCTTTTGTGCTCTATAGGAAGCTGGGCATCTATACGTTGCAGTGCCTCTGTTTTACTTAACCCTTCTCTTTTTATTAACCGCTCAAGCTGCAGCTCTTTGGGTGCATATACTACAATCACTTTATCTATATTATAAACGCCTTCACGCTCAAAAAAGAGCGGAATATCAATCAAGTACGGCTTTCCAAAGCTCTCTTGTTTCTTCGCCTGGCTCTCTATCTCAGCTTTAATTTTTGGATGCACGATCTTCTCAAGCTCTTTTCGCATTTGCGTATCGGCAAATACAAGCGCCCCTAACGCTTTACGATCTACGCGTCCATCTGCGATATATCTCTCTCCAAAAGCTCTTGCAATCTCCTCTTGTGAGTTATCAAGCACACTGTGGGCAATCTTGTCGGCATCAATAATACGAAAACCGCTAAGTGCCATAAGCGAAGAGACTGTACTCTTTCCAGTTGCTATCCCACCGGTTAAAACAATGGCATTTTGGAACATTAGCGTTTAATTATCCCCATATATTCTCTATATATAAATGAAGATACCGCAAATGCGGCAATTGCAATATCGCTATTATAATATGCAAAGCCATCAGTCAAATCGGCTCTTTGCAGGTTGATATCGGCTATTGGATGGTAGAAACGGCTAGCAAGCATCAGATACTCACTACTAATTATCGAATCATTTGCCGCCTTCTCATAACGGTATGGCATTACAATTGGGTAGATTGCTCCTGCAAGCTTAAGCTCCTCTTTTGCCTGCTCTGGATTTACAAAGATATTGCTCATCTCAATAGCAACAACCGCTTTTGTATCAAGAACTTTTGTCAGCTCAATCCAAAACTCTCTTGAGTTTGTAAACTCAGGCGTAGAGACAATAGCAAGATCAAACTTCTTTGCACCAAGAGCTGTAAGCTTCTCTACTGTATCAGCCCCATCTATATGAATAATCTCTCTATGGGTATCGTACTTCTCTAACTCTCTTTGAACTCTCTTGCCACCATTAATCACCAAAATACTCTTTGGATCTTTATGTGTATTAAAGGGTACATGAGTAAGCATCTCACTCTTTATAAAATCTAAATTTTCCATTCTCAATCCTATTAATCTTTTTACTCTAAACTTTGACTATAATCAAATTTTCTAAAAGTTCTCTAAAAGTGGCTTAAATTTTAGCGATTAAACGATTTTTATCTCCTCTTTTAGTAACACTCCAAACTTTGCCTCTACCTCGCTCTTGGCCAGATCTATCAACTCTTGTGCCTCTTGATAGCTGCCACCACCTAAATTAATTAAGAAGTTAGCGTGCATTTGACTCCACGCCATATTCCCTATCCGTTTTCCTTTAAGCCCAACAGCTTCGATTAACCGCCCAGCATAGTCACCCTCTGGATTCTTAAAGGCACTCCCAGCACTTGGCTCATGAGGCTGGTTGTCTCGCAATGCTAAAAGCTCGGATCGAAGAGCATCATTATAACCATGCTCTAAACGCAACTTCACTCTTGTTGCCACACCCCCTAAGTTTGCAAAGCGATAACCATGCTCGATCTCTTTTAGATCTCTCCAAGTGCCATCTATCTCTATACTCTCTACAAGTGGAAATATCTCATAACTCTTGACACCTGCATTCATCGCAAGCATCCCTCCAAGCGTTCCAGGTAGCTTAGCCACAAACTCAAAACCAGCAATATCATTCTTCTTTGCAAAACTCAAAAGCCGCCCACTCTTTAGGGCACACCCTGCAATAATCGAACCCTCTTCTATTTTTATAAAGTCGTAACTTTTACCAAGCATCATAAGTGGGGGTGGATTATCAGAGACCAAAAGATTATTTGCCCCGCCAATCAAAAAGTGATCTTTAGGGATTTCATCTCCCATCTCAACCACTAGCACCTCTACTCTTGGTCCGATTTTAATACTACTATAGTGAGCAAAATCGATTAACTTACACTTTGCCATCACATCCTCTTAAATAGAGTAGAAACAGCAGTGTACCAACAGTAATTAAGAGTAGATTCCCCGCAATATCATGCACATAGTAGAAACTCGCTTCTCCAAAGCCATTCACAACCTCTGTTACCCCCACAAGCCGTAAAAAATTTGCTACCATTATAACAAAATATCCAATCACTGCCCACTTTAGTTTGCAAAACCACCGCTTAGGATACGCCAAAACTGCTGCAAGGTAGATAAAGTAAGGCACCAAACCGTTGCACTCTGGGGTAATAACAATTCGATAGTGTGGCGAGACTACAATTTCGTAACCAATTATCTGATTGACAAGAGTATTATCGAGCAGTGCCATTATAACTGCTCTATGAGCACTATCAATTACCTTTCCAATAGGCGAGAGATCCCAATAACTCCCCCAGTAGAAGAGTCCAAAAAGTAGTAAAAGCCAAAATGGGTAAGTAAAGAGAAACTTATCGGAAGCTCGCAGGCTCCTCCAGCGACTCCCTATTGACACCCAACACACTCCATCGAGCGATCTTCAACATACTTTGTCTCTTCAAGTGCCTCTGGCGATTGTGATCTTAAGTAGTATGTCGACTTCAGCCCCAGTTTCCATGCTAACATATAGATATCATTAAGATACTTTCCACTTGCCTTATCGAGCCGCAAGAAGATATTCAAACTCTGCCCTTGATCGATCCACTTTTGACGAATTGCTCCAGCTTTAATAAGCACTCTCTGATCAAGGTCGTAACTACTTACATAGTAGTTCCAAGTCTCCGCACTTAAATTTGGTACCGTTACCGGTATCTCCCCACTTAAGTTTACTTCGTACCACTTGCGTTTATAAACCGGTTCAATTGCCTGCGTTGTTCCTGTTAGAATAGAGATAGAGCTTGTAGGAGCAACCGCCATAAGGTAACCATTTCGCATTCCATCGCTCTTTACTTTCTCTTTGAGAGCCGCCCAATCGTAAGTATAGCCAAAGATTCCCCCTCTATCAACCAATTTGCACGCCTCAGGGTTTGCCTTGTCAATTGGGAAGATCCCCTTACTCCAATCAGAGCCCTCATAGAGTTGGTAGCTCCCCTTCTCTAAAGCAAGATCGCTTGATGCTTTAATCGCATTATAGCTTACTGCCTCCATCACCTCATCGATCTTTCTAAAGTGCTCTTCGCTCCCCCACTCTATATACTGCTCGGCAAGCATCTGGGCTTCACCCATTACACCAAGTCCGATTGCTCGTGTCTTTAAGTTGGTCTTTTTTACCTTCTCAAGCGGATAGAAGTTTAAGTCAATCACATTATCAAGCATTCGAATCGCAATTGGCACTACGCGTTCAATATCCTCTTTTGTATTGATTTTTGAGAGGTTTACACTCGCTAAGTTACAAACAGCCGTATCGCCATCGAACTTCTCTTTATCGACAATAAAGATCTCTTTCCCATTAATGGTATCAAGAGCTGTAATCTTCTTTGCCTTTTTTGTAATACCGCTATCGACTGTTACATCCTCCTCTTCACTAAAGAGGTCAATGCTCCCATCGGTATACTTTACGCGTATCTTATAGTGGTTTGGCTCTGTATTTTGGAAAATCTCTGTACAGAGGTTTGAGCTTCTAATAACACCTTCGTGTTTATTTGGATTGGCTCTATTGGCACTATCTTTGAAACAGAGGAATGGGTTACCAGTCTCAAAATAACTTCGTAATACCTCTTTCCAGAGTGCTTTTGCAGAGATAGTCTCTTTTGTTAAATCTTCTCGCTTCTCGAACTCTTCATACTTCTCTTTAAATGCTTCACCATGAAGTTTTGTTAACTCAGAGACTTCATATGGGTCAAAGAGTGTCCAAGTCTCATCTGCCTCTACTCGCTCCATAAAGAGATCATTAATCCAGAGTGCTGGAAAGAGGTCATGAGCACGGCGACGCTCCTCTCCAGAGTTCTTTTTAAGATCTAAAAAGTCTTGCACATCGATATGCCACGGCTCAATATAGACTGCAATCGCACCCTTTCTTGTGCCTAACTGATCTACTGCAACAGCTACATCATTTGCAATCTTTAAGAAAGGGACAATCCCTCCAGCTGCATGCTTATGCCCATCGATATAGGAGCCCATACCACGCACTAACGACCAATCCCATCCGATACCACCACCAAATTTTGAGAGAAGTGCCATCTCTTTATAACCATCAAAGATCCCCTCAATATTATCTGGTGTTGACCCAATATAGCAAGAGCTCAACTGGTGTCTTGTGGTTCTTGCATTACTTAGCGTTGGTGTAGCCGCCATTACTTCAAACTTACTTAATATATCATAAAATCTCTTTGCCCAACTCTGGCAATCAAACTCATTTTGTGCCAGGAACATCGCTACAGCCATAAACATATGCTGTGGTAACTCCATAACATCGCCATTGCGATCTTTTATTAGATAGCGATCATAGAGCGTTTTTAATCCAAGATAGGTAAATTGCAGATCTCTCTCTGGCTTAATATAGCTATTGAGATCCTCTAGGTCATATTTATCTTTTAGTCCTGGAATCAATCGCCCCTCAGCTTCGCCTCGCTCAAAGTACTCTTTAAGGTGAATATATCCTGTAAAGCCTGATACTGTATGGTAGATATCGTAAAGAAAGAGCCTAGCAGCAACAAAAGTCCAGTCTGGTCTATCGATATCGATCTTCTCAACTGCTGTTTTAATAAGGGTTTGTTGAATCTCTTTAGTACTCATCATATCACAAAACTGCAGCTTTGCATCTACCTCGAGTTCACTCTGACTTACTCTCTGTAATCCCTCTACTGCAGCAGATGTATACTTTTGTATTTTGCTTACATCTAAAGTCTCAATTCGTCCATTTCTCTTTACAACTCGTATCATATCTTCACCTTATAGTTATAATTAAGGAATTCTAATGAGTAGCTTCCATTATATTTGGCAATATTATACATTTTTTATATAAAAAAAGGCACTTAAATACCGATTAACACTCTATAAAGATTTGAAATATTTTTATCACTATTTTCTCATTTATCTCCATTATTTGAGTTATCATTTTACTCTTCATGTTACCTTTTGTTACTTTTTTAAAAAAAAATTTAGAAAAAAAAATTCAAAAAAAATACAATATATCCATTTTATGGTACATCTTATTCAAATGCCCATTATTTGGGTATTTGAGAGCTATTGATTAAATTTTTTTTTAATGCTACCATTCCAGTATGCAAATAAAATTCACATAAAATCAAATTAAAGGAAGAGAGATGAAAAAATCTGTTTTAATAACAGAAGTTGCCAAAAAAACGGGAATATCAAGAGAGGAGACAGAGTTGGTTGTTAATACACTACTTGATTCAATTGTGGAGTCACTTAAAAATAAAGAGGCTGTCTCATTTTTAGGATTTGGTTCATTTGAACCTATTGTAAAAAATGCACGCGAAATCTATATCCCTGGAACAACTACAAAAGTACATGTTGCTCAGAAAAATGGTGTTCGTTTTAAACCTGGTAAAACACTCAAAAAAGCAATTCAAGAAGAGAGTTAATCCCCCTCAATAGAGTAGTAGCACAACTTTTGTGCCCAATCTCTGCTTTTTTAGAATTCTTACAAAACAATATGCTTAAGATTAGCTTTGTAGGGTTTTGCAAGAAGTCTATTAGCTACTTTTAGATACCATTTCATAAAAATTTTTTCATAGAAGGAATCAGTGTGACTGCAAATGTAGAAAAGTTAGACTCTGCAAACTATAAAGTAACAGGGACAATCGATAAGAAAGATATTGCAAGCAAAATCGACAAATTGGCAAAAGAGGCTGCAAAAAGTGTAAAAGTAGATGGTTTTAGACCAGGGAAAGTACCTGTAGCCGTAGTAAAAAAGATCTATGGTGAGAAGCTTGAGCAAGATGCAGAGGGCGAAGCGATCCGTGAAGTTGTTGAGGCTGCATACAAAGAGGCTGGAATTGATGTAAATGATGTTATTGGGAATCCAATCTTTGAAAAATTCGATGATAAAGGCGAAACAAAAGAGATGGAGATAATTGTCTCTACTCGCCCAGTTATCGACCTTGGTGACTATAGCGATGTTGCTCCAGAGTTTGAGAAACCTGAGCCTACTGACGAAGAGATCCAAGAGGAGCTAGAGAGTATCGCTCAAAAGTTTACAAAAGCAAAGAGTATCCAAGAGGAGAGAGCACTCCAAGAGGGTGATATTGCGGTATTTGACTTTAAAGGCTTCTTAGATGGTGAAGCATTCGAAGGTGGCAGTGCAGAGAACTTTGAGTTAAAGATTGGCTCTAAGCAGTTTATCGAAGGTTTCGAAGAGCAGATGGTAGGAATGAAAAAGGGTGAAGAGAAGAAGATCACTGTAACCTTCCCAGAAGATTACCAAGCTCCAAACCTTGCAGGGAAAGAGACAGAGTTTGAGATTAAGCTTCATGATATTAAAGAGGAGATTGCACCAGAGATTGATGATGCACTCGCTGCAAAAGCACTTGGTAAAGAGGATGCAACACTAGACGAGCTCAAAAATCATGCTAAAGATATTATTAAAGGTGCTAAGATCAGAAAACTCTATGAAGATGAGTTAAAGCCAAAAATCTTGGAGAATCTTGTAGCAAAATATGACTTTGATCTTCCAAAAAATATTGTCAACCAAGAGATTGACAACCTTGTAAACCAAAAGGCACAGACACTCTCTAAAGAGGAGCTTGAGGAGGTAAAGCAGTCAGAAGAGAAGCTTAACGAACTTCGCGAATCTGTAAGAGAAGATGCAGAAAAATCGGTAAAAGCAACATTCATTGTAGATGCTATGGCTAAAGCTGAAGATATTACAGTTGACGATAGCGAAATCAGCCAAGTGATCTACTACGATGCACTTATGAATGGGCAAGACCCGCAACAGCTCATGGAGTACTATCAAGCAAATAACCTCTTCCCAGTAGTAAAGATGGGAATGATTGAAGATAAACTCTTTAGTAAACTCTTAAAATTAGACGACTAATTTTGTAGGTGCCTTTAGCACTATTTGTATATAAGAGTTCTGAGCTCTGTGCTCCGAGCTCCGTATTCAGGATTCCGATCTTCGAATTCTGAATTTAAAGTTTTAAAGTCTCTTGCAATACCAAACTTACACTTAAATTTACAATTCTTAATACTAAACACGGAATTCTGAACCCCGAACACGGAACACGGAACTCACACTCACACCCATAACTTAAAATAATATTTTTTTAGCTATAATAGCCTTTAAAAAGCAAGGATAATTAAAAAATGAGTTATATACCATATGTTATAGAGCAGACAGGTCGTGGCGAGCGAAGTTACGATATCTACTCAAGATTACTAAAAGATAGAATTATTATGCTTAGTGGCGAAATTAATGATGCAGTTGCATCAAGCATTGTTTCACAACTCCTCTTTTTAGAGGCACAAGATCCCGATAAGGATATCTACTTCTATATCAACTCTCCAGGTGGAGTAATTACGAGTGGTTTTAGTATCTACGATACAATGAACTACATTAAACCAGATGTCCATACAATCTGTATTGGGCAAGCAGCATCTATGGGTGCTTTTTTATTAAGCAGCGGCACTAAGGGGAAACGATACGCCCTTCCAAATGCAAGAATTATGATCCACCAACCACTAGGTGGAGCACAAGGGCAAGCAACCGATATTGCTATTCAAGCCGAAGAGATCTTAAGAATGAAAAAACAACTCAATAAGATTATGGCTGCAAACTGTGGTGTTACTGAGAAGAAGATCGAAAAAGATACCGAAAGAGATAACTTTATGAGTGCTAAAGAGGCAGTGGAGTATGGCTTAATCGACGAAGTATTGGAGAAGAGTCTCTAAAGATGGTACGCGAGGTTTTAGTCTATCCAAATAAGATACTCAAACAAAAGAGTGAGCCTGTAACCGAATTTAACGAAGAGCTCCACACTCTCTTAGATGATATGTACGATACGATGGTTGCAAAAAATGGTGTTGGTTTAGCAGCTATCCAGATTGGAGTGCCAAAGAGAGTATTGGTTATCAATATCCCAATCGAAGAGCAAGATGGGGCACAGCCAAAAGAGAACACAATCGAAGTGATCAACCCAGAACTTATTGAGTGTAATGGAAAAACAAAATACCAAGAGGGGTGCTTAAGCGTTCCAGGCTACTACGAAGATGTGGAACGCTTTGCAGATGTAAAGTTTCGATACTACGACAGATATGGTAATGTGCACGAGACTAAAACAGATGACTTCTTAGCAATTGCTATACAGCACGAATATGACCACCTTGAGGGGAAACTCTTTATCGAGCGGCTCTCAATTCTCAAACGCAAAAAGTTCGAAAAAGAGTGGAAGAAGCGACAAAAGAAGAAGTAGCACAAAGGGGTCTCTATCGAAAATCTACAACAAGAGCCACAATTTGAAGCCTTCGAGTTTAGAGGAGATGCCAAAGAGTACTTTAAAATCTGGATAGTCAATATTGCTCTAACCCTCCTTACCCTTGGCATCTACTCTGCATGGGCAAAGGTACGAAGCAATCGCTATCTCTATAGAAGCACCTACTTACACAATGCCAACTTCGAGTACAATGCTGAACCTAAAAGAATACTTTATGGTCGCATTATAGTTGTACTCTTCTATGGACTCTTTCTCTTTTTTAGTGACTTTTTAGGAATGTTCTCGGTAGCTGCTACAATATTTCTGCTCTTTTTGCTGCTAATGCCTTGGCTTATGCGACAAGCAATTAGTTTTAAATTAAAAAATACAAGCTATCGAAATATCCCCTTTCGCTTTAGTGCAAAAAGAAGATACTTTTACATCTTGACTCTTTTTACAGTTATGGTAATTGTTGCATATATTATAGTTGCAGTTATAGTACCTCAATTAGCTCCATTAATCGGCTTAGTTCTCTTTTTGTTCGCTCTGCCTCTACTCTATCGATCCTATAAACATTTAATTATTAACAATACTTGGTATGGTAATGCTCCCTTTGCGTTTAGCACAACAAGAAGAGAGATGATTGGTCTCTTTTTTAGAATTGCCCTCTGGAATATCTTTATTAGTTTGCTATTAGCATTAACTGCACTGCTTATTACCAAAGCAGCCACTGTAATTGGGGTAACTGATAGTTTCGATATACGAAGCTTCGCAAAAGAGAGCTTCGGCTCAATTGCTCTTACACTCTTTGGAACGGTGGTCTACCTTTTTAACTTAGGGCTCTATAAGGGTGCTATAGATGCACTTCTTTCAAACTTTACACGCAACCACACTACGCTTAATAGTGCAAAGTTTAAAGGTACTCTCCATCCACTTAAACTCGCTTGGATTAGTGCTAGCAATGCGATATTACTCCTCTTCTCACTTGGGCTGCTCTATCCATGGACAAGAGTTCGCTATCTTAAATATAAGATGGAAAATAGCTTTTTTGCATGCAGCAACTATGATGATTTTATATCGAGTGGCTTTGAGAAAAGCAACCCACTTGGCGAAGAGGCTCTGGACTTTTTCGATATCGATATAGGATTCTAAATGACTATAGAAGCACAACTCTTTGATGGAAAGAGCTCCAAAGAGCACTTAGTAACAATCGAGTTTACTGCCGATAGACGCGTCAAAATCGAGAGCCATGCGATCGATGTACCACTCGAAGCAGTAGAGATAACAAACCGTCTTGGAAACACCCCTCGTCTTCTAAAATTCCCCAATGGCATACGATGCAAAAGTAGCCAAAATGATGCTATCGATACTATTTTAAAAAGACTCAATGTCAAAGAGTCCCCCATCCATAAACTTGAACGCTCTTGGAAAATAGCACTTGCATCGATTGTGTTTATAGCCACTATTGTACTCTTTATGCTTACAATTGGTGCAGACTATACAGCATCATTTTTAGCTAAAAAACTGCCTGAGAATACACTCGATAAAGCGAGCAAAAATACCCTCAAGATGCTCGATAGAGAGTATCTACACAAGAGTAATCTATCCGCAACAAAAAAGAAAAAAATAAGACTCCTCTTCCAAAGGCTCGTTGGCAACGACAAACGCTACCACCTCTACTTTCGCTCTTCTCCACAGATGGGACCAAACGCCTTTGCACTTCCTAATGGGGATGTGGTTTTAATCGACTCTCTTGTCTATCTCGATAAAGATCCAAATCTCTATGGAGTACTAGGTGTTCTTGCTCATGAAAAGGGACATGTGGTCTATAAACATGGTCTTAAAGGGCTCATTAAAGGGACAATTGTAGCATCTGTAGTTGGTTATATAAGTGGTGACCTCTCCTACATTACATCAATTTTGCCAACAATGATACTTACAAGCAAATATAGCCGCGAATTTGAGAGCCAAGCAGATAGCTATGCAAAAAGCGAGCTTCATAAACTTGGCATCTCAACAAAACCACTAGCAATACTCTTTATAAACCTTGAAAAATTTATCCACAAAAAAGAGAAAGGCAAGAGTAGTTTAGAGTACTTTCCATGGCTCTCTGGACACCCTGTAACCTCTAAAAGAGTCGACTTCTTCATGCAAGATTAATAGCACATAAGCACCCTTTAGTTATAATTAGCACAAAACTTTGTAAGGAATAGTTGTGAGTGAAGTTATAGGCTATATAAAAGATGGTCAAATTGTAGATACACAAAGTGCTAGTAGTGGCCAAAGAGAGATTCTTTTTGACAATACTCAAGAGGCGTTAGAGATTATCCGCCACTCTGCAGCACACCTTATGGCTCAAGCCATTAAAGAGCTCTACCCAAATACGCAGTTCTTTGTAGGGCCTGTTGTTGAAGAGGGGTTCTACTACGACTTTAGAACAGATGCCAAAATTGGCGAAGAGGATCTTAAAAAAATAGAGAAGAAGATGAAGGAGCTTGCTAAGAAGAAGTTCCCTATAGAGAGATATACCCTCTCAAAAGAGGAGGCGTTAGAGAAGTTCAAAGATGATGACCTCAAGCAGTACCTTATTAACCAGATCCCAGGCGAAGAGGTCTCTATCTATAAACAAGGCGATTTCGAAGATCTCTGCCGAGGTCCTCATGTGCCAAATACTGGCTACCTCTTTAATGTAAAGCTCACAAAAGTAGCTGGAGCATACCTTGGTGGCGATGAGAATGCAGAGATGCTTACTCGAATCTATGGTATCGCCTTTGCCGATAAAGAGAGTCTTAAAAAGCATATGCAGATGCTCGAAGAGGCAAAGAAGCGAGACCATAGAAAGCTTGGCAGTGAGCTTGAACTCTTTATGTTTAGCGAAGAGGCAGGGGCTGGATTACCATTTTGGCTCCCTAAAGGAGCGAGGCTTCGCTCTAAATTAGAGCAGATACTCTGGAGAGCCCATAGAGTTCGAGGATACGAGCCAGTTCGTGGGCCTGAGATACTCAAGTCTGATATGTGGCTTAGAAGTGGGCACTACGCTTGTTATGGTGAAAATATGTACCTTACAAAGATCGATGAGCAAGAGTATGGGCTTAAACCGATGAACTGCATTGGGCATATCCTCATATATAAAAACAGTGGCAAGAGCTATCGCGATCTTCCGATGAAGTTCTTTGAGTATGGAGTAGTGCATCGCCACGAAAAGAGCGGAGTACTCCATGGACTCTTAAGAGTTCGTGAATTTACCCAAGATGATGCCCATATTATCTGTACACCAGAGCAGATTAAAGATGTTGTTTTGGATGTTGTTGAGTTTGTCGATAGTGTAATGAAGAAGTTTGGCTTTAGCTACTCTATGGAGATCTCAACAAAACCAGAAAAGGCAATTGGTGACGATGCCGTTTGGGAGATGGCAACCGAGGGGCTTAAGCAAGCACTCAAGAGCCGCAATTTAGAGTATGGAGTTGATGAGGGTGGTGGAGCCTTCTATGGCCCTAAAATCGATGTAAAAATTACCGATGCAATTGGTAGAAAGTGGCAGTGTGGTACTATCCAAGTTGACTTTAACCTCCCTGAGCGTTTTGAGATGGAGTATACCGACGAAAATAATGAGAAGAAGACACCTGTAATGATCCACCGAGCAATCCTAGGAAGCTTTGAGCGGTTTATTGGTATCTTAACAGAGCACTATGCTGGGGAGTTCCCAACATTCATTGCACCAACACAGGTTATCTTTGTACCAATTGCCCAGCCACACGCTACTTATGCACAAGAGTTAGCAGCAGAGTTTGCAAAGAGCGAGATAGATTGCGAAATCTACGATAAAAATGACTCTTTAAATAAAAGAATCCGCTTAGCAGAGAAGCAGAGAGTTCCATATGTTGTAATTATAGGCGATGAAGAGGTGGAAAATCGCACAGTTGCTATAAGAGATAGACGAAAAAAAGAGCAATATAATCTAAAAGCCGAAGATTTTATGCTACAATTAAAAAACGAATTAAAAGAGGGAGAGATTTGAGCAAGCAAGGTTTCAAAAGAGATAAAAAAGATAGCGTCGTAATGAACGAGGCTATTAAGGATTTAGAGCTAAGAGTCATTAGCGACAAACATGGTCAATTAGGTATTATGGGTCGCAAAGAGGCTCTTAATGCGGCAGAAGAGGAGGGATTAGATTTAGTTCTTATCTCACCTGATGCAAAGCCTCCTGTTGCTAAGATTATGGACTATAGCAAATATAAATACCAGCAAGAGAAGAAGAAAAAAGAGGCAAAAAAGAACCAAAAGAAGATAGAGGTTAAAGAGGTTAAATTCTCTTGTAAAATTGCCCAAAACGATATAGACTATAAAGTAAAACACGCAAGAGAGTTCCTCGAAAAAGGGAAACATGTAAAACTTCGTGTATTCCTTAAAGGTCGCGAGATGGCAACACCAGAGCTTGGAGTAGAAGTATTAAATAATATATGGCCTAGTCTTGAAGATATAGCCAACCGCGAAGGGCCAGCGAAACAAGAGGGACGCTATATCAATATGTACCTCACACCTAAAAAGAAGTAAAGAGATAAACTTCTCACTCTAAGAGCAAGCGATTTAGATCGACTGCTCTTTACACTCACTTGATATGACAGTATCTCTTTAATCCACATATATCTGCTCGCTCCAATATGAAACTTAAGAGTACACTATCAAAAAGAGAAGATACTATTAAAAACTACTACCATATAGGAGCTCGAGAGAATTCCACTCTTTTTTTTGATAGTAAAAGTCTCTACTTTTTAGCTTTCCCAATAGCCTCAGTGAGCATACCTGTTACGATATCGAGGTCACTACTCTCATTGGCAGATGTGTTACTTTTTCTAAAGCTTACATCATCATAGTTTCCACTATATTCATTAAATCCTACTACACAATTTACCTCACCAGCATCATAATCCTCTTCTACACAATATTGCCCATCGTTTATTTTTCCATAAGTATCGCAGCTTGTATCGGCAGTGGTCTCTTCTGTCTTAAGCCCTTTAAAACCGTAGCTCTTGAGAGTATCTCTGTAAAGTTTAGATTCACACACCCCTGATGGAACACTCTTTAAAATAACAATATAGTTTTTATCACTCATCGATTCATCAGAATCACCACCGCATCCATTTACTCCAATCATCAATAGTGCACAGACAGCTGCAATTTTAAAATATGATATATTTACCCTCCTCTTACTTATTTGCTTCTATTATATCGTATAATTTTAAAGAAAACTATTTTGTAAATAAAATCTAAATATGAATATTAAATATTTATATAACAAAAATAACTTTGCTTTAATAACTTTTTAATTGGAGAAAGAGTATTATAGAGAAAAATATTGGAAAAAATATGCATAAAGCTCTTTTGCTTCTCTTTTTAACAGCTTCACTCTTTGCTCTAGAGGGTGCTCCGGCATTTGTTAAAGAGCTGCTTTTGCTCAACAATCCGCTTCTTAACAGCGGACACTACCGCTACAATCCTTTATACACTATCGATAACTACTCGCTTGGTAGGGAGTTTCAGCTCAATAAACATTTTGAAACCTCTCTCTACCTTAGTTACTCCAACTCCAAGCAAAATAGAGAAGCAGAACACTTTTTTGGCCTCAAAAGTGGTCTTGGCTTTCATAATAGTTACTCTCAAGATATAAACTACAGCTTTGGTATTACAAGCCTTTTTTTGCAAGACCATAAAATGAGTAATGTTACTACAATATATTCAAAGATAAAGTATCAAAAAAAGAGCAGCTACCACCCTTACCTTGAGGCAAAACTACAATATAATATTTTCTCTCTCCCCAATAGATATGCGGCACATGATGGCTTTAACGCTATTTTAGGGGGAGGATTGAAAACAGATATTCTTCAAAAATATACCAGTTTCCCACTTACCATAAACCCCTATATGCAGATGGTCTTCTATAACCATACACTCAAAAAAGAGTTAGATTTTACCAAACTCTATACTCTTGGTTTAGGGTTTGGATACAACATTGGAGAGTATTTCCCAAAAGACTCTTTTTTCCACACTACTAAAGTTGAGTTTAATGTACAAAAAACACTCTCTAATAGCAATTTTAGAGGATACAATCTTGGCTTTAAAATAAGCCTTTTTGACTTTTAGAGCCGCTCTTGCAAAAGCTTATTAACCACTTGCGGATTTGCCTTGCCGCCTGTGGCTTTGAGCACTTGCCCTACAAAGAAGCCAAAGAGTCTACTGTTGCCCTCTTTATATTTTTTTACATTTTCTGGGTTTTTTGCTATGACATCATCGATGATTGGCACAATAACGGCTGGGTCGCTAATTTGAACTAAGCCCCTCTCTTGCACAATCGCTTTTGGGCTCTTGCCGCTGCTGCTTAGCTCTTCGAAAACCTCTTTGGCAATCTTTGATGAGATCGTCCCCTCCTCTACCATTGCTACAAGCTCTGCAATAGCAGCTGGGGTGAATTTGAGCTCCTCTAAGCTCTTCTCTTTCAGCTCTCTAGCTACATCGTTTGTTACGATATTAGCAACAGCTACCGGTTTATCGAGGTGCTTGAGTGTCTCGCTAAAGAGTTTTGCAAGTTGCTGATCTCTCGCTAAAATATTGGCTGTTTGGGCATTGAGACCATACTCTTTTTGATACTCCTCAAAGCGACTCTGCTCCTCTTGGCTCATTTGGGCAAACTCGCCACTCTCTTGTGGCGTTTTTGGCTCCTTTTTTGGCTTTGGTTGGGCTTTTGCTTGTGGCTTTTGCGGTGCTTTCTTCTTCGCCCACGAATCCTTTAAGCCCACAATCTTATTAAATACCGGATGCTCATCGCTATAATCAACCGGATCCATATAGAAGTAGCCGTATCGCTCAAACTGTAGCCGCTTATCAGGTTTTTCTGTAACGACTGCTGGCTCCACAAGAGCCCCCTTAATTACTTTGAGCGAATCAGGATTTAGATCCTCCATCCCCTCTGGAGCTTCAACCTTGTAGAGTCTATCGTAGAGTCGCACTTCTACCCTCTTTGCCTCCTTTGCATCGACCCACTGAATGGCACTCTTTACCTTAATGCCGCTTGTATCCTCGCCACTTTTCGAGTTAGGGTAGTATTTCGCCTTAAGCTCTACAATATTGCCCTCGCTATCTTTTATAACTTCAGTACACTCAATAATATAGGCGTGCTTTAGTCGCACCGGCTGCTTTGGTGTTAATCGGTAGTACCCCTTTGGTGGGTTCTCCTCGAAGTCGCTGCGTTCGATGTAAATCTCTTTTGAAAACGGCAATTTTCGGCTCCCCTCTTTGGCTACATCGTGTGGGTAATAGGGTGCCTCTAGAAGCTCGCTCCCCTCATAGTTTTCGATTGTTACCTTTAGCGGCTCTAGCACCGCCATAACTCGTGGTGCCTTTTTATTGAGATCATCTCGAATACAAAACTCCAACTGAGCCACATCAACCATCGAGTTTGCCTTTGCAACCCCAATCTGCTCGCAGAAAGTCAAGATCGACTCTGGTGTATAACCTCGTCGCTTATAGCCGGCAATTGTTGGGAGTCTTGGGTCATCCCAGCCGCTTACTACCCCACTCTCTACAAGCTCTAAGAGCTTTCGCTTGCTCATAACCGTATAGGTCATTGCAAGTCGTGCAAACTCGTGCTGGTAAGGTCTTGGCGGCGGAAGCCCAAGGGTATCGATTACCCAATCGTAGATATCGCGATTATTCTCAAACTCTAAAGTACAGATAGAGTGGGTAATCCCCTCTATATAGTCTGAGAGACAGTGAGCAAAGTCATACATCGGATAGATGTGCCACTCATCCCCCACACGGTAGTGTGCCACATTTCGGATACGATACAAAATCGGATCTCGCATCTTCATATTTGGCGAGCTCATATCGATCTTTGCTCGCAAAACATGCTCGCCATCTGCAAACTCGCCCTTTTTCATCCGCTCAAAGAGATCCAAATTCTCCTCGACACTTCTCTTGGCATACTCGCTGCGTCGCCCAGGCTCTGTTACGGTGCCGCGGAGCTCTCGCATCGTCTCTTCGTCTACACTATCAACATAGGCTTTACCCATCTTAATAAGCTCCACAGCATACTCATAGAGCTTCGGAAAGTAATCAGATGTGTAGTAGGTCTTCTCGCCCCTATCAAAACCAAGCCACTCCACCGCCTCTTGGAGAGCCTTCACATACTTTGGATCCTCTTTTGTTGGGTCGGTATCATCCATCCGTAAATTACACTTACCGTTATAGTCGCGTGCTAAACCAAAATTAATAACTATAGACTTTGCATGCCCAATATGCGGAAACCCATTAGGCTCAGGCGGAAAGCGAGTATGCACCTCTTTATACTTTCCGCTCTTTAAATCCTCTTCGACAATCTGATGTAAAAAATCTTTTGCTTTACTCATACCTATTTATATCCTAAGAGTTTTTAAGGGGTATTATATCGAAAAAGTCAGAAAACTACTCTAGCGTGATGCAAAAAGAGGATAATCAATAAGAGAAGTATTGGTGGAGCATATCGGACTCGAACCGATGACCCCTTCGCTGCCAGCGAAGTGCTCTCCCAGCTGAGCTAATGCCCCATTTGTAGGGTGCAATTATAGCTTAATCTCCCTATGCTTGTCAATAGCAGTTGTTACTAAATCTCACAGTTTTCAAGAAATATAAGATGCGATTATAGAAAAAAATATTGCTACAGTTTAGCTACGGTATTGTAAAGAGTATTTAAGAATGTTTAAGGAGTAAGAGAATGAGTCAATTATACTATCCAAATAAGAATAAATTTCAAAACTCTCCAATTCCAGATATGGAGAGCTATAGAGCACTTGTAGCCAAGTTCGATAAGGATTTCGAAGGGACTTGGGCAGAGTTTGCAAAGGAGAAGATCGATTGGTTTAAGCCGTTTGATAGGGTGCTCGATGAGAGTGAGGCTCCATTTTATAAGTGGTTTAGTGGCGGCGTGATGAATGTTGCCCACCAGTGTATCGATAGACACTTAGCAACGAAAAAGAATAAAGCTGCAATCATCTTCGAGGGGGATAATGGCGATAAACGCACCCTTACCTACCAAGAGCTTGCAAATGAGGTAAATAAAACTGCCAATATGTTTAAAAATGAGTTTGGCATAACCAAGGGTGATCGCGTAGTTATCTATATGCCAATGATTCCAGAGGCAGCGATAGTGATGCTAGCATGTGCTAAGATTGGGGCGATCCACTCAGTTGTCTTTGGGGGCTTTAGTGCTGAGGCTCTTCGCGATAGAGTTATCGATGCCCAGGCAAAACTGGTAGTAACAGCCGATGGTGCCTTTAGAAAAGGGAAGCCATATATGCTAAAACCAGTCGTCGATGAGGCTCTTAAAGAGGGGTGCGATTCGGTAGAGAAGGTGTGTGTAATTGCTCGAAATAACGAAGATATCAACTGGGTTGATGGACGCGATGTCTCTTACGAGGAGCTGCTTGCGAAACAATCACTTGTTTGCGAGGCAGAGCCTATGGAGTCTGAAGATCCACTCTTTTTACTCTACACCTCTGGAAGTACAGGGAAGCCAAAGGGAGTACAGCACTCAAGTGCTGGCTATATCCTTTGGGCCCAGATGACTATGGAGTGGGTCTTTGATATCAAAGATAACGATACTTTTTGGTGCACTGCCGATGTGGGTTGGATTACAGGACATACCTATATTGTCTATGGTCCTCTCGCAGCAGGAGCAACAACGGTAATGTTTGAAGGAGTCCCAACCTACCCAGATGCTGGAAGATGCTGGCGAATGGTTGAGGAGTATAAAATTAATCAATTCTATACTGCTCCTACAGCTATTAGACTACTTCATAAAATGGGTGAAGATGAGCCTAAAAAGTATGACTTAAGCAGCCTAAGGGTACTTGGTACTGTTGGGGAGCCAATCGATCCAGCAGCATGGAAGTGGTACTACGAAGTGGTTGGCAATAGCGAGTGCTCCATTGTCGATACCTACTGGCAAACAGAGACAGGTGGGCATGTAATTAGCCCAATTGCTGCTGCTACACCAATTAAGCCAGCGTGTGCAACCTTGCCACTCCCTGGAATTTATGCTGAAGTTATCGAAGAAGATGGGACACCAACTCCAGTTGGCGAAAAGGGCTATATGTGTATAACAAAGCCATGGCCAAGTATGATTCGAACCATTTGGGGCGATCCGGAGCGATTTAAAAAATCTTACTTTGGCGATTGCAAAAAAGATGGTAAGCCAGTCTACTTTAGTGGCGATGGTGCGATGGTCGATGAGGATGGCTATATTACCATCACTGGACGAACAGATGATGTTATTAATGTCTCTGGACACCGCTTAGGTACTGCAGAGCTAGAAGCAGCAATCAAAAAACACCCAGATATTGCAGCAGTAGCCGTTGTTGGAATGCCACACGATATTAAAGGCGAGGGGATATTTGCTTACATTGTTCCAAAATCGGAAGATATTGCCCCAAAAGAGGAGTTGCAAAAAGCGATTAATGAATTGATTAAAAAAGAGATAGGTGCAATTGCATTAACAGATGAGATTGCAATCGTTCCAGATCTACCAAAGACTAGATCAGGTAAGATTATGCGAAGAATCCTAAGAAGTATCGTTAAGGGCGAGCCAATCACGCAAGATACCTCAACACTCGAAGATCCATCAATTGTACCTACAATCGAAGGGATTGTTGGGAAGAGAGCTTAGAGCTCAGAGCCTAGAGCTTAGAGCTCTTCAAGTAGAAAGCTTCAAGCCAACTATTTCGTCACTCCTTTAAGAGTGGGAGTCTACGATTTTATACCCAAATTTTAAAAGTTCATTTACTGCAACCTCAACTGTAGATTCCCATTTTCATGGGAATGACATGATGGTATACTTTCTGCTTAATTGATATCCTACTCGAACACTTCACACTCATCACCCATATTTAATACAGAATCCGGAACACGGAACCCAGAGCTCCGAACCCACAATTAAAATAGCTCTGGGCGGTACTCAAAGTGCATCGTATCGTAGTGCTTCCACTTACCACCCCAGATAAATCCATGTCGCTCAAAGATCTCTACAATCTCATGTGGAATTTGGTTGCTATAGCCTCTCCCTCTGCTCCATCGCCAGTAGGCAGAGTACTTTACATTAATATCAATAGCAGCCCCAAAAGAGTGGACACTCAGTCGCTTTGTTCCAGCAATATATCGCCATGTAAAGGTGCCACCAATTGGACTTAAAAACTTCCAATAACTCTTTGGCAATGCTCTAAGCTCTCTCTGGACTGCCATAAGATGCTTTGCAACACCATTGACTCTTGTTACTCGAACCAACTTGCCAAACCAATTGATAGTTACTAAATTTCGCTTTACTGCAGCAGCTGAGTCTCCATAGATTTTACGAAACAAAGGCTCATGGCGAATACGACCAGGGTCACCCTTTGGTGGGGCAAAAGAGCCTCTGCCTCGAGGGTATGGGTAGTAGAACATATCCTCTATATCTGGCTGGTTTAAAAGCTGCCAAAAGCTCTTTGTTCTCCCATCATCATAGAGCATCTTTGTTCCATCTTGAAAGATAATATGGTTATCCTTGCATGCAACAATTTGACTATAGGCTCTCACTAACTTTACCGCCTTTCCATCATTGCAGTTTGCTGCTAAAATTGTTGCGGCACCTGTAAATCCAATAATAACGCTTTTTGCTACACTTCTTACTTTCATGCAGTAATTGTAACATAAAAAGTAGACCCCTACCCTAACACTTTGCGATAACTACCAAGATTTAATAACTTTCTGTATAATTTCTTAAAAAAGGAGTCCCATGGAGATCACACTTAGTTATATTGGCGATAAGAAGTTTGAAGCCCAAACAAGCAAATCGAGCTTTCTTATAGATGCGGAGAAGATCACTCCAGTAGAGTACTTTGCAGCAGGTATCATTGGGTGTACCGGTATCGATTTAGTGGCACTTGCAAATAAAGATGGCTTTGAGGTTAGAGAGTATAGTGTTAAAGCCGAAATCGATCGAAAGCTCTCGATTCCATATAAGTTTGAAAAACTCCACATAATCTATAGTTTCAAGGGCGATTTTGAGTCTATTAAAGCCAAACGGTATATCCTCTCATCTCTTGAAAACTACTGCACAACTGTAAACTCAATTCGAGACTCTGTAAAGATTGAGTATACCATAGTTTACAATGGAGAAACTATTGCCAATTGTGAACCTATTCGCTCAGGAACGGCTGATTCTCTTGTTTTAGAAGATGGCTTTGGCGGAGCCTGTTGTTCATAAGTTGTCAACAGAATTGACATAAAGACATAAAGGTAGTTGATGGATTGGATTATAACTTTACTTTTAATAGCTACTAGCTATATACTCTACAAACAATACACTCAAAAAAGAGGAGTAGAGTATATTAGAAGCTACCAAATTCCAGAGCCAATTATAAAAAGATTTCAAAAAATATACCCAGATTTAACCAAGAGTGAAGTGGCTCAAGTTGAAGATGCTCTCAAAGAGTACTTTGTAGTTTCTTTGCTCGCAAAAGGGAGAGTGGTTGCCATGCCATCTGTCGTTGTCGATGAGCTGTGGCACCAATTTCTACTCTTCTCTAAAGACTATGAGGATTTTTGCAAAAAGGCTTTTGGGAAAATTTTACACCACACCCCAAATGAAGCGATGCCCAAAGAGTATAAAGAGCCTATTGGTCTCAAAAGAACATGGCATCTTGCATGTAAGCTAGAAGATATAGACCCAAATAATCCCGATAGACTCCCGCTTCTTTTCTATATCGATCAAAAACTAAAGATCCCAAATGGCAAAAGATACACTCTTTACAAAGATAGCTACAAATCGAATCCAAACTTAAGTGGCAGTAGTTGCGGTGGAGGTGCTTGCTCTGGTTACTATGTAGGTGATTTTAGCAACTCTGCTAGCAGTAGTGATAGTAGCGATTTTGGAGGCGATAGTGGCTGTGGTGGAGGATGCGGCGGCGGATGTGGGGGCAGCTAAATGCTACCTCTTTGGAGCATCTTTTACATTAATAAGCACTTTAATGTGCTCTACAACCTCAACTAAATCTTTTTGCAAATCCATAACTTCAAATATATCTTTATAAGCAAATGGCGATTCGTCGATTGTAGATTCTTCTACCGTTCCTTTAATACCGCTCATTGTCTTTTGAAACTCGCTTAAATCTATACACTCTTTTGCCTTGTTTCTACTCATTACGCGCCCTGCTCCGTGTGATGATGAGCATAAAGAGTCGCTATTTCCTTTACCGCGAACTATAAAAGAGCCGTCTCTCATATTGCCTGGAATTACGCCCATCATTCCTTTCTCAGCGTGTGTTGCGCCTTTTCTGTGAATCCACTCACCGCTTTTACTATCATACTCGGCGTGATTGTGGTTGCGGTTTATAAATCGGTTCTCATCTTCAAATTTAAACTCGTAATTCGATTTAAAAACTTCATTTAACCCCTCTACAACTCTTGCAATCATAACTTTTCTATTCTCTAGGGCAAAATTTAGTGCAAAGTTTAAATCTTTTATGTAATCTTGCCCAAGTTTAGAATCTACTTCTAAGCCCCAAATACCTTTTATGTTATCTGGTTTTAACTTTTTATTCAGCTCCAAAAGCTGTTTATTTTTATACTTTTCTAGTGCCTTTTTATAGCCATCTGGATTTCTCTCTTTAAATACTCTGTTTCGCTCTTCAAACTGCTCTATTAGCTTAGCGGCTCTATCTTGTGGGTCGTTGTGGGCAAGGTAGGCTTCTATCATATAGTGGCTTGCAATTTTATGCCCAAAACCTCTTGAGCCAGAGTGAATAACAATCCAAGCCGCACCGTCTTTGCCGTAACCTATTTCGATAAAATGGTTTCCGCCGCCTAAAGTTCCAAGCTGCTTAAGTCCAGTGCTATTTAATATGGTTTTTGCCAAATCGGTTGCCTCTAAATCGCACTTAAAGCTTTGGTGGTTTTTATGCGTTTTAAACCCTAGCGGAATGCGTTTTATAATTTCATCATAAATTTCATCAGCTTTGCTTTCTATTTCTTCTTTGCTAAAATCGGTCTTATACGCACACATCCCACATCCAATATCAAAGCCCACAAATTGCGGAACCACCACATCTTTGCAAGAAGCTACACACCCAATTGGCATTGTGTATCCTGCGTGAGCATCTGGCATCAACGCAGCTCGTGTTACAAAAGGGGCTTTTAGCACATCTTCAAACTGCTCCTGAGTGGTGCTATCAATAAGCTCTGCATAAATTTTATATGGTTTATTCGCCTCTTTTAGGGGCTTATGGTTAATCTCTTTAAATCCTAAATCTTGAAGTTTCATAATATATCCTTTTTTAGTGATAGTGCTATTGTATCAGTAATTTTGGACATATAGTGTCCGAGTAATATTTAAAATTATGGTATACTTATTAAAAAGGTTTATTATGAAGAGATTATTATTACCCATACTAGCAATCTTTTTATTAAATTCTTGTGGTGGTGATGGTAGTAAATCTAGCAATTCTAAACTCTATCCACCACCAAACAATAAAATATATTTTGGTGCTTTCCCAGACTTTGGCGGTTCTGAGGATATAGTAACCACCACAAGAATTAAAGACTTTGAAGCACTTGCACAAAAAAAGATTCTTTGGGCGATGTTTTCAGATAACTGGTTTAAAAGTGGTGGCATTAGTTACCCTAAAGATAAAATTCATACCATTTACAACAGCGGTGCCCTGCCTTATGTGCGTTTTATGCCACGAAGCAATCAAGAGCAGTTTAAAGCAGAAAAGAGATTCTCTTTGCAAAATATTATAGATGGTAAATTCGATAAACAGCTACACCAATGGGCAAAAGATGCAAAATCAGATGGCATACCAATCTTAGCAGACTTTGCGGTTGAGCCAAATGGTAATTGGTTTGGCTGGAGTGGTGTTTTTAATGGCGGAGGAAAAACAGATGGCTATGGCGACCCAAACTACCCCGATGGCCCCGAGAGATATAGAGATGCCTACCGCCATATTATTGATATATTTAGAAGTGAAGGGGTTGAAAATATTACTTGGTTTTTCCACTACAACTATCAATCGTCTCCATATAGGGAGTGGAATAAACCAAAATACTACTACCCTGGAGATGCGTATATAGATTGGGTTGGCTTTAGCCTCTATGGGGCTCAAACAATCGATGAAGATTGGGATGATTTAAAGTTTTCCACACAACTGCAAAAGTATAGTAATGACCTTAAAGCAATCGACACAAATCGTCCTATAGCTCTAC
The DNA here is from genome assembly GCA_027034975.1 of Campylobacteraceae bacterium. Taxonomy (GTDB): domain Bacteria; phylum Campylobacterota; class Campylobacteria; order Campylobacterales; family Sulfurovaceae; genus JAADEQ01. Next base: position 94,240 of record JALVWQ010000047.1, read on the forward strand.
TAGAGTTTGGCGTAACCGATGGCCACCCAGGTGGCAATAAAGCAGAATGGTTAAGAGATGCCTTTAATACAATTTTAAATAATCCCAACATAAAATTTAGTGCAATCAGTCCTTGGCACGAAAATTGGGAAAATGAAGATGGCACAATAAGCAGCCTAAGATTAGACTCTTCAAGCGAGGTTACAACAACCTTTAGAGAGCTAATTAAAAATAGTCGGTTTATCTCTAGGTAGAGATAGATTTATATCCCATCAAATCTATACTCTATCGTTAATGAGCCACTAACTTTGCCAACTGGTGCAACAACTAGTACAATTGTATCTGTATACCAATCACCTCCCCAATCAATTGCCACTTTACCACTTATGTTAGCACTTCTGTGGATAGCTCCTTTGGGTGAGCTTTGGTGCAAAGTAACCTCTGTAACCCCATTAATAGTACCACTAATTCTTACACGAAAGCTATGCACATGCTCTTGTGTAACCCTTTTATGTAGATAGATTACTTTGGTTGCATTTATATCTGTAAGTACAACTTTACGATCACTATTTACATTTAGAAAAAAAACTATAATAGTTGCAAAAAGTGCTAATAAAAACTTATATCTCATTTTCATCTTTTACCAATCTTAAACTGCTATATAGATAGCGTAAAATATAAGGTTTACCATACTCATACGGCTCCTGCCCATACTTTAAACCTTGTGGGTAAAAGGCTACTAAGCAATCAATTGCTCCTAAAAAGTCATCTATCCATGCATTTGTAATTACACCATACTCTATTTCATCTTCATGCTCTAAATATACTCTTTGTCCAATTACCTCTATTGGGTTTTTAGGCTCTTTTCTCATAAATTACTCCTCTAAAACCTCTAAAGCTTCACCATTTGCAATTAAGTTTCTTGGGCTTTTTAGCCCTAACTTTTAGCAACCCTAAACTCCTTGCCAATAAATTTTAAAACCTCTTGCCCTCTTTGTATATTTTTTGAACTCTCATAAAGAGATTGCTGCCAATTTTTTAGCTTACTTTGTTTAAGTTTATCTAATTTTTTTAAGAGTCTTGCTTTGGCAAGCTTTTTATTTAAATGTTGGCTTCGCTCATCAAAACTAATTGCCTCTAAATTTAGGGGTGGGTAGATTGCCCTAACCCCTGTGCAGCTTCTGTTTACATGCTGTCCGCCTCTTTTTGGGCTTTTTAGTGTTTGATAAATAATTTTTTCTTTATCAAACTCAAACTCCTCTAACTCATTTAAAATAGTTAGCAAAAAGTACCAGTTTTTGCGTTTATGTTTTGGCCTAAAGGGGCTTTTGCAGTGCCACAAATGCACCCCTTCTAAGGCAAAAAATCTGCTATCTTCACTTCTTAGCAAAACAGATTTATAACAATCTTTGCACTCTGCCTCTTCTATTTTTACAATTTCAAAATTAAACCCACCCTCAAGCCATTTTAAAAAGAGAAAAACTGCTCTGCAAACCTCATCTACTCCGCTGCCACTGCTAATTTGTATTAACATCTCATTCCTTATAGGTTAAAATCGGTTTAAATGTTGCAATAACTGTTGCTAAGTTAGCCTCTACCAAATCGCTAATAACAATATCGATATTTTTATATGCCTTGGGAGCCTCTTCGTAAAGCAGTTTACTATCGCGGCAAACTACCCTTGTGCCAATTTCGCTGCGGCTTAAACTCTCTTTGCTAAATTGCTCTTTTAGCTTTGCAAAAGCCATTTTTCGCTCCCACTTTCGCCCAGCCCCGTGAGCTAAAGAATAGTTTGATTTTTTGGTATTGTTTGTTGGCATAACTAAATAGCTTAAGCTTCCTCGGCTTCCAGCAATTATTACAGCCCCTTTATTTGTTGGCGTTGCTCCTTTTCTATGGAGCCACCCGTTAGCTGTTTTAGTAATAGAGTTATGTGCAGTATCGCTTACACACTTAATATTTGGCTCTAATTTTATTGCCTTTAGCAGCCTTTTTGCTATCATTTGGCGGCTTAATTTTGCATACTCTATTGCTTTTTTATGCTCTTTTAAATAATTGCTTGCTTCACTTTCACTTAAACCCTCGCTTGGCTGATACTTTCCAGAAATCCTATTAAATACAATCTGCCCAAAAGCTCTTGAGCCGCTATGAATTAAAAGATAAAGCGACTCTTTGCTAAGCCCCAACTGCTTAAAAAGCTTATTATCTTGTACCTCATTAACTAAATGAAGCTCCGCAAAATGGTTGCCTTTACCAATAGTTCCTAAATTGTAGCCAAGCTCTGGCATATCAATTTCTATATCGTTTAGAGTTTCTATTTTAGATAAAAACTTAACAAACTTCTCAAGCTTTATCTTTTTTGGCTTTGCCTTTGTCTTAAACAGACTCATCCCGCAGCCAATATCAGAGCCAATTAAATGCGGGAATATTCTATCTTCACTAAGCAGAGCCATACCATTTGGCACCAAACCAACACTTAAATCTGGCAAAGCCACAACACTTTTTACACCTTTATACTTTGCAATATTTTGCAAAGCCTCAACTGCTTTTGAATCTATCCAATTTTTGCTTGATGCAATTATTTTTAAATTGCCCATTATCTCCCTTTAAATTTAATTTGTTTATATCCGATTTGTTGTTAGTTTTTATACTCATTTTAAACTCCTTTTGTTTTGATGTAAAAATGGTATAGAAAGCCAATGACATATAGTGTCCAGAAGAAAAAAATGAATAATAAAAGATTAAAAAGTTTTAAAATTAAGAAGAGTTTTTATTAAATAGGAATTAAAAGGTATACTAAAGGAGCAAAGAAGCCGTAAGATTTTGCACTTAAAAGTTGAAGCACTAGCTAGGGCTAATGCGAAACTTTTAGCCATAAATTGAGTAAATGTGCTACACGATTTTCGATATTTAACTCTTTTGCGTATTGTAGAAGTTTTTCTTTGCCTAATATTTCATAGAGATTTACTAAATCTTTAAAGGTGAAATAGTTTTTTAAATACTCTTTAGCAAAAATATCTTCTCTTACTTCACTGCCATCTTTTAAGCTCCAAAAATAGTCGGCGTAAAATCTGCTTTTATCTAGTTTTATTTTTCTCATCTTTTACCTTATTGATATAGAGTTTTATGATATTTTCTTTTAAAAATTGCTCTTTTTCTTCAATATCTAAAAAGTAGTTGTATCGGTTTTGCTTATTAAAATCTAAGCTTTCACTTTTATCATCTTTGAACTCTTCGATATATTCGATAAATGTTTTATTATACTCCATTGCACAATATCTATCTATTGTATCGATATCAAGATAGTTCTCTTTAATTAATACAAAAATATCAAAGAGGTCTCTAATTTTTTTTCTTCTAAAAAGTGCTAATAGTTTAAACTCTGCAATTGCATTTATATTTAAAGTTTTAATACCATTAATTAAAGTAAAATCATCTTTATACTTTTCTAAAATTGCCAATCTAACCGGGTCATTAGGATAAAAAAACTCTACCTTTATGCTCTTTATATTAAAGAGCATTTTATACTCTCTTAAATCATTTCCGGTATTGATTTTAAATATTGTTTCATTTGAATCAGGAATATATTTGCCATTATATTTTACACTTAAAGCCATTAAATCGTTGTATGGTAGTTTTCTATTGCTAATAAAATCTACATCATAAGAGATTCTGTGATTTAAATAATAAGATAGTGCTGTTCCGCCAATAAAATAGAAATTTTCAATCACTCTCTCTTTTGATAAATCACTCAATAAAGCTTTAATACTCTCTAGCAAATAGAACCTTTTTTTTATAATTATATCATAAGTTTTTGCTGCTTTTTTCACTTAAAAAATATGTAGTAACAAAATTAATGGTATAATAAATGACACATAGTGTCCAAGGAAAATGGTGGATAGAGTAAATAGAGATAAGCTTATAAGCAAACATATAAAAAAGAAGAATTTTGTTAAAGTGTATATATCATATAATGGCTATAATTTAACTCATTTTGAAGGATTTATTTTTGAGCAAAATAGAGATTTTATCTTAATGAGCGATATGAACGATTTTAATTACGATGGATTAGTAGTACTTAGAAAATCTGATATTAGTGAAATTAAACATACAGACAAAATAAAGTTCTTCCACAAGATACTTAAAAAAGAGAAGATAAAAAAGAGAATATTTAAAAGAAGAGCAAAAATAGATTTTAAACTTGAGACCATGTATAAAATGATGAAACAGCTCAAAAAGTTACAGATACCTATTATTTGTGAACATCTATATGAAAAAGAGGAGCTATTTCAAATAGGTCCTATTCAAAAAGTTGGTAAGAAAAAAGCAGAAATAAAATATTTTAATGCTCTAGGAAAATTTGACTTTAAACCAGCAATTGCCAAATATAAGAGTATAACTTATATCCAAATAGATTCACCATATGCGAATATATTTTATAAATATGTAAAGTAAAAAGATGGAGTGATGTATTTAGCTGAAATAACCTTTAAAATTTTAAAAGATTCCAATCAAGAAAAGCAAGAGGAGCTAATAGAGAATATTAATGCCTCTTGGGCAGGAAATGGACAAATATTAGATGATTGCTATCATTATGCTAAAGCAAAAAAAGAGTATAAAATGTATCAAACAATTCCTGAGAAAGACTCCTTAACAGATAAATATAATAATAAATATGCTAAAGAGTTTATAGAAAAATTATCAAGTGTTGGCTTAGCTAAGCCCGAAATAACGATTATAGACAATGAAGAGCAAGAAGATGATTTATGCAAATGTACAGAGAAAACAGAGTTTATTCTATACACAACATTTGAAACTTTCCACTCACCAATTCGATGTAAAAAATGCTTTAAAGCTATCCCTCTTTATAAAATTCCAAAATTAGATAACTTTAATGACGACTATTACCCTATTAACTCTTGGGCAAAAGATTATAAAGCTTGCGATTCATTGCAAATAAATTGTAGTGTTGGTGTACGCTTTGCCTTAAAGCAGATGGGCTCTATAGATAGCCAACTTACAAAAGTAGGCTTGGAACTATGTAGAGATATAGAAAAGCTTACAGGTAGAGATACTTACTACTACCTATATAAATATAGTGCAAAAAGTAAAAAGCAAGAGTTACTTCGCAAATGCCCAAAATGTGGTGGTAAGTGGTTATTAGATAAACCATTACACGATATATTTGACTTTGAATGCAAAAAGTGCAAATTGCTCTCTAATATAGGGTGGGATAAAAGATAAAGGAACCATGTGGAATTTATAATAAAAGCTCTGCTTACAGGGACAGTATTTGCATATATCAGATACAGCATAAAAAGAGACGCTATTAAAGGAAAACTCTTTTATAGCAACTGGATAGTGTGGCTTGGGGTTGCTTCTTTAACTCTTGCTTCTATAGCACTTTATGCACTTTTGACAGGGAAAGTTAAAGATGAGGTTGGGCAATATATAGCTGTAAGTATAATTATAATTTGCTTTACAATAGGTGCCATTGCTTGCTTTTTAGAGTATAAAATTACCTTTGGAAATTACAACAAAGAAGGGGTTTCATTATGTACGCCTTGGAGTGGATGCAAACAGTGCAAATGGTCTGAAATTGACAAAATTATATACAATGACTATTGGCACTGGTTTGTATTCTACTGCAAAGATGGCAAAAAGATACGTTTTTCATCTTATTTAACAGGAATTGATGAGTTTATCTCGTTTGCAAATAAAATATTAAAAGAGAAAATATGAAAAAGATAATATTTATAACTTTAACAATAATAGCTTGTATAAATGCACAAAACAGTAAACCAAAAATTTTTAATGAGCTTGAGAGTGTCATAACAAATGGTTTAGATGACTCTAACAAAACACTTGTTAATTATATTGAATATGTGGCTAATAAAAATATGGATTCTATAAATAAGTATCTTTTGCAACCAATTAAAAGTAAAGGGAGATGTAAAACTCCTATGTTAATGCTAAAAAGAGACCACTATATTATACTTTTAAGTTATTTAAAACTATTAGAAAAGAGACGACAAATTAAACAGGTTGTATCTTACTACATAAAGGCATATCGCGGAATATATAATATTAAAAATGATATCTTTATACCAGTAGTTTATCAAATTGTTATAAGCAATAAATTAGGTATATCTTTAAAGCAGAGCATCCAAGCAAAAGTGTTTACAAAAAATGACGCTAAAAAATTATACAATAGTCTCTCTAAAGCTATGATATTAGATAATAAGCCCTTAATAGACTCTTTAGAAAATCAAAAGAAGTGTAAACTTAATAACTATAAAAAAAGTTTATATATAGAAAATAATCCATTTAAAGCGTATAAAATTTTTACAGATACTTTTTTAGATATTGTTAAAAAAAGTTATAATTCCTTAATAGATGCTATTAAAAATAACTCTCTTGAGAAATTAAAAAGAAAACAAGAGCTTGAAAAAAAGCTGCACAATAGTTTATATACAAAGTATAAAATGATGCTTTTAAAAATTAAAATAAACTTATTTAATAAACTAGCTTTAAAAAACTCTGACCCTGATTATAAAAAGTTAGCAAAATATTTAGCAGAAGAGTTATACAAAGGTCCAAACCTTTTTGCAACTATAAAAGATTATCAAAATATGGTAAAAGAAAATAAAAAGTTGCTAACACAATTAAAAAATACTGCACAAGGTAAAGAATGAGAAACGCACTCTATAGAACGCTTGATATTTTAAAAAGGCTCAATGATGGACAAAAACTTTGTGTATCGCAGTTAGCTTTAGAGTATGAAGTAAGCAGCCGAACAATCAGGCGTGATTTTGAGATTATCCGTGAAATCTTTGGAGATTTTTTAGGCAAAGAGGGTGATTGTTACCAAGCTTATAAAAAGGTAATTTTAGATGAAGTTTTAAATGCAAGCAATTTAATGACCCTTTCAAATATTGTAAATATATTTGACACTATTA
>JALVWQ010000048.1 GCA_027034975.1 Campylobacteraceae bacterium
GGCATTGCCTATCTGAAGCGGAGTAAAAAACCCTTTATCGAAGCTCTAAAAGAGAAGGGCTTGATAGATGAGAGCTTCTCAAGCGAAAAGATAGCCTACTATATTGCCCCACTACTCAATAGTGCCGGACGGCTTAAAGATGCTTCAATTGCGAGCGATTTTCTCTTTACTCCTTCGCTCACAGAGGCAAAGATGCTTCTAGAGGAGCTGCTATCACTCAATAACGAGCGAAAAGAGATAGAGAAAGAGATTACCACAAAGGCTCTTAAGCAGGTAAATAGTGGCGATAAGATTGCGATTGTCTGGGGTGAAGATTGGCACGAAGGGGTCATTGGTATCGTTGCTTCCAAGGTTGCTGAGCACTTTAAAGTGCCAGCAATAGTGCTTAGTTGTAAAGATGGTATCTGTAAAGGGAGTGGAAGAAGCTATGGCGATTGCGATCTCTATAGTCTTGCAAGTCTCGCAAGTGAGCACTACATAAAGTTTGGTGGTCATAAGAGTGCTTTGGGCTTAAGTGTAGCAAAAGAGAAGCTAGTGACTCTAAAGACACTTCTAAATATTGAGGCTTCAAAGCGTTGTAAAGTGCAAGAGTTCGATAAAAATCTACTTGGTATTCTCCCTTTCGATCAGCTCGATTTTGAGACACTCGAGATTTTAGAGAAGTTCGAACCCTATGGCGAAGCCAACCCAAAACCGAAGTTTGCTCTTAATGGCGTAACTATCTTAGAGGTAAAAGAGGTAGGCAAAAATGGTGAGCATAGAAGCTACTACCTCAAGCATGGAAACCGCAGCTACAGAGCAATCGAGTTTCGCTCTAAAGAGAAGTTTGGGCAAGGTGAGAGTGTCGATATCTACTACACCATTAGCCGTAACAACTACAATGGCAAAAGCTATATCAATATTACTATTGAGCAGATCAATTTAGCTCAGTAAGCTTTATGCTACTCTTTGAGTTTATAGTGTGTAGCATTAAGGTACTTCACAACCTTTGCCTGCTCCTCTGGGAAGCAGCCAATATTAAAGAAGTTATCACACCCTGCAACCCACGATTTTATACCCTTAATATCTTTAACTTTCGAAGTTAAACCCTCTTTATTTATAGAGTTAGGATCGAATTTTTCACCCATTAAATGGCACTTTTGACAATTTGATTGGGTATAGAGCTTCTTCCCCTCCTCTACTTCGTTTGCATAGATTATTGCTGTAGATAGAAAAACTATTGTAAAAGTTATATATTTCATTTTTGACTCCTCTATATTTTATATCTCTAGTTAAACATAAATTGCTCTTTTTTGCAATAGATAATAGTTTTTTATTATAGTAAATTATATAATTATTTTATATATGTGTTAATGAGTAGCACTACTGTCACAATATACTCTACTTCTTTTTGGTAACCTATTAAGAATAGGAATATAAATTGAGGTTAATCTATGAGTAGTTAGAGAAGACTTAAATAAAATTTGAATATACTATTAACAATTTTCTACAGAAGATAAGATATTATCAAATAGTGTATAACTTTACTACAATATACTTAAGGATTTGAGCGAGTGGAATATATATTGCCAAAATATAGAGCACCCTATAAAAGTATAGATGATCCAAGAATAGATATTCAAGAGTGGACAAGGGCAGTTGACTCTTTTGATGCAAAACAATATAAAGAGAGCCTTATCCATCTTTTTAATTATATAAATAGATCTCTTCTTAAAGGTGTCGATAGAAAAAAAGATTTTAAATTCTCTCATATGCAGGGCTCAGCTGAGATTACTATAGAGGTTTCGGATGGAAAATTTAAAGTAGAATCTCCAATTGTCTATGTTACAGAAGAGACAAATTTAGTAGCACTCCTTCGCCGTGTAGCTGAGATTAACTTCTCTACTTTAGATATAGAGCAGATAGTTTTTGAGGATAATCTGTTAATTTTTAGATACGAAACTCCTCTTGAGGCATCTCATCCTGGTAAAATTTATAATCTCTTAAATAATATCGCTTTAAGAGCTGACGATTATGATGATATCTTTATCGAAGAGTATGGTGCAAAACGGTATAAGGAGCTTGATGTAGAGTATCTCTCTAAAGAGGAGAAGCAAGAGACAATTAAATATATTAGAGAGATTTTAAAAGAGACAGAGAGTTATTCGCAACAATTTGTAGAGGATCGAAGAGAAAACTACCGTTGGGATATTATAGTAATTACCCTTTTGAGACTCTCAAATATGCCCTATATGCAAGGGAGACTCCGTACTGATTTAATTAAAAATATTGAGTTTATGTATGATGGTGAGATAGAGTTTAATCAGCGTATCAATAAAGGACTACAATATATTAAAGAGTTGCAAGAGTATAGTGATGAGTATTATGAAAAAAATCTCTACCATGCTGAACAGTTTTTCTCTTTACGCTGGAGAGCTACACCAACAATCCTGCAAGAGCGTATTGAGGGGCATAAAAAGACACTCAATAGTATGATCGAGAATGATGACCATATGGCACAATCCTTCTTTTTGTATGGTATATTTTTAAAACTTATATATAACTACAACCTTAATAGAGCCTATAAAGGAGAGATAGAACGAGTCTTAAAAGAGGTATCAAAAAAGAGTACTAAAGTCGCAGCACCAAAGCTTGTTGCACTCTATTGGGATATCTATAATATGAGAGTTGAAGAGAATGTAAAAAAGAGAGAATCAAATAAGATTTTTCTATGGATAGTGGCTCTTTTTATACTTTTATATATTATTGATAATATATTCGAGTATTTTAGTTAGGAAAGAGAATGAAAGATATTAAAGATTCAGTCTATAAGGTAGTAACTCCAAATGGCACAGGAACAGGCTTTAAAGTGGTTGGAAAAGATTATATAATTACAAATTATCATGTGGTTGATGGTTTAAAGGTGGTTGCAGTAGAAGATCATAATAGAGAGCGGTATAAAGCCTCTGTGGTCATGGTCAATCCAGAGGTTGATTTAGCTTTTTTAAAAGTAGATAGACTCAAAGATAGAAGAGGTGAAATTCTCCTTAAAAAGGATATTAAGATCAAAAACCTCGATATAGTCTATATAAATGGTTTTCCTTTTGGACTCCCTTTTACTGTTACTAAAGGGATAGTCTCTGCATACGACCAGCCAATGGGAGATCGCAGATATATTCAGACAGATGCAGCAATAAACCCTGGAAACTCTGGTGGTCCTATGCTTAATAGCGAAGGTGAACTTGTTGGTGTTACCACTTCAAAGTTTACAGATGCAGATAATGTAGGATTTGGAATAAAACATACCGATCTTATAAAAGAGATAGAAGATTTTCATTTTGATGACGGAGTCTATAGGTTAAAATGTGACTCTTGCGGTGCATTTATAGAAGAGAAGAGTAAATTTTGCCAATTTTGTGGAAAAAGAATAAATAGTACTGTATTTGATGAGTTTGAAAAATCGTATATTACAAAAATTATAGATGAAACCTTAATAGAGAATGGCTTTGATCCAATTTTATGTAGTGTAGGAAAAGAGTATTGGTCCTTTTATAAGTCAGATACACTTATTCGTATTTTCAATAATAATAGTGACTATATAATTGCAACATCCCCCATGAATAATCTACCCAAAAAAGATTTAAAAGATCTACTTATCTACTTAACCTCAAATAGTGAAACACCCTATATATTAGGTGTAAATGATGGTATTATATATCTCTCATACCGTGTACATATTTCGGACTTGTATGGCAAAGAGAAAGAATTAGTCAAAAAAAACTTTGGGAAATTCCCAGTAAAAGCAAAAGAGATAAGTGACTTATTGTTAACAAAATATGGATGCGAAAAATCTATAGAGAGTAAAAATATTACCCAAGAGAATACTAATGACTAATGCAAAATTTGGGTTAAATGATATGTCACTAAAATAGTAAGGTTTAACAAGTTCTATAATTATACTATTAAAACAGCTACGAAAAAATTCTTTTAAATTTAGGGATTTTTTACTTATATTTCTTCTCCAGAATTTTTGTTATTTTATTTTTTTAAAAATAAATTTTATTAAATTGCTATTTTAGATTTTGGGGGTATTGTAAAATATTTAATTAGTTGTCTTAAATTAGCTTCTAAAGAGTGTGAACGATTATAATATTAGTTAAATGTTTTTCTAGCAATATTTTAAGATACTCTGTTTTCTCCTAATTTTTTTGACCTAAAATTTATATAAAAAATATAAAATTATTCATATTATGGGTATTTTAATAAAAAAAAATATGTATATATTATGTTTTTTTGTTAATATTATGTTTGAATTTTTTATTTAAGGAAGAATATGAGCAAAAGAAGAATTTTTAGATATTTACTTTTATTAAGTTTGCTAAGTTCTCTAGCTTATGCTAATGTTTATGGAAGAGTATTTAGAGATTTCAATGCTGATGGTTTAAAACAAGAAGGGGAACCAGGAGTTTTAGGTATTGTAGTTAAAGCTTATAAAGATGAAGGCGAGGGTCAAGAGAGTTTAGTTGCTCAAACAACAACTTTGAATAATGGAGAATATACTTTGGATACGCACGGTATCTATCCTGTAAGATTAGAGTTTTCTATACCTAATCATGGATGTGATTCAGAAAAAGGAGTTGATTTTCCAGCTGTAGGTGGTGCAAATTATGGAACAAGTATTCAGTTTGCTAAAGCTGATGGTGAGGAGCATAACTTTGCAATAAGTTATCCTATGGATATTTCTATGCAAGAGAATCCATACACTTTTGTGCCTGTTATGGTTAGTGGTAATCCACTTGGTAGTGGTTCTACAGCTTCAAGATTAGCATTAGTGAAATTCCATTTTAAAGATGAGGGGCATGCTAAAAATAGTGGCCGTGGAAAAGATGATGGTCCTGCATGGATAGAACTTGCAAAACAAAATCAAATAGGTACAACTTATGGAATGGCATATAGTCGCAAAGCAAACAAAATATTTCTTGGTGCATTAATAAAGCGTCATTCAGGTCTAGGACCATTAGGGACGGGTGGAATCTATATGATAGATCCAAACAAAGACTCTTCTAATCAAAATGAAATAAACTTTATAAACCTTGATGAACTTGGTATTGAAACAAGTGACCAAAGTGGAGCCTATAGTGATGCATTAACAAGTAATGATCATGTAAATTTTTCTCCTGTAGTTGGAAGTAATCAAGATAGGGGATTACCTGATGATGTTAATAAACCTTGTAATGATTCTGCTTCATATGGTCAAGTGGGTCGTTTATCTTTAGGAGATATAGAGATTAGTGATGACGATAGATATCTTTACGTAGCTAACCTTTATAAGAAAAATATTCTAAGAATCGATTTAACCGATCCTAAAAATCCGATTAAACCAACTGCTGAAAAAATAAAGGAGTATACTCCTTTAAACCCTTGTATCGAAGACGGAGTAAACTATGGAGAGATGATCCCATTTGCTCTAAAAATATATAAAAATAAATTATTTGTAGGAATTACATGTACCGGAGCAGATAAGAATGGTAATGCGGTAGTTGATGATAATTCAGGTGTAAAGGGATACGTATACTCATTGGATTTAAATGATGAAAAAACATGGACTAAAATAGTTAGCTGGTCGTTTGATTATAGAGTTGGTGATGAAGAAGAGGCTAGACCATGGCATATATGGACAAATACATTTCAAAAGGGTAAATTTTATTCAATTCCTTTAGTAAGCGATATAGAGTTTGATAAAATGGGTAATTTACTTGTAGGTGTCATGGATGTGCATGGAAATCAAAGGGGTTATTACAATTATGGACTTACCGGAACGGATCGGAGCCGTTATGAAATTGGAGGAGATTTATTAAGATTTGTTAAAAATCCTTCAGATTGCTCTTATAAAGTCGATTTACCTCAAGATTATTTTGAAGATGATAATGTAGAAAATGAATCTACAGGTGGAGCTTTAGCAGTGCTTCATTCATCTGATAGAGATTATACATTATCAACTTTTATGGATCCATATATGCCAAATGGTGGTAAGAATGTATCTTGGTATGGAAATGGTGTAGTCTTATATGATAGTAGTAATGGAAAAGCTTTTGATGTAGATGGGAATGGAAAGTATGGTTATGAAATAGCATATAATTCCTTAACTTATGTAGGTAAAGCAAATGCTTTAGGTGATTTAGAGATAATGAAAGATGCTATACCAATCGAAATTGGTAATCTTGTGTGGAAAGATAAAGATAAAGATGGTATTCAGGATGCGGATGAAGAAGGAATTAAAGGTGTAAAACTATTCTTAAGTCAAGGAACAGATTGTAGTAACAAAATAGCAGAAACAATTACAGATGAAAATGGTAATTATATCTTTAATCATACAAATGTGAATTCAGAAAGTAATAATCTAGAATTACAAGCTAATTCAGATTATACAATCTGTATTGATAAAACTCAGTTTGAGAATGGAAAAGGGAAAGAAGGGACTCCTCTTGAGGGATTATTTTTAACAAAAAAAGAGGCAAAAAGTAAATCTGATAATCCAGATAGGACAGACTCTAATGCAGAACTAAGCACCGATGGTTATGCCTATACTATAGTGCATACTAAAAATGCTGGTGAAAATGACCACTCTTTCGATTTTGGATTTGTGGAAAAACATAATACATGTCTTGGAGATAAAGTTTGGTTAGATAAAAATGTTAATGGAATTCAAGATAGTGATGAAGTTGGGGTTGATGGAGTAACTGTAAAATTATTTAAAGATAATATGGAGATTAATTCTACAACAACTCATGATGGCGGTATATATCAATTCTGTGGATTAAAGTCTGGTAATTATAAAATAGTAGTTGATTTAGAAACAATTCCATCCCATTATGCTTTAACTATTCAGAATATAGGAGATGATTCAGTAGATAGTGATGTAGATCCAAATACAGGAGAGACTCAAGAGATAAAAATTAATGATGGTGATAGCGATAATACAACTATAGATATGGGTATTTATAAAAAACTATGTATTGGTGATTATGTATGGGAAGATAAAAATGCTAATGGTATCCAAGATAGTAATGAAGAGGGAATAAATGGTGTAAATGTAATACTTTATGATGCCTCTGGTTTACATAAATTAAAGAGTACAAAAACAGATACAAAAGATGAAAAAAAGGGTTACTATGAGTTTTGTGATTTGGATTTAAATACAGAATATAAAGTTAAATTTGATATAGATAATACATACAAAATAACTCTAAAGAATCAAGGTGAAGATAATACCAAAGATAGTGATGTAAATCCAAGTAATAAATTGGCTTTAGCAACAATTGAAACTGAAGATAATATGACTATAGATGCAGGTGTTTATAGACTAGCATGTATAGGTGATTATGTATGGTTTGATAAAGATAAAAATGGTATTCAAGGTAATAGTAATGTAGAAAATCCGGTTAATGGGGTTACTGTTCATTTGTTAGATCAAAATAGCAATGAAATTAATTCTACTAAAACAAAAGATGGCGGTAAATACCAATTTTGTAACTTAAAGCCTGGAAAATATTTTATTAAATTTGATTTACCAAATGGTTATGAGAGATTTAGTAGTAAAGGAGAAGGTGGAAATAAAGATAAGGATAGTGATGTAGATAGTAATGGTAAAACTCAATTAATAGTTTTAAAAAGTGGTGATAGTTATAAAGATTTAGATGCAGGTTTAATTAGACCTTTAGCCTCTATAGATATAAAAAAGTATACTCAAGATAGAAATGGAAACTTTCAAGAGGCAGATAGTGCAGATGATAATGATGTCCCAACTCTTATTGAAGGAGATAAGGTTGTATGGAAATATGTAATTACAAATAATGGTAAACAAGAGATGTTGAATGTAACAGTTAATGATGATAAAGAAGGAAAACCTGATAAGTGTATATATGAAAATAAATCTATTAAATTGCCAATAAAATTGAAAAGTGGAGCTTTGATTACATGTTATAAAGAGGGGATAGTTCAAAAAGCTAGTAAAGGTGTGTATGAAAATAATGCAACCGTTAGTGCTAAAGATAGTGATGGTAATATTGTAAGCGATAGTGATTTAAGTCACTATAAAGTAGTTGCACCAGCATGTGTTGGGAATAGAATATGGCTTGATAGAAATGCAAATGGTATTCAAGATAGTGGCGAAAATAATTTGAATGAAAAAGTTACAGTTTATTTGTTAGATGGTAATGGCAATAGCGTAAAGGATGCAAATGGAACAGATGTTGCTGCACAAGTAACAACTAATGGTAAATATAAATTTTGCAATCTAGTACCAGGTGATTATAAAATTAAATTTGATTTACCAAGTGGATATTACTTTACAACTCAAGACAGAAGCGGCAGCGGCAGCGACGAAGACGATAATACAGATAACGACAGCGATGTAAACCCTGATAATAACCAAACAGTAACAGTATATTTAGACAGTGGCGAAGATGATTTAACTTGGGATGCAGGAGTATTTAAACCAGCATGTATCGGCGATATTGTTTGGGAAGATAAAAATGCAAATGGTAAACAAGACAGCGGTGAGAGCGGAATTGCCGGTGCAAAAGTCGAGCTTTTAGATAAAG
>JALVWQ010000049.1 GCA_027034975.1 Campylobacteraceae bacterium
GACCGATCTTTTGGTAGCAGCCGCTAAAACTGCTGCCGTTGTCAATATTAAAAAAGGGCAATTCTTAGCCCCAGCAGCTATGAAACACTCAGTAACAAAGGTTCTCAAAACTCGAGGCTTTGATGGCGAAGTAAACTACGAAAATGCAAAAAAGTATGGTGTTTGGCTCACAGAGAGAGGCAGTAGCTTCGGTTACGGCAACCTAGTAGTCGATATGCGAAGCCTTGTTGTTATGCGTGACTTCGCACCAGTAATATTCGATGCCACTCACTCAGTGCAGATGCCAGCAAGTGGCGAAGCAAGTAGTGGCGGTAATAGTGCCTTTGTAAGACCACTTGCAAGAGCAGCCGCAGCTGTTGGTGTAGATGGTTTCTTTTTCGAAACACACTTTGATCCATCTATCGCTCTAAGTGATGGGCCAAATATGATACAATTAGAGCAACTCAAAAAACTGATCGAAGAGATACAATCGATAAATATGATATAAAGGAAAGATATGAATATTATAGAAGGCAACCTACAGGTAAATAAAGAGCAAAAAGTAGCAATTATAAGTGCACGCTTTAACCACTTTATTACAGATAGACTCGTAGAGGGTGCAAAAGACTTCTACGCAAGACACGGTGGCGATCCTGAAGCACTCGACCTTATCTTAGTACCAGGAGCATTCGAGATCCCATTTGCACTCGAACGCCTCTTAGCAAGCGGAAAGTACGATGCAGTATGCTGCCTAGGTGCAGTTATCCGTGGAGCAACACCACACTTCGATTATGTAAGTGCAGAGGCAACGAAAGGAATCGCAAATGTAGCCCTTAAATATGGTAAGCCAGTATCGTTTGGTGTTTTAACCGTCGATAGTATCGAGCAGGCAATAGAGCGAGCAGGTACAAAAGCTGGCAACAAAGGAGCAGAGGCTATGGGTAGCCTTATTGAGCTTATCAATCTCTATGGTGAAATAGAGTAATGGCTACACGACACCAAGCAAGAGCCGCAGTTGTTGGGCTCCTCTATGCGTACGACTTAGGTAATATAGAAATAGGTAAATTCTTCGAAGATATCCTCGAAGAGAAGAAGATCCGAAACAAACAGCGTGAGTTCTCTGCAAAGCTCTTTAAAGGGACAATCGATAACCTAGAGACAATAGATACTGCAATTCAAAAGCAGCTCAAAGATTGGAAGTTCGAAGATATTGGAAAACTCGAAAAGGCGATACTTCGACTCGGAGCATACGAAATTATTATCGATAAGAACGACAAAGCAATCGTAATCAACGAAGCGATTGAGCTTGCAAAAGAGTTAGCCGACGATAAATCACCACAATTTATCAATGGTGTTTTAGACTCTCTTTCAAAAGGGTAAAAATGTCAAAAGATATCGACTTAAATCGACGCCTCAGTAAAGAGGAGGCTATAGAGTTAATCAAACATGGCGACCTTAAAGAGTTAGGCAAGCTTGCCTATCAAAAGAAGAAGATGCTCCACCCAAAAGGGGTAACCACATTTGTAGTCGATCGCAACATTAACTACACCAATATCTGTTGGGTAGATTGCGATTTTTGTGCATTCTATCGCCACGAAAAAGATGAAGATGCCTATATCTTAAGCTTTGAAGAGATCGATAAAAAGATAGAGGAGCTCTTAAGCATCGGCGGAACGCAGATTCTCTTTCAAGGGGGTGTACACCCAAAACTAGAGATCGAGTGGTACGAAGATTTAGTTGAGCATATCCATAAAAAGTACCCACAAATTACGATTCACGGCTTCTCAGCGATTGAGATCGACTATATTGCAAGACGCTCAAATATCTCGGTATCAGAAGTTCTAAAACGGCTTAAAGCAAAGGGTTTAAGCTCAATACCGGGTGCTGGGGCAGAGATACTTAACGACCGTGTTCGTGATATTATAGCACCGAAAAAACTCGACAAAGATAGATGGATCGAAGTGCATAGAGAGGCACATAAACTCGGTATCAAATCGACTGCTACAATGATGTATGGAACGGTAGAGAGTGTCGAAGAGATAGTAGAGCACTTCGACGAAATTCGTCGCCTCCAAGATGAAACAGGTGGCTTTAGAGCCTTTATTATGTGGTCTTTCCAAGGAAAAAACACAGCTCTTGCAGCAAAGTATCCAGAGATCAAAAAGAGAAGCTCTAATACCTACTTAAAGCTCTTAGCTGTTGCAAGGCTTTACCTCGATAATGTTAAAAATATCCAAAGCTCATGGGTAACGCAAGGGAGCTACATAGGGCAAATGGCTCTTCTGTGGGGAGCAAATGACCTTGGAAGCACCATGATGGAAGAGAATGTCGTCGCAGCAGCTGGTGCAGCTAACTCTATGAACCAAGAACAGATGATTGCCCTTATTAAAGATATTGGGGAAAAACCAGCAAAACGAAACACAGCATACGAAATTTTAGAGAGATTCTATTAAGCAATGAAAAAGATAATACTACTATTTTTACTACAAGGATACCTCATGGCAGCTACACTCCTCCATACAGAGATAAACGGAGTTCAAGTACCGATTGTCTTCGAAAAAGATAATCGCCTTCCACTCACAACTATAGAGTTTATCTTTCGAGATAGTGGCTCATTAGCGAGCAATAAAGCGGGCTTAGTTTCGCTTACGGCAAACCTCTTAAACGAAGGTACAAAAAAAGAGGGCTCTGCAAACTTCGCTAAAGAGTTAGAGAACCGTGCCATCGCCCTAAGTGCCAATAGCGGCAAAGAGACCTTTGTCTTTACACTCGAGGCAATAAAAGAGCAGCTTCCATTTGCCATAAAAAAATTAAAAGAGCTCCTCCAAGACCCTAACTATACAGAGGAGACTTTCAAAAAGATAGTAAAAAAACGAATCGCAACTCTTATAAAAAAGGGAGATGATTTCGATTATATCGCTAGCAATGGGCTCAAAAGCCTCCTTTTTGAGAATAGCAATATGGCTCTACCACAACTTGGAACAAAAAAGAGTATCGAAACTCTCACCCTTAACGATTTAAAATCGTTTATCGACACTCATATCTTCCTTAACAACCTTATTGTTGTTGCAGCTGGCGACTTTAACGAAACAGAGATAGAGAAGATAACAAAAGATGTCGCCTCTATCTTAAAAAAAGGCGAAGTTGCCCCAATTCAAAAGATAGTAACATCGGATAAAGAGAGAAGCAAAGAGCAAAACGAAGAGACAAAACAGGCCTATATCTACTTTGGAGCACCCTACACTATGGATGTCAATGGCTCTCAAAGATATATTGGCAAGATTGCCTCTTTCATCTTGGGTTCTGGTGGGTTTGGAAGCCGTTTAATGGAAGAGATTCGCGTAAAACGAGGTCTTGCATACTCAGCCTATAGCCGCTTTGTTGTTAATAGAACCAATAGTTACTTTACAGGCTACCTCCAAACAAAACTAGAGAATCAAGAGAATGCAGTAAAGAGCGTCAAAGAGGTTATAGCAAACTTTGTTAAAAATGGCGTGAGCAAAGAGGAGCTCGAAGCAGCGAAAAAGTTCTTTTTAGGGAGCGAACCACTCCGCGTAGAGACACTCAACCAAAGAGCCAACAGAGCCTTTCATGAGTACTATAGTGGGCAAGGCTTAGGCTACAGTAAAAAAGAACTCGCATTAATAGAGAAGCTCTCGCTTGAAGATCTCAATAAGTTTATTAAAAAGCATAGCGAAATCCTCAAAATGAGCTTCTTTATTGTCACTAAAAAATAGATGTTTCAAGCAAGCGATATACCCCTCCTTAAGAGGCTAAAAAAGAGAACTCTTCTCGACTTAGCCCTAACCCTTCCCCAAAGTTACAACGATACAACACTCAGTACTGCCATAGAAGAGAATAAAACACTCACCGCAAGAGTAAAAGTAGTAAATGCAGTTATGATACAGGGGCGATTAAAAGTTGAACTCTTTTTAAAAGATTTTAACACAACAGCATCGGCACTCTTTTTTCGCACCACCCCCTACCATAAAGAGAAGTTTAAACCCAATGCCGAGCTTATAATCTCTGGCAGAGTAAACCACTACCGAGGGCAACTGCAAATCTCACAACCAAAAGCCCTTAGTGATTATGGCAAAATAGTACCCAAGTACAAAACGATCCTCAAAGAGAGTGAAATACGAGCCCTTATTCAAAACTATATAACCCAGCAGAGCCTCCAAAGAGCGGGGCTTACGCAAGGCGAAATCGATACACTCTTAACACTCCACAACCCAAAAAGCCTTAACGAAATATACAGTAACGGCACCTTCAAAGAGGAGCATCTCTACCACCTTAAATCTATCGAAGCCTATAACCACTTAGTTAAGCTCAAAAGAAAACGAATCGTCACAAAACCAAGCAAAGTACTCACTGGTGATCCTACCCCATTTATAGAGTCGCTCCCCTTTGCATTAACCACCGATCAAAAAAAGGCAATCGAAAGTGTACAAAAAGATTTAGCCAACCCAAACAAAGCAGCCAAACGCGTCATTATTGGCGATGTTGGGAGTGGAAAAACAATGGTTATTCTTGCAGCGGCTATGATTGCCGGTAAAGATAAAACTATACTTATGGCTCCAACCTCTCTTTTAGCAAACCAACTCTACGAAGAGGCAACAAAGTACATTGCTAACTATCTTAATATCGCCTTTGTCACACAAAAAAGCACCATTGGAGACTACAAAACAGCCGACCTCATAATAGGAACCCACGCCCTACTCTACAAAAAAGATTTGCCAAAAGTTGCTCTTTTAATTATCGACGAGCAACACCGCTTCGGTGCAAACCAGCGTGCCATGCTCGATGCACTTGTCAAAGAGGAGAATAGCGGAGCACACTTTCTGCAACTCTCAGCAACCCCAATCCCACGAACCCAAGCGATGATAGAGTCTGAACTCATCGACATCACCACAATTAAAACACTCCCTTACGAGAAAAAGATAGATACACGCATTATTAAACGCCAAGACTTCCCTAGCCTCCTTGAACATATCGAAGAGGAGATAAGTAAAGAGCATCAAATTATCATCGTCTATCCCCTTGTAGAGCCAAGCACAGAGGTACCCTACACCTCTTTAACCGAAGCCCAAAACTATTGGGAGAGTAAATTCGATAATGTCTACACCACCCACGGTAAAGATAAAGAGAAAGAGGACACCCTCTTAGAGTTTCGCGAAAAGGGGAATATTCTCTTAACCACAACAGTAATCGAAGTTGGTATCTCGCTCCCTCGTTTAACAACAATCGTTATCGTAGGTGCAGAGAGATTTGGTTTAGCTACCCTCCACCAACTCAGAGGCAGAGTAGGCAGATACGGTATCGACAGCTACTGCTACCTCTACACCAATGCCCAAACAGTCCCAAAACGCTTAGAGGAGTTTGCAAGGACACTCGATGGCTTCAAGATAGCAAACCTTGACCTAAAATATAGAAATAGTGGCGATCTCTTAGATGGAGTAACGCAAAGTGGACGAGCTTTCAAATGGCTCGACCTAAGCGAAGATGAAAAAATTATAGAAGAAGCAAAAAAGAGAGTAAAGAATATATCGTAATAAAAACAGCTACTATCTAAAGTTAAACTTCACTAAATACTTTTTAGCAAATGGCATATAAGACTTTCGTGTCACAACCACTTTTGTATCTCCAATCTTTGCCCAGTGGTAGATAACCGGAATATCTTTTGGTGCAATATGTATACACCCATGCGACATCCAATTTACACTCCCCATATGAAGTGCGTGCCCCTGATTTGTAAAGAAGATACTAAAATCCATATTGTTTACGCCATCTTCATCTGGATACTTGTTAGACATATGGTAACGCTGCTTTCGAAGTACTGTATAGATACCACTTGGTGTCTTAAAGTCATCTGCTCCAGAGGTAATAATACCTGTCCACCACACTACACCATCTCTATCGACTGCATAAAAACGACCATCACTCCCAGCCTCTCGCACTGAGACTACAATAAACTCTTGCCCTCGTAAATCTCGAATCTCTTCCATACCATTATCGATAATTTTAAATTTTGTAACTCCTATTGGTTCAACAACTCTTGCAAATAGAGAGAGTGAAAATAGTATTATTAGAGATAAAAAGCGTACTTTCAAATTCATATCTTTAAAACCTTTAATAAATTTTTATACAAGTGTACCAAAATCTACTTACTCTTTCAATTAAATTTAAAAAAACTTAGTTATAATTTCGTCACTTTTAAATGATAAGTAGGGATACGCAAGCCGAACGGATTTAAAAGTAGTCTACGAGACTTAAAACAAATAGTTATAAGGATTCAAAATGAAAAAGTTTTTCTTACTTTTCTTAGCATTAGGTGCTTTCGCATTCGCTGGTGAGAATGGTCAAGATATGATCAAAGCTTACTCTGTAGTTGCTGCAGGTGTTGGTCTTGGTCTTGCTGCACTTGGTGGAGCTATCGGTATGGGTCACACTGCAGCTGCTACAATTGCAGGTACTGCTAGAAACCCAGGTTTAGGCAGTAAATTAATGACTACAATGTTCATTGCATTAGCGATGATCGAAGCACAAGTTATCTATACACTTGTAATTGCACTAATTGCACTTTACTCTAACCCATTCATCAGTTAAGAGTAACTCGTAGGCTTTATGCCTACAAACTACACTACGCGGACGTGGTGGAACGGTAGACACGCTATCTTGAGGGGGTAGTGCCAATAGGTGTGAGGGTTCAAATCCCTCCGTCCGCACCATTTAAATCTTTCAATTATTAACGCAAAATTTAATACTTTAATTCAAAATCCAATATTTAAAAACCTTTAACCTTATAGGTGTCCTAACTGTATAACTAAGTTCGACAAATACGAAAACCTACTTCCACACTTAGATAATCTGGATAAACTGCACTTCGGATAGAAGAATGAGTAGCTATGTAACTAACATTGTATGCTCCACCAGCAAATATTACTTCTTCATTTTGAGTATTATACCAATCATCACACCATTCCCAAACATTCCCATACATATCATAGAGACCTAATTTATTTGGTTTTAATTCTCCTACTGGATGAGTTCTATTTTCAGAATTTTTATCATACCATGCATACTCTATTAATTTAGATGCATCATCGCCAAAATGCCAAAATGGCTTACCGTTATTTAATTCTTTTCCATTGTTACAAGCTAAACCCCACTCATACTCTTTGGGTAAACTATAGTTTCCAATTTTTCTCGCACCGAGCCATTTAATATACTTTTGTGCATCATGCCAAGTTACATTTACCACTGGTCTCCTCCCTCTTCCCCAACCTGCATCATTTGGTTTCTTGATATTTGCAAACTCACAGTATCTATCGTACTCTGCAAAAGTCATTGCAAAGCAGTCGATTTCAAATTTATCATTGACACTTTTAAACCTTTCATTGTGTGCCTCTTTGAGTAAAACAGTATATAAATCTTCATCTAAATACCTTGCTACTTCTCCTACCCACACTGGATTAGCAATAAATGGTAAATTGTTAAAGGTATTATCGCTCATAATTTTTGCACTATTTATAAGTTTTTTTAATTGCTCTTCACTTATCATTGCACCATGATCTTTGAGTGCTTCTCTCCAAGCATCTTCATCGCCGGCTCTAAAGAGCCTTATAAAAATCTCATTCGAAATACTTTTTGTAGCACTACTTACCACAACTTCCTCTTTAACATTACACATCTCTACAATTAGTTTTAATTTGTCATTATCATAAGGTGTATCAAAGATCTCATCTAAATCGAAAGCAACTCTATTGTTCTCAAGCTTCTGAATTATCTGCATTGCTTTTTTAAATCTATTTTGCTCTCTTATTGTATATGGGTTCTTAAGATTAGGTGGATTTTGAATATAGCTATGAATAGTTTTAGTCTCTAAAAGTGAATTTAAAGACTTCTCTATCTCTTTCGTTTCTGCTTGTTGTAATTTAAACTGATACCTAGCCTCTCTAAACTTACATAAACCATTAAAAATAGTTCCATAGCCATTGTTTTGAATATAGCGTAACAATTCAGGGGCAAAAAGCTCTAAAAGCGTTAATTTTGCAACAAACATCATATCAACGCTCTCTCTTAAATCGTCTAGGAGCTTAAGCTTTGTCTCAAAGAGTTTCGCAACTCGAATAAGCTTTCGTGGTTTTGCAGGCACAACCTTGGCAAAAAAATCAAGTAGTTTTTCTGACTCTTTTTTTATATCCTCTTGCCTATCAATACTTGCTTTGCTCATACTATCTACAATATCTATCCACTTTTGGCTGTGTGTTCTTAAAAACTCTTTTGCATTAGCCGTATCGACAACTGGTAAGCGAATTGGTAGCTGTATCATCTTCTCTAAATACTCATGCC
>JALVWQ010000050.1:0-3127 GCA_027034975.1 Campylobacteraceae bacterium
CGAAAAAAGGGGAAGAGATTATCGAAGAGGTAATGGGTGCAAAGGTTTACGATAGTGGTATCGATTTAGTGAAGTATCTGCAAGAGAGCCTTGAGATTGATATGATTGCTTATAAATTGGCATCTCTCCTTATGAGTCAAAATGAGATTCAAGGAAAAGATAAAATTGGAAAGAGCCATGCCGAGATTGACCAACTTGTTAAAAGAGCAAAAAGCGATAGAGGCGGTAGTGGAGGGCGTAGAAGAGGGCGAAGAGGCGATAGCCGAAGCCGAAACAGAGGCGGACATAGAGGCTCTAGATCGAATAGACGCTAAAAACTGCTACAAACTTTTAGACTTCTGCAATCGTGCAAGAGGTCTATTTTGCTACTAATTCATAAAATTTTATAGTTGAATCTATCTTTTTAACCCCTACTAATCCTGTTTTAAAATATTTTGGGTATAATCGCGTCTGTTTTCATCTGCGGTTGCAGAAAAACACATGTAGTTATTCCTTGCACAGGTTGCGCATTTGCGTTAAGGGCTACAGAGGGATAAACCTAAAATTAACAATTTTTTATTACAAGGAGCTAACCTATGGTTACAATGAAAGACTTACTAGAGTGTGGTGTACACTTCGGACACCAAACAAGAAGATGGAATCCAAAAATGAAGAAATTCATCTTTGGTGAGAGAAAGAATATCTATATTATCGACCTCCAAAAGACTCTTAGATATTTCAAATATACATACAATGTTGTACGAGATGCTGCTGCTGAGGGTAAAACAGTACTTTTCGTTGGTACAAAGAAGCAAGCAAGAGCAGCAATTAAAGAGCACGCTCAAAGATGTGGGATGCCATTTATTGCTACAAGATGGCTTGGTGGTATGCTTACAAACTATCCAACAATCAAAAAGTCTATTAGAAAATTAGAAGTTATTGAGCAGATGGAAGAGAATGGTCAAATTAACCTTCTTACAAAAAAAGAGGCTTTAATGCTTAGAAGAAAGAAAGAGAAGCTATTAAAGTATCTTGAGGGTTATAGAAACCTAGAGAAGACTCCAGATATGCTATTTGTTATCGATGCTGTTAAAGAGCACATTGCAATTAAAGAGGCAAGAAGAATGGGTATGAAGATTATCGCTCCACTCGATACCAACTGTGACCCAGACTTAATTGATTATCCAATTCCAGGTAATGATGATGCAATTAGATCTATCAACCTTTTCTGTAGAGAGATCGCAGATGCAATTATTGAAGGGAGAGCTTTAGCTGCTGAAGAGAGCGGTGAAGAGGCAGAGGGTTCTACAGAGGGTATCTCTGAAGCTGCTGCAGAGGCTGCAAATGTAAGTAAAGAAGAGATTGCAGAGGTAAAAGAGGAGGTTGCTAAAGAGGCAAGTGAAGCGAAAGAGAAGTCTGAAAATGAAGCACAAGAGAGTGAAGTTAAAGATGATGCGAAGGAAGAAGCAAAAGCTTCTAGCGAGAAAAAAGGTGATGACTTAACTAAAATTAAAGGTGTTGGTAAAGTAAGTGCTGAGAATTTAAACAAAGAGGGTATCTATACTTTTGAAGAGGTTGCAAATATGAGCGACGAGCAGATTGAAGTAATGGAGACAAAATATAGCTTTAGAGGTGACTTTAGAGAGTCTGTTGCTCATGCAAAAGAGTTAGCAGCAGCGAAATAAGGAGAAAGCAATGGCAAATTTTGGACCAAAAGATATTAAAAAACTAAGAGAGATGACTGATGCTGGTATGATGGATTGTAAACAAGCATTAGCAGCAACAGATGGTGATATGGAGAAAGCTCAAGAGTGGCTTAGAAAAAAGGGTCTTGGTGCAGCTGCAAAGAAAGCAGATAAAGTTGCTGCAGAGGGTGTTGTTGCAATTAGACAAAACGGAAATAAAGCAATTATGTTAGAGATCAACTCTCAAACAGACTTTGTTGCAAAAAACGAGAAGTTCCAAGCTTTTGTTAATGAAGTTTTAGAGCATGTAATGGCAAACGATTTCGCTACAATCGAAGAGATTCAAGCAAGCGAGATCAATGGTCAGCCATTTAGCGACTACTTAGCACTTCAGATTGCAACAATTGGTGAAAACCTTGTTGTAAGAAGATATGAGAAGGTAGTAACAGATGGTTCTATCGGAACTTATGTTCATGCAAACTCTAAAGTAGGTGTAATTGTTGCGAGTGATGCAGAGGGTGTTGAAGAAGCACTTAAAAATATTGCAATGCACGCAGCTGCTATGAACCCTAAATATATCAATGAAGCTGCTGTTCCTGCAGATGTAATTGAGAAAGAGAAAGAGATTGCAAGAGAGCAACTACTTAAAGAGGGAAAACCAGAAGCTATCTTAGAGAAGATTCTTCCAGGTAAAATTAAGAGATTTATGCAAGATAATACATTAGAGAATCAGAAATTTGTTATGGATGATAAAATCAGTGTTGCACAGTATCTTGCAAACTCTAATAAAGATGCTAAACTTACTGAGTACAAGAGATTTGAACTTGGTGAAGGTATCGAAAAAGTAGAAGAGGATTTTGCTGCAGAAGTAGCGAAGCAGATGGCATAACTGCCCTGCCTCTTAACCTATGAACCCTGATGATCTCTACTATCAGTTAACTGATAATAATATCTTCCTTAGTGGCGGCGCCGGTGTTGGCAAAAGCTACTTGACTGCTAAAATTATAGAACTTTTTAAGCAAGAGGGAAAGAGTGTAATCCCTTTAGGCTCTACAGGTATTAGTGCTGTTAATATCGGCGGTTATACACTGCATAGTTTTTTTGTATTTGGGATTGCTTCGACATTAGAAGAGCTTAGACTACAAGATAAAAAAAATAGTAGCCGATTAAGTGAGCTTAAAAAAGTACTTCAAAATTTAGATTTAATTATAATAGATGAGATCAGTATGGTCTCTGCAGACTTGATGGATATGATCTATTATAGATTAGAACATCTTGGATTTAAGGGGAGCCTTTTAGTTGTGGGCGACTTTTATCAGCTACCGCCAATTGTCAAGCAGCAAAGCGAAGATAGACTCTTTAAACACTCATTTTATGCCTTTGAGAGTAGTGCATGGAATAGATTCGATTTTAAGCCAATAATCTTAGAAGAGATTAAGCGGACAAAAGATCGTCAGTTTGCT
>JALVWQ010000050.1:3227-31101 GCA_027034975.1 Campylobacteraceae bacterium
TAAATCTATTGCAAAAGCCCAAGAGAGTAGTGCTGATTTGGCAAAACAAGAGTATGAAAAGGCATTTGCTCCTTATCTTAATGGATATAGTGTTGTATTAGATCCAAATGCGAAAGAGGTAGATAGTATTGAGTTTTCTAAAATCTTTCAAAGAAATGCAAATGTTAACTTTTTTATAGGCGGAGCATATGGATTGGGGCAAAAATTTGTCAAAAGTGCCAATTTATCAGTTTCTTTCGGTAGAATTACAATCTCTCATAAGTTAATAAAAGTGTTACTTTTAGAGCAGATTTATAGAGGGTTAACAATTATTAATAATCATCCGTATCATAAATAAGGGAGAAAATATGGATAGTAGAGATTTACTATTTTTTCAAAATCAACTATTAGATTTAAAAAGTGAACTTAAAAAGATTGTCAATTCAGCAGAGAATGAGATTGCATTAATGCGTCAACAGTCACCTACTGATGAGGGGGATCATGCGGTTTTACTTAACGATACATCTATAGATGACACATTAATCGCAAAACAGATAGAGAAATTAAAGGAAATTGATGAAGCTTTAGATAAAATATCAAATGGGAACTATGGTATTTGCGAAATGTGCGAAGAGCCTATTAGTCTTGAACGCCTAAAAGTAAAGCCATATGCCAGATATTGCATAGTTTGTCGTGAAATCAATGAAAAAGAGAGTAGTGGCAAGCATATTTAAAGGAGTGTCATGAAAATTGGACTATATTTAGTATTCTCTTTACTATTTATTGCTGCTGTTGTTGTTGGGGTCTATATGATCAATCCCACAACTTACTCATTCGAAGCTTTTGGAATCCATATGCCAATGTTACCTGTTGCAGTATGGGTGGCTATTCCAGTAGCTTTAATTGTAATTGCTTCTATTTTGCATATGCTCTTTTATAGCACAAAGAGTTTTTTAGCATCGCGTAAAATAAAGTCTGATGTAAAAAAACTTGAGGATTCTCTCTACTGGTCACTTATTAAAGAGCCAACAGTCGTTAACTACTCAAACGAAGAGCTTAAAAAAGCCTCAGCACTTCTCTTTGGTTCATACTTAGAACCTGTAGATTTAGAATATAATGATATTTCAGCTAGACTTAAAGAGGTAGCAAAAATTATTAAGAGAATTAGTGAAGGTGAGTATGTAGATCTTAAGACGCAAAAGTTTACAAAACACTTAAGTAATGAGAACCCAATTCTCTTAAAAAATGAGCTGAACCATATTGAGCATAGTAGTGATTATGCTCTCAAAGTTGTTGACTTTGCAGATAAGCATAATAGAGAGCTTGTCGATGCAGCTCTAGATAAGATTGTAGAGACTCAAGACTTCTATACACTCAAGAAGTATGCAAAACTTATAGGGAAAGAGAGATTCTTTAGACTTCTTGCAAGAACACACAATGATGACTCTTTAGAGATAAATAGTGATCTTCTTAAGAGCTACTTAGATCAGTATGCTCTTGAGTGTAAAGATTACTATCAAGTAGCTCGAGTAGCACTAGAGAAGTTTACTCCTGATAGCAGCTTAAGCCTCTTTAAAGAGCTCAGCCAAAAGAGTGAAGATGCAATACCGGGGTATCTCTATCTTCTCTTTAAGTATGAGATGATCGATAAAGTTAAAGAGATTTTAGAAGAGCACGATGCAAATGAGTATAATGCCTTTAGAGCACTTTTAACACTTAAAAAAGGAAAATATAACTTTAAAAGTAGCGATATTTTAACTGCTGATAATATCTGTAAATGAGTTTAGACTTTAGTAAACCTCTCTACTTCTTAGCCCCTCTTGCGGGCTTAACAGACCTTCCGTTTCGTAGCGTTGTTAAAAAGTATGGTGTTGATGTAACTGTGAGCGAAATGATAAGCTCGAATGCATTAGCCTACGAGAGTAAAAAAACCTTTAAGATGCTCGAAAAATCCCCTTTAGAGACCCCCTATTCAATACAAATTGCCGGTTCTGACCCAGAGATTATAAAGCGAGCCCTAGAGCATATTAATGCTAAAGATGGTATAGATATTGTAGATCTCAATTGTGGTTGTCCTGTGCCAAAGGTGGTTAATAACCTGCAAGGGAGTGCACTCTTAACTGATCTTAAGAAGATGGGTAAGGCTATAGAGACGATAAAGAGATACTCTAATAAAGAGTACACATCGGTTAAAATTCGTCTTGGGTTTGCCCAAAAGAACCATTTAGAGATAGCTAAAGTGTGCGAAGATAGCGGAGCAGACTTTATTGCAGTACATGGCAGAACTCGAAGTGGTAAATTTAAAGCCCCAGTCGATTACGATGCAATTGCCGAGATTAAAGCTAATGTTTCGATCCCTGTAATTGCCAATGGCGATATAGACTCTGCTGATAAAGCCCAGTGGGTACTAGAGCATACAAAGTGTGACGGCATTATGGTAGGCAGAGCAGCAGTAGGGCGACCATGGATCTTTAAAGAGATGAAAGAGGGCAAGAGCCTAGAGTCAAAAGAGCTCATTTGCGAAGTTGTTTTAGAACACTTTGACCAGATGATCAACTTCTACGGCGACTATGGCGTTATCCTCTTCCGTAAACACCTCCACAGCTACTCGAAATATGGCTATAAAAATGCTTCTGGCTTTAGAGATTTAGTCAATAGAGTCACCGATGTGCAAGAGAGTAGAGAGATTATAGAGAAGTTTTTTAGTCAAAAGTTTTAATATTGACAATCTAAATTCAATCTGCTACAATAGTATAAAAGACAACAAAGGCTATAAAATGACAAAGGTCGTAGGAATAAGAGATATTGCACGAAATTCTAATATACTTGATAATTACGATTATGTAGAGGTTAAAGATAAAAAGACACAAGATTATAAAGGATTGTTTGTTGCTCCCAAATATGCGGATGAGATAAAGGCATATTTAGAAGAGATAATAGCAAAGAAAAAAGAGGAAAAGTTAAATAGAATTATGAAATATGCTGGTAGTATGGAGATAGAAGATAGATACAAAGGCTTAGATGATAAAGAGTTAAAAAGCGAAGTTGCAAAGGCAAAAAGTGGACTCTAAAAAGGTATTTTTAGATACGAATATTCTTTTAGATTTTTTAAACCAAGAGCGACCAAACCATAAGCTAGCATATATACTCCTCTATTTTTTAGAGATGCATGAGTATGAAATTGTCATTAGCGAAGATATGATTACAAATATTTTCTATATCGAAAAGAGTAAAAAGAGTGTACTCAATTTTATTAATGATGCCCTTTTGAATGGTTGGATTATATCGCCATTTGGTAGTGATGTTATTAAAAAGGCGATTGAACTCTCTTTGCAACAAAATATCGACCTTGAAGATCTACTTCAATGTTTATGTGCCAAGGAGAATGGCTGTGGAGTGCTTATAACAAATGACAAGAAATTTTATAACTGCGGTGTGCCCATCTTAAAGGCAGAAGAGTTTTTAGAGGAAAATGGTGCTTAATAAATAAAGCTGTATCACTTTTAGTTTGCATCGTATATTGGTATTGCTCTGGTTATACGCTTCTATCAAGGATGATTATATAAATGAGTTAGCATTCTCCATATCATTTAACAATATATCTAACAGGGTTTTGTGAATGTGCAAATTCCATCCAATTACTAGACGTATTTTCTATAAATTCTAGATTTTTAAAAAGGATTTTATATCGTTTTTCTCTAATTTTTTCTCTATCATCGTAGTCTGCTGTATAAATTTTATTTATACCATTTTCTCTAATATAAAGTATGACTTTATCAATATTTTTTACTTCTTTTGTCATTTTCCAACAACATGTAAAACCGTTGGGTTTTAATGAGATTTTTTTTCTAATTAAATCTCTTTCATCACTATCTAAATTTGTGAATACAGCAACATAATTATAATTAGGTTCTATATAATTTAATAAAGTCATTAAATTATCTCCTTGAAATAATGTTTAAATTGATGGACAAGGTAGAATATAACTTGATACTTCATATTATAAATTGTATCAAATCGAAACTAAAAAGATTGAATTATTGCTGTTGTAGCCTTATGATCTTTTAATAAAAATTAGATTATATAACTCAATCTATATTTTTTAATATATAATTAATCGCTTTTATGTTATTGTTTAGTATCTAATTAGTGGAGTTGTGTGTGGAGAGTTCTCAGTTTATAGCTGAAGGTGCTGGTAGATTGGATAAGGTACTCTCTAGTGCACTTGGTGTGAGTAGGAATCAGGTAGAGAAGCTTATTAAAGAGGGTTTTGTAGCAGTTGATGGGAAGCAAATACTTAAGCCCTCTTTTAAGGTTGCTGCTGGGATGCTGGTTGCCTACGAAATACAAGAGGCGAAGCCAGAGAGTTACGAAGATATCGATTTAGATATTGAAGTACTCTATGAGGATGATGATATTATGGTTATCAATAAGCCTGCTGGTTTGGTGGTACATCCGGCACCATCTGTTAAAGAGGCGACGCTTGTTGATTGGTTGCGAAAGCAGAATATTCGCCTCTCTACAATAAGTGGAGAGGAGCGAAACGGGATCGTGCACAGATTAGATAAAGAGACAAGCGGTGCTCTTTTGGTTGCTAAGAGTGACTTTGCTCATACGCAACTAAGCGAGCAGCTGCAAGATAGAAGTATGGGGCGGTACTACTTGGCGGTTGTTAACTATCCGCTCAAAGAGGATACGGTGGTGGATCAGCCGATTGCAAGAAACCCTAAAAATAGGCTAAAGATGGCGATTGTAGAGGGTGGCAGAGAGGCAAAAACAGCCTTTGTTAAAGTTGCCCAAAGCAAGGTAGAGAGCGAGCTGATTGCTTGTAAGCTCTTTAGTGGGAGGACGCATCAGATTCGGGTGCATTTAGGTAGACTTGGGCGGCATATAGTTGGCGATAAACTCTATGCCCCTAGTAAAGAGAGCTATAAGCATAGAATGTTTTTGCATGCTTATCTGCTCTACTTTATCCATCCGCGAAGTGGCAAGAGAGTTGAGGTGCGAGCACCTCTATTTGATGATATGAGAGAGTATATAGAGAAGAATTTTGAAAAAGGTAGTGCATATGTTTCGTTTAATCGTGAAAGAATCGAAGAGTTATTTAAAGATATTGCTTCTTAATATTTTGTTACTAAGCTCTTTAGAGGCATTTTTTACAGATATATCTTTGCCAAAGGTAACAGGTGTAAAGAGTGTTGCCGATAGAAATAGTATCGGTTTGGAGTGGAAGCCGCTCTTTCGCTACCAAAATATCCAAGGGGTAAATATCTATAGAGCAAAGGCGGTACCTGGTGCGAAGCAGGTCTATACGAAGATTGCTAGCATTTCGAACCGTTTTGCAACACACTTTGTCGATACCAATATTGAACCAAATACAAACTACTTCTATACCTTTACAACCTATAGCGGTTTGAGCGAATCGCTCTATGGAGATGTTGTGCCTGTAAAGAGTGCCAAGCCATATAAGCAGGTGCATTTGGTTTCTGCCGAGGTTGTGGGTGACCATACTGTAAAGATTCTATGGGTACCTAGCAGTGAGCCAACTGTTTTTGAGTATGTGATAGAGCGAAAAAAAGATGGTGGGAAGTGGCACTACCTTAAGAGCATTAAAGGGCGGCTCTATCCAGAGTATATCGATTTAACAGTTGCGAAGGGGCATAGCTATAGCTATAGAGTTTTTGCAAGGGATGCTATGGGTATGACTTCGTATGTTGGGAATGCATTAAAAGTAGAGGTGAGATAGTGCCACACTTAAAGGTAAAACCATTCGCAATTGAGAGTGTTGATAGTCTAAGCTCTGAGTTGTCGCTTTATAAAGCTACAACAGAGGGTGGCAGCGATATGGTACTATTTGATAGTGATGGAGAGAAGATCTTTATCGATATTGTTAAAAAAGAGGGTGAGTATTTGGTAAAGCCAAATAAAGTTACGCGTGGTGCAGATGCTCAGAAGCTCAAAGTAATCTTAGATAAGTTTGCGAAGATCTGTAGTTTAGAGGTGCTACACTCTAATATCCAGATGAAGGCGACAAAGCCTAAGATTGCTGATAAATATTTAAAGAGTATCGAAGATTTTTACGACTTTAAAAGTGAGTATAAAAAGATAAAGCTCGAAGTTGGCTTTGGGAGTGCGAGGCATCTGCTCTACCGTGCGAATGAGGAGAGAGATACGCTCTTTATTGGAATAGAGATCCACACCCCATCGATCGAGCAGCTCTTAAAGCAGATTCATCTACAGGGCTTAGAGAATATTTTGGTGCTTAATTACGATGCAAGGCTGCTGCTAGAGATGTTGCCATCAAATATTCTTGATATGGTTTATGTGCACTTTCCTGTACCTTGGGATAAGAAGCCACACCGTAGAGTGATAAGCGAGGCTTTTGTAGAGCAGGCACTCCGTACACTTAAAAAGGGTGGAGTGTTGGAGCTTCGAACCGATAGCGACAACTACTACCGCTATGCACTAGAGGTATTTAGTGCTCCAAAGCGTGCAAGTTTTAAGGTAGAGAAGAATAACGATATTGAAATTATTAGTAAGTACGAGGCGAGATGGAGACGGATGAATAAGGATATCTATACACTTTCTTTGCAATCTCTCGAGGAGTCGCCAGAGAAAAAGTTGGAACTTAATTTTGATTTTGATACAATCTCACTCGAGAATAGGGATTTGCCAAAAGAGAGTATTATAAAGAGTGACTATTTTCTCCATTTTGGAAAGGTCTATAAAAAGAGTAAGGGTTATGGTTATGCCATAGAGTGCTCCTTTGGGAGCTTTGGTATGCCAGAGAAGAAGATAATTGTAGTTGAGGAAGTGGGAGCTTTTTACCTTCCTAGCAGACCGGTAAAGAGTAGAGTAAATCAAGAAGCACATAATTTAATAAAAGAGGTGTTCAATGGCTAGTGTAATTTCGGCACAAAATTTAACTTTGGCGTATGAGAAGGGGAAGAATATAATTATTAATGATGTCTCTTTTACAATTGAGCAAGGGGAGTTTGTATTTATCACAGGCCCTAGTGGTAGTGGTAAATCGACTCTGCTAAAGTCGATCTATGGGCAAATAAAACCCTATAAAGGGACACTCAATGTGGGTGGCTTTGATATGAAGAAGATTAAAAAGGCACAACTCTTGCAGCTTCGAAGAAACCTTGGGATCGTCTTTCAGGACTATAAGCTGATCAATGAGTGGACTGTAGAGAAGAATGTAGTCTTGCCACTTATTATTACAGGCTATAGTCTTGATGTACAAAAGGTGCAGGCAGAGAAGCTACTTTCGCATGTGAAGTTAGCTGACCAAGCACATAAGTACCCACTAGAGCTTAGTGGTGGGGAGCAGCAGCGAGTGGGGGTTGCGAGAGCGTTATCGAAAAACCCATTTATGATTTTGGCAGATGAGCCCACAGGAAACCTTGATGAATTCTCTTCTGGGGTTGTGTGGGATCTTTTAGAGAATGCGTGCGATCAGCTCAATGCGACAGTATTAGTTGTAACGCATAAAATACCGACGATATTTAATATACCATATCGCCACTTTATAATCGAGAATGGAGGCGTTCATGAAGTCCATTAAAGAGCACCTAATGTTTATGTTGCCGCTTATGGCAATGTTAATAGGAATTGAGTTTATACTTATCTTTAACCGAGTAACGACAAACTACGAAGAGAAGTTAAAAAATGATTATGCAATTTTGGTTGTAAGTAAACGCCAACTGACAACTCCGATGTTACGAGCTATTAACGATAAAATTGATAGCGTTGAGCCAATGGATAGAGAGTCGATTGCCAAAGAGGTAACAACTGGGATGCAAGATAGTGCTATGGTGGCTATTATGAAGGATCTGCCTTACTTCTTTAGAGTACACTTAACAAGCTATCTATCGTTAGATGAGTTAAAAGAGATTAAGCGGCAGCTAAGCAGTGTAGATGGTATTTTAAATGTCGAGATTTTTGGCGAAAATTACCATGCAAAACATACGATGTTTAAACTTGTAAAGATTATCTTGAATGTCTTTATTGTGATGCTCTTTATTGTGAGTCTGCTCTTGGTTATTAAGCAGATGGAGGTGTGGCAATTAGCACACAAAGAGCGTATGGCGATTATGGAGATCTTTGGTGCTCCTATGATGCTACGAAGTGGTATTCTCTTTAAGATAGCATTTATCGATGCGATAATTGCAACACTCTTGAATGTCTTTATCTTTATATACATAAAGAGTAGTTGGGCGAGTACTACAGATATTACCTATATCAAAGAGAATCAAGATCTGCTTTTGAATTTTTCAGATTTTTTAGTACTTTTTGTAACAGCATTAGTGATTGTTGCAGTATCAGTATTCTCTGTAGCGATAAGAAGTAGCGAGGTTCCTGAGGGATGAAGCGATATCTATTTGTTGCACTATTTTATTCTTTAATACTTTATGCAGCTTCTCCAAAAGCACTCTTTAAGCAGATTGAGGAATCGAAAAGCTCTTTAGCTGTCTCAAAAAAAGAGAAGAAGATAATAAGCAAACAGCTCCAAAAGATTGCGGATGAGATTAAAAAGCATGAAAAAGAGATTGCAGCTTTAAATGAGAAGTTAAAAAAGTTAGATGCAAGTTTGAAAATGGAGGAGCAAAAGTATAACGAGGCACAACGAGAAATCCATGGCATTAATGAGATGCTAAAAGAGTTAGATAAAGATATTAATGAGAGAAAAAGAGAGTTTGCGAAGAAGCTCTCGAAGCAGCTAGGGCGTGTAGTTGCTCAAAATAAGATGCAACAAAAAGATGAGAAGAGTGTTGTTTTAGAAGAGGTCTATAGTCGTTATAAAGATTTTAATCAGAAAGAGTTATTAAAACTTAGCCGTAATATTGAACAGAAGAATGCTTTAAGAAAGAATTTAATCCAAAGAAGAGATGAGATAGCCAATAGTATTAAAGATGTAAAAGCACAAAAGGATGTCTACAAAAAAGAGACAGCTATTAAAAGACAGCTCTTGAAAAAGTTAGCCAAAGAT
Organism: Campylobacteraceae bacterium; assembly: GCA_027034975.1. Classification (GTDB taxonomy): domain Bacteria; phylum Campylobacterota; class Campylobacteria; order Campylobacterales; family Sulfurovaceae; genus JAADEQ01. The sequence goes on from JALVWQ010000050.1 coordinate 12,202, forward strand.
CAAGAGCGGTACTCTAAAAAGTTAAAGGGTATCTTTAAGCGGCAGACGATTCTGAGATTAACACTAACAAAGTTGAATCTAATCCAAGAAGATGCTGCAAAAGCGGCAAAAGAGCGAGAACGAGAGTTAAAGAAACGAATAAGAAGATTAGCAAAACTGAAGCTCAATGCGAAAGCAAATAGGTCGATGATCAAGTATGAACAGAGTGCAATTAGTAGAAGTTATCTTAAAAGTACAACGACTCACTATAGAGGAGCAAAGACGATTGCACCTGTCAGGTCGCCAAAGGTTATAAAATCATATGGTAAGTTTATGGATCCTATCTATAAGATCGAGTCATTTAGTGATTCGGTAACATTAACTTCGAGAATTGGAGATAAACGGGTATTTAATGTACTCAATGGTGAGGTGATATTTAAGGGGAGAAACAGCATGTTAGGGAAGATGGTTGTAGTTGAGCATGAAAATGGACTCCATACAATCTATGCTGATTTGGATAAGTTCTCGCCATTTATTAAAAAAGGGCTTAAGGTGAAAAGAGGAACAGTATTAGGGAAAGTTCGTCGAAAATTGATTTTTGAAGCTACAAAGAGTGGGAAGTTTGTTAATCCACTCGATTTAATAAGTCTTAGTAAGAGTGTAAATTAAAATAGCTCATTGTAGAAAAGTTTTAGCTCTCTTATAAACTCTTTGGGTATAATTTTGTAATTTTTTTGGTTAAGCTTGTTTTTGAGTTGAGGGTAGTGTAGAAATTACCCTTTTAAGTGTGGTATTGAAGGTGTAAGAGGTCTTGTATGGTAAAAAGAGTATTAGTGAAGTTCTCTGGCGAGGCATTAGCAGGTGAAGATGGGTATGGAATTGATACTTCAATCTTAAACTATATAGCTCGAGAGATTAAAGAGCTTATAGATAATGGGGTAGAGGTTGCTATAGTTGTTGGTGGTGGTAATATTATTCGCGGTGTAAGTGCTGCAAAAGATGGTATTATCAAGCGCACAAGCGGTGACTATATGGGGATGCTTGCAACTGTTATTAATGGGGTTGCAATCCAAGAGGCTTTAGAGCATATAGGTTTAGAGGCTCGTTTACAGTCGGCTATCGATATGCACCAAATTGGTGAGAGCTTTATTGTAAGAAGAGCAAGAAGACACTTAGAGAAGGGTCGTGTAGTAATATTTGCAGCTGGGACAGGAAACCCATACTTTACAACAGATACAGCTGCAACTCTTCGAGCAAGTGAAATTGAGGCAGAGCTTTTGATTAAAGCTACAAAAGTTGATGGTGTTTATGATAAGGATCCTAAAAAGTATGATGATGCACAAAAACTTACAGAGTTGAGTTACGATAGAGCCATGAGTGATCATATTAAGGTTATGGATGATACAGCGATTGCGTTAGCAAAAGAGAATAAGTTACCAATAGTTGTTTGTAATATGTTTGAGAAAGGGAACCTTTTATCGATATTGAAAGGGAATCATGAACTATGTTCAATAGTAAAATAGTAAGGAGAATAAGATGAGATTAGAGCAGATTGCAGCAGTAGCATTAGAGAAGTACAACTTCGATAGATACTTAATGTCAAAAGCAATTGGAAAGAGAGCAAAAGAGTTAACAAATGGTGCAAAACCACTCATTGAAGATATGAACTTAAAAGAGCATAAAGCAACAGATATTGCTTTAATGGAGATAGCTCAAGGGAAGATCGAAATTATTGTAGAGAGCTAGTATTTGAATGCAATTATCGAGAAGATCCGTAGAATCTCTACAACCGAAGATGCTGTTAAGGTTTTAGGTCGATTAATCGATATTGATGAGTCGATTCAAAAGGCAATCGATTTTGCAATGCTGTCCCATGAAGGGCAGTTTAGGAAGAGTGGTGAGCCTTATGTTATCCACCCTATCCTTGTAGCCTCTATTGTAGCTTCAATTAGTAGTGATGCAGTAATGGTAATTGCAGCACTTTTGCATGATGTTGTTGAGGATACAGAGTATACACTCGATGATATAAAAGAGCTTTTTGGAGATGAGGTTGCTCTTTTAGTTGATGGACTCACAAAACTTGCTGAGATTCGAGAAGAGGAGTTAATCTCTTCTGATTCCGATGAGAAGTTAATAAAATCAGCTCTTTCATTTAAAAATATGCTTTTGGTATCGATAAAAGATCCAAGAGTATTAGTTATTAAGTTGTGTGATCGTCTTCATAATATGATGACACTCGACTCACTGCCAGCAAATAAACAAAAACGAATATCTGAAGAGACACTTGTTGTCTATGCACCAATTGCACACCGTTTGGGTATCTCTAAACTCAAAAATCTTTTAGAGGATCTTGCTTTTAAGTATATCTACCCTGAAGAGTTTGAGAGGATTGATAGCTATTTAAAGTCCCATAAACAAGATCTGCGGTTGCGTCTAAATCACTTTATCGAGAAGGCTAAGAATATTCTCATTGAGAATGGTTTTGCTAGAAACACTATAGAGATAGAGGGGCGTTTGAAGCATCGTTACTCTATCTATCTAAAGATGCAGCGAAAAGGTGTAACGATAGAAGAGGTTCTAGACCTTTTAGCAATACGAATTATTGTGCAAGAGCCTATTTTGTGTTATCAAGCCTTGGGTGTATTGCATTTAAAGTATACTCCTATTATTTCTCGATTTAAAGATTATATTGCATTGCCTAAAGATAATGGATACCAGACGATCCATACAACACTCTTTTTTGATGATGATATAGTAGAGGCACAAATTCGAACAAAAGATATGCATTTAGTAGCAGAGTATGGTATTGCTGCTCACTGGAAATATAAAGGGGAAACCGAGAGTGTAAAACTTGATTGGATTCAAAATATGCCTTTTCAGAATAGATCGGCAGAGAGTTTTTATGAGGCTGCCAAAGCAGATTTATATAGCGAAGATGTTGTTGTCTTCTCTCCTAAGGGGGATCACTATACGCTTCCAAAGGGCTCGGTGGTTCTTGACTTTGCTTATGCAGTCCACTCTGAGGTTGGAGATTTTGCAACTGCAGCAACCGTTAATAAAGAGAGAACTTCGCTCTTAAAGCAACTTAAAAACGGCGATATAGTAAAGATTATTACACAAGATAGACCAAGACTGCACTGTTCGTGGATCGATTCTGTGCGTACTAGTAAAGCAAAAGAGGGAATTAAGTCGCTCTGTAGGCACCATCTTAAAGAGGTTGATGCAAAAGTTTCTCTTTCGATTTTAGCTACAATATTTAATACGAGTAGAGATGAGATTAAAAGGGTTATTCGAGAGTATAACATAGGGAATAATATCTATAAAGTCGTCCATAATATTGATACACTTAAAGAGAAGATATCAAAAATTGCAAGTCATAAAAAGTTAAAAGAGGTTCGCTTTTGGGAGCTTATGAAGCGAGGGTATAAAAAACCTCGAATAAAAGATTTGCACTACTTTAGGTTCTTTACTAATAAAAATATAGAGTATGTAGAGTTTGACTACTGTTGTCACCCGAAACTAGGTGATGAGGTTGTTGCTATCTATAGAGATAATACTGCATATATTCACCATAAACTCTGTTCAAAAGCGGCTGATTTAATAGAAAATGATGCGAAGATGCTCTATGTAGAGTGGCGTGAGACACAGCAGTTACGGTTTAGAATTATTGTTGCACTTAAGAATAAGAAAGGGACCCTTTTAGAACTCTTAAAAGAGTTTGATAAATTGGATCTTAATATTATTAAAATTGAATTTGGTATCCAGAGTAGTGATGAAGCAGAGTTTTGTAAGCTAGAAGTAGAGACAACTTCAGATAATCAAAATGGAATTAAAGATATAATTGCTAGAAAGTTTAAATTGATAGATTTTGTATCTTTAAAAGATGCCTATAAGCGTCTATAATTAAGGAGTAGTTGTGAGTGTACAAGAGGCATTAGAGGAGATTAAAAGAGCCACTGCGGAGATAATAGATTTTGAAAGAATCGAGAAGCTTGTTGCAAGATATTACGAGAGTGGGGAGGAGTATAGTGTAAAGTTTGGGATGGATCCGACCTCACCAGATATCCATTTAGGACACTCAGTCGCTCTTAGTAAACTAGCGACTTTTCAAAAGTATGGTGGACATGTACAGTTAATTATAGGAGACTTTACAGCATTAATTGGGGATCCAAGTGGTAGAGATAGCACTCGGCCAATGCTCTCTCGTGAAGAGATAGAGAAGAATGTGGCAACATATCAAGAGCAAGCCTTTAAGATATTAGATCCTAAAAAGACAACAGTATATTATAACTCTAGTTGGCTAGAGGAGCTTGGTACAAGGGGGGTTATTGAGCTTACTTCATACTATAATGTGGCAAGAATGCTTGAGAGAGATGATTTTGAGAAGAGATTTAAAGGTGGTGTGCCAATTACAGTAATGGAGTTTCTCTATCCTTTGATGCAAGGGTATGATAGTGTTGCTCTAAAGAGTGATATTGAGATAGGTGGAACGGATCAGAAATTCAACTTGCATGTTGGAAGAACGCTTCAGAAAGCCTATGGTATTGGTAAGCAGCAGGCCATTTTAATGATGCCTCTATTAGTTGGTTTAGATGGTGTAGAGAAGATGAGCAAATCTAAGGGGAACTATATTGGTGTGACTGATGAACCAAAAGATCTCTTTGGAAAAGTGATGCGAATTAGCGATGAGTTGATGTGGAACTACTATGAGCTCTTAAGCTCTAAAACAAATAGAGAGATAGAAGAGTTAAAAGTAAAAGTAGAAGCGGGGCTTAATCCTAGAGATGTAAAGATGGCACTGGCAGAGGAGCTTGTCGAGAGATTCCACTCTAAAGAGGATGCAGTAGCTGCGAAAGAGGCATTTATTGCACAATTTGCTAAAAATCAAATACCTGATGATATACCGGAGTTTAGTTTAGAGAGTGGTATCTGGATCTGCAAGGCACTACAAGAGTGTAATTTAGAGCCATCTACCTCTCAGGCAAGACGCGATATTAAACAAGGTGCTGTTAGGATTGATCAAGAAAAGATCTTGGATGATCAGTTAAAGTTAGAAGCTGGAGAGTATGTACTACAAGTTGGTAAGAGAAAGTTCGCGAAAGTAAAGGTGGGATAGTTATGGTATTTAAGCCTCTAAAGATTGGAAAACATATTATTGAAAAACCTATTATTCAAGGTGGTATGGGTGTTGGGATCTCTTGGGATCAATTAGCTGGAGCTGTAAGTAGAGAGGGAGGTTTAGGTGTTATTAGTTCAGTTGGAACTGGTATTTATGAAAATAGAGCCTATGCGAAGCGAGTCTTAAATGGAGGTAGACCCTATGAAGCAGAGAACTTCTATTCAAGAGATGCACTCTTTAAAATATTTGAAAATACAAGGAAAATTTGTGGCGATAAACCTATAGCTTGCAATATTTTATATGCAATTAATGAGTATGATAGAGTAGTCAAAGACTCTTGCGAAGCAGGGGCTGATATTATTATTACTGGAGCTGGGCTTCCTTTAACTATGCCAGAGGCTGCAAAAGATTATCCTGATGTTGCCTTAGTGCCAATTGTCTCTACAGCTAAGGCTTTAAGGATACTTTGTAGAAGATGGGAGAAGACACATAAGAGACTTCCTGATGCAGTGATTGTAGAGGGGCCTTTAAGTGGTGGGCATCAAGGTTTTAAGTATGATGAGTGTTTTATGCCAGAGAATCAATTAGAGGCTATTTTACCTCCAGTTGTAGAAGAGGCGAAGAAGTGGGGAGATATTCCAGTAATTGCAGCAGGTGGAATTTGGGATAAGAGTGATATAGAGAGAATGTTTGCCCTTGGTGCAGATGGTGTACAGATGGGAACTCGTTTTATAGGCACACATGAGTGTGATGCAAGTGATGAGTTTAAGCAGGTTATTTTAAACTCAAAAGAGGAGAATATAAAGCTCTTTAAATCTCCAGTTGGATACCCAGCAAGAGGTGTCAAGACAAACCTCCATAAGATGATAGAAGAGGGGAGTGCACCAAAAATTAAGTGTATCTCTAACTGTGTAGCACCTTGTAATAGAGGTGAAGAGGCAAAAATGGTGGGGTACTGTATTGCTGATAGTTTAAGTGATGCATATGATGGCAAGCTTGATACTGGTCTATTTTTTACAGGTTCAAATGGCTATAGATTAAATGAGCTCATTAGTGTAAAAGAGTTAATGGATAAATTGGTCAATGGCGAGTAGAGTCCTCTTTTTACTCTTATCTTTAATTGTTACGACTTTTTGGCTCAATGCAAATATGCTTAAAAGTATGCAGTTAAAAAAAGGAACACTTGAACTACACTTTAGCAAACTCTTAAAAAAAGAGGATCTTCGGACTGAAGTAATTGCACAAAAAGGGCGTACACGCTATATTTTTGACTTTAAAAATTGTACTCTTAAAAAAGGGGTACAGAGTATTAAGAGTAAAAAAGGCCCTTTAAGCTCTATTCGTGTTGGGCAATATAAGCCTCATACTGTGCGTTTAGTTTTAGATAGTAAACGCCCTTTTGCTTTAAAGTATTACCAGAAATCAAAACCTATATTCTATATTCATATACCTTTAGATGCTAAGAGAATAAAGCAAGGTAAACCAAAGCAGGTTAAAAAGAAGAGTTCTGCCAAGCAGCTCTTTTCGAAAGTATTACCAGAAGAGAGAGAGGTTGTTGAAGAGGTACCATATGCAAAACCAAATATCAATCTAAGGCATAACTATAAGATTGTAATCGACCCAGGGCATGGTGGGAGAGATCCTGGAACTATGTGGAAGGGATTGAAAGAGCGAAATATTGTTTTGCAGATTGCCAAGAGGGTTGCTCGAAAGTTGCGAACATTAGGGTTTAAGGTATTGATGACTCGGACAAATAATAGGCGATATGTAAAATTGAGTTCTCGAACTCGTTATGCGAATAAAAAAGGGGCTGATGTATTTGTGTCGATTCATGTCAATTCGATTGAGAACAAAAGCCGATATAACATCGCTCGAGGAGTTGAGACCTATTTTCTTATGCCTGCGAGAGATGCACGGGCGAAAAGAATTGCAGCAAGAGAGAATAGAGAGATGCTAAAAGGTGAAGATCTTGCTACGAAAAGAATGTTTATTAATGCAGTCTTTACTGGTCCAAAAATAGAGCTCTCTAAACGCTTGGCTATAGATGTTCAAAGAAGTGTTATTCAAAGTTTACGCAGCAGATATACAAATGTAAAAAATGGTGCTGCTAGAGGTGGACCATATTATGTGCTTGTAGGTGCACAGATGCCAGCTATTTTAGTTGAAGTTGGTTATCTATCAAATCCAATAGATCGAAAAAGATTACAAGATGGCAAGTTTCAAGAGCGTCTAGCTGATGGAATTGTGAATGGAATTGTGAATTATTTAAAAAATAGAGAGCGAGAGATAGATTAATTTTTCAGTAGATTATATTGATTAGATACGATTATCTTATACCAAATAAAAATCAAAAGGTATACTTATATAAACAAAGAAGCCATAAGATTTTACACTTAAAAGTTGAAGCACTAGCTGGGCTAATGCGAAATTTTTAAGTGTGAAAGATTAAGGTTTATCTGTTTTTATAAGTGTATGTTTTGATTTTTATTTGGTATTAGCTTAAGAGATTACTCTCCAAAGCTAAATTTGAGTCCCATGCTTGCAGTTGTCCCTTTTCTTGTGGGTTCAGAGTAGCTATATTTTGCTTCTCCAACAACAGCGATGTCGTTTCGAATCTGGTACTCTACCCCAAAACCACCATTTGCATAGAGGTCGATAGTGTTGTATCCAATTGGGTTACTAATATGCTCGAGCCCAGCACCTAGTAAGAGGTAAGGGGTAAATTCACTCGAGTTGTTGAAGTACCATAAGAGGTTTGGCCCAAACTTAACGCTAGTTGTTGTATCGCTACTATTTTTATATGGAATATCTGGTGTATAGTCTAATGCAAGCTGAAAAGCTCCTAAACCAAAATTATCTATTCCAAAGTCGTTTTGTGTAAAACGAAAACTGTAAGAGTGGTTATTGTTAAGCTTTGATTTTTGTGAAAACATCGTATATCCACCCATCATAGTAACAGAGCTTGGGTAGAGTGATGGATCGGCAGCATTTATGGTCGAAGTATAGCTTGCAAGTGCTACAATTGATGAGAGAAGTATCTTTCTCATAATGGATCCTTTAAGAGTTTTTTTTAGTATAACAAAAAGAACTTTAATTAATACTAAAAAATATTATAGAATCTTTATTTTATCCATTTAACCCAAATTTTACATTGGAATTAGCAAAGATTTGCTAAAGGTTATTAATCTCTAATGCAAAATTTGGGTTTAAAGTAAAACTATAACGAAATAATCACAATTTATGAGTTTTGAACAACTCTTATCCAGTAATCAAGATGCTTTAGTTCGTTGTAGAGTGTGCTCGCCCCTTCGTGCCCAGGGAGGATTTTTTTATTTGCTATTTGCATCTTTTTAAGTTTTTTGAGGCTAGTGATCATATCGTTTTTACTGGAGTATTTAAAGTCCCAACGACCGATAGAGCCTTTAAAGAGAAAGTCTCCACTAAACCAGAGATCTTTATACTCAATAACGCTACATCCTGGTGTATGCCCTGGGAAGTGCCAGAATGTGAAACTATTATCGCCAATTGCTACTTTTTCGTTTGGTTTTACGAGGTAGTTGGCTTTTGATGGGGGTACCCCATAGCCAAATGGATCTTTTTCGAGCATAAAGGCATCATCTTTTGGGCAGTAGATAGGGATATTTAGCTGTTGTGCTAATTCACTATTGGACCAGACATGATCAAAGTGTCCATGGGTGTTTAAGATCGCTTGAGGGTTTTTTACATTCTTAAGAACCCATGAGGTTGCATCGATACCTGGGTCTATAATATACTCTTTATTATCGATTGTTAAGATGTAGCAGTTTGTTTGGTAAGCCCCCATTGGCTTTACTTTTATTTGCATAGGATATAATTCTCCTTATGGACTTTTATGCTCAATTAGAATTGGCACTATTGAGTGCAAATATTAACACAAAAGAACTTATAGTTAATGAGGCATTAGAGCATCTTCGCTCTAACGATGCACCTTATGATAGTAGAGCTCCTATTGTTTTTGAAAAACCCTCTTATGCTTCAATTTGTCAAATTGTAAGCCCAAAAGATCTTCCTAAAAGAGGAGATTTTGCTACTAAAGAGGCACTAGGGGCACTTGTGCACTCAATTGCTCATATTGAGTTTAGTGCTATCGATTTAGCTATCGATGCAGTCTATCGTTTTCGAGAGATGCCTAAAGCGTATCGAATCGATTGGTTAATAGTTGCCCAAGATGAGATACGGCACTTTAAGATGCTAGAGGGGTTACTGCAACAGCTAGATCTCTCTTATGGAGATATTGTTGTGCATCAAGGGCTTTTTGAGATGTCGATGAAGAGTAGCGGTAGTGCGTTAGAGCGAATGGCGATAATTCCTCGCTATTTTGAAGCAACTGGATTAGATGTGAATCCAAAAATTATTAAGAAGCTTGAGGCTCATAAGAAGAACCCTCTTATAGTAGAGTTGATGAATGCTCTTGATATAATATATGAAGAGGAGATTGAACATGTTTCCAAAGGGGATAGATGGTTTAAGTATCTCTGCCAAGAGGAGGGGAGTGATTTCCAAGAGCGTTTTTTAGCTATAATTAAAAAGTATAATCTAAAGAGTCGGGCGGAGCAGTTTAATATTAAGGGTCGTAAAGAGGCTGGTTTTAGCTGCCAAGAGCTCCTAAGTTTAGGTGCAAAAAAGTGTAGTTAGGATAGAGAATATGGAACATAGTGTAAAATTTTATAAAGCTACAATGTTTAATGAGGTAGAGAAGCTACAAAAAGAGGACTTTCAAGAGAGCTTAGAGAGTGCAGTTGAAGATCTGGAGGCAGATTTTCAACGAAGACTTGGCAATAACTTGGTAATGAGTGTCAATACTCCCTCGGCTGCAATCCACTTAGCACTTTGTGCACTAGATCTGAAGCGAGGAGATAAGGTGATTTGCCCTGTAAACTCCTATGTAGATGTACCTGAGGCGATTCGTTACTTTGATAGTGAGCCTATTTTTGTAGATATAGATATAGAGAGTTATCATATCGATAGAGCTGCACTTGAGAGTGCATTAAGCAAAAATACGAGCAAAAAGCTAAAAGCTATTGTAGTGAGCCACTTTGCTGGCTTAGCCGCACCTGTAGATGAGATAGTAGCGTTAGCACACAAATATAATGTGGCTGTAATTGAGGATTTTATCGATGCACCTATGTTGGAGCAAGAGATTAAGGTAATGGGGGATATCGCTCTCTTTTCGTTGAATTACAGATTAGATAATACTATTAAGGGGAGTATGATTCTCTTTAAAGAGCAGAAACTCTTTGATCGAGCAAAGCTTTTGCGTAAACATGGTTTGGTAGAGACAAATAGGGATGTGCACTACCTCTATGATATAGTAGATATTGGTTGTGACTATAGATTAGATGCCATTAACGCATACCTTTTACACTCTATTCTACCGGAGCGAGAGAGACTACTACAGAAGCGACGAGAAATTGCCGAAAGTTACTTTGAACTCTTAGCAGATACGCCCCATGTAGAGTTGCCTATTCGAAGTAGTAAGCATAGCTACAACTATTTTATTATTAAAATAGATAAAAACCGAGATGCCTTTGCAAGAGAGCTGAAAAAACGAGGGGTTGAGGTTGGCTTACACTATATTCCACTTAACTTTACGCAATACTATAAAGAGAAGTATGGCTTAAAGATATTTAACTTTCCGAATGCTTTGAGTGTCTACCAGACAGTAATGTCTTTGCCATGTTATGGAAAGATGAGCCAAAAAGATGTAGAGTATGTTGCTGCAATGGTGCAAGAGGTTGCCAAAGAGCATATATGACACACTTTTTTGAAAGCCTCTTTATTAACCCAAAGTGGTACCACTATATAGTTATTGTTTTACTGCTGCCATTGTCGCTACTCTATGGAGCAATTTTGCTTCTAAAAAGAGTATTGAGTAGAGCAAAAGGCTACTCTATTCCTATTGTAAGTATTGGGAATTTAATTGTTGGAGGGAGTGGCAAAACTCCATTTGCAATTGCACTTATTGAGTATTTAACAAACGAAGGGGTAGAGCAGATATTTTATATCTCTCGTGGCTATGGGCGTCGCTCAAAAGGGATGGTACTTGTAAAGGTAAAAAACTCTATCGAGTGTAGTGTAGAAGAGAGTGGCGATGAGGCACTCCTTGTAGCAAAGAGTACCGATGCAAGTGTGATTGTCTGCGAAGATCGTGATAGTGCAATAGTTAAGGCAAAAGAGCTTGGTGCACAGTGTATTGTTTTAGATGATGCGTTTAGTAAAACAGCTATTAAGAAGTACGATATACTCCTAGAACCTGCAGAGGTTAAAAACAGGTTTGTGCTTCCAGCAGGACCATTTAGGGAGTTTCCATTTGTGAAGAGCTATGCCAATCTTATGTTGAAAGAGGGGAGAGAGTATAGGCGAAGGGTGAGTTACGAGAATTTAACCCAGAGTATGCTTTTAGTAACTGCGATAGCAAACCCACAGAGGCTTGAGGCATTTTTACCTCCAAATGTTGTTGGTAAACTCTATTTTCCAGACCATGCATATTTTGATAGAGAGCAGATAGTAGATAAAATGAGGGAGCTTTCGGTAACATCTCTTTTGGTTACTGAAAAAGATTATGTAAAGTTAGAGCAGTTTAAGTTACCACTCTCTATAATCAAGCTAAAATTAGAGATTGATGAAACTATACTTAAGAAGATAAAGGAAGAAGCGTGCAAGCAAAGATAGAGACAGTACAGACACTTTTAGATGCTTTACCATATATTAAAAAATTCCATAAAGATATTATAGTTGTAAAGTATGGTGGTTCGGCACAAACAAGCCATGAGTTAAAGGCAAAATTTGCTCAAGATATTGCTCTTTTACAAACTGTAGGGATGAAGCCAGTCGTTGTACATGGTGGCGGTAAGAGTATAACCAATCTCTTAAGTGATCTTAAAATTGATACCGAGTTTATCGATGGGCAGCGAGTGACTACAAAAGAGGTGATGCGAATTGCAGAGATGGTTTTAAGTGGCGAGGTAAATAAAGATATTGTATCGCTCCTTAATTCGCAAGGGGCAAAAGCGGTTGGGATCTCTGGAAAGGATGCCGATTTTATACAAGCCGTACCTAAAGATGAGCAGAAGTTTGGTTATACAGGAACAATTAAAAGTATAGATCCACAGATTGTATTAAAGATTCTTGATGATGGCTTTATACCAGTAATTGCACCAATTGCGAGTGGCGGAATTCTTGGGCACCCTGGATTTAACATTAATGCAGATTTAGCAGCAAGTAAAGTTGCAATTGCTTTAAAGGCACGCAAAGTTCTTTTTTTAACAGATACTCCTGGAGTGTTAGATAAAAAGGGAGAGTTAATCAATACGCTTACAATCGAAAAGGTAGAGGAGTTAAAAGCTGACGGTACAATCAGTGGTGGTATGGTGCCAAAAGTTGATGCCTGTATTGAGGCACTCCGAGGTGGTGTGAAGAAAGCACATATTATCGATGGGCGTTTAGAACACTCACTCCTTTTAGAGATATTAACGAGTAGTGGTATCGGCACTTGTATCAATTTTTAGGCATCCTTAATATTTTGGCTTTATTCTCTAAAAATTAGATATAATACCCATTAAAAAATCAGGATGGTAGATGAATTTTATTGAAACACGAGGAAATGACGGTAGCAAAAGTAAGAGTGTTCAATTCTCAAAGGCGATTTTAAGCCCATTAGCGAGCTTTGGTGGTTTGTATGTCCCCGAGAAGTTACCAGATTTAGGTATCGATTTTTTAGCGAAGCATAAAGAGTCGAGTTACCAAGAGTTGGCTAAAGGTGTGCTTGAGGCATTCGATATAGATATTGAAGAGAGTTTAATCGATGCTGCTCTTGAGAGATACAGTAGCTTTGATAACCCTAACAATCCAGTACCTGTTAGACAAGTAGAGGATGATCTCTTTATCTGCGAGCTCTACCATGGTCCAACAAGAGCCTTTAAAGATATGGCATTGCAGCCGTTTGGTGTGATTCTCTCAAGTTTGGCACAAAAGCGTGGTGAGAACTATCTTATAATGGCAGCAACTAGTGGCGATACAGGGCCTGCAACTTTAGAGACTTTTAAAAATAGAGAGAATATTAAAGTCACTTGCCTCTATCCAGCTGGGGGAACAAGCGATGTGCAAAGACTGCAAATGGTAACGGAGGATGCTCCAAACCTAAAAGTAATTGGGGTAGAGGGGAACTTCGATGATACGCAAGAGGCACTTAAAGCACTCTTAGCTTCAAATGAGTTTAAAGAGGTACTTGAACGCAATAATACAAAGCTCTCTGCTGCAAACTCTGTAAACTTTGGACGCATTATCTTTCAGACAATCTACCATATCCATAGCTATTTAGAGCTACTTCGAAAGGGAGCAATTGAGCTAGGTGATCCAATCTACCTCATTGTACCTAGCGGTAACTTTGGGAATGCATTAGGTGCATACTATGTTAAAAAGGCTGGTGTGCCAATAGAGAAGATTTTAATCGCTTCAAACTCTAATAATATCTTAACAGACTTTATTGAGTATGGAAAGTATGACCTAAGAGGAAGAGGACTTATACAGACAAACTCTCCAGCGATGGATATCTTGAAGAGCTCTAATGTTGAGAGAGTACTTTATGATAAATTTGGTACCCAAAGAACAAAAGAGTTAATGGAGCAGCTCAATAGCGAAAATTACTACGAGTTAACAGCCGATGAGTTAAAAGAGATTCAAAAAGATTTTGGAGCAACATTTAGTAGTGATAGAGAAGTAGAAGAGGTTATTAAAAAATATCTTGAAAATGGATATCTTATGGATCCACATACAGCTACTTGTATAAAGGCATATAGTGAAAAAAGAGAGAAAATGTTACCAACTGTAGCATACTCTACAGCTGAGTGGACTAAGTTTAGTCCAACAATTGCCAAAAGCGTGGGCTTTGAGGTAAGCTCAGATAGAGAAGCATTGAATAAGATTGCTAGTAAATATGGGCTGAAAATCCCAGAAAAAATTGCTTCGCTCTATGAAAAAGAGATAAAACACTTGAAAATTGTTCAAAAAACCGATATTATGAATGAAATGATTCAATTCATAGAAGTCTAAAAGGAGACAAATGGATAGGCGATTTTTGATGCACTATCGATCTATAGTTCTAAGCTGCTTACTTTTTGAAGCAGTCTTAGCAGATATTCCTTGTCAAGATGGGGTAACTTATAAGAATAGTTGTAACCCTTATAAGGTGAACTTTATACATTTTAATCAAATAAAACATGATAGCTATGCTCAAGATGAGGAAAAAAAAGAGGGAAAAAAGCGGCAATGGTTTAGTCGAAGCTACCTTAATGCTCTTTTAGATAAGTATAGTAGTAACTACGATGGTCGCTCTGGACTGCAAGCACTCATTGATAGAAGTCATTATGGAGAGGATAAAAAAGAGTTAAAAGAGGAGCAAAAGAGGGTAGAAATTGCTTCGAAAGAGGAGAAAGTTCAAAAGAGTGTTCCTAAAGAGGAGATGGCTCCAATAGAACCAGAAACTACTATGCAAGAGGAGAAGAGTAGGGAAGTTACTACAACAGAACATGTTATGATTACAGAGAGTTCGAAAGAGGAACTATCAACTAAAAGTTTGGCTACTCAAAAGCATGTTGCAAAAGAAGAAAAAAGAAAAGAGCAAAAGATAAGAAAGACTCTTCCTAAAAAAAGTCAAAAGCCTAAAGTGGCAACAAAAAAGCCTAAGGCAAAATTAGCTACCTATAAAATTAAAAAAGGTGATACACTCTCTAGTATTGCATCTACACTTGGAATCTCTGTAAAAGAGCTAAAAACTTTTAATAGAATTGGAAAAGATGGAAAAATTAAAGTTGGACAGAAGCTCATTATTCCAGCTCGTTTAGTTAAAAAGCTAAAGGCTAAAGAGAAGATGCAAGCAGCAAAGCTCAAAAAAGAGAAAGAGCTTTTAGTAAAGAAGAAGGGGCTTCAAGAGCAGTTAAAAAAGGGTATCTATATTGTGCAAAAAGGGGATACCCTCTCTTCTATTGCAAAAAAGACAAATCTTTCAATTACACAACTGAGAGAGTTTAACCGTATTGCACGAAGTAGCCATATTAAAGTTGGGCAGAAACTTCACTTAAAAGAGCAAAAGGTTGCTAAAAAGAGAAGCTCTAGCCTTAACTATGTAAAAAATATTAAATTTAAACAGGCTCCATCTCTTAAATTTAAAAGAAAAATCCGTGTCATAGCAACAGCCTATACATCGCATCGTAGTCAAACAGATAGGACACCATTTTTGGCAGCATGGAATAATAGAATTCGCCCTGGTATGAAGATTATAGCAGTTTCAGAAGATTTAATCCGTAAATATGGATTAAAAAATGGTGTAAAGGTAAAGATTACTGGTTTACCAGGTTACTATGTTGTACGAGATAAGATGAATAAACGGCTGAGAAACCATATTGATATCTATATGGGACTTAATAAGAGAAAAGCTCTTCGATGGGGAAGAAGAAGGGTTGCTCTTTACTGGTAGCCAAATTGAGGCTACCGATTTACATAGTACTATCTGTTTGCAATTAAGCGAGCGTGCTCAATTTTTATACAGAGATTTTGCACAACATTAATATTATGCTCTTTTG
Source organism: Campylobacteraceae bacterium (assembly GCA_027034975.1). GTDB lineage: Bacteria > Campylobacterota > Campylobacteria > Campylobacterales > Sulfurovaceae > JAADEQ01. The sequence goes on from JALVWQ010000050.1 coordinate 27,919, forward strand.
CTTTCTTAGCAGCACTATTATTGACAATACCTAATTGTGTCCAGAGTAGTTCTACATCGCCTCTCTCTATACAAGCATCTGCAATTGCATCGACCGCACTTGGTTTTCTAAATACAACAACTATATCGACTTTATCTGGAATCTCTTTAAGGCTTCTATAGACTTTTTTTCCTAATATTGTATCTTCTTTCGGATATATTGGGAAAACATTATAGCCTGCTTCGATCATATATTTTGTAACTTTATTGCTATCTTTTTCGGGGTTTGGAGAGGCTCCTACAATAGCAATATTTTTATATTTTTCTAAATACTCTTTCACCTCTTGCAGATTAGAATTAACAGTTGGCATTTCACATTGCATACTTTATCCTTTTTATTGGTATAATTTCGATAATTTTAGCATAAATAAGTGAGGAAGAGAGATGATTGAGCTTGAAGATTTTGAAAAAGCGAGTAAAAGATTAGAAAAAGTAGCACATAAAACACCTTTAGCCTATGCACCAGTTTTGAGTAGCAAGACAAACTATCAGGTCTATCTAAAAAAAGAGAACCTCCAAGTTACAGGCTCATTTAAATTAAGGGGTGCATTTAATAAAATCGCCTCACTTATGGAGCAAGGTGGTGTCGAAGGGGTTGTTGCTGCTAGTGCAGGAAACCATGCACAAGGTGTGGCACTCAGTGCACAACACTTTGGAATAAAAGCGACTATCTTTATGCCTGAATCAACACCTCTAAATAAAGTGCAGGGTGTAGAGAGTTTCGGTGCTACAGTTAAGCTTATGGGGGCAAATTATGATGAAGCATACTCGCATGCAATTGCGTATGCAAAAGAGAATAGTTTAGAGTTTGTACACCCTTTTGCTGATGAAGATGTAATTGCAGGACAAGGAACTGTTGCACTTGAGGTGTGTGAGCAGATCAAGGGCTTTAAAGATATCAAAACATTAGATGCAATTATTGTGCCTGTTGGGGGTGGGGGATTAATAAGCGGTATTGCAATTGCTGCAAAAGCGATTAATCCAGATATTAAAATTATAGGTGTTGCAGCAGATGGTGCACCTGCTATGGCAAACTCTTTTAGAGAGCAGAAGCCGCTTAATACCAAGAGTGTACGGACAATTGCAGATGGGATTGCTGTGAAGAATACATCAGAGATGACTCTTGATTTAATTTTACAATATGTTGATGATTTAGTTACAGTTTGCGAAGATGAGATAGCAAGTGCAATTTTATTTCTTTTGGAGCGGCAAAAACTTTTAGTTGAGGGTGCAGGAGCTGTTGGTGTAGCAGCTTTGATGCATAATAAAATAAATTTAGCAGCTAATAGCCAAGTTTGTGCAATTTTAAGTGGCGGTAATATTGATGTTACGATGCTCTCACTAATTATTGAAAAGGGTCTTTTAAAGTCAGAGAGAAAGATGAAGCTTCGTGTTACACTTATAGATAAGCCAGGGGCATTGGAGAACTTTGCACATCTTATGCGTAAAGCACATGCAAATATAGTGCAGATTGGGTACGATAGAACCTCTACAGATTTAGAGTTTGGCGATGCTCATGTGAGTGTATCGCTTGAGACAAAGGGGAGTGCACACCAAGAGGAGATTAGGGAGATACTTACCAAGAATGGCTACAAGTTTGTAGAGGTGCATTAGTGGAAGTTACTGCTATTGATTTGGGCTCGAATACCCTGCGAGTTTTAAAGTATGATTGTACAAGAGGCGAGCGAGTAGCAGAGTATGAGAAGATAGTACGAACAGCTGAAGCAATTGAGCAAACTGGAGTCATCTCGCATCAATCGTTAAGAGCAATTATAGAGGGTATTCAAGAGGCAAAAGTCTCTTTAGGTGGCTTTAGTAGTCGAGTCTATGCTGTGACTACAGAGGCACTGCGTATTGCAAAGAATGCTTCAGAGGTTTTAGATACTATCTATAAAGAGACAGGTGTGGTATTTGAGATAATAGATGGTGCGAAGGAGGCAAAGTTAACGCTGATTGCAGTAAAAGAGAGGTTGAGGCAACTTAATCTTAAAGGTGACTTTGTTTTAATCGATATTGGGGGCGGTTCTACCGAAGTTGTTTTTTCTAGAGGAGAAGAGATCTACTCAAAGAGTTTTCCTCTTGGAATAGTACGCGTTGCGAATAGTGCTAGCTCTCTTGATGAGATAGAGGAGATTGTGGCAAAAAGTCTTAAGGGTATAGAGGAGTTTAGCCAAAACTATTTACGAGATAATATGCAACTGCTTGCAACTGCGGGTACTCCAACGACGATAGCAGCAATGAAGCATGGCTTAAACTATCAAACATACGATGCTACAAAGATAAATGGAACAGTTTTAAAACTAGAAGAGCTTGATTACTATCTAGAAAAACTCCTTACAATGAATAAGAAAGAGCGAGAGATAGCAGTGGGTGTTGGTAGGGATGATCTCATTGTGGCAGGGATAGTGATATTTAAAGCACTCTATAGAGTTCTAAACAAAAATAGAGCAATAGTTATTGATGATAGTTTAAGAGAGGGTGCCGCAATTTGGGCATGTAGTAATCTATAATGGTATTGGAGCCAAAGCTCCAAAAGACTATTTTAAGTTAGAGATATACTCTGCAACAGCTTTGATATCTTCGTCGCTAAGTGGTCCAGCTTGACCCTTCATAAGCATACCCATACCAGCTACATTTCTAGTACCAGCTTTATACTCTTGAAGTTTTTTCTCAATATCAGCAGCTGGTTGACCAGCAATGATTTCTGATTTACCAAGAGCTTTTGTTTTACCATCAGCACCATGGCAGCTAACACACTTAGCATATACAGCCTTCCCTTTATCGTTACCACCAGTTGCTGCAGTAGTTGCAGCAGATGCAGCTGCAGATGCTTTCTCTTTAACTGTTTCTGCAGCAGCTTGAGCAGTCTCTTTGGCCTTCTCGACAGTAGCTTGAGCTGCCTCTTTTGTAGCCTCAGCTGCTTTTGTAGCAGTCTCCTTAACACTCTCTTTTGCAGATTCAGCAGCTTGAGTTGCTGTCTCTTTTACAGCCTCTGTAGTTTTTGTAACCGCAGCAGACGCAGCTTCTTTCGCACTATCTACAGTTTTTGATGCAGCCTCTTTCGCAACCTCTACAGCACTCTTAGCACCTTCTTTTGCGTCATCGCCACATCCTGTAAATGTTAGCATTGCAAATGTTGTAACAG
>JALVWQ010000051.1 GCA_027034975.1 Campylobacteraceae bacterium
ATGCAGAAGATAGAGTTAAAGAGGTTTCGCTCTATCTCTGGCTTAGCTTTAAATTTAGCGACAAATTTAAAGATACCCAAAAAGCACAAGAGGTTCGCCAAAAGCTCAACAGCTATATAGAAGAGTCACTCAAACGACACAATATTAGTAAAAATTGTAACCGTTGTGGCAAAGCTTTAGACTTAAGCTACCGCTTCTCTATATGCGATAGCTGCTACTCTAAGATAAAAAGAGGCTACAGAAGAGGAAAAAAAGATGCATAATTATAAAAGAGTCTATCTAAGTAACCAAGAGAGCTTGCAATTTAGCTTTACCCAATCGCCCCAAACCTTCTATGTAGAGGAGCTAAGTCGCTTTTCGCTACAGAAAAAGGGTACATTTCGTCTCTTAAAGGTTAAGAAAGTTGGTATTTCAACCATGGAGATGGTCGAGTACCTTGCCGAAGTTTTAAAAATTAGACCGCAAGAGATAGGATATGCAGGATTAAAAGATAAACATGCAACTACCGTGCAGTATATTACACTCCCAAAGTATGTTAATTTTAAAAAGTTCAAAAACACCCAAAGAGTCACGCTCGAAGAGCTAGGATTTCTGCATGATCCAATTAAAGTGGGAAACCTTAGTGGCAATAGATTTAAAATCGTACTAAGCAGCGTAAATAAAGAGCAAAATGAGCAGATAGATAGAGCTATGCAAAAAATTGTAACAAAAGGATTTGCAAACTACTTTGGATACCAAAGATTTGGCATCTTAAACGATAGCATCGAAAAAGGAAAAAAGATAGCCCACTTCGGCAAGGGGTCAAAAAATCAAAAAAGCCGTATTCTCTTAGCCGCCTACCAAGCAAAGGCATTTAACACATGGCTTACAAAAAGATTAGAGCTTTCACAAAGTATCGAAAAGGGGATTAAAGATAATTCACTACTAAAGCTCTCCCCTACTCTGTATAAATTAATAAGCGAAACTAAACTACCTTACAAACTTCTCCCAGGAGATCTAGGCTACACTATGAAGAAAGGTCACAAAAAGTTCGAAAATGTCAATGATATTAAAAAATATATAGAACTTTTTGAAAAGCGTATTTTCCACCCAACAGGCGTACTCTTTGGCTCCGATGTTCGCTTCGCAAGCTCTATAGCCGGAGAGATAGAGCGAGAATTTATCGACTACTCCTTTAAAGCCCTACGCGGTGCCCGCAGAGACGCATGGGTATTTTTACGAAACTACTCTAGCATCTACAACGAAACAAAACAACAAACTACACTTTCTTTCGACCTCCCCCCAGGCAGCTACGCAACAGTAGTTATCGAAGAGTTGCTCAATAGAGAGCTTTTTGAATAGAATGGCTATTTTATCAACCCTAATTCATATGCCATATCTCTTTTTAATTTAGAAAACGGCTCTTTTGATAAATCGGCATCTTCATCTATCAAAGAAAAAATATCTTGTTTTATCTGCTGATAAGGAATCCCTGTTAAATCTTGCAACTCCTTTAATCTACTTTCGGGATAAAGCTCTGCATTTTTTATCATATCAAATACAATATCTTTATGTGCTTCGTAGCGTTCATTTAGCTTAAATACTTCTATATATTTATCGTATTCATTTGTGTATCGCTCTTTTAAGGGTATATCTATATCATCTTTAGATTTTATATTTAAATCTTTGCAGTTTTTATGCAGAAATAATTTAAATTTTACTTTTTCATCAAATTTAAATAAGCTAGAATAAGGATTAGTATCTCTCAGTTTAAGTTCTTCATAAAACTCAATACTTCCTTTTATCTTTTTAGAGTTACAGACATAACAACAAGGAACTAAATTATAAACAGAAAGAGCCAAATAGGGGTATCTTCCTTTATCTATAAAGTGGTCTAATGTAAACTTATTTTTGTTATTCTCTTCATCAAAAACATTAATAAAATCAATATTACAATAATAACAAATTCTAGGGTTTACATATCTTTCAAAAAATTTAGCAATTAAAGGCTGAAACTTTCCATCATATTTAAATATCTCTTTTAAATTGTAACCATCGGGATTTCTTGTTTCAAGCTCTTCTATTAAGCTATTTATTTTTTCAGGTTCTATAAAGATAATATCTTCAAAGCTATAATCACCAAATAATTCTTTATACTCTTCAAACTTCTCTTTTACTGTTTTGGCATTTCTACTATTTCCAAACTTAGTACTACAAAGTAACTCAACATAAGAGTTTTTTAGCTCATTATTTAGTTCAAAATTAATATTAAGCATTCTTAAGACTCTCTTTTAAAGCTTGCAATCGTGCTATTTCATTATCTATAGCCTTATCTTTTCCTAGTAAAATTAATTCTATCTCTTCTAATTGATTTTTAACAATCTTTTGTAAAAAAGGTTCTCCTATAATTTTTTGAATTTGCCAAAACCTATCTTGATTTTTATTATAAAACTCTATATTTTCATCTGTTTTCTTTTCTTCTATTACTTTTTCGTAAAACATTTTAATCTCATTTATTTTACTCTTTGCAAACTCCCCCATTAAACCATCTTTCATAAAAAAGCTATCACTTAAAAGAGTATGAATATTTGCCCCAAAAGTTTGTTTTTTTTCTTTTAAGCCATCTACTACTTTACAGTTTTTATTTTCATCTCTATCTAAAAATATTATGTTTTGTTTTGGAACATCTGATATCAATAGTGGTGAATGAGAAGAAATGATAACATGAAGCTTTACTTGTGTAAAAACTTTTGTAAATGTATGAATAATCTTTTTTTCCCAGTTAGGATGAAATGCTAGGGTAATTTCATCTAAAAATAATATATTTAATTTATCCTTATTTATCCTTTGATTAACTTGAATAAATAAGCTAATAAATAATTTTTCTCCAAAACTCATGTCGTTATATCTAATACCATTTAAATATAATGTTTTGAGTGTATTGTTATATAGTTTTACATCTGCTTTATTATAAGAATAATAATTAATTTTTTGTAACAACTTATTTAATTTATCTTCTGGAAATTTTTTTAACTCATTCACTGCACCCAATCTTATAAAGTATTCTTTTTCATGAGATTTACTATGATTATAAGGTTTTATATGTTCAGCAAAAGAAAATAACATTTTTATATTATCATTTTCATAATTCATATCGTCTTTAATTATCTCATACTCAAATTCAGTATTAATATTTGATAAATTAACATTTTTGCTTAGTATATATAATCTATTACTAATAGCATATATTAATATGTATTTATCTTTGCTACTTTTTAACAAAAGATATTCTAATATACTGCTCTTCCCACTTCCATTTTTCCCAACAATAGCTGTAATATTAATATTTTCTGGAAAAATATTTACATAATCATTTTCTTTTATTTCCAACTTCGAATTTTCTGTTAACCTACCATTTTCATCATAATCAGGATAAAACTTACATTCAAATCTTGGCGAAAAGTTAAACCCTTGTCTATGAATATTTTTATAATCCTCAACCCATAAATATACTAATTCCATCTTTGCTCCAAAGCAAACCTAGCTATTCTTACAAACTTTTGCATTTTAGCGTGGTTAATATTCATTTTTTCTCCAAAATCATACGGTTGTAACAATTTTAATATCTTTAGAGATAAACTTTTTATCGTTTGTTACGATAACATCAGCATTTACTTTTTTGGCACACACATACTGCATTGCATCTTCGTAGTCTGTACATATCTCTTTAGTGCATAGTTCTAGTGCGTTAAAAGAGATCTTTTCATCTATAGCTACTACATTAAATATAGAGTGTACAAAATATATTTTTTCAATAGCTTCTTTAAAAGAGAGTTTGGCACTGCTTCTAAGAATATAAAAAAGTGTCGAGAGGCTATCGCTATTAATAAAAAGCTCTCCACTTTCTAGATATTGATAAATCTTATCTAAACTCTTTTTGTGTGTGAGTCTTTTAATGTCGCAAATGTCTACAATAATATTTGTATCTACATATATATTATTTAGCACGATTAATTGCCCTCTTAACTCTTGCTTCTCTTACATCAACATCTACCAAGCTACCTGGTGGTACTGAACCTGCTAATTTCTCTAATGCTTCGAGGCGTTTTTTTCTTTTTCTTTCACGCTTTAAAAGTTCTATTGCTTGTTTTACTGTTTCGGTTTGGGTTATACCCTCTTCTTTTGCAATTTGCTCAATTGCTTGTGCTGTTTCCTCTTCGAAATTAAAATTTTTGCGTATTGTCATTACATATCCTTTGTATGTATTGTTTATACACATTATACCATACAGACTAGAAATTAGCAAATTCTTGTCAACGAAGGTGTTGTTGATTATTTTAAGAAAGTATTACGCTAAGTAAGAAGAGTAGTTTTTGTAGATCTTGGTGTATTAGAGACTTTAATCGACTAAAGAGATCTCTAATACATCCTCTATTCTATCGACTGCTGTAATTTTTACTCCGTCGAGTACCTCTTTTGGGATATCTTCTAAGTCTCTCTCGTAGTTTTTACGAGGAATAAGTGCATGTTTTACGCCAGACTTATATGCGGCAATGAGCTTCTCTTTTAAGCCGCCAATTGGGAGTACTTTTCCTGTTAGGGTAAGCTCTCCGGTCATTGCTACGCTGTTATCGACTCTTCTTTCGGTTAAGATAGATGCAATTGCTGTAGCCATTGTAATACCTGCACTTGGGCCATCTTTTGGGGTTGCACCCTCTGGAACATGGATATGGAGATCGTAGCGTTTATAGATTTCGCTATTTTCTGGGGTTATCCCCTTCTCTTTCTCTTGCGATGTAAGAGGGATCGAGTCTGGATCGATAGGGAGCTTATTGCTATCTATGAGTATCTTTACGACACTTTGGGCAATCTTTGCAGACTCTTTCATAACATCACCTAGGCTTCCTGTTAGTTGTATTAACCCTTTGCCTTTAATTTTGACTATCTCGACAGTTAATACATCACCGCCAACCGATGTCCACGCTAAGCCATTTACTACACCAACTTCTGGAGTTTTTGCAATTGCTTCGTATTCAAATATCTTTTTACCAGCATAGTGTTCTAAATTTTTAAGAGTCACTTTTATCGATTTAATATTTTTATTCTCGAGTATCTCTTTTGCAGCTTTTCTTGCAATCATTGCAATCTTTTTACGAAGCCCACGCACTCCTGCCTCTCTTGTAAACTCGTCTATTAGAGTTTTAAGAGCCTTTTTTGTAATTTGGAGCTCATCTCGACGCAAGGCGTGCTTTTTAAGCTCTTGTGGTATGAGGTAGCGTTTTGCAATCTCAAACTTCTCGTTTGGTGTGTAGCTACTTACAAAGATAATCTCCATTCTATCTCTTAGTGGTGCTGGTATTCGCCCTATTTCGTTTGCTGTTGCAATAAAGATAATTTTACTTAAATCGATAGCAAAGTTAAGATAGTAGTCTCGATAGTGCGAATTTTGCTCGGGGTCTAGGATCTCTAAAAGTGCTGATGTTGGGTCGCCTCGTTGCGATCGCCCTACTTTGTCGATCTCATCAAGTACCATTACAGGATCCATAGATTTTGCCTCTATTAACCCTTGTACAATTCGCCCTGGCATTGCACCGACATAGGTTCTTCTGTGTCCTCGAAGCTCGTTTACATCTTCTAAACCACCTAAGGCTAAACGCACCAAAGATCTATCGAGAGCTTTTGCAATTGAGTTTGCTAAAGAGGTTTTACCAACACCTGGAGGTCCCGCAAAGCAGAGGACTACACCATTGTTTGCCTCTTTTATCTTGCCTCGAAGCTCTGCTAACTCTTTTACCGAGAAGAACTCGACAATTCTCTCTTTTGGCTTCTCTAGTGAGTAGTGGTCTTTATCGAGCTCGCTAGCTACACTCTTAATATTCAAGCCCTTTTTCGTAAACTTACCAAATGGAACTTCGAAAACAAGCTCAAGATAGTTTTGTAGTACAGTTGCATCGGCACTATCTGGGTGCACTTTTGAGTATCTATCTATCTGCTTAGCTATCTCTTTATACGCCTCTTCGCTAATTGAGCTTTTAATCGCCTCTAGCGACTCTTTGTAGTTATTGATCTCTTCATCTCTTTGTGCATCGGCACCTAACTCTTTTTGAATCTCTTTAAGCTGCTCTTTTAAGAAGTACTCTTTATTTGTCTTTTCGATATTCGAGTGCACACGGCTACTAATATCTTTTTGAATCTTAAGAGCCTCTATTTGCGAAGCGACTACATCTATAATTGCCAAAAGACGATCTTCGATATTCTCTTTTGTATAGAGTTTATACGCCTCATTCTTATCTAAGTTGATCATAGAGGAAATTAAATCGGCAATTCTATGCGGTTCGGTAGACTCCTCGATTGTCTTAACTAAATCTGATGGTATTGTGCTTGTTAACTGCGAAAGTTGTCGTACCTTTTCGCGTAGTAGCCCTGTTAGGGCATCGATTTTAATCGATTGGTATGAGTCGTTGTTGATAATATCGATTGTTGCACTTAAAACACCATCTCTAATATTTTTATTATCAACAATTTTTGCTTTTGCTAAGCCCTGAAAGAGCACCTTTATACGACCATCATTAAGATCGACTTTTCGCATAATTGAGCCTACTACACCAACTTCGAAGATATCTTCAAAGCCTCTCTTCTCTTCGTGTCCAGGTTTTGTGGTGGTAACAAAAAGAAGAGAGTTTTCACTCATTGCCCTATTTACTGCATCTATATCGCTCTTTTCAGTTAAAAAGATAGGGCTTATCATAAATGGGTAAAAGAAGAGTTCATCATCTACCAATATTGGTAGCTCTGTTGGAAATTTATTATAATCCTTAAGCTGCATCGAGCATAATCCTTAAAATAATTTTTTTATATATAGTAGATATTTTCTTTTATGTCAACTATTTGTATAGAATTATATCTAATTTTTTGAAATATTTCGCCCAAATTTTGCCCTTTTTTTGAGCGAAGGCTTCGCAGATGCCCCAAATAGATATTTTGCAAAAGGTTATTGTGTTCTAATAGACCTAAGGTCTTACAATCTCGCTACTATCGATTCCTAAAATTGTTGCCTTCTCTTTATAAAAAGTTGAAGCATCCACCTTATTTAAGCGTTGATAGAGTCGGCTGACATCTTGATTATTTAAAGCAATAGATAGCTGCACTCTAGTAAGCATCGAATCAGCTAAAATACCATAATCGTAATCGCTTACAAGAGATCTATTAGTCTTAAGTGCATCTAAAGCCTTCTGAAGATAAGTAGTTTCATTACTGCTCTTTGCTGCAGCTAAAAACTGGTTTTTTGCCAAAAGAAATCGTAACATTTCGCTACTAGGGTTGTATTGAAGTGCCTCTTGAATGTAGAAATTTGCTAATATATTCTCTCCCTTAGCAATATGAGCAATAGCTAAATTTGTTGCTGCATCGGCTATAAGTTGTTTATCCTCTGAAGAGGTCTTTAGATCTATATAAGCATCATCCGCTGCATCAAGATTAGCTTTTTGGATATTTTCATATATTTTCTTATCACTTCTATCAAATACTGCTTTGGTAATATTGCTATTAGTTTGTATATTCTTATTGGTTGTACAACTACTTATAAAAATTATCAATAACAAACTTAAAACTATTTGCTTAAACACTCTATTTTCCTTATCATAGAATATATAATGTAGCAATTATAGCATAAAAAGAGTAGTTACTTCAGATTATGCCAATTTGAATAATTTTTAATAATTTTTATTGTTTTTTAAAAATTTATATAAATATTTAGAGCTATTATGTTAAATTTTGGATAAAAATATGCTATTTTATACCGTATAATCTGATTATTTTAATTTTTTATGTTAGAATATTGTAATAAAAATAGAGGAATTAGAATGAAATGGTCTTTCAAAAATATTTTATTTTTGATTTTAATCTTTATATCACAACTTTATGGCTTTGATAACAATGGTCAACCTAATGACGGTAATGACAATTGTCCTGGAGAGACAATAAATCTTTCTCCTACAGGTCCTTCACCTTTTACGGGCAATGGAAATGTTCGTGAAGATAGTGGTGATGACTGGGTTGATAGATTTAAATTTACTGTACCACAAAGTGGGCAAGTTACTGTAACACTTGTTTCAACTAACTATACAGATCTAGATTTTAAAATGTCAGCTCAGAGATGTGGCCAACAAGATTTAGCCAGAAAGGATGATTCTTATAGTGATACCAAAACTTTCACTTTTAATGCAGTAGCAAACCATACATATTATTTAGCTATTTTTGATAATGATTGGATTCATCGTTCAAATCCTTATACTCTTACTATCGATTATCCAACAAATAGCGGGGGTGGCTCATGTGAAAATTACGATAGCAATAATGATGGCTGTCCTGGTCGTATAATTACATCAATGGATCAAATTACATCAAGTAAAAGTACTTGTATTACAGGTATATCAAGAAATAATGAAGGAAGACACAAAAAGGATTACTACCGTTTTCAAGTACAAACAAATGGAACATTGCGTATAAGAGGAACATCACCTAATAATCATAAATATCATTTAAGAGTTGGAAGTTCATGTGGGGGAACCCAGTATTATGGTGATACAAGAAGCAAAAATCACGATACTGGCGATATTACACTTCATGCTGGTGATACTATATATATCAGGGCAAAAGAGACCGGTAACGATGATGACCAATACAAATTGAATTTAAGTTTTAAAGCAGATGACAGTGGTACTCCACCAGTAATGAATAGTGTAGATGATTTAACTGTAGAGAGTGGAGATAGTGTATCTAGGGATTTCTCTTCATATGTTACTAAAACAGATGGTGATGATATTACAGAGTACCAATTGGGTGGTTCTCTACCTAGCGGCCTCTCTTTTGACAGCAGTACAGGTGTACTAAGCGGTAGTACAACAAGTATAGGTGATTATGACTTAACAATTAAAGCTAAAGATAAAGATGGATGGTCAAATACAAAGAGTTGGACACTACATGTCATCCAGAAAAGTAACACTCCACCTATAATGAACTCAATTCCGGATCAAAAACTACAAATAGATAAAACTTTTAATTTTTCACTTAGTAATTATGTTACTAAAACCAATAATGACCAAATATTGCAGTATCATCTATCAGGGTCTCTGCCAGATGGTTTAAATTTTAATAAAAATAGTGGGCAAATTACAGGCAAAGTAACCAATACAAACTTAATAGGACAAACATTTACCTTAACGGCTTGGGTAACCGATAAAGACGGTGACTCTAATAAGCAGAGTTTTAAAATCCGTATTACCGCAAAAGACACTGACATTACTGAAGGTGACAAAGATTTCAAAATAGTCAACTCTATGGATAGTAGGTTTATAAGAGGTAATTACCTTATTACTGGAAACACTATAATGTGTAATACGGATAATAAAAATCATTTATTCACTCTAAAACCAATACCGTTTTTCAAAGATTACTACAAACCAAATAGCTATTGCTCAGATATAACAAAAAGTAACCAAGGACGAATAAATAATTATATAGATATCGATAATAACCCTAATACATGGAACTCATCTAGTGCCAACTTTACATTACCTCAAAATGCTAGGATTTTATGGGCGGGACTTTTTTGGCAAGGAAACCTAAACAATAGAGGAAACTATATTGCACCTGATGGTTATGTTATGCAAAGAAGAGCGGTACCAAATGATAAAAACAATCTTCTCTCTGGTTGGCATTGGGTGTATAATGATGGAAATTATGGAGATGAATTTAAGGTACAAGACAGTACTGCAAATCTAATTCTTATAAAAATAGATGGAGAAAGTAGCTACCATCAAATTAAAGCTGACACATTAGCTGCAAACAATATTTATTATCATGAAACAATTGGTGGACCATATGGTGCTTTTGCAGATATTACGAGCTTAGTAAAACAAAAGAATATTCATCCTGGAAAGCATAAAATCACTATTGCTAACTTATCTGCAACAAATGGTCAAGATGGTGATTGGTTAGGAAACTGGGGTGGATGGTGTGTTGTGGTTGTTTATGAGAGTAAAGATGAAAGTATAAAAAATATATCTATCTATAATGGATTTACTAATGTTTTTTACAAAAAAGGGGTTAGTCACAAGAAAGAGATTACAATTTCTGGATTTAAGCTACCTAATTATCATGATGTTAAAGGCTATATGAGTATTTTCTCTGGTGACGGGGAGATTGGCAATACTGGTGACTTTATATCATTGGATAATAAGGGTATGCCAGGGGTAAGTGATCCATATAATGTTCTTGATGGTGTAAGTAAAAACTTAGATAGAGACAGTACACCTAGCTACAATAATCTAACAAATATGAACACTATAGATATTGATCATTACGATGTTGGTAAAATTATGACTGAACTAAGAGATAGAAATAAAGATGCTCATGAGGTAAAAATTCAGCTTGAAACAAAAAAGATGCCAAATGGTGGACACGATGCCTTTTTCCCTTCGATGATTGCATTTGCTACAGACCTATATGTACCAAAGGTTTGTTACGATTACGACTTAAAAGTTGGAAAGTATTACGATTTACCAAGTGACGAAAGGAAATTTAATGCAACAGCTATGGGTAACGAACCTTTAACAACCAAAATAATGTTAAAATCTGAAGAGGCAGATTTTGATCTTGTAGATGCCAAAATGAAGTTAAAATTTACACCTGGTAATGTGTTTGGATATATTCCAACTATAGCTCAGACAACATATCCAAACACTTATGAGTATCATAAAGCAATAGAGATCGACCCAAACGAAGGAGAGATTGCAGTAGGTGCGAATGCAACCACTGAGGGTGGAACAATAGCACCTTTGGATTTCTTATATTCAAAACTCTACTATAAATTTAATAAAGCAAGTTTTAATGGGAAATTTGATATTTATTTAGATGCAAAAGTCTCTTTTGATGGTGTGCATAAAATCCCTTACACACTCTCTACCGATGAACCGGCTGACTCTATTTTTAATATACCACGATGTGCAGTAAACCCTGTTTATGATCCAGTATATGGAATGTTTAATATAGAAAGAGGCGATAGTGATTTTGGTCAAACTGAAGCCGATAGATACTCGCTCTATACTCAAGTTGTTGGCGTCCCATACGAAGTATCTATTGCAGCATATAAAAAAGACTCTAATGGAGAATATAAATCTAAAGGAAAGGCAACGGCAACGGTTGAATTAGAGTTAATAGATGCAAGTACTTTTGAAAATAACAGTAGTAGTGGTTTTGATTCTATATGTAGAGACCCTGATACATACAGTATGGGTAAGTTTGTTAGGTTTAATAATAAATCAAGAGTAAAAGTCAAAATTCCAAATGATTTTCCAATTGTTAATGGTCAAAAGACTTATCCTGAAAATCTTGCTTTAAAAAATGCTGCATTTAGGGTATGGGTATTAACAAAAAAAGTTGGTAATAATAATGTTATAGTTAATCATAACTGCTCGTCTCAAGCCGCAAGTAGCTGTTTTGATAATGTATATGCTCAAAATTATGCATCAACTAATAAATGCTCTAGTGAGTGTACAAATAGCACTGGCACAACTTGTTATGACTGTTTAAGAAGACATTTTGCTATCCCTTCTTGTTCTAGAGATAACTTTGCAATCAGACCAGAGAGTTATCATATTGCATTAAGCGATAATAATCAAACTTATTCTAATAAAAATATCCTCATTGCACAAAACCGTTCCAATACTGCTGCAAATCTAGCCGCTGGGTATTTATACCATTTAGACATTAATGCAACTAAATTTAATGATACTATAAATCGTGCTGTAGGGTACTACTTAAATGTAGTAGGAGATAAAACTACTAAAAAAGCACAATCACTATTTAATGACTCTTCAAATTGTAATGATCGAGCAAATTATGACTTAAGTGTCTATATGTATGATGGCAAAACATTAGGTTTTGAAACTTTAGCAGAAAACAAAAATACACCAAAGAATGGTATGTTGCTAAATAATAGTGGAAAGTATAAGCTACATATCGAAGATAATGAATGGACAAAAGTTGACCAGAAAAACTACCCATATAAACCATTTAGAAACCATGCTGATTGTATTGATAAATCCACATCAATAAATAGTGATATGAAAGGTTGTAGTATACAAAGTAACCTCTCTAATAACTATTACGACTTAAATGTAAATATGCATCCATATAGATTTAAATTAGTTTCAATTAGAAGCTCTTCTGCTCCAAATGGTTCACACAACTATGTATATATTAATGATTTAAGTAGCACTACAAACTTAATTAAAAATAATAGAGATATGGCAATTAAAGTGACTGGAGATGTTGTTGCTTTAGGGAGAAATGGAAAAACCTTAAGTAACTATATAAATGGATGTAGTGCAAATGATTTAACGCTATCACTTGGCTTTAATACTATACCATCAGATGTAAAAGATTCTACTGGAAATAGTTTAACACTAAATTATGCACTTTACGATAGAAATGCCGATGGTAATAATGTGGTAGTAAATAGTAGTAGCAGCAATATAGGATCTGTTAACTTAAATTTTAAAAAGAGATATTTTTATACACCATCAAAGGGAAGTTTAAATAGTTATTTTAACTTTAAAAGAGAATATAATAATCCAATCAATCCATTTAAACTCCATTTTGGTACTTTAAATGCAAAAAGTATAAATGAAAAAATAACTGTTGATCTACAAAAGAATTATATTCCAAGTGGTAGTAAAAATATTAATAACACGAAAACACTCTATTATGCTAAGCTAAAGTCTGAAGCAGATATTTATGATGATATCTATAAAGATAGAGTCAAAACACCACTTTATGTTGCAATATTCTGCGATAAGTCGTTAAGTTATTGTGCAAATTATGGAATAGATACGACAAAATCTCTAACAAATGAATATAATTGGTGGCTTAGTTTAAATCATGATGGTAATAACGAAGGAGAAGCAATTTTAAAGACAAACCCTAGCAATAAAGCATCAATTAATCCAAGTACTATTAATAATTTTACAGATGGTGTCGCAAAAGATGTAACTGTAATTTCAAACGATAGAAATAATTTACCATACCTTGTCTTAATTGAGCCTGATACCCAAATGATCAATAGATTCCCTTGGTTGCTCTATAATAGTTATCAAGATAACCCACCAGCATATATATATAAAGTTCGTTTTGTTAAACAGCCACCAGGATGGTCTGGTCATGGGAAAACTGGGCATACAATCAATGTAACAAATAGTGGCCGAAGAACGAAAAAGGTAGATTGGTAATGAGAAGAATGAAAAAAGGAATCGCACTTTTAGAACTGATTTTCTCGATAGTTATTATTGCTATAGCTCTTGTATCTGTGCCAAATTTAATACAAACAACTACAAAAGCAACCAACAAGGTAATTACACAAGAGTCTATCTCAAATGCAGCTTCGTATGCAAATAAGATAATGGCAGCATTTTGGGATGAAAACTGTACGGATCCATCATATGAAAACCCTATACTCTATGTTCAGAATCAACATTCGAATCTTCAAGAGCTGAAAGTTAGTGGAATTTTTATAGGAAGAAGAGTTGGTTCTCCCAAGGAGACTTCAAGACGCTTTCGAAATGGTCCAACTGGAGTGCGATTAACTGCATCGCAAAAATTACAAAAAGAGCCTGGTGAAACTGTGCCTGATGATATAGATGACTATAATGGTACCGTTAGTACACTAAACTTTGTAGATAATTCAACAGCTAGTATTAATGATTATAAAGATACACAAGTGTATTTAAGTACTACTGTAGATTATTTAAATGATAATGTAACTAATTATGATCAGTCAACTGTCACTTTTAACCAACCATTTAATGAGGCTAAAATAAATAAATCGCAAACTACAAATATTAAATTAATAACCATTACATTAACTAGTCTACAAGACAACGATAAAAAGGTTGTTTTAAAAGCTTTCTCATGCAATATAGGAAGCAGTAAGTTAAGAGAAAGATTACTCTTTTAATTAACATTAAGAGTATTGAAAGGATAGAGTTGAAAAAAGCATTTACATTGATTGAGCTTGTATTAACAATTGTAATTCTCTCAATTGTTGCATATATTTCTAGTGACCTTATTGCAAGAACCTACATGGGATACAATAGAGTGAATAATCTACAACGGGCAAATTTACGTGTTGAGATTGCATTAAACTCTATTGTAAATCGATTAGAGAATGCAATAGAAGGTACAATTGTTAAGAGGGTAAGTGAAACAGACACAACAATGACTTCTATTGATAATGCAACTCCAGAATATAATGTATTAGAGTGGGTTGGGAACGATATTGATGGTTTTGAAGCTCATAAAAATAGCTCTGGAACTGTAGCCACAACTCTTGATACACCAGCATGGAGTGGTTTTTGTGATGTTGCAAAAAGTACAAAAACTAAGATTGTAACACCTGGTTCCAATTTAGACTTTGCAGAAAATATTATTTTCCATCTTTCAAATGCAAATGTTACTTTTACCAATAGTCAAGCTGCTCTCTTTTTCCCTGGAAATTACAATTTTAGAAATATTGGTTATGGAGGAAGTACGAACAACGGTGTGGCTATAATCTCTGGGAAAAACTCAACTGAACCCTCTTTTTCTCTTTTAAATCCAATTAGTCGAGTGACAGAACACTATAAGTTAGCTTGGAGTGCTTATGCAGTTGTACCAGTCAACTGTAATGCCGATGGAGTGTGTGATTTAGAGCTACGATACAATTTTAGACCGTGGAGAGGTGTAGATTACAATTCCGCAAATGTCTCTAAATCACTCTTAACAAAAAATGTAAAAGTCTTTAAGACTTATGCTACACAGAATAGAATTCATATTAAACTTTGTGTTCAAGAGAGACTTGGGGTAAATAGCAAAACTACAGTTTGCAAAGAGAAGGTGGTATTTAGATGAGAATGAGAGATGGTTTTTCACTACTAGTTGCAATTTTTACAATTGTTTTAATCTCTCTTGTAGGAGCTTATATTTTTCATGCAAGTAGTGCTACAGTAAAAGAGGGTGAACTGCAATACAAAAAAGAGCAAGCAATGTTGCTGGCTAGAAGCTATACTGAGTATGCAGTTATGGCAATTACTGCAAATAAGCGAAATGGAGCGAGCAAGGATTGCATTGATAAAATTAATGGAAATATAGGTAGCAATCCAACTCTTGGACAAGGGTATAGAGTGCGAGTAGAGATTACCTATATTGGTAATCAACGCTATGTCAATAAATGTACAAATATAGCTGCAACACTAAGTAATAGCGATGTTGATACATTAAGTGCAATTATCGATGTTTATGTTGAGTATAGAGAGATTACACACCCTGATCTTTATAATGGGAATATTAATTTAGTACCTTGGCAAACCTACCATAAAAGGAGTATTCAAAAAATATGAAAAGAAAAGCCTTTAGCCTTATAGAACTTCTTTTAGCAATAGTTGTATTAGGAATTTTAGCCACTTACTCTACTCAAATGCTCAATAGAGATACACGTACAGAGGCAATGAACCATATTCTAGCTATGATAAGGTATACACAAAATTTAGCACTACACGATAAAAAACACGATAGAAATAATGCTTATTGGCAACGATCCTTTTGGAGAATTGAGTTTTGGGGATGTCGTAACGGAACAGGGTTATACTATAAAATTGGCACAGATGCTGACTATAGTGGTGGTACAGATGGTATTAGCGAAGATGAAGTAGCTATAGATCCTAGTAATGGAAAGTATCTCTACTGGACAGGATTAACAGAGTGCTTAAAAAGTACAGATGATCCCCTGAAACAAGATGTTAGCCCTAATGTTTTCTTAACACAAAGATATGGAATTGATAGGGTAGAATTTATAGATTGCGATATACAAAAAGATGGATCAAGAATTAGTGATGATGGTCACCATATTGGCTTTGATAACTTTGGAAGACCAATTAAAGCTAATTATTCAACTACGGCACCGGATTACTCAGGTCACATGGTAGGAGATTGTAAAATTAAATTCAGTTTCACAGATAGCTCTATAGATCCTTTCACAATTGTAGTAAAAGCAGAAAGTGGCTATGCATACATTAAAGAGAAACCTAACTTATAGTGAAGGGTATTACTTACGATCTCTCTTCTCTTTTTCGACTAAATCTTTTCGTTCGCCATCCTCGTTAAATTTACTTTCGAAATTTCTTTTAATTATTAAAAAGGTCATAAAAGCAAAAAGGATAGCAACAATAATATAGAGGTAATCAAAAAATCCCATTATGAGCCTTTACGATTTAAAGTCTATAGTGATCTTTTTAAAATCACTCTGAGAGTAGTTTTGTCGTAGAGCTTCGTAGGTAACAATACCGGTACTTGTGGCAAGATTGAGGCTTCTGCCCTTTTCGCCCATTGGTATTGTAATGCATTTATCTAAATTAGCTTTCAATAGATCTTCTGGTAACCCTTTTGTTTCGGCTCCAAAGACTAAGTAGTCTCCACTCTTATACTCTGCTTCCCAGTAGATTCTATCTACCTTTGTTGTGGCAAAGTGCATCTTCTCTATTGGGTTATTGGCTAAAAATACTTCTAGACTCTCCCATACAGTTAAATCTAACTCATTCCAGTAGTCTAAGCCTGCTCTTCGAATCGCTTTTTCATCTATTTGAAAGCACATAGGCTCAATAAGGTGCAACTTAGCACCCAAGTTAACACACATTCTACCAATACTACCTGTATTTTGTGGAATCTGAGGCTCTACTAAAACGATATTAAACATTAAAAAATCACCGTTTTATTATTGTGTACGAATACTCTATCTTCAAGTACAAGTTTAAGTGCTCTTGAGAGTACAATCTTCTCTACATCTCGCCCAGCTCGCTGCATATCTTTCCAATCAAAGCGGTGGTTTACACTAATGACATCTTGAGCAATGATTGGACCTTCATCAAGATCGTTTGTAACAAAGTGTGCGGTTGCTCCGATAATTTTAACCCCTCTATTATAGGCTTGCTTATAAGGGTTTGCACCAATAAATGCTGGCAAAAAAGAATGGTGGATATTGATTATCTTTCCCTCATAGGTAGCAACAAATTTTGGTGTTAAGATACGCATATATTTTGCTAAAACAATATAATCAAAGCTATATTTAGCAAGCTCTTGCATAACAAGGTCTTCGTGCTCTTCTCGGCTTATTCCATCGGCACTTATGGTTATAAATGGGATTCCAAAGCGTTCGACTAAGCTCTTTAGATTATCTCTGTTGCCAATAACTGCAACAATATTTGCCTCGAGCTCGCCATCGATATAGCGAATTAAGAGATCTCCAAGAGCATGTGACTCTTTTGTAACCATTAAGATAATGTTTTTCTTTGCAGGGGTAATTACTTTAACATCAGCCCTACCCCCAAGCTCTTTATTGAGTGTATTCTCTAGGCTTTTTGCATCAAAATCGCCGGCTACTACGCTGCGCATAAAGAAGTGCTGATCCTCTTTATCAACAAACTCACGGTTGCTTATAATATTGAGATCATGCTCATAGAAGACCTTTGAGACTCGATAGACAAGACCCTTTTGGTCGTTGCAATCTATTAATACCCGTGCTCTATTTGCCATCTACTCAACTTTTAGCAACATAGTTAGCAATAATACTACCCATTTCACTACATGAGACAATCTCTTTTGCATCGTATGCACTTAAATCTCCTGTTCTGTAACCATCTGCAAGTACCTTTTTAATGGCACTCTCAATTGCATCTGCAGCTTCTGTTTCGTTCAATGCATATCTTAGCATCATTGCAGCACTTGCAATTGTAGCAATTGGGTTTGCGATCCCCTGCCCTGCAATATCTGGTGCACTCCCATGAATTGGCTCGTAAAGCCCTACTTTATTTCCTACACTTGCACTTGGCAATAATCCAATTGAACCACTTAACATACTTGCTGCATCTGAGAGAATATCGCCAAAGATATTGCCCGTAACAATAACATCAAACTGTTTTGGCTGGCGAATAAGCTGCATTGCTGCATTATCAACATACATATGGCTTAACTCTACCTCTGGATACTCTTGAGCAACCTCTTCTACTACTTCCCTCCAGAGTTGGCTTACCTCTAGAACATTTGCTTTATCGACAGAGCATACTCTCTTATTTCGCTTCATAGCGATATCGAAAGCAACTTTTGCAATTCTTACAATCTCTTCTCGTGTATAAACCATAGTATTATAGGCTTTTTGAGGTGTATACTCACGAGGTTCTCCAAAATAGATACCGCCAGTAAGTTCACGAACAACCATAATATCTACACCCTCAACTACACTTGGCTTAAGCGTAGAAGCATTTACAAGCTCGTCGTACACAATTGCGGGTCTCAAATTTGCAAATGTGCCCATCTCTTTTCGAAGCTTCAAAAGTCCTGTCTCTGGGCGTAAGTGTCTCTCTAGATTATCCCACTTAGGGCCCCCAATTGCACCAAAGAGTACTGCATCTACACGGTTAACACCATTAAGTGTCTCTTGAGGAATTGGTGAACCGGTTTCATCAATGGCTGCACCACCTAATAGAAATTCTTCATATTGGAGCTCAAAATTAAAGTGGCTAGCAGTTGCATCTAACACTTTCATTGCTTCATCTATAATCTCAGGACCGATACCATCGCCTTTAATGATACCTATTTTATATGATTTACCCATTACTTACGCTCCCTTATTAGCTATCTCTTTTTTTGCAAACTCTATGAGTCCGCCACTCTCTACCAACTCTTGCATAAACTCTGGAATAGGAGTGAATTTATAGGTTTTTCCAGTAGTTTCGTTAATTACCTCTCCTCTATCCATATCTATCTTTACAATATCACCTTCGTTGATCTCATCGATCTCTTTAAGTTCAAAGATTGGAAGCCCCATATTAAACGCATTTCTGTAGAAGATTCTTGCAAATGTTGGTGCAATAACTGCAGCTACTCCAGCTGCTTTCAATGCAATTGGAGCATGCTCTCGGCTACTTCCACATCCAAAGTTTTCATCTGCTACGATAATGTCACCTGGTTGCATCTTTTGTGAAAATTGAGGATCAGCATCTTCCATGATATGCTTTGCTAACTCTTTTGGATCACTCGTATTTAAGTACCTTGCGGCAATAATAATATCTGTATCGATATTTTTACCAAATTTCCAAACTTTTCCTTGCACAAGATATCCTTCGAAAAAAATTTTGGCTATTATACCCAACTTTTTACAATCTGTAGCTTGGATGTTAAGAAATATGCTCTAATTTCACTGCTTCTGATACAATCATCTATACATTATCATAATTTTTCATAAAAAAATAGAAATTTCATACGAAATCGAAAAAATTTCGGTATAATATAACTCATTTTCTTACAGGCTAAAACCCTAGTCAGTTAAATTATTACAATAGTGAATATATGCTTATAGGAGCCCCTTTCAATGTCTTCAAAAAAAACATCCGATCCAATTGCAAAAATAGAAAAAAGCTTTTCAAAACTCAAAAAGAACTCATTGGCAACATACGAAGGTATTGTCAAAGAGTTCGATAAAGCACCAACAGCGGCACAAGCCAAAAAGATTAAATCGCTAGCAAAGAAGTATAATGTTAGTGTTGTCTCTGCATCTGAATATGCAAAAGTTGTTAGCGATAAGAACGAGCAAAAGCTTGAAGCTCAGCGAGAAGCTGCAAGCACTCAAGAGATAGATGATGAGTTCGATATCACCAAAGATAAAGAGCTCCTAGAGTGGAGCCGTAGTGACTCTCCTGTGCGAATGTATCTTCGTGAAATGGGAAAAATCCCACTCTTAACAAAAGAGGAAGAGGTAGAGTTAAGCCAACGCATCGAAGAGGGTGAAGATATTATTATCGATGCAATCTGCTCTGTTCCATACCTTATTGATTATATTCTCAACTATAAAGAGCCACTGCTTAATAGAGAGCGACGCGTAAAAGAGCTCTTTAAGAGCTTTGATGATAGCGACGAAGAAGAGGTTGATGAGGTCGAGGAGAAAGAAGGAGAAGAGAGTACAGAAAACCCAAAGGTTAATAAAAGGGTCTCTCAAGTTGTAGAACGCTTTAAGGCACTCGAAAAGGCCAAGAAAGAGTGGATGAAAGAGAAAGAGAAGTTCGATAAACTCTTAGAAGAGGGTGAAACAAATGAAGATACCCTTTTTCATATGCAGCTAAAAGTTGCCTATAAGAAGCATCTTCTTAAAAATGCCCTCTTGGCTCTTGGTCCAACAAGTAAGCTTATTAACGAGCTGGTAAAAGCAATCGAGACAGCACTCAAAAGCGATGATGCTTTCGATAGAGAGTTAAAGAAACTAGAGTATAAACTACAGCTCTTTAACGACCAGCTGCGAGCAGAGCACCAGAAGATCTTAGATAATATCGTTAATATGAGCAAAGAGGATATTGCTAATGTTGTTCCAGAGGCAACAATGGTAAGTACCTATGTGCAGATTAAGAAGCTCTTTGAGACAAAAGAGGCGAGTAAAAATAGTTTTAACCTTGATCCTAAAAAACTCGAAGAGATCCTCCAGCAGATCCGTATAGGGAAGCAAAAGAGTGAAACGGCAAAGACACGAATGGCAAAATCGAACCTTCGTTTAGTTGTCTCTATTGCAAAACGCTACACAAACCGTGGTCTGCCTTTCTTAGATCTTATCCAAGAGGGTAACATTGGTCTTATGAAAGCAGTAGATAAGTTCGAATACCAAAAGGGATATAAGTTCTCTACCTATGCAACATGGTGGATTCGTCAAGCAATTAGCCGTGCAATTGCTGACCAAGCAAGAACTATTCGTATTCCAATCCATATGATTGAGACAATTAACAGAATCAATAAGATTATTCGTAAGCACCTCCAAGAGAGTGGAAAAGAGCCAGATTTAGAAGTGATAGCAAAAGAGGTTGGACTTACAGTTGATAAGGTAAAAAATGTTATTAAAATCACAAAAGAGCCTGTGAGTCTTGAAGCTCCTGTAGGAGACGAAGATGATGGAAGATTTGGTGACTTTATCGAAGATAAAAACACACTTAGCCCTACAGATGCGGTTATGAATGACGACCTTAACCAGCAGATAGATGAGGTTCTAGAGCAACTCAATGAGCGAGAGCAAGCAGTTGTAAGAATGCGGTTTGGTCTCTTAGATGATAAGAGTGATAGAACTTTAGAAGAGATAGGTAAAGAGCTTAATGTAACAAGAGAGCGTGTAAGACAGATTGAGAGTAGTGCTATTAAGAAGCTTAAACACCCTAAGGTTGGTAGAAAACTTAAAAACTACATTGAAGAGTAGTAGAATCTAGCCATAGAGGATTTTTAGATTGAAAGATTACAACTTTTATGCACTCATTATAGGTACAGAGCTTTTAAACGGCAGACGCGAAGATAAGCATTTTGGCTTTTTAAGAGATACTTTAAAAAATAGAGGTTTAAAATTTAGTGGCTCTTTTATAATAGATGATACTCCTGAGCTAATTGCCTCTACAATCTCTTATATTGCAAACCTACCTGATTCTGTGCTCTTTAGTTTTGGAGGTATTGGCTCAACGCCAGATGATCACACAAGGTTGGCTGCCGCAAAAGCTTTAAAAGATGGCAAACTCTACCCAAACAGAGAGTTTGAAAAACTTATAATTGAACGACTTGGCAAAAAGGCTTACCCACACCCTATCAATATGGCAAAGCTCCCAATTGGTGCAAAGCTACTGCCAAATCCAGTAAATAAAATGCCAGGTTTTTCACTAGATGATAGATTCTTCTTTATGCCAGGCTTCCCAGAAATGAGCCACCCAATGGTTGAGTATGCTTTAGAGAAATACTTTAAAGAGAGTGGCAAAACAGAATATCGCTACACACTAACAGCACTTTGTAGAGAGAATGAGTTTATAGAGTTAATGCAAAATAGTCCAAAGGGTGTAGAGGTCTCCTCTTTGCCAAAACTCTATAGCGATGGGGCAAGAACAACTATCTCCGTTGCGTCATATGATCAGGAGAAAGCCAAAAGAGAGTTTGATAAGTATATAGAGTATTTAGAAAATAAAAGTATTCCATACGGTTTAGGAGAAGAGTAATCAAACTGCAACTTAACGCTACCATTCTCCCTATCAAAGTAGTAAAAAAAGATATTAAACACCTCTATTATCAGATACATGATGAGTATATAGAGGTTCGATGCAATAGAAGCTACAGTAACTCAATGATACTCACACTTTTAGAGAACAATATTGCAAAAATTGCAAAGATGCACGCTAAATTACTTGCAAAAAGAGAAGATAAAGAGGAGCTTTTTGAACTTTACTATTTAGGCAAAAAGTTAAAGATAGTAGTAGATATAGATGCCAATAGAAGTTTTGAGAGTGCTAGAGTTGAAGATAATAGTTGCTTTGTAGAGCTTATAGCTCCATTAAATATCGAAACAAAAGAGCGAATAAGAGAGCATATCTATAAAAATTGTGCCCCTACTCTCTTTTTAGATCGCGTAGAGAAATTTGCTCATCAGATGCAACTCTTTCCAAGCAGAGTCTCTTTTCGAAAAGCAAAAACAAGATGGGGGAGTTGTTCGAGTAAAAACTCTATCTCTCTTAATATTGCTTTAACTGCACTTCCTAGGTATTTAAGTGACTATATTATAATTCATGAATTAGCTCACATAAAAGAGAAAAACCACTCAAAGGCCTTTTGGGCATTGGTTGCAAAGTACTACCCAAATCATAAAGAAGCAAGAGAAGAGTTAAAGAAATTTGCAACAATTTTGTAAAACCTTATGCGAACAAGAAAAAATATGATAGAATTCTAAAAATTTTTTATGGAGAAGAAGATGGATATTAGTAAAATTGGTCACGGTAAATGCCCAGATGAGGTAAAAGCAATCATTGAGGTTCCTTACGGATCTAATATTAAGTATGAGCTCGATAAAGAGAGTGGTGCAATTGAGGTCGATAGAGTAATGTTCTCTGCAGTATACTACCCTGCAAACTATGGTTTTGTTGCGAATACTCTCTCAGACGATGGTGACCCAGCAGATGTTTTAGTACTTGGAGAGTATCCACTTGTTCCAGGTAGCTTTATTAAGTGTAGACTTATCGGTGTGCTTTTAATGGAAGACGAGAGTGGTATTGATGAAAAACTTCTTGCAGTACCACATGAGAAGATAGACCCAAGCTTTAAAGCAATTCAAGATATTAGTGACCTTCCTGAGCACACACTCAATAAAATTAAAAACTTCTTTGAGACATATAAGATGCTTGAGCCAAACAAATGGGTAAAAGTTACTGGATTCAAAGGGAAAAAAGAGGCTGCAGAGATATTAGAGGCTGCAATTAAGAATTATAAAGGTTAAATTGTGCTTAAAATAGTCACATTAATTACCTTAATAGTTTTTATTACAGGATGTACACAGGTGGTTACAGCACCAATTGCTGTAGCTGGCAAGGTTGTAACAACTACTATTGATGTAGCAGGTGCTGCTGGTGGTGCAGTCGTTAATACAATAAGTGGTGGGAGTGACAATTAACACCACTTATTATTAGCCTCTCAGTAAAATATCAAATTAATATCCTCTTTTTATTTTCTATTAATTAATATTAGGTTATAATCTAATAGCTTTGTTCTAAGGGATACTATATCCACAAAAACATTAAAACGAGGATTTTACATGCTAAGATTTACCACCTCTTCTACCAGTAGTTTAGATATAAACACACTAAGGGTGGCACTCTTAAACTATATTAAGTCTCATCAAGAGAGTACCGGTTTTCTCCTTCGAATTTATGACATAGACTCTTCTGTAGAGGGAGAAGAGCAAATCACTATCGATATCCTCAAAAAATTTGCAATTGATACCGAAAATATATTTTACCAAAGTAAAAATCTCTCTATCTACCAACAGATGGCAAAACGATTAGTAGATGAAGATAGAGCATTTGCTTGCTTTTGCAATAACTCGCTAGAGTGTAGTTGCGAATCAATTGCGAAAGAGACTCTTCAAGGTCGTATAGCAAATGGCGAAAAGTTTAAACTCTGCATAAAAAAACCTCTTGCGGATATTTGCTTTAAAGATAATATACAAGGGGAGATAACGCATAAAGCTGACGAAATTGGAAGTTTTACAATTCTAACTAGCGATGGTAAACCCACAACACTCTTTGCATCTGCAGTTGATGATATGAGTAACGGTATTACAACTGTAATTGAAGAAGTAAAAAATAGCATCTCTACAGCAAAGATCCTCTACCTACAAGAGCAGTTTGGATATAAGAGTACAACTCAATACTTTCATATCCCTACTCTTGATAATAGCAAGAGTAAAGCTCCAACAATTAAATATCTTCTGCAAGAGGGCTATTTACCTGATGCAATTATTGAGTATCTACTCTCTCTTACTGCACCAATAGAAAAAGAGATATACTATCTACCAGATGCAATAGAGAGTTTTGATTTCAGTAAAATAGCTAAAAAAAGCAATAGAGATTTTTCTCTTGAAGAGCTTAGAGAGTATAACCGAAAACATCTAAAGAACATGGATGCAAAAAAGCTCTCTTCTATATTTGCTTTTGCAGATAACGATATAGGAGAACTTCTAAAACTCTATTTAGAAAATGCAGCTACAATCAATGAGTTAGAGGAGTACTTCAGACCACTCTTTAAAAAGAAAAAGTGCAACGATGTAGAAAAAGCACTTTCAAGATTAATCATAGAGTCACCCTACTTTAAAGAGTATGAATCATTTAAAACTTATCTCCTTAAAAAAAGCAATTTAAGCGAGAAAGAGTTAGAACAAGCTCTTCGAAAGCTACTGACAGGTAGAGAAAAGGGCCCTAATTTAGATATAATATATAACTATTTAAAATCTTATATATTGGAGGTAGCACAATGTCACTAATTATCAATAGTCTCTTAAGTGTTGCAATTCTTGTAATTAATATCTATATTTGGATTGTAATTATTGCAGCCCTTATCACTTTTGTTAATCCCGATCCATATAACCCAATTGTACAGTTTCTTCGTAGAGCAACAGAGCCAGTTTTTGGTTTTATACGACAGAAAATGCCATTTGTAGTGATTAATGGTATAGATTTATCACCTATTGTAGTGATTTTTGCACTCAATATCTTAATTAGTATACTCTCTGGTCTCTATATCTAAAAAAGGTTGCACTTGTTCATTCAAAGATTGGTTTTCATTTTAGTTTTGCTCTACTCTTTTGGGTGGAGTCTTACACTCTCACAGCTGCAAAATATGCCAAGATCGGTTGAGAGAGACTTCTATATTTGGCAATACCTACTGCAAAATAACACGAGTAGAAACGATGCTATAGCTGCGGCAAAACTTGTCTATCGGATCAACTCTAAATTAGATAAAGCTCTCTATATAAAAAGTGGACTCCACTTTAAGAAGAGAAAAAAAGATACTCCACAGAAAAAAATAGCCTACTATAGAGATTTAATAAATAAACTCCATAAAAAAGGAGATTTTTTTAATGCTTGGTTACAACTTAGCGATAAAGATAAGCTAGCAGTTTTTAATCTAGCAGGTACAGCAAATAGAAAGTTACTTAATAAAAAGTTAGACAAAGAGCTCTACCAAAGATTAACAAAGTATCACTCTATCAATGAATTTCTCTTTCGTATAAATAAAGAGCACTTAAAGAATTTACAAAATATTTCACTAACGACCCCTCCTGTTAGAGGTAATAGAATTACCTACAATAACTTGTTAAAATTGGGATTTGATAGTATCAAGAGAAGAAACGATAGCTTGGCTGCTCAATTTTTTAAGAGTGCAATTTGGAAAGCGAGTGAAAGATTCTATAAAGATAAAGCAATCTTTTGGTACTACATGACAAGCAAAGATGGAAAATATCTTAAATACCTTGCTAAAAGTGTAGATTTTAATATCTATAAATTGATCGCATTAGATCTTTTAGGACTCCCCTACCCACATCCAGCTAATGCACCTATAGATATGAGCAGAAAATCCCCTATTAAAGTTGACGACCCAATCGCTTGGGCACGACTAAAGCAAAAGATCTTTTCTCGAAAGACAAATCTCTATCAACTAGCAAAAAAGTATAACAGCAAAGAGAGTGCAGCTTACTACTACTACATTTTAAACAAAGCCTCTAAAGATACTAAGCAGTACTTTCCCCTACTCTATAGAGAGCTTTTGAGTAACTATTCGATTGAGAGACAAGCACTTATTTTGGCACTTGCAAGACAGGAGAGTCGCTTTATACCTGCATCTGTTTCAAGATCGTTTGCACTAGGGATGATGCAGTTTATGCCATTTCTTATTCGCCACATAGCAAAAAAGAGGGGTGAAGCTGTAAGTTACACAGATATCTTCAACCCTAAAAGAGCCATTCGATTTGCAAACGATCACTTAAATTATCTCAATAAATATCTCCACCATCCACTCTTTGTTGCCTATGCCTATAATGCTGGGATTGGATATACAAGAAGAATGTTACGCAAAAATCTCTTTAGAGGTAACGGCAAATATGAGCCCTACTTAAGCCTTGAAATGGTAGATAACGAACAAGCAAACCACTACGGAAAGAAAGTCTTAGCCAATTATGTAATCTACAGAATGCTCCTAGGGAGTCCTGTTAGAGTTTCGACACTTCTCAAACAGTTAGATAAGCCAGAACTTACCGATAAGTTCCGCTAATAAACCTTTACTGTTTTCTTAATAATCGAGCCATCGCTGAGTTTACACTCGATTTTTGCTTTTTTCACTACTTTATCAAGTGTGATTATATAGTTGTTATCCCAATCTTTACTACTATCTTCAGTTACAGCAACTGCTTTTTTATTAACGCTACATGCAACTATCTTATTCTCACTTAAGCGATCTTTATTGATTAATTGAATCTCAATCTGATTACCGCTCAAAGTAAAATAGACAATCTCTTTATCATCTATCAAATAGGCACTATTTGAAAAATCATTAAACTCTTTTGCATTTGCCTCTAGATTTTCCAAGCTTGCATTTTTAGATGTGCATGCAGTAAAAAGAGGGATAAGAATCATTAAGTGGTAATATTTCATACTATCTCCATTATTATTTTATCTATCTTAGAGGGTATTAAGAAAGTACAATATACCTCTCTATTGTAATAGATAAATTATAGTATAATTTTACTAAAGAGCACCTCTATAAAATGTTCTTAAAGGAAAAGAGTGTGAAACAGTTAGCAATCGCAATAACAGGTCCATCAGGGAGTGGCAAAACAACGCTTATAGAGAAACTTGCAATAGAGTTAGTTAAAAAATATAAAGTTGCAATTATTAAGCATGATCCAAAAGATAAAGCAATTTTTGATAATCCAGCAAAAGATAGTGGTCGCTTTTTTCAAACTGGAGCAGATGTTGCTGTTGTATCCGATAGACGAACAACACTCTTTAAACACCAAAGCTCTACACTCGATGAGCTAGTAACGCAGCTCTCTCCTTTTGATCTTTTAATTGTAGAGGGGTTGAAAACTTGGGATCTTCCTCGTATTGCAGTCTTTCGTAACGAAATTGAAGAGAGTTACCTTCCCTATGTTTCGGCTATAGCAGTTGATTGTTCTATTTCACAAGAGAAGTTAGCAAAGCTTGATAAAGTTGTTTTAGATTTAAACAATACCAAAGAGATAATAGATTATATTTTTAAGATTGCAAAAGAGATAAAAGGGGCATAATGGAAGCAATATTTAGCAAACTAGAAGAGATTGCACTCAAAATAGATAACTTAATAAAAAATGGCGAGACCGGTTATAGCAAAAATTGCAATGCTACAGGTGACCAACAGCTAAAACTCGACATTCAAAGCGATGCGATTATAGAAGAGGAGTTAAAAAAACTCTCAAGCGTACACTCTATTATTAGCGAAGAGAAAGAGGATATTGTCGCAATTAATCCAGATGGAGAGTATACCATCTGCTACGATCCACTCGATGGCTCTAGTATTGTAGACTATAACCTCTCAGTTGGGTCAATTTTTGGTATCTACAAAGGTGGGCTCAATGGTGAAAATATTGTTGCCTCTTACTATATAGTCTATGGCCCTCGTGTTGAGATTGTAAAGACAATAAAGGGCAAAAAACCAGAACACTTCCGTCTTTTAAATGGAAGTTTTCTAAAGATTGCAGATATCTCTATGGATGAGAAAGGAAAGCTCAATGCTCCAGGCTCTACACAGAAGAATTGGTATCCACACCATAAAGCCCTTATAGAGTCACTCTTTCAAGAGGGGTATCGTTTGCGTTATAGTGGTGGAATGGTGCCAGATCTCCACCAAATCCTATTAAAAGGTGGTGGGCTCTTTAGTTACCCAGGAACTACCGATAAACCAAAAGGGAAACTAAGAGATCTCTTTGAGGTTATCCCATTTGCTCTTGCTTTTATCGAAGCAGGTGGCTATGCTATTGATGATAAGGGCAAAAGTCTATTGGAGTTAACTCCAGAACATCCGCACGATACTTCTCCATGCTTTTTTGGATCTCGTTATGAGATAGAGAAGGTAAAAGAGGCATACAACAATGAGCAGTAATCCACAAAAAGAGAGAGACCAATGGGAGAAAGCACTCGATGCGAAGCTTTTAGAGCTTCAGGCGTGCCAAAAAGAGCAGAATTTACAAAGCTGCTTCCCTTGCGATAAGCTCTTAGAGTGTCAATTAAGAGCCTCTTATGTTAAAGCTGTCTACGAGAGTATGAACAAAGGCAGCGGCGGTGGATTTGAATTTTAAATCGAGGAGAGATAATGGATAGTAATACATTAGCACTAATAAAAGACTCTATTCGAGTAATACCAGACTTCCCAAAACCTGGAATTAACTTTAAAGATATTACCACACTTTTGAATAACCCTACTGCTTATAAAGCTTTAATAGAGCACTTGGTAGAGCGGTATAAAAGTTATAATCTCGACTTTATTGCCGGAATCGATGCACGAGGATTTATCTTTGGTGCGGCTCTCGCTTCGCATCTTGGGATTGGATTTGTGCCAATTCGCAAAAAAGGGAAGCTTCCATATACAACTGTTTCAGAGAAATACTCTTTAGAGTATGGCTATGATGAAGTAGAGGTACATATTGATGCCTTTGCCCAAAAAGAGAGTGCTAAGGTGCTCTTAATTGATGACCTTTTAGCAACTGGCGGTACTGCATCTGCAGCGGCTAGATTGATTGAGAGAGTTGGTGCTGAGTGTGTAGAGGCTTGCTTTATTATCGAGTTAGCTTTCTTGAATGGAAAAGAGAAGCTCGATGTACCAATATACTCTGTAATACAAGAGGTTTAACCTCTTTATACTTTTAGTAGCACTTTATCGAGCCACGCACTACTTAAAATCCGTTTTGCAAAGCCTAAAATATAGGTTGCTTTTGTTATATAGTAGCGTGGTTTTGGCTTATCAGTTAAAATTATTTTATGCACCACCTCTGCAACTGAAGATGCCGGTAGTGAAAATGGTACTTTTTTTGCGTTTCCACTCTTTGCTCTTTCGTAATACTCTTTATAGTTTGATTGAGTGTAATCGATTGCATCAAGTGTGGCAATTGCATTCTTTCTAAACTTGCTCGCTACAGGCCCTGTATTTAGTAATACAGGATAGATATCTGTTCCTACAAGCTCTAATCGTAGAGTATCGGTTAAACCCTCTATGGCATATTTACTTGCATTATAGACACCCCTAAATGGTAGAGCAACTATACCCAAAACTGAACTATGCTGAATAATCTTTCCATAGCCCTGCTCTCTCATCACTTTAAGCACCTCTCTAGTAGCCTCGTGAAGTCCAAAAACATTTGTCTCAAACTGTTTACGCACTAGATCTGTTTCGATATCCTCTAGTGCACCAATTTGTCCATAGCCTGCATTATTAAACCACACATCAATCTTGCCATCTTTCTCTAGAACATAGGCAATAACATCTTGAATACTCTGATAGTCGCAGACATCTAAATATTGTGCATCTTCAAAGCCAAGCTCTTTTAACTTTGCGACATCTTCTAATTTTCTAGCAGTAGGATAGACCTTTACCATTCGCTCTTTAAGATAGAGTGCTGTCTCTAACCCAATTCCACTACTACACCCTGTAATTACAATATTTATCACTATTTACTCCTCAATAGATGGTTAGCATCTTTTATAAAATAAGTTACTGCATACTTTTCAAAAAACTCTTTAGCAGCTTCTGCATCTATAATTTTATCCTTCTCTCCAAGAACAACTTCTATTGAAATCCCTCGTTGCTCTAATCTCTTCAACTTTTCCCCATTCCACTGATAGTAGAGCAACTCCTCTAAATCTTTAGCTGGTGGAGATGGCATAATATACTTTTCTAACGAAATATCACTTCCTGATGCTATATTTTGCAGAAAGTTCTCTCTATACTTTTGGGGATCTTTCTTGTAATAGAGTAGTTGCATCTTCTTAAAAGCCTCACTTTTATTATTAAAGTAAGCTGGTGAGAGAAGTAGCAATCTATCGACTCTTCTATCTGTTTTGAGAAGGTACTCTACTGCCTTTATCGCACCATAGCTAAAGCCAACAACACTATATTGACTCTTCGGCAACCAAAACGCAAATAGTTCCGCTTCATTTTGAAGCGAAAACCCACTAAAGTAGTGCATTCAACTCCTCTTTTATATACTCTCGTGTTACTACCTCTTTACTATTTAACTCCTGAGAGATTCGCTTTATTACAACAACAAGTGTTACTAAGAGCGAGTTTACCTCTTCTTGAATCTCTTTAACTAAACTGCTCTGATTTGTCGACTCAAGCATACTATAGTTACTAATAATATTTTGAGTAATATCAAGTACTACTTTTCTATCATCAATGGCAATATTAAAGCTCTCATTATACTTTTGCGATAGATAGACAATCCCTGCCATATAGACCTTTGCACTATTGAGCAGATCACTCTTAGAGAGTAGCAACCTATCGCTACTAAGTGTAAATGGCTGAGAGAGGTGCACTTTCATAAAGTCAAAACCAAGCCATGTTGCTACTGTAGCCTTGGCTGCTTGGTAATCTGCCTCTATCTCTCTCTCCTGTTTAGAGAGTATTGCAACCCGTTTTTTACCATAGATTACTCTATCTTTGACAGTATAAATATCATCTATAGTTATTTCACTCTTTCGCGTTCGTAAACAGTGAAGAGCCGCTTCATTAATAAGTGTCTCTATTGCTGCTGGGCTAAAACCTGCAGTAAGTTTTGCAACCTCAGTAATATCGAGAGAGTGCTGCTTATTCTTTAAATAGAGTGTAATAATCTTTTTCCTCTCTTCGATATCTGGTAGTGTAATAAAGATTCGTCTATCAAATCTCCCAGGTCTTAAGAGGGCACTATCTAAGACATCTATTCTATTTGTAGCTGCAATTACTACCACACCACTATTATTGCTAAAGCCATCCATCTCTACTAAAAGCTGATTGAGTGTTGCTTCTCTTTCGTTACTATCAAGACTATTTCTATTTTTTCCGACTGAGTCTATCTCGTCTATAAAGATAATACTTGGAGCCATCTCTTTGGCTTTTGTAAAGAGCTCTTTTACTCTTTTGGCACCCATACCAGCATAGATATGGACAAAACTCGATCCACTATGGTAGAAAAAAGGAACCTCTGCTTCTGAAGAGATAGCTTTTGCAATAAGTGTCTTTCCTACTCCTGGAGGTCCAATAAGTAAAACCCCCTTAGGCATACGCACACCAAACTTCTTATACTTATATGGATACTTTAAAAAAGAGATAATCTCCTCCAAATCCTCTTTAATATCTTGAATTCCTGCTATAGATTTAAAGTTAATATCATCAGTAAATTCTGGTTTTATCTCATGGTTAAGCTCGAGACTCTCTTTTGCCATTCGTGCATGACTTAATCCTGTGGTTCTCTCGAAACTTTTTCGAAGTATCATTATTAACACAACAAAGATTGCTAAAAGTATAAAAATGGCAATAGAGATAAGTATATTCCCATTTTTACTATAGATCGCTACTGGATATTCTGCTTGAATTTTACTGATATTAACTGCACTTTTAGGTGTCTTATAGGTAGCTCTCTCAGTTACAGCAGTTATATATTTATCGCGAATATATATCTCATTAACTTTTTGATTCTCTAAGACTTTTGTAAACTTTTTCCCACTCACAAAGAGCGTATTACTACTACTCTTGAGTGATATATAAAAAATAAGTGAAACTGCTATAAGAATAGATACGATAATAATCGGTTTTGCTTTTTTATTCAAGCGTAGCATAATTGCCCCTCTCCTCTACTTCACTCTTCTCTAAGAATATCCAATTATGCTTAAGATCTCTACTACTCTTTACAAACACTTGATTGTAGTATTGGTCATACCCCCTATAGAGTCCATCTCTCTCATTCTCTACAAGCACGGTTAAATTGTTGCTATGCTCTCTTCTAAACTCTAAATTCTTCTCTTTCACAAGGGCTGTTAACTCTCTGTGTCGCTCTTTTGCAATTTTACCATTGATTCGCTCTTTAATTAAAGCTGATGGCGTATTGTCTCTAGGAGAGTAGGTAAAGGCGTGCATATGTGTAAGAGGAAGCTCTTTTACTCTCTCTATCGCCTCTTTCCATAGTGCATCGCTCTCACCAGGATGCCCTACTATAAAGTCGGTTCCAAGTGCATAACCATAAGATGCTATCTTCTCAAAGAGCTTCAAGTCTTCTCTATAACGATTGCGTCTATTCATATAAAGCAACATCTTATCTGCAGTATGTTGCAAGGCTATATGGAGATGGCGTGCCATAAATGGCTCGTTAAGAAGCTCCATAAACTCATCATCTATCTGTAATGGCTCTAAGCTTCCAATACGAACTCTCCGTACTCCTCGAATCATTGAGAGCTCTTTTATTAATTTTGCAATAGATAAGCCTCTATCTTTTCCATAGCTCCCTACATTTGTACCTGTTAAGATAAATTCTCCAAAACCATTAGCAGCTAAAACCCTTACTTGCTCTTTAATCTGCTCAAGTGGTAAAGAGCGTGCATTCCCACGAACATATGGGATTATACAGTAGCTACAACGAAAGTCACACCCCTCTTGCACCTTAATAAATGCCCTACTCTTGCCTAAAAACTCTGTTACTACACTACTATCGATATGGTCAAGATCACCAATCTCATAAAAACGGTTATTACTCTTTAAAAGAGTATTAATATTCTCTTTCTCAGAGTGTCCTAAAACACCAAAGAGATCCCCTTTTTCAAAGAGCTCCTCGCCTTTTGAGTGGGCTCCGCAACCTGCTAAAATTACCTTTCCTTCTCTATTCTTTCTCTTTACACTATTTATATAGCCTCGAACAGAGCTATCGGCACCATTTGTAACAGTACATGAGTTTACAACGACAATATCTGCTTCACTCTCATCTTGCGTTAACTCAAAATCATTCAGTTTGCTTATCATTATCTGGGTGTCAAACTGGTTTGTTCTACAGCCAAATGTCTTAAAATATACCTTTTTACTCAAAAAAATAACTCCTTAGGAAATAGGGCAATATTCTAGCATATTTATCGCACACTATGACAAATTATTCTCAATAGACTTCTCTAGCTCTTTAATGGGCTTTGGAATAGTTCGATCTACATAGAGCGACTGTGTTGGGTAAGCTATCTTTATATCATCTTCTTGCTGAATCTCTTCTATAATTTTCGTAGATATAGTGCCTCTTAAAGTCAAAGTTGCATAGGCATTTGTTAAATACCAAACACTTATTTTCATACCATACCCCTCAATAAAGGCAAAGACGCGTGGCTCAACATTGGTATTTTTTAACTGATATTTACTTCTAAGCTTATTAAGCTGCTTTCTCGTAATATCTGTATACCCTTTAGAGTACTGCTTCGCAATATTTTTAGCTATTGTTGTAGCTTTTGTAATATTAGAGTCAAATGTAATATAGAAATCTATTCCATCCCATACTGTCTTTAAACCTGAGTGGGAATAGTTTGCAACCATATCGGTAAAAATATAGTTATTGGGAATAAAAATAATTCTTCCTGCCCTTCTGTTGTGCATATATGTTGTTAAGGTTACATCCTCTTGAATTGTCATTCTAAGTAGTGAGATATCGACTATATCACCAACATACTCAACATTGCCACGAACAAATTTAACCCTATCGCCAACATGAACCGCTCCACCTAAAACAATTACAAACCACCCCATTAGCGACATAAACCAATCTTTCATCGCAATTGCAATACCAGCAGAGGCAAATCCTAAAATAGTTATAAGATAACTTACATTCTCTAAATAGGCAAAAAGTATAACTAAAATTAAAATTGTAATAAATGTAATATTGATAACCTTATTTATTGTATAAAAGCTATCTTTATTAGAGAAGTACTTACGCGTCAAATATTTTAAAAAGAGATATAAAATTAAAAAGAATCCAACAATAATGCCAATATAAACTACCTTTTGTAGTTCTTGCTTTATCCCCTTTTCAATGCTGATTTTTATCTCATCAGCTTTTTTTAGATATACCTTTTTAGTTGTTGTGAAAATATCTTGAATTGTTTGTAGATAACTAATCTCCTCTCTTAACTCTTTTAGTTTACTCTCCAACTGCGTATTATTTGTATCTACTATTACTTCAGCCACTACTCTCTCTTCATTTTTTAATTTATTAATAGTTTCATTTAATGTTTTATATTTATTAATATATAAGTCACTTCTATTTTTTAACTCTTTTAAGTACGAGAGTCCACCAATAATTGCAAATGGGTTGCTTATTTTTGGTGCATCACTCAAAAGAGGAGGTGCAATTAACTTTTTAAATGGATCTTTTTCAAAATCTTTAATTAAATTTATTTTATCATTAATAACAGAGAGCTCTTTTTTAAACTTCTCTACTCTATTCTCTTGCATCTTGGTGAGGGAACGAAGAGATTTATACTTTTTGATTTTAGCTTCAAGTTCTCTTTCCCTATTCAATAAAGACTTATGGGTAATATAGGCACTATATGTTTTTGTCCACTCGTTATCTAAACTTTTGTCTTTTTCAATCATCTCTAACTTTTTACTGACAACTTCTGTTGCAACACTCACTTTTTGACTACTATTAACCTCACTACTATTTTTATCTCCTGCATAAAGAGCAATAGAAAATAGTAGCATCAATAGCAAAAAGCATCTTCTCATTTTCAACCCTTAAACTTTTCTAATACTTCAATAACAATCTCTTTAGGGATATCTTTACGAATTATATTTGTCCCAATTTTACCATTTGGCAAGATAAAGGCAATATTCCCTTGGGAACTCTTTTTATCTAAGTAGAAGTGCTCATAGAAATCCTCTATAGACTCTATAGCAAATGAAGTAGGTAGATTATTTTTCTCTAATAAAGTTTTAACCTCATCAGCTTCTGTTCGACTTAAGAGCCCTAATTTAACTGCAAGCTCATTTGCCATGACCATACCAATTGCAACTGCCTCTCCATGGAGATATCTACTATAATTTGTTAAATTCTCAATGACATGTCCAAAAGTATGCCCATAATTTAATACGGCTCGAACCCCTGACTCTTTCTCATCTTGATTCACCACATTAGCTTTAAGCTCTACCGATTTTGCAATTAACTCTACAACATTTTTTGGCTTGCTAAGATCACTCTCTTGAATAGAGTTATAAAACTCTCTATCGAACATTATAGCCATTTTAATAGCCTCTGCAACTCCTGCGGCAAACTCTCTTTTTGGAAGTGTTTCTAAAAACTCAGGATCGATATATACCGCTTTAGGCTGGTAGAATGCCCCAATAAGATTTTTACCATATCTATTATTTACACCAGTTTTGCCCCCAACACTTGCATCTACTTGTGCTAAAAGAGTTGTTGGCATCTGAATAAAATCGATCCCTCTTTGATACATGGAAGCAGTAAATCCAGTCATATCACCAATTACTCCACCGCCAAGAGCTATAAGAGTAGATTTTCTATCAAATTTTGCCTGAAAAAGTTTATCGAGTATAAACAATACGGTATCGATACTCTTATACTCTTCGCCATCTGGGACCTCTATTATCTCTAAAGATGGTGCTTTAATCTTTTTTGCAACACTCCCTAAATGGTACTTCGCAACCGTTGGGTTTGTAACAATCGCCACTCTGTTATTAAACTCTAATTGTGGCAATTTATCAATATAAATATTATAACTTACACTCTCTGGTTGGCATATTTCTATTGGAATTATCATCTATCTTCACCTAAATATTGTTTCTATAATAATACATAAAAAAATATTAGAGATAGCCCCAAACTAAGAGCCTTTATCCCTCTACAACTGGAATTAAAAGTTTTGGATGGTTATTTGTTCTAATTAAGAGACTATCGATATCTCTTTTGAAAAAGACTTTAAAACTTTGAAAATCGATATTTTCACTAAATGGAATAACCAGAAGAATTTTTTTTACTTTCTTTATCGCTTTAATAGGGTTTTTTCGCTTTTGAATAATCTCGACTTTAGTATTATGCACATGTGAGAGTGTCTCAAAATGTTCTACTGCAAACGAACTCTCATTAAATTTACCTTGTGGATCGTAATCTCTTAAAGAGAGTTTTACTTTTAAGATTTCACTTATATAAAAAGCAACAGACGATATCTCTTCTATACTCTTTTTATGGTTATAAACTACCACAGCTTCGCGAATATCTTGCAGTTTAGTGTTACCAAAAAGATAGATAAGCTTTTTATAAGCATAG
The DNA here is from genome assembly GCA_027034975.1 of Campylobacteraceae bacterium. Lineage (GTDB taxonomy): Bacteria > Campylobacterota > Campylobacteria > Campylobacterales > Sulfurovaceae > JAADEQ01. The sequence continues at coordinate 36,719 of JALVWQ010000051.1, forward strand.
AGTCTTTTATTGCAACTACTCGATTTTAGAGTATCAAAAGAGAGCAGCATTAAACCTATTTCATGTTCTAAAATATCATTAGCTATTGTACCCTCCTCTACCTCTTCAAACGAGAAGTAAATAAATATTTGATCACTCTCATACTCTTTTATCTTATTCACAACCTCTAAATCATTTGGGTGTGCAACTCGAATAATTAACTCTTTATTATCAAACTTATTCAATAGATAGATAGCCTCTTCTATAAACTCAATAGCTCTTTTGCCATCATTATCAATATCGATATAGAGATAGAAGTTCTTTCCAAATGGCTCAGGAAATACTCCATTCTCACTCCGAATGCGTCTATAGACATTTTGTAAAATTTGTGGTTTTCCAATAATAAGCAACATATCTCGTGGTCGAATCATTGTAGCATTATTTGGGAGTAATAGCTTATTATCTCTATATATTGCAGCAATCTTCCACTTAATTTGAGGGATTGAGCTAATATGCCTGAATGCATAAGTACTTGAGAATGGAACTATAACCTCCATAATCTCCCCCTCATGCAAACCAACATTTTGGGCAACAACAGGCACATTTGGCAAGAAATCATAGAGTCGATTTGCCAAGAGGTTTATTGAGTCGATAATATTTGTATATCCATCAGATTTAATATCCCTAAATCTACTATTTTTATCAAGTATGACAATCCGCACCTTTTCATTAAAGCTTCGAATATTATCGTAGATAGCTTTTGTCTCATCCATATTCTCATAAATAATAAATGCAGATTGGAATTTATGGTGCAAACAGAAGCTTTTAAGGCGAAAAAGACTTGTTGGGTCAAATGATACAAACTCCAAATGGCGTCTCTTCTCTATACCTAGCTTCTCATTTGTCAATACTGTATAGTGGTGTCCTAAGCCATCTTTATCGGCTACTTTGTTAATAAAAGCTTCTGCAACTTTCCCCTGTGCAATAATTAAAATATTACTCATACTACTCTTTTTAGTCTATTTTGATACAATTTTATACCTAAATTCAATAAACCAATTATAACATCGAACTAAGGTAGAAAAATAATTAAGGCATTATAACATAATGAAATTTGAAATAGAATCTATCGATAACAAAGCTCGTGCATGTACTATAAAAACAGCACATTCTACTATACAAACTCCTGTATTTATGCCAGTAGGTACAGTTGGTGCGGTCAAAGCACTTGATGCCACTGATCTCAATACTCTTTTAAAACCAGAGATAATTTTAGGCAACACTTACCACCTCTACCTCAGACCAGGAGACCAACTCGTAAAAGAGCAAGGTGGACTACACAACTTTACACGATTCTCAAAAAGCTTCTTAACTGATAGCGGAGGTTTTCAGGCTTTCTCATTAAGTACGAATGTTAAAATTGAAGAGGATGGTATTTTATTTCGTAGCCACATAGATGGTTCTAAACATAAATTTACACCCCAAAAGGTTTTAGATATTCAATATAATCTTGGTAGTGATATTATGATGATCTTAGATGATCTAGTAGCTCTACCAGCTACAAAAGAGCGAATTATCAATAGTATTCAAAGAACAACCAAATGGGCAGAGGAGTCGATTACATACCACAAACAGTGCCAATCAGAAGGCAAAGGCTTAAATCAAAATATCTTTGCAATTATCCAAGGAGGAACCGATAAAGAGTTTCGTAAAATCTCTGCTAATGAGCTCTGCCAACTCGATTACGATGGCTTTGCAATTGGCGGCTTAAGCGTTGGAGAATCGAATGAACTAATGTATGATACAGTCGAATATACTACCCCTCTAATGCCAAAGGATAAACCTCGATACCTTATGGGAGTTGGGACACCAGAAGATTTAATAGAGAACATCTACCGTGGGGTTGATATGTTCGATTGTGTAATGCCAACGAGAAATGCAAGAAATGGAACACTCTTTACCTCTTTTGGAAAAGTAAATATAAAAGCAGCACGCTATAAAAACGATCGTAATCCAATCGATAGTAACTGTGGCTGTATGGTTTGTCAAAACTACTCTCGTGCATACCTAAACCATCTCTTTAGAGCACGAGAGATTACCTACTTCCGCTTAGCCACTATCCACAACCTCTACTACTATCTAAATCTAATGAAAGAGGCAAGAGAGGCAATATTGGAAAAGAGATTTGAAGCTTTCAGAAAAGAGTTTTACGCAAAGCGTTCATAAGATAGAGTTTAAAGCTATTTTAATTACCGCACCTATACATAGTCTTAACTTTTGAGAGAACGAGACGAGGTGAGATGTGCATAAAAAAATCTGTAGTACTAGCGACGTAGCTAATGCAAAGATTTTTTTATGTGCAGATTGTCTCGTCTCGTTCTCCCCAAAGGGTGCTATACTTTCGCCCAAATACTGCGTTAGATTTTCTTGAATTAGCCTCCGGCTAGTCCTGCGAAAATCTGCCTTGTCTTTGAACGAAATTATAGCATCAAAAATTAAGATTATTTATTGGTGCGGTAATAAACCCAGCTCCACTCTTTTATTCTGTTGCGACATCACTACAACCTCTACTGAATCACCCTCATTAAGTGTACCTTGTAGGTGCGAAGGTATTTTAGAGTTGTGTAAGAGTGCATCGTAGCCATCTGGCATCTCGATAAAGTAACCAAAATCGACAGACTTTTTGATAACCCCTCTATATGTTTTACCAATTTCATACTGAGTAACTGGCTTATTCTCTTTCTCTATCAGCTCTTCGATAAATGCTTTTGCACCTTCAAGAGAGCCCTCTTCGTTTGCACTGATTTTTACAATACCATTATCTCTATCTAAATCTATCGAAACATTAAAACGATCAATAATATCACGAATAGTAGAACCACCCTTCCCTATTACTAACGATATATTAGAAGGATCGATCTCAAAAGTCAACTGACTAGGTAGTGCTCCACTTGGAACAATTGTCCTCTTTGCTTGCTCCATTAACTCTAAAATATGAGAGAGCCCCTTTTGAGCCTGCTCGAGTGCCTCTTGTAGAATCTTTAAGTTAAGTCCATCAAGTTTAATGTCTAACTGCATTGCAGTTATACCATCTTTAGTACCAGCAATTTTAAAATCCATATCACCATAGTGATCTTCTGCACCCATAATATCACTTAAAATGGTATACTTATCGCTACTCTCTACTACAACACCCATAGCGATACCAGCAGTCAATTTTTTAACATCAACATTTGCACAAACTAACGCCAAAGAACCTCCACAAACTGTTGCCATCGAAGATGATCCATTACTCTCAAGTATCTCAGATACAACTCTCACTGTTTGGTTTGGCTCTAAACAAACCGTTGGTTCAAGTGCTCTTTTTGCCAAGTTACCATGCCCTAGCTCTCGTCTACCTGGTGCACCTATTGGCTTAGCCTCTCCAACACTATATGGTGGAAAGTTATAGTGAACCATAAAGTTTTCATTCATTGTCTTTTTACTCGTTAAGAGCTCATACATTTGAGCATCTTTGTTATCGCCAAGCGTTGCAGTTACTAATGCCTGCGTCTCACCCCGTGTAAAGAGTGTTGAACCATGAACAGATGGTAAAAGATTCGTTTCAATCTCAATTGGACGAACCTCATCAACTCTCCGTCCATCTATTCTTGCTCCATTTAAAATAAGTGATCGCACCTTCTCTTTAACAACTCGATAGAATGCATCTTTAAGAGCTGCTTCATCAAAATCAGCATTCTCACTCTCAAGATTTGCAGTAATATCTTTTAGAATACCTTTAAGAGCATCTGTACTTTCAGATTTAGACATATTCTCAATTGCATGATCAATTTGTGTAGTAAACTTATCGAGAATAAAAGTTTTGAGTGATGCATCAATAACTTTTTGCTGCATCTCAAATTTGAGATCAGACTTTAATGCAGTAAACTCTTTAAAGTAGTTTTCAGATGCACTCTCAATTTTTGATAGAGACTCATTAAGGATAGCTATAAGTTCACTATCACTTAGCTCATTAGCTGAGTGAACTCCCTCTTTATAGGATGCGATGGTTCGCATCTCTATCATCGTTATATCTCTTTGGCTGCCAACAAGCAATAGATCAAGCTCACTCTTTTCAAACTCACTATTTTTAGGGTTATAGAGTATTGCATCACCCACTTTTGCAACTCTTAGAGCTGCAATAGATTTCTCTATTGGCAGTGGAGAAACTAGGAGTGCTGCATTTGCAGCATGAAGAGCAGCAATCTGTAGATCTACTTCTGGATCACTACTAACCACAGTAACCGTAATAACTACATTGTTCGAAAAATCATCAGGAAAGAGAGGGCGAATAGCACGGTCTATAATTCGTGAAGTCAAAGTTTCAAAATCGCCTGGTTTTGACTCTCTCTTAATAAACCCTCCAGGAATCTTCGCTGCTGCGTACGATTTCTCTATATACTGCACAGTTAATGGCAGAAAATCTTCGCTACTACAATCGTTATCATAAACAACAGTAGCAATAAGTACTGATTTCCCTTGTCTATAGAGAACTGATCCATCAGCCTGCTTTGCAACTTTATTGAACTCAAAAATCTCATTCAGATTATTTGTTTCAATTTCAACTATACTACTCTTCATTCAATTCCTTAATTTTATACTTTAAATTTATCATTATGTGCCATGCTCGGCATCTGTTTTGTTATTTCGTTGCTATCAAATGAGTATCTAAAATTCTCTATATACTCCATAATCAACTTATAGGCTTCATTAATCTCTACCATTCTTTCAGACTCTTTTGAGCGGTCAGGATGGTATTTCGAGGCTAACTCTTTATACCTCTTCTTTATCTCACCCTTTGTTACATAGGGTGGAATATCTAAAATTTTTAGAGCCTCTTCTATATGCATCTACTTCAATTATTTACCATATGAGATACCAAATGGTAGAATTGTAAAGTTAAAAGAGAAGTAGTTGTTCTTAATCGAACTTTGACCACTCGATTTTAATACAGGACGAATATCTTGCCCAAAACTAAATCGAACAGCCCAACACTTTCTATTAAAATCTGTCGTAACATTCCAATTACTCACTTTTTTATAGCTGAAATCATAGTCAGCACTAGCAGAAAATTTAAGTCTATTGCTATATTTATAATAAGAACTAAAAGTCAACTGCTTAGATAATGTTGCAAAGCTTTGGTAATCTCTATTCCATAAATAGCCTAAAGAGAGCCCATATTTACCATTACTATAGCCAATTGTATTATGTATCTCTCTTAATTTTTTCGCATCAACTGAGTAGTCTAAGAAAGAGTAAAAAGACCAATTTTCATATTTTAAATAGAATGTATTTTCAATATTTTCAAACTTCTTATTATCTAAGTTATAACTACTCTCCAATATATGATCGATACTTAATTTACTACCAAAAGAGCTCCAAATCTGATGGGCTCTAAGTGCAATTTCATGTCTATAGGCAAGATCATCAACAAAGTCCTCTTTTAAATCAGCTGGAATTTCATCATACTTCATCCAACTTTCACTCAACTTATTACTTTTTGTATAAACAGCACTCAACATTAAAGTGTGAATACCACTATCATAAACTTTCGTTAAATCGGATGAAAGTGAGACTTTATGATTCAGGCTAACTCTTTCATACTTTTTATTTTTAAGTGGCACATTGATAAATCTATATGCACTCATTTGCAGCTCTTCTGAAATATCTAAATTTAAATAGTTATTCAACAGAGAGAAGTGAGCAAAAAGTGGAGCCTTAATAACTGATTTTCCAGCCTTTGTCCCTTTATTTCTAGTTAAATTAGCGTTTGTTGCATCCAAAGAGTAAGAGATACTATTCCCTACTAAACTTGTAAATGGCATATGAAACTGTATCTGTGGTAAAATCTGAATAGTATCATCATTATGCTCTTTTACGGTCGATTTATAAAAGTCTGATGTTATACCAACATAAAAAGAGTCACTCTTTTTAATATAGTAGTTTAACCTTGAGTCATAGTACGAACCAACTCTATAATGACTAAGAGGATTTGCACTTAAATTAAAATAGTCACCATCATTAAAATAGGTTCCATTAATATAGAGTTTATTTTCATAACCATTGTTTGCAAGGCTATCTAAAAGAGAGCCATTCAGGTAATTAAACTCAATACCATAGTGTTTACTATGCAATAAGTTTTCTTTCTCTACATAACTCTTTTTATCTTTATAATATCCAGCACGGATTGCTCCAAAAGCATCTTTTGCATGATAGAATCTATATTCAGCACTAACACCATATCCTCTTTTTGCCATTATTTGTGCATCTATTGTTAAGTCTTGACTACGACTTATATTCCAAAAGTATGGCTGTCTATATGAAAAACCATCTTTTCCTCTTATGCTAATTTCTGGATAGAGAAAACCGCTTCTTCTCTCATTTGATAGAGGTATATAGAGATAAGGGAAATAAAAGACAGGTACCTTTTTCACATAGACTTTAGCATCATAAAACTTAACTACTTCCGATTCAGTATCATAGATCGCTTTATTAAACCCTAACATCCAGTCAGGATCATTGACATCACAGCTAGAGAAAAGAGCATTTTCAACTTTTATCTTATTCTCTTTTTTCTCTCCATCTGTACTACTAATCCATATATGGTCTCTCCCCATTGTAAAGAAGTCCTTAAAGACTACATGATTGTCATCTAAGTTTACTGTTAACTCTTTAGCGCGAATGCGTTTTCCACTCTTTTCAATTAGTGTTACATCTCCTTGCAAGAGTATCGAGTTTTTAGCTTTATTATACTTCGCACTCTGGGCACGAAATAGTGAGCCATCATGCTCTACAACAACACCATCATTAGCAATCAAATTGCCTTGCTCTTGATGTACCTCTTTTGCATATACTGCAACTTCGCTTGTCTCAGCATGCACTAGTGTAAGTGCCAAAACCGTACTTAGTATTATTCTATCTATTTTCAACATTGATCACCACACAATTAGTTAATTTATCATGTAATGTTTGTCTCTTTGGGCTAAAGAGAGCAAACAAAAATGTTATATATAAAAGAGATTCACCAATAACTCTTATAATGGCTCTTAAAGCAGCCATTGACCAACTAAGCTTCTCTCCACTCGTCTCATCTACTGCAACAATTTTTGCAACATACTTTCCTACAGTTGCCCCACTGTAAGCTATAAAAAAAGTATGATAGATAACTTTTAACAAAATCAAAACCCAGCTATTTGTTGTCACAAAAAGAACCATTGCTTCTTGTGATGCAATTGCTGTAATTTGATCAAAAAAAATTGCAATAAATAAAAAAGAGACCAATAGATCGTCAATTATAAATGATAATGATCTACGACCTATAGAAGCGTATTCTAACATCTTTACCCTTTAAGTTAAAAAACTTACTGCTTTAATGCCTGATAAGCAATATCTGTTCGACACTTCTTCCCATAAAAGTGAACCTGTCCTACTAACATATAGGCTCTATCTCTAGCTTCCCTAATTGAGCTACCTAAACCAACACATACAAGTACACGACCACCAGTAGCAAGCAGCTTTCCATCCTCATCTCGACTTACACCAGCATAAGCAATATAGGAGTTCTCTTTTAAATCTTCGTGCACAATCTCATCGACAATAATCTCTGCAGGTTCACTGCTGCTATATGGATAGTTCTTACTTGCCAATACAACACCAACAGCATATGTATCTTCTTTAAACTTCACCTCTACATCTTTTAAGTTACCAGTTGCTGCTTTTAAAAGCATATCGCTTACAGGAGATTCAAAAAGAACCATCAACTCTTCGCACTCAGGATCTCCAAAGCGAACATTATACTCTAATACATATGGTTCATTATTTACAATCATCAAACCAATAAATAGTACCCCACTAAAAGGCATTCCATCCTCTTCTAATCCCTTTAGTGTTGGCTTAATTACTCTATCTTCTACCTTCTTGTAAAGCTCATCATCAATTAATGGTGTTGGTACATAAGCACCCATTCCACCAGTATTAGGACCTTCATCATTATCGAGCAGCCTCTTATGGTCTTGTGCAGCTGGGAGCACCACATAATCTTTTCCATCACACACAGCAAAGATAGAGAGCTCATACCCATCTAAATACTCTTCAACAACAATTTTAGTACCGGCATCACCAAAGCTCTCTCCACTAAGCATTCCCTTAGCAGCCTCTATAGCCTCTTGCTTTGTTTGAGCAATAATTACACCCTTTCCAGCACAAAGCCCATCAGCTTTTACAACAATTGGTTCACCCATTTGGTTAATAAAATTAGTAGCTTCCTCTAGGCTATCTGTCTCTATATACTTCGCTGTTGGAATACCATATTTCTGCAGGCAGTTCTTCATAAATACTTTAGAACCCTCCAACTGAGCCGCCGCTTTACTTGGGCCAAAAATAGTAAGCCCTTGCTCTTGGAAAATATCGACAATACCATTTACAAGTGGATCTTCTGGGCCAACAACTGTTAAATCAATATTTTTCTCTTTTGCAAAATTAGCCAACTCATTAAAATCTTTTATAGCAATATTCTCACCTAGCTGATCTGTTGCCCCATTTCCAGGTGCAAAATATATCTTATTAACACTCTCATCTTGCTTGAGAGCATACCCAATAGAGTACTCTCTTCCCCCACTTCCAACTATTAATACATCCATCTTTACTCCAAACAATTAAATTATAAAATTATAGCAATTCAACGCTTCTAATTAGGCAAAAGAGTACTTAGTTCTGAAGTATAATTCTAAAATGATACGAAAGAGAATAGAAGTGCAAGAAAGAAGAGAAAATTTGGGTTAAACTCAAATTTTGCAATAGAATTAGCAAAGATTTGGCAAATGCTTTAGTTATGGGTGTTTGCAAAAATCTTGAGGTTAACCCATAGGTTAATTGATGGATTTTTGTAAATACCCATAGCAAAATGATTTGCTAAAGGTTGTTAATCTCTAATGCAAATTTTGGGTTAAAACTTTCTAAACTTCCCAGGTGCATCTACAATTGCTTCTTGACAGTTAGAGCGGATCGGTTTTGCCCCTTTTATTAAATCTTTTAGCTTGTCACCTTTGCCTTTTATCGATACCCAAATTTCGTTTAGAATACCTCTTTTACACTTCATGACAATTTTATTTTTTATATCTTTAGATATTAGACGCTGGGCTATCTTTTTTATATTGATTGTTTTTACTCTTTTACCAATATTTACACGCAGATATTCACCTATAGTTTCGTCAACTCTTTTTGTTAATTTAAGGGCATCTAAAAAGTATCTATTTGCATCTTTAGAGTAGCAGCTTCCGTGCTTATAGTATTCGTGTCTTTGCAGATTACTTTTAAAGCCTGGCATATACTTTTGCATTAGCTCAATTACTTCTGGCTTTAAGTTTAGTTTAGGTAGTGCATTCCATCGTTTTGACTTATCTAGATTAATAATCTCTCGATCTAGTTCACAATAGACATTGTTTCTAGGTTGTGGCCAAAGACCATGTAGTACTAGATGGTTCTTAGCTTCGCCTCCATCTCGCTTGCACTCTCTTTTATTGCTATGTGTTTCGCAAAAAGAGTTGTGCCAACTTAAAACCAATACAGAGTCTAAATTGCCACTCTCTTTACTACTACTGTTTTGAGTTGCACTATTTGCACTACTGCTAGAACCATTAAAACAACCAACACTTACCCAACGCATGGTAGGTTTTGCATTTGGCACCTTTATATAGTAGTTCCCTTTTTGTTCTCTTGCAACTTCGTAACTACTATTTGGCTCTAAAACAATATGCCCATAGTTTTTGTTATGTTTTAAATCGTTAAAGGCTTCACACGCTTTGGTTGCAGTAACACTTTTTGAAAACAAAGCGACAGTTGTAAGTGTAATTAGTGCTAGTTTTTTCATAAAATCCCCCTATTGAAGCTAAGAGCCTAAAGCTTAGAGCTAATTGTGCAACTTCGTTGCTTATTATATTTGCGGCTTTGCCGCATAAAAAAGCGAAGCCAACTTTGTTAGCTCCATGCTCTTAGCTCTCCGCTCTAAGCTAAATTTTTAGATTTCTAATCTAAAAATTTCTACAAATCTTGCTCTATAACCTCTTTAAAGGTGTTAAAGTAGATATCTTTTAATTTATCTAGCGAAATGGTAACATCATCTACCTCTACGCTTTTCCCACCAACAACTCCAATCTCTTTTGCTTCTATGCCAATCTCTTTTGCTAGGTTAAGTAGCTCTTCTAAATTCTCTTTTTTTACTGTAACAATTGCTCTACTTGGGCTTTCATCAAAGATATTTACGCCTAAATCGCTATTTACTTTAACCCCTTTGTTAGAGATTGCTGCAACTTTTGCTAGTGCTATTGCTAAACCACCTAAGTTTAAATCTTTTGCACTCTGTAGTAGCTTTTTCTCGTTGGCTTTAATTACAAAATCCCAAAGTTTTAGCTCCTCTTTATAGTCTAAATCGCTCATTTGCCCTTTAATTTCGCCAACTACCTCTTTTAGTGCCAAAGAGCCGCCAAATTCGCCTTTTGTTTTACCAACTAATACTACCACATCGCCATCTTCTTTAAATTCGCTTCTAAGAACATTTGTAGCATCATCATTTACACCAACCATAGCTATTGATGGCGTTGGGAAGATGCTTACACCATTTGTCTCGTTATAAAGCGATACATTCCCACTCACTACTGGAGTATTTAACTCTTTACAAGCCTCTTTTATCCCCTCGCAACCTTTTGCAAACTGCCACATAACCTCTGGATTTTCTGGGTTGCCATAATTTAGACAATCTGTAATTGCAAGTGGTCTAGCCCCACTCATAGCAACATTTCTACCACTCTCCATAACCGCCATTGCAGCCCCTTTAAATGGGTCTATGTAGCAATATCTTGGGTTACAATCGCTACTCATAGCTAATGCTTTACCATTCTCTTTTACGCGAATTACGCTAGAATCAAGGCTACCTGGGTGTTTTTCGGTATTTGTTTGTACAGTTGAATCGTACTGTGTATACACCCATGCTTTATCTACAACATCAAGTGATTTAATCAGTGTATCAAAAATCTCTTGGTTGTTTTTTGCTTTTAGGGCTTCTACGTTGGCATCTTTTATCTCTTTTAGGTACTCTGGTTCTTTTGTTGGTCTATCTAAAATTGGAGCCTCTTCGCTAACTGGGTCTACTGGAATATCTGCAACCTTCTCTCCATGCCAGAATAGCTCCATTCTGCCTGTATCTGTAACCTCTCCAATAACCTCTGCATCTAAATCCCACTTTTTAAAGATTTCGATAACCTTATCTTCGCTCCCCTTTTTAGCACAAATTAGCATTCTCTCTTGAGATTCGCTTAACATAAACTCATAAGGTGTCATACCCTCTTCTCTAGCTGGTACTTTATCTAGGTGCATTACCATACCGCTACCGCTTCTTCCTGCCATCTCAAAGCTTGAACTTGTAAGCCCTGCTGCACCCATATCTTGAATACCAACAACATAATCAGTCTTAAACAGCTCTAAACAAGCCTCTAATAATAATTTTTCTGTAAATGGGTCTCCAACTTGTACTGTTGGGCGAAGCTTCTTACTCTCTTCTGTAAAGCTATCACTACTCATAACAGCACCACCAAGCCCATCTCTACCAGTTTTAGAGCCAACATAGATTACTGGGTTTCCAATACCCTCTGCTTTTCCATAGAAAATCTCATCTGATTTAGCAAGACCTAAAGAGAATGCATTTACTAAGATATTACCATTATAGCAGCTCTCAAAGCTCATCTCTCCACCAATTGTAGGTACACCCATACAGTTACCATAGCTACCAATACCATCTACAACACCACGAACTAAGTGTCGCTGATATCGCTCGGTATCACCCTTGCCATCTACATCGCCAAAGCGAAGAGAGTTTAAGTTCGCAACAGGTCTCGCACCCATTGTAAAGATATCTCTTAAAATTCCACCAACACCAGTTGCAGCCCCTTGGAACGGCTCTATGTAACTTGGGTGGTTGTGGCTCTCCATCTTAAATACAGCTGCCATACCATCGCCAATATCAATCACACCAGCATTCTCACCAGGACCTTGAATTACCCACGGTGCCTTTGTAGGAAAACCATTGAGATACTTCTTAGAAGATTTATAAGAGCAATGTTCACTCCACATAGCACTAAATATACCAATCTCTACTAAATTTGGCTCTCTGCCTAAAATTTGTTTAATATGCTCATAATCAGCGTATGATAGCTTATGTGCAGCTAAAAGCTCTTCTATATTTTCAAGTTGCTTTGACATTCAATACCTTTAGAGAAAAATTTAGCTTATTTTACTAAAATTGCTATAAAGGTTGGGTAAAACTATTTTCGGTACTATTTTATCAAAGGATAATATATGAAGAAGTGGATAAAAGAGCTTATTGTTATGGGGCTCATACTCATTATAACCTCTAGTATTATCGGATACTATAGAAGCAGTAATGTTCATACAGACTTAAAATTAATAGAAAATCTAAAAACTATCGATAATAGAACCGTAAAAGATATTCTTGCAGAAAAAAAGCCTCTTATACTGAACTTTTGGGGGACATGGTGCCCTGTATGTAACCAAGAGGTCTCTACACTCTCTCAATTGGCGAAGCGAAGGGATATTACACTCCTTACGATCGCTTCGAGCAGCGGGAACAATAGCGATATTCAAAGCTATATGCAAAAAAAGGGAATATCTTTTCTTGTCATAAACGACCAAAGCGGTAGCTTAGCAAAAGCTTTTGGCATATCTGTCTTTCCTACAACTCTTTTTTATAATTCAAAAAGAACTAAAACCATAAAAGATAGCGGATACACCACCTATCCAGGCTTTTTAGCACGCATAAAATTAGTGGAGCAGTAGATATGAAAGAGTCACAAATTACAGAAGAGATACTCCAAGCACTCCCCTCCCCTTGCTGGCTTTTAGAGGAGAAGCTACTCAAAGAGAACCTTAATATATTAAAAAATATAAAAGATGAAACGGGGGTAAAGATTCTCTTAGCACTCAAAGGGTTTGCTCTTTGGAAATCTTTTCCACTTGTAAATGAGTACCTAGATGGCTGCTGTGCAAGCGGCTTACACGAAGCCCTCTTAGCCAAAGAGGAGTTTCAAAAAGAAATACACACCTACTCACCAGCCTTTAAAGATGATGAGATAGAAGATATTGCAAAAATCTCAAACCATTTAGTTTTTAACTCCAGCAACCAAATGCAACAATTTGCAAAAAAAGCAAAAGCAATCAATCCAACAATCTCTTTGGGGCTTAGGGTAAACCCAGAAAGCTCAGTTGCACCAACAGAGCTTTACAATCCTTGTGGACTCTACTCAAGATTAGGCATTAAGTCAGAAGATTTTAGCGAAGATCTCTTAAACGATATAGAGGGGCTCCACTTCCATGCCCTTTGTGAAGAGTCTGCTAACTCACTCCAAATAGTTCTTAACGCCTTTGAGGAGAAGTTTGGCAAATACCTCCCAAAATTAAAATGGGTCAATTTTGGCGGTGGGCACCACATTACTAAAGAGGGATACGATAGAGAGCTTCTTAAGCAAATAGTTACCGACTTTAAAAGCCGCTACCCTCACCTCGAAGTCTATTTAGAACCAGGAGAAGCAGTCGGTTGGGAGACAGGCCCACTTATAGCAACTGTTTTAGATATTGTCCACAATAAAATAGATATTGCTATTTTAGATACCTCTGCCGAAGCCCATATGCCAGATACTATAATTATGCCTTACCGTGCAGCAGTAAGGGGTGCTAAAGAGGCAAATACCCTCCCCTACACCTACCGCTTAGCAGGGAATACTTGCTTAGCAGGTGACATAATGGGAGATTATAGCTTTACAAAGCCACTCAAAATTGGAGATAAAGTAATATTCGAAGATCAAATGCACTACACAATGGTAAAAGCTACAACATTTAATGGCATAAAGCTCCCATCCATAGCCATTTTAAAAGAGGATAGCAGCGTAGAGATAGTTCGAGAATTTGGCTATAACGACTTTAAAAATCGACTCTCTTAAAACCTACCTCTTCATCACAATGAAATTCATAAAACGCCCACTACACCCTTTCTCTACCCGGTAACTAAAAAACTTATCGGTTGCACACCCTGTGCAAATTGGGCTCACTTCAATATTCTCATCTTTAAACCCAAGCTCTAAAAGTTTCAAATAGTTTAGTTTTGCATTATCAAACATATATTTACCATTGCTCTTTTTTCTAAATGTAGTCGGATACTCCAAAAAGTGCTCTATCACTTCCGCTCCAACCTCATAGCAGCAGTCACGAATTCCAGGAGTTATTACACAAAGCAGACGATCTGCTTTTGCCCCTCGCTTTTGCATAACCTTAAAGAGCTCTTTTGCCATATTTTGTGCACTGCCTCGCCAGCCAGAGTGTGCTGCCCCTATAACACCTGCTTCTTTGTCGTACATTAAAAGCGACAAACAATCCGCCCCTAGTGTAGTTAATACAATACTCTTTTGATTTGTAACAATCCCATCAGCCTCTATGCTATTTTCGTACCAGCCATTAAAAGTATCGTAATCACTAATATCCAAAACCCTGTTACTATGCACTTGATGCAATGCAATAAACCCATACCCATCAGGAAAAAACGATCGAAATCGCTCTCTATTCTCTTTGATTTTCTCTATAGGATCACCAGAGTAAACAGATAAGGAAAAATCGCAACAATACCCATTTTCTCTTTGTGTTGCACCAGCTATAATCTCTTTTTCAGAGTTAAATATGTCAAATATTTCCCATTTTTTCATTCATAATACTTTTTTAGATATAATCTTATCATAGAAAAATAAAGTGCACCTCTTTTGTGTCCATAAGGTAAGTGAAGATTGACATTGAGTAAAATTATATTCGATTATTTTCGACAAATAACAAAGAATTTTAACTATATACTTATTTTACAGATAATGCCACTTCTTTTTATCTCATCTACCTTAATAAAAGAGATAAATCCAGCACTCTTCCATAAACAGATGACCTATTACACACTCTCTGCTATTGTATTTATTATTGCTGCATACATTCCATGGAAGTATCTTCTCTGGCTGCTTGCACCAATTGCTTATATTGTAAATATCTTACTCTTGCTGGCTGTAGAGTTTGCTGGTAAAACAATTTTAGGTGCTAAACGATGGCTTGTTATTCCAGGGCTTGGAACCATTCAACCCTCAGAATTTGCAAAAATGAGTGTTGTACTCTTTTTGGCGTTCCTTATTGCGAAATACCCACCGAAAGAGAAAGGATATGGATTAATACCCTTAACTGGATTAACTATTGTAATTCTAATTCCATCTTTTTTAATCCTTAAAGAGCCCGATTTAGGAACAACACTCCTCCTTATCTTAGGTGCATTTGGTGCACTCTTTATTGTGGGAATCAATTGGCGTATTACCATTACAGTCGTAGCTCTCTTAGCCTTTTTAATCCCAACAAGCTATACCTATATTCTTAAACCCTACCAAAAAAAGCGTATCGAAGACTTCTTAGGAAAGCCAAGTTACCAAGTACAACAAGCCCTCATTGCAATTGGTTCAGGCGGTATCGAAGGTAAACCAAAAGATCAAGCGACGCAAACACAATTAAAGTTCCTCCCTGTATCGAGTACAGACTTTATATTTGCCTACTTAGGCGAAAGATACGGCTTTAAAGGGATGGTTATCGTTGTAGCACTCTATATCCTCTTAATTCTGCACCTTCTTTTGATCTCAAAAATCTATAGCAAAGAGTACGAAATTGTCACAATCGCAGGAGCACTCTCGATACTCTTTTTTGTCTATATGGGGGTAAATATCTACATGGTTATAGGGATGGCACCAGTTGTAGGTGCCCCTCTGCCTATGTTTAGCCATGGGGGAACATCATTTATAATTTTTGCATTTTTGTTCGGTGTTTTAGAAAATTTAATCTCTTTTAAAGCTTACAAGCCGTATACTTCCGACACCAAAATTGAGATGATAAAAAAAGAGTCTTAATTTGGTTCTTCGTAGGGTCTTTAGCTCAGTTGGTTAGAGCTCTCGGCTCATAACCGAGCGGTCCCGAGTTCGAGTCTCGGAGGACCCACCACTTAGATAGAATTCTTAATTCTATCACTTTTATTAGTTTGAATAAAAATAAGAATATCTACACTTTTTTTGCTAAAATACCCAAGTATATCTAAAAGAAAATTCTTTATTGTGAAAAGAAGTTTTTAATGTCTGACATATAGGCTTTATTATCAGCTTTATAATACTCATTGTTATTTATGGATATATTTCATCAAAATTATCAAATTATCGTAAAAATAAACTGAGATGTAAAACCATACCTTTAGTGCCAAATAGTATAAACACAAGTTTTGCATTAGAGATTAATAATCTTTAGCAAATCATTTTGTTTAGGGCATTAACTATAATATACACTTATCCGATGGTCGAAAATTTGTAGATATGAAAATAATTGGAAGCATTGAAGGCGAAGAAGCAGAAGTATCATTTACAGGCTGGGAAGG
The DNA here is from genome assembly GCA_027034975.1 of Campylobacteraceae bacterium. GTDB lineage: Bacteria > Campylobacterota > Campylobacteria > Campylobacterales > Sulfurovaceae > JAADEQ01. Next base: position 53,235 of record JALVWQ010000051.1, read on the forward strand.
TATCCTAGTATTGGAGAAACAAAATAAAAAGAAAACTTACATAAAGAAATCATCGATTAGATTTATTGAAGAGGTGTAAAAAATCTCAATTAATTTACTAAACCGACTCTAAATTTCTGTTTTTAAATTACAAAAGGGGTTAAACTAGCTACAACAACCCCATAGCTAGTTTTGCTTCGTCGGTCATTTTGCTTTGGTCCCATGGTGGGTCGAATACTAGGTCTACATCTAACTCTAGTAAATCACCATCCATTCTACTTGGGATTGATTTTACTAAGTCTACTATCACTTCGCTCATCGAGCAAGTTGCTGATGTTAGGGTCATTGTGATTTTGCATTTGTTTAGTTTGCTAACTTCATCTTTCCAGCAATCTACATCGTAGATTAGCCCTAGGTTATAGATATCTACAGGTAGTTCTGGATCGTAGATTTTTTGTAGCTCTTCTATTACACGCTCTCTTGTTTGTTCTGGGGTTACATCTCTTAAATCTGCCATTATAGGGTTCCCTCTTTGCATCTTTTTGCGTAACTATATACTTTTTCTAAGAATGATTGTAGGCTTTGCTGTCTTACAGGAGATAGCAACTCTACAATTCCTAACTCGTTTAGTTTTTCTGGGTTAAAGTTTAAAATATCGTCTGCTTTTTTGTTGCCAAATATATCCATAAGTAGAGTTATCATACCCTTAGCCATTTCGCTACTGCCCTCGCCTCTTAGAATTAGCACTCCATCTTTACACTCGCCAACAAGCCAAGCTGGAGAGGCACAGCCAACTATAAATGTACTATCGTTTTTCTCCTCTTGGGGCAAAGTTGTATGGCGTTTGCCTAAATCGAAGATATACTCTAATTTAGAGTTTGCATCTTCAAAGAGTTCAAAATCGCTTTTATACTCTGCTAATACTTCATCTATCGTTTTCACTGCTCATCCTTTAATACTAACTCTTCGCACCCATCGCAAGTTTTTATGCAATCTAGCTCGTAGTTACCGTAATATGCTCTCTCAAACTCTGCGTATATTTTGTTTGCTAGGTATTCATCATCTACTGTTGCAACAATTTCGTGTGCAAATGCTAATATTAGCATCTTTCTAGCATCGCTCTCTTTAATCCCACGAGACCTTAAGTAGAATAGCTGCTGTTCATCTAACTGCCCTGTTGTAGAGCCATGGCTTGCCTCTAGATCATCTATATAAATTTCTAGTTGTGGCTTACTTGCCATATATGCACCGCTCTCTAGCAAAATTGCTTTTGAGTTTTGGTGAGCTTTAGTCCATTTAGCAGAGTGTTGCACTCTAATTAAAGCATCAAAAATCCCTCTAGCACCACTATCTAAAATAGACTTTGCCTTTTGGCTAGAGGTAGAGCTTTTGCCCTCATGCACAATCTCTGATACTATGCCATATTTTGCACTATTCGAAACATATAGCAGATGCGATGCATCGATATTTGCACTCTCTTTTAGCTCTACTCTAATGATATTTAAACCATTTGCAAAAGAGAAATCAAAACTGCTTAGCTTTAAATTCGCATTACTATCTACTTTGTATCTGCTAGTAAAGATTGGTGTATATTGTGTTTGCTTTAGGGTATGGCTTTTTATAAATTTTAGCGACGCATCTCTTGATACAAAGATATCGTATCCACTTAAAACAAAGCTCTCTTTAGCATCTCCACTAAAGCTTTCGTATGCTTGAACATGGGTATTTGCATCTACCAAAATAACAACTCTATAGTTAATTAACGACTCTTCTTTGCTAAAGATGTGCTCTATCTCAAAGCTGCTATCTTTGCTACAACGAATAACAATAGCCTTTTTTGCCATTAGGTGGCTTAAGAAGTATAATCCATCAAAGTGTTCGCTATCTATATCGCTAAACTCAGCTAGCTCTACAGAGAGACCCTCTATATCACCACTATTAACTAAAGCACCATCTTGAATAACAATTTTTTTGCCCTCGCTCCTTGGCTCTGCCTCTGCAATATCAGCAACTTGCCAATCTTTAGTTACTAAAGGCTCGATATCGAAATATCTATACTTCTCTGTCTTCTTATTTGGCACCTTTAGCTTTGCAAGAGCCGAAGCAGCAACACTTTTAGAAGAGCTGCTTTTAAGCTCTTTTAGTAAAGAGTCGCTATCGAGTGCATTTAGAATATCTAACTTCATTACTTCTCCTCAAAAGAGCTATAACCCTCTTCTTCTAGCTGCTCTACAAGCTCTGGTCCACCGGTATGAACAATTTGCCCATCTTTGAGTACATGAATGTAATCTGGCTTAATATAATCTAAAATACGGCTATAGTGGGTAATTACTAAAAAGCTTCTTTTGCCATCTTTCATCTTATTAATACCCTCACTTACAGCTCTAAGTGCATCAATATCTAGCCCAGAGTCGATTTCGTCTAAGATTACCACATTTGGCTCTAGCATCATCATTTGTAGAATTTCGTTTCTCTTCTTCTCTCCACCACTAAAGCCCTCGTTTAAGCTACGGTTAATGAGTTCTGGCTTCATACCAAGCTCACTAACTAATGCTTTCATCTCTCTTAAAAACTCTGCTGCATTAAGTTCTGGCAACCCTAAGTGCTTGCGTCTTGCATTTACTGCTGTTCTTAAAAAATAGGCATTATTAACCCCTGGAACCTCAACTGGATTTTGGAAACTTAAGAAGATTCCATCTAATGCTCTCTCTTCTGGCTCCTCTTCTACTATATTTTTACCATTGTAGATAATTTCGCCATCAGTTACCTCTACATTGTAATGCCCAACAATTGCTTTAGACAAAGTCGATTTACCAGCCCCATTAGGACCCATAATAGCGTGTACTTTGCCCTCTTCTAGAGCTAAATTTAAACCTTTTAAAATATTTTTATCGCCAATTTTTGCTTTTAATTCTTTAATTTCTAATACTTTGCTCATCCAACGCTTCCTTCTAATGTTAATTCTAATAATGCTCTAGCCTCTACTGCATACTCCATAGGTAGTTGCGAAAATACCTCTTTACAGAACCCATGTACAATCATACTTACTGCATCCTCTTCGTTTATACCTCTTTGACGCAGATAAAATAGCTGCTCGTCGCTAATTTTTGTAGTTGTAGCTTCATGCTCAACTTGACCTATATTATCTTTACTCTCTAAATATGGAAAAGTATGCGCCCCACACTCGCTACCAATTAGCAGGGAATCACACTCACTATAGTTTCTAGCACCATCTGCATTTGCACCAATTTTAACTAAACCTCTATAGGTATTTTGCCCCTTCATTGCCGAAATACCCTTAGAGATAATAGTAGAGCTTGTATTTTTGCCAAGATGTATCATCTTTGTACCGGTATCTGCTTGTTGTGCTAGGGTTGTAACTGCTACAGAGTAGAACTCTCCAACCGAGTTATCGCCCTTTAAGATACAGCTTGGGTACTTCCAAGTAATAGAAGAGCCTGTCTCTACCTGAGTCCAAGAGATTTTAGAGTTTTCACCCTCGCAAATCCCTCGTTTAGTAACAAAGTTATAAATGCCACCTTTACCCTCTTCGTCGCCTGGGTACCAGTTTTGGATAGTAGAGTATTTAATCTCTGCATCTTTCATAGCAATTAACTCTACAACCGCAGCGTGGAGTTGGTTATCATCACGCATTGGTGCAGAACACCCCTCGTTGTAGCTTACATAACTGCCTTCGTCTGCAACAATTAAAGTTCTCTCAAACTGCCCAGTATTCATTGCATTAATTCTAAAGTAGGTACTAAGCTCCATTGGACATCTAACACCCTTTGGAATATAGACAAATGTACCATCTGTAAATACAGCAGAGTTTAATGCTGCAAAGAAGTTATCTGTCATAGGGACAACACTATACATATACTTTTTAATAAGCTCAGGGTAGTCACGAATCGCCTCAGAGATTGAGCAGAAGATAATTCCATGCTTTTTAAGCTCTTCTGTATATGTAGTCTTTACAGAAACTGAATCAACAACTGCATCTACCGCAATACCTTGTAGCTGCTTTTGCTCTTCTAGTGGAATACCTAATTTCTCATATGCCTCTAATATCTTTGGATCAACTTCATCTAAAGACTCAGGAGCCTTTTTAGGTGCAGAGAAGTACGAAATCGACTGATAATCAATTGGTTCATACTCTACTTTCCCCCATGTTGGCTCTTCCATCTCTAACCACTTATGGTACGCTTTAAGGCGTAGCTCTAGCATCCACTCAGGCTCATCTTTTTTTGCAGATATAAATTTAATTACATCTTCGTTTAGCCCCGGTGGTACTGTATCTTGTTCGATATCTATCTCGAAACCAAGATTATACTCACCTGCTATGGCTTTGTTTACCTCTTCTTGTGCCATTCTTAACCTTCTTTCAATAAACTTTTAACTTTATAGCAAAGTTTATACTCTATGTCAAGGATTTTAGCAAAAAAATTATTAAATAGGAGTAAATTTGTCTTAATTGGTAATATCCCAGCCACAAGGAGCCCAAAAAGTCTCAAATTATCAGTAAATTAATAATTTTTTGCGTTTTGGAACTCTGCGACTTCTGTATCTACCATTGCATCTATCATTCTTATATAGAGATCATTTATCAAGTTAGGGGAGAGATCTAAATCGATAGCTCGAGATCGCATTCTATTAATAACATCATCTATTCTATCTTTTGCTTTTATCTCATCTATCGAATTTTTAAAGTGTGCTAACTCTCTGATATACGCATTTCTTTTTGCAATTAACTCTACAATCTGATCATCGATTTTATCGATCTCTTTTCTGACCTCTTCTAAACTATTACACTTCTTGATTTCCATCACTATCCTCTCCTACTCTGAAACTTTACACTCTTGTTGTATTATACCATTTTTCTTTAAAGAGAGTTTGTGCCTTTTTAGATAAAATTATAGAAAAATATCTCCTAAGAAGGTTTTTCAATGAGCGATAGTTGCAAAAAAACTTATATAACCACTCCTATATACTATGTAAATGATGTTCCACATATTGGACACGCCTATACAACAATAATAGCCGATACTTTAGCAATATACTCAAGAATGGTAGGTTACGACACATTCTTTTTAACAGGTACAGATGAGCATGGGCAAAAGATTGAGCAAGCTGCAAAGCAAAGAGGTAAAACCCCACAAGAGTATGCAGATGAGATTAGCTCCTATTTTAAAAATCTCTGGGATGAGTTCGATATCACATACGATAAATTTATTCGAACTACAGACGAAGAGCACAAAAAAGGTGTACAAGTAGCATTCGAGAAGATGCTTAAAAATGGCGACATCTACAAAGGTACCTACAAAGGGCACTACTGCATTAGTTGCGAAACATTCTTTACCGAAACACAAATAGTAGATGGCGAACTCTGCCCAGATTGTGGCAAAGAGACAACTATAGTTGAAGAGGAGAGCTACTTCTTTAAACTCTCGAAGTATCAAGAGAGACTCTTAGCATGGTACAAAGAGAATGAGAAGTGCATTATGCCAAAGACAAGAAGAAACGAAGTGATGCGATTTGTAGAGGGTGGTTTAGAAGATCTCTCAATTACAAGAACAAGCTTCGATTGGGGTGTGAAATTACCAGAGAGTGTAAATGACCCTAAACATGTTATCTATGTATGGCTCGATGCTCTTATGAACTATCTAACTGCACTAGGGTATGGAACAACAGAAGAAAAGATGGACTACTGGCCTGCAAAGGTGCACTTAATTGGTAAAGATATTCTCAGGTTCCATGCTATCTTTTGGCCTGCATTCTTAATGAGTTTGGAGCTTCCATTGCCAGACCATATTGCAGCTCATGGTTGGTGGACAAGAAATGGCGAAAAGATGAGTAAATCAAAAGGGAATGTCATTAACCCAAAAGAGGTTGCAGATGCTTATGGCCTAGAGAACTTTAGATACTTTATGCTACGCGAAGTACCATTTGGTGGCGATGGTGACTTTAGCCAAAAGGCACTTATTGATAGAATCAACTCTGACTTAGGGAACGACCTAGGAAATCTCCTTAACCGACTTATCGGTATGAGCGGCAAATATAGCGATGGCAAAGTAAGTAGCCAAAATGTAGTAAAGTACTACAATGCAGAACTAGAGGAGATGAACGCTTCGCTCGATAAACTAGAGCCACTCCTTTACGATATGCAACTCCACCGCTACCTCGAAGAGCTTTGGAGACCTCTTAGCATTGCAAATAAAGCGATAGATAAATACCAACCTTGGAACCTTATGAAAGAGGGTAAAGAGGAGGAGGCTTTAGCACTCAATGGCTTAATTGCAAATATCTTAGCAAAAGTTGCTATTATGCTCCACCCTGTAATGCCAAAGACAACGAATAAAATTGCAGAGGCTCTTAACTTTACAATCGATGTATCAAATTACAACACTTTAGTTAAAAATAGAGATCTCTTAGCAGACTTTACTATTAGTAAAATTCCGCCACTCTTCCCTAGAATCGAAGAGCAGCTCTTAGAAGAGGCTAAGCCACCAAAAGAGGAACCTAAAACAAAAAAAGAGAGTAAAAAAGAGCCAACAGCTGGTGTTATAACAATCGATCAATTCTTCCAAACAGAGCTTAAAATTGGAACTATCGTAGAAGCCGAAGAGGTGCCAAAGAGTAAAAAACTCTTAAAACTCAAAGTTGACCTTGGCGAAGAGCAACCACGACAGATTATTGCAGGAATTAAAGAGTGGTATAAAGCAGAAGATTTAGTTGGCACTCAAGCGTGTGTAGTAGCAAACCTTAAACCAGCTAAATTAATGGGAATGCTCAGCGAAGGGATGCTACTAGCAGCCAAAGATGAGAGCGGCTTAAGCCTCCTTCGTCCAGAAGCACCAAAAGTTGCAGGAACTAAAGTATCGTAATGACTATAGAGAATCTACTCAATATCATAGGTGGCAAGCCTATGAACCAAGCGAAGGTGAAAAAGGTAGAATCGGCTACAATCTACCCAAGCAAGGTAGAGTTAGGTGATCTCTTCTTTGCCTACGAACATGAGGGAATAGAGAGAGCCATCGAAAATGGCGCCTATGCAGTTGTCTACGAGGGGGAACACCCAAAGATTAGCGACGAAGAGATCGCCTATATTCATGTAGACTCTATAAAAGAGGCGACTATTAAATTTCTGCGTTACATACTGATACAAAAAGAGAGCCAAATCTACTACTTTAAGAGTATAGAGTACTCTCTACTAAAGCTAATTTCACACCGTAAAAGTACACTCTTTACAATACTTCCAAACAATTGGCAAAAGAGCTTTGAGACAATCTTAAATAGTGACTACCAAATCTTTATTACCAACAATCAAGAGGATGCCCAAAAGCTCTCGCCGCAATTTTTAGAGTTAAGTAAGAAAGCAGATGGTTATATCGTAAATGATACACTCTTAAAATCTACTTTTAAAATCGACAAATTTATCTATCAGAATATGGATCTTACACCACTCTTTTTTAACGACCTTTTACGCGTTGTTGAGTTTTGTAAAGCTAACGAGATAGATTATGATATCCATAGGGTCCGTTATACAAAAGAGTTTCTCCCCTACTATGTAGAAGATGACTTAACACCAGTTACTCGTGGCAGTAGCGAAAAGGTTCTCATTTTTACACAAGACACCGCAACGATCGATAGAGCAATAGAGTATCTCCGCCACCAAAGTAAGTGGATTAAGAGTATAGCACTCACTCCACCAAAAACAAAGTTAGAGAATATTGCAAGACCAATATGGTACGAAAACTTAGAGTATGCAAAAGAGATACTTAAAAACGAGTTTTATAACTACGCATTTTGTTACAATTTAGACCCAAAAGATATTCTTAATAGAGATGGCAACCAAGAGAGTACACTCTTTTAATTTGGTATAACTTACTTGTTGCTACTATTCTCAAGGAGTATCTCTCTTGTTGGGTATGCAAACTCCAACTCTGACTCATCTATTATCTCTATAATCCGTTTAAGTACATCTTGTTTCACACGGAGCCACTCCTCCCAATTTACAGAAATCGAAAAGGCATAAACTAAGATATTCATGGAATACTCCCCAATCTCATCGAGATAGACTAATAGTGTTCTTCTAACACCATACTTATCTTCTATATTAAAGAGTCCATCATCAAAAGTCTTTTTCATCTTTACGAGGTAGCGAATTTTATTGAGGTTCACTATATCAGTGTGCGAATGAAGCATCTCGTAAATCTCAAAGATAACACGATCGATCTCTTGAATATTGGTAGTATATTTAATCGGTAGATGAAACTTAATCCGCCTACCAATAACCCTTTTGCTCCAATTCTTTATATAGTCATTTGCTATTTTAGAGTTAGGTATAGTTACCATCGCATTATCAAAAGTTCTAATCTTAGTAGAGGTTAATCCAAGCTCTGTTACAAACCCCTCTACATCTCGAGTCTGCACCCAATCACCTTGCCGAAAGGCATCTTCGCTTATTAATCGAATCGAATCAAAAAAGTTAACAAGTGTATCTTTTGCACTAAAACCAATAATAACCCCACCAATACCCAAAGAGGTAATAAGAGCCGTTATATCCACGCCAAATTTAGAGAGTATCGCAATAATTGCGATAAATAGTATTGCAATTTTTGTTACATTCAAAAGTAAATTAAAGAGCTCTCTTCTCGCCTCTTGCTGCATTTTAATTCTTTTTCTAAGCGTTGCATAGATTAAAAACTTTACTATCTCATAGAAGAACCAAAGCAGCAAGAAGAGATTGATAACATAAAAGAGTATATCTATATCACTTCCACTCTTAATACTAAAGATATAACTCACCAAACGCTTAAAGAGGTAAAAGTTTACTAAATACAGAAAGGGCTTAAGTATCTTATCTATCCTATAGTAGAGAAACCTATAAAATACATCCACTCTTTTAAGAAAAAGAGAGTATTTGAGAGGCTTTTTAATGAATCGAACTAACTTCATAGTGGCAACTACTCCAATAAGATAGAGAAGTATCAGAAGAATATCTTCTGGAGTTAGTCGAAAAAACCATAAAAACTTCTGAATAACAATCGGTGTTTTTAGTTCTAAAAATTGTGATAATGTTTCCATAAATAGATTATATCTTATTTATTTTGATTATGGTAATTTCATAAGATAAATAGTTATTTTTATCCATTTCTCAACTCAAATTAAAAGAGCAAACTTAAATAATTTATTTAAGTTTAAATTTAATATAATTTATGTATTATAATGTATCCTAATAGGAAAACTATTATCAAGAAGGAGATAATAAAATGAGTAGTTTCGACAGACTAATAAAGAGTACAGTTGTAGCAGGTATGTTAGCAGGGACAAGTGCTTTTGCGACAGAGTTTATTACAATTGGTACAGGCGGTGTAACAGGAGTTTACTATCCAACTGGTGGTGCTATTTGTCGTATGATGAATAAAGTTAAAAAAGATACTGGCATTAAGTGTACAGTTGAATCTACTGGTGGTAGTGTTTACAATATTAAAACTATTAAAGCTGGAGAGTTAGACTTCGGTATTGCACAGAGTGATGTTGTTTATCAAGCTGCAAATGGTACGGGTAAATTTAAAGATGCTCCTTATAAAGATTTAAGAGTTGTTATGTCTATTCACCCAGAACTATTAACTTTAGCAGTTAGAAAAGATAGTGGTATTAAGGCATTTGCTGACTTAAAAGGCAAAGTTATCAATATAGGTAACCCAGGTTCTGGTAACGAAGCAACTGTTAAAATGCTATTAGAGAATAGCAAAACTGTAAAATTAGCAGATATTAAAGCAGAGCAACTTAAAGCAGCAGAGTGTCCAAATGCTCTTAAAGATAAAAAGATTGATGGTTATTTCTATATGGTTGGACACCCAACAGCAAACTTTAAAGATGCTGCAAACTCGACTGATATCGATTTAATCTCACTCAAAGATGTTCCAGCAGCTCAAAAGTTAGTAGAAGAGAAGAGTTACTATGCATGGGGTACAATTCCAGCTGGTATGTATAAAGGTGTAGATCACGATACTGTAACATATGGTGTTAAAGCTGTTCTTGTAACAAGCTCTAAAGCAAGTGAAAAAGCTGTTTATAGTATGGTTAAATCTATCTTAGATAACTTTGATAAATTTAAAAAACTTCACCCAGCATATAAAAACTTAACTAAAGAGGATCTTCTCAAAGGTTTCGATCATAAATTACTCCACCCAGGTGCAGTAAAAGCATTTAAAGAGGCTGGTGTTTTAAAATAGTAGCCCTAAAGAGCCTTGTGCTCTTTCAACTAATTTTCTATAGGGTACCCATTAGGTTCCCTTACTTCTTGTATATTCGTTCCAAGTTATGGAGTATCTACTTCTTAATCTATAGGTATCTTATAGAAAATCTTTCATATATTAAAGGATAAACTATGAGCTTAGATAAAGATATTAAAAAAGCCGAAGAAGAAGTGCTACATGGTATGCATGTAGATAAAAATCTCGAAGAAGAGATTATAACCGAACTAGAGGGGCAGAGAAACTTTAAAGCAGGTTTCCAGTATTGGCTTATCGCTATAATTGCTTTTAGTTGGTCTATCTATCAACTCTATGTCTCTTACTACCCTGTAAACTCAACTATTGTAAGAAGTGTTCATTTAGCCTTTGCAATGGTATTAGCATTTTTAATCTATCCTACTTTTAAAAAGCCTAAGTTACTTGAAAAGATAACAATTCCAGATTATCTACTAGCTATTTTGGGGGGATTTGGTGCTGCATACATTGCAGTTGACTATGTAGGTATCTCTAACAGAATGGGAGATTTTCTACAAAGAGATATTATCATCGGAGTGATCTTCACAATTATTCTATTAGAAGCTGGACGAAGAGTAATTGGTATAGCTTTAAGTATTGTTGCTATTATATTTTTAGCATACGATATGTTTGGTCAATATCTACCAGATCTCATTTCACATAAAGGTGCATCAATCACTAAGATAACCTCTCAAATGTATTTAACAACAGAGGGAATCTTTGGTGTTCCACTAGGAGTTTCAGCTGGATTTGTCTTCTTGTTCGTACTCTTTGGGGCACTTTTAGAGCGAGCTGGTGCAGGAGAGTACTTTATTAAATTAGCCTATGCAATGCTAGGTCGTCATAGCGGTGGTCCAGCAAAAGCGAGTGTTGTTGCAAGTGGTCTAACTGGTATTATTAGTGGTAGCTCTACTGCAAATGTTGTAACAACGGGTGTATTTACAATTCCACTTATGAAAAAAGCAGGTTTTCCAGCAGAAAAAGCAGCTTCTGTTGAGGTTGCAGCATCTACTAATGGACAATTAATGCCACCAGTTATGGGTGCCGCTGCATTTATTATTGCTGAATTTCTAGGTTTAGCATATACCGATGTTATTATTGCAGCAGCAATTCCAGCTATCATTAGCTACTTAGGACTCTTTTATATTGTACATTTAGAATCAAAAAAGCTTGGCTTAAAAGGCGAAGATCCTTCTAAACTACCACCTAAGTGGAAAACATTTATAAGTGGAATCCATTACCTAATACCCGTAACCTACCTGATGTATGTTCTTATTGTCCTTAGAGAGTCAGCTCAATCAGCTGCATTTAGTGCTATCTGGATGTTAATGGTTATTATGATTATTCAAAAACCATTTACAGCTTTAGCTATTGAAAAAAAAGGTGTTAAAGCTAGTGATTTTATTGAAGGATTTATAGATATCTTCCATGGTATGGTCAATGGGGCAAAAAATATGGTTCCAATTGCACTAGCAACTGCGATTGCAGGTATTGTTGTAGGAAGTATCACGCTCACAGGTATTGGACAAGTACTTCTTGATGTTATCGATACACTCTCTAATGGTAATATTATGATTGTACTACTCCTTACTGCCTTAATCTCATTAATTTTGGGAATGGGCTTACCAACAACTGCAAACTATATCGTTGTCGCTTCACTTACTGCACCAATTATGTTACAACTTGCAGGTGATAATGGTTTCTTGATTCCAGCCATTGCGGCTCATCTCTTTGTATTCTATTTTGGTATCTTAGCAGACGATACCCCACCAGTTGGAATTGCCGCCTACGCTGCAGCAGGTATTGCAAAATCTGACCCCGTAAAAACAGGACTACAAGGGTTTGCATACGATATTAGAACAGCAATATTGCCATTTATGTTCTTCTTTAACACAGAGTTGCTTCTCATTACAAAAGTCGATCCAAGTGACCCAAGTCAAATAACATTTATGACCAACTTTTTGGATATAACAGTAGTATTTATAGTAGCACTTTTAGGAATGTTTAGCTTCTCGAGTGCAATCCAGGGCTATTTTATAAAACATAATAATGCAATCGAGAGACTCCTCTTCCTCATAGCAACACCACTTTTCTTTATCCCAAATATAGTTTTAGACTATATTCCAGCATTAGGAAGTAAATATGTCTGTTATGCAATAGGTATAGCTATCTGGGGAGTAATTTATTTTTGGCAAAAAAGTAGAACAGAGTAAAGATACGCTTTAGTAGTTATGGTATTCCCGCACTTGCGGGATTCTAAAGAAGAGAATAGTTGAGTTATATATCCACTCCATCCCAAAACTCATCATTAGTGAAAGTTGTTAATCTATTTTCGCTCTCCATGCCTTGTTCAAGCATTGCTTGTTCTACTTCGGCAAAGTATTTTTCTAATGCTTCTTTAATAATTTGGCTTGGTTCTTTTTTAAGAATATTACTATAGAGCTCAAGTTGCTCTATAGTACTTTGAGGAAGAGTAAATTGCATTATGCTAAATTTGTATATACTTTTTGGACATCATCGTCCTCTTCGAGTTTTTCAATAAGTGATTCTATCTCTTCTAACTGCTCTTCATCTGTCATCTCTACAGGTGTATTGGCTATATACTCGATATTGGCCTTATTAAGGGTAATCCCTCTGTCTTCAATCGCTTTTGAGAGCTCTCCGAAACTCGTAAACTCCCCATAGACACGGATAATCTCTTTATCCTCTCCATGCTCTTGTGGCTCTACATCCTCTTCTATCTCTTCTAAACCGTAATCGATTAACTCAAGCTCTAACTCTTCTAAGTCGATAGAATCACTTTTATCAAACTCTAAAACCGCTTTTTTAGTAAAAATATAATTTAGAGATCCAGAAGTGAGCATCTCTGCACCACCCTTTTTAAGGATTGCACGCACATTTGCAACCGTTCTCGTATTGTTATCTGTCGCACAAGCAATTATCATCTGTACCCCATGTGGTGCCTTTGCTTCGTAGATAATCTCTTTAATATCGGCAGCATCTTTATTAAATGCTCTTTTAATGGCTGCTTCGATATTATCTTTTGGCATATTTTGTGCTTTTGCATTCGCAATAGCAGTTCTTAACTTCGAGTTCATCTCAGGATCTGGTGAACCACCCTCTTTTGCTGCGATAGTAATCATTTTTCCTAATTTAGGGAAGAGTTTCGACATTGTTCCCCATCGCTTCATCTTTGCAGCTTTTCTATACTCAAATGCTCTACCCATCTTAACTCCAATAAACTTTTTTTGTAATTATACTCAAAATTACAAAATATCATCTTTTAAGCGTTCAAAAGCCTCTTTTAAATCATCTACAGTCGGCTTATGTGATAAATCTTTATAGTAGCTATAAAGCAGTCTCATACCATTTCGCACCTCTAGTTTTATGTATGCATTAGGAAAATTAGTTGTATTTTTTAAAGCGGCATTATAGGGACTTGTGCAGACTATATCCGATTTATAGGAGAGTTCTAGGTTATATTTACATCTATTGTTAAAGTGATAAAGCTTCTCTAAATTTTGCTCTAAATTGGAATTATTTTTTGGGTTAAACTGTAAGCATTCAAGTGACTGCTCCTTTAAACTTTTATCATAAAAATTTACCTCTGCCTCTCTTCCACAACCACTAAGAAGAGCTGCAAACAGCAAACTAGATACGATCTGGACGATACTCTTTAAATGCACTCTCTTGGGCCTCTTTAAGAAGTTCTAAAGCACCTTGTGTAATCATAGAATCTGCAAGTTCTACTCCTAAGTTACGTGCCTCATCTACGGGGACACTCTTACTCTCTTCTAAAATTTTAGAGCCATCAACTAAGCCTATTAAGGCTCGCATTGTAAGGGTATCACCTTTAATCACTGCATTTACTGCAACCGGTGCCGAACAACCTGCACCAATTTTAGCGATAAAATCCCTCTCTAACTGGGTACAGAGAAATGTCTCTTCGTCATTGAGAGCAGCTGCAACCTTCTCTAAGAGTGGATCATTCTCTAAAATCTCTATACCCAAAGCAGCTTGACCCATTGGGGGTATCATAAATTCAAGCTTTTGTGTATATGGAATATCTTTTATTAAGTCAAGGCGATGTAAACCAATATAGGCTAATATAATCGCATCATATTGCCCCTCTTTGAGCTTACGAAGTCTTGTATTTACATTCCCTCGTAGATCTTTTACATTTAAATCTGGGCGTTTTGCTAAAAGCTGCATTCTACGACGCAAACTTGTCGTGCCTACCACTGCACCTTCTGGTAAAGCTTCAAAACTCTCATAGTTATGAGATAAAAAGAGATCACTTTGATCCTCTCTCTTTGTAACAGCTGCAAGTTTTAACCCTTTAGGAATGAAGCTAGGAACATCCTTAAGTGAATGCACAGCAAGATTTGCCCTTCCTTCAAGCATTGCATCTTCTAACTCTTTTGTAAAGTGTCCTTTCCCTCCAATGAGTGCTAAAGGCTTATCTAGAATTTGATCACCTTTACTTGTCATCTTGCTAATAACAACTTCTACTTTGGGGAATAGGCTCTTTATTCTAGCTTCTATATGGTATGCTTGCCAAAGAGCCAATTGGCTCTCTCTTGTTGCTATTACTACTCTTTCCACAAAACTACTTTTTTATGAATTTTTTATAACTTGTAATATCTGGATCATACTTACCATCTAAATAGACTGTAGGTGTCCCTTTAAGCATTACTCTTGTTGCTTTTTCTGTATCATCTTTAATAGCTTTTTTAATATCATCAGCATCTATCTGCTCTTGTTTAATTTCAACATTATATTGCTTTTTAACTGCCTCTAAAACCTTTTTAGGGTCTTTCTCTGTAATTGGTATATTAAGGTCATACATCTTCATTGCCTCATCAAACTTCCCTTGCTTTTGTAATACCTCCATTACTCGTGTTAAAATAGGAGAGACTGGATGTATTCTTGCAAGTGGCATATGGTAATAATAAAGTGCAAATGTATCTGGATGCTCTTTTACAGTTTTATAGATATTTGGAACATATTGTTGACAGAATGGACACTTTGGATCAGAGAAAATAACAATTTTATGTGGAGCATCCTTTTTCCCAGCAATTAAATGTGCATCGTTATAGTAATCTTTTGTTACATCTGGTCTAAAGTTTTTACCAACCATCTTATGTGTTTTAAGATTATAAAGGTTCATTGAAACTAGATTATCTTTCTCGTTTACAAATACCATCTCTGGATATTTACCATCTTTTCCTTTTACATTCAGATCCATTACAAACATATATGCAACCCAGTTACTAGCATTTGTGTCTCGCTTTTCAAGCAACTCAACACCATTTACCTTTATATCTGGATTTTTTATTAAATCTCTCTTTACATAATTCTCTAAGTTAAACTCAGCACTAGCTACGAATGTCGTCGCTATGAGTGCTGTCGATAATTTCAACATCAATGACATCATCATCTCCTTCTTTTTTAAAGTTTTTTTTGTGGGGTATTTTAGTAAATATTCTTAGATAAATTGTGTACCCAAGTAGAATAATACCTAAAATATCACTAAATACACCAGGGATTATCAATAAAATAGCACCCAATACATATGAAATAGCTGCATTTTGTGCATTCAAAATATTAAATCGCTCCACTCCAAGCCTCTGGAAACTATCCATAATTGCATAAGGTGAGAGTCGCAGCAATAGTGCACCAACAAATGAGGTAACTAATACCCATACAACACTCCACCCAAAACCAATGGTGATACCCAGTTTAATAGAGGCCAAAAGCTCTATAATAAAGTATCCAAGCAGATATAACATTTAGGCTAAATACTCCATAATTTTTGGAACAACACTCTCTAAAGCAATCTCCTCTTTTTCGAGTGTTCGTCTATTAACAATCTCGACTACTCCATCACCTATCTTTTTACCAACAATAATTGCATATGGAATTCCTATAAGCTCAAAATCGCTCATTTTAAATCCAAATCGCTCTTTTCTATCATCTAAAAGAACATCTACACCCTTTTCTTTTAGCTCTTTATAGAGCTGTTCACCAGCTTCTAACTCTTGCTCTTTTTTAATGTTCGAAACAATAATCTCTAAATCAAAAGGTGCTGTTGTTTTTGTCCAAATACACCCCTTCTCATCATGGTTTTGCTCAATAATTGCTGCTAAGAGTCTAGAGATACCAATACCGTATGTT
The DNA here is from genome assembly GCA_027034975.1 of Campylobacteraceae bacterium. Taxonomy (GTDB): domain Bacteria; phylum Campylobacterota; class Campylobacteria; order Campylobacterales; family Sulfurovaceae; genus JAADEQ01. The sequence continues at coordinate 69,665 of JALVWQ010000051.1, forward strand.
CCCATTACAAATGGTTGCGATTTACCATTCTCATCTAAAAACTCAGCTTTGAGTGGTTCACTGTAGCGAGTACCTAGTTGGAATATATGTCCCACTTCAATACCTTTAGTATATTTCAATTTACCACTACATTTTGGACAACTATCACCCTCTTTTACCTCTACAATATCTTTATAAACTAGATCTAAATCATTTAAATTTAAACCAACATAGTGGTAATCTTTCTCATTTGCACCAGCAATTGTAGAACTCTCACCTTTTAATAGGTTATCCGCTATAAAGAGAGTATTTTCTGGTAGACCCTTAGGACCCATAAATCCAGGAGTAAGTCCTAAGCTTTCTAACTCTTCATCCTCTACATCAATCAACTCATTTGCATCAACTGCATTACACGCTTTAACCTCTTGGAGTTGGTCGCTCCCTCTAATACCAAAAAGCACAACTTTTGCAACTCCATCATCATAGAGTGCTTTTTTCGCTACTACTTTGAGTGTATAGTATGGATCGATTTTAAAGAACTCTGCCAATGCTTCGATTGTCTTTATATCTGGAGTTAAAAACTTTCCAAAAGTCATCTCCGGTTTCTCATATTCGCTATCGAGCTCATGTGGAGCCTTTGGAGTCGCTCTTGTTGCTGCTTCGATATTTGCACCATAATCGCAAGAGTCACACACTACTATAGTATCCTCTCCGCTCTCTGCTAGCACCATAAACTCTTTACTCCCACTTCCACCAATTGCACCGCTATCAGCCTCTACAATTCTAAAATCTAAACCCAATCTTTTAAAGATACGACTATAGGTTGCTTCCATTTTTTTAAAACCATTCTCTATCATATCTGCTTCATCTTTATGGAAACTATAGCCATCTTTCATCAAGAACTCTCTCCCACGCATCAAACCAAATCGTGGTCTAATCTCATCTCTAAATTTCGTCTTTATCTGATAGAGGTTTATAGGCAATTGCTTATAACTCTTTACATACTGACGCACAAGATTTACCATCATCTCTTCGTGGGTCGGACCAAGAACAAACTCTGCATTTTTTCTATCTTTAAAGCGAAGTAGCTCTTTCCCATACTTCTCAAAACGGCCACTCTCTCTCCAGAGTTCACTAGGTGTTACAAAAGCTAAATCGACCTCTTGACAACCTGCCTTATCAAGCTCCTCTTTAGCAATCGCTCGTACCTTATCTAAAACCTTCTTTCCTAGCGGTAAAAAGTTATATAAGCCTGCTCCAACACTCTGTATAAAGCCACCGCGAACAAGATAGATATGACTCGGTAAAACTGCATCGCTTGGTGCCTCTTTTGATGTATAGATAAAAGATTGTGAAAACTTCATTCTCAATTTTCCTTTTGTTTATATTTTTTAGGGTCTACACTATCGGTATTAAGTGAGAAAATCTCTTTTACAGCGTCTATCACATATGATTTATCGCTCTCTTTCGAAAGTTTTCGCATCTGCTTTGTTGGAAGATGTAAAAATTTATCAAAGAGCTGCATACCCATATGCTCTAAATTCTCTCTATACTTTTTTGGAATATATCCTTTTTTAATAACCCTTTTTACCTCGGCATCTACAATCTCTTGAATGCTAAGACGCATCTGCTTGATAACCGGCTCAACAGCTAACGCCTGAAGCCACTTTAAAAAGTTCACTTTATGCTTTGTTACAATCTCTGCTGCAAGCATAGCTTTCTCTTTTCGCAATGCATGGTTATTGTTAGAGATCGTTTTGAGATCATCAATATAGTAGATTTTGATACTCTCACTCTCAATATCATTTGCAATATCTCGTGGAATTGCCATATCGAACCAAGTCCGATCGATAGCTTTCTCCTCTACCATCTCTTTAGTAATAATTGGCTCTTTAGAACTTGTTGCTGTAAAGAGAATTCTATATTTATTAATATAATCTTCTAACTTCTCGAAGTCACCTACTTTTACATTCTCTCCTAGCTCCTCAGCTAAAGCCTCTGCATGGGCTTTTGTACGCGAGAGTAGTAACACATCTGCACCCGAACGCAAAAGGTGTTTTGCAGTCAATCGACCCATCTCCCCTGTTCCTACAACAACTCCAACCATCCCAGAGAGAGAGCCCTTATCGGCCTCTGCTTGAGCAACCGCAACAGAGGCTATCGATATTGGATATTCAGAGATATTCGTAGAGGTTCTTACCTCTGCAGCACAACGAACCGCAGCACTCACTAAACGGTTCAGCTCTCTACCTGCCATTCCATTCTCGTAAGAGAGCTTAAAAGCATCTTTCACTTGCCCTGTTATTTGTGCCTCGCCGATAACCATAGACTCTAAGGATGAGACCACTTTAAAGAGATGCTCAATTGCCTTCTCTTGCTCGAAAAAGAGTGCACTCTTCTCTAACTGATAAAAGTTAACACCCTTTGTTTTACTGAGTACGCCAAGCATAGTGTGGTAAGTTGCAAATATATCTTTTGTAGCTGCAACCACCTCGACTCTATTGCAAGTGTTAATAACAAATGCCTCTAAAATAAAGTCAAAATCGGTTATTGTTTTAAGAAAACTAATAATCTCTTCTCTATCTTTAAAAGCAACTGCTTCTCTCTCTTCTAAAGAGCACTCTTTATAGTTAAAACTTAGTACTACATACTGCACTAAAAACTCCTATCGACCATCTTCACAGCTATTGCCTCTAAGCCTTTTTCTCCAGCTTTTTGCATTAGCTCTATGGCCTCTTCAATCAAGCTAAACGCCTCTTTTTTGGCTCTCTCAATAACTTTATGCTCACTCAATTTTGCCAATATCCACTCTTGCTCACTTTTAGAGAGTTGGCGTCTATGCATCGCTTTTAGTTGCTCTTTCTCATCACTCTCAAGCTCTTGGTAAAGGTAGATATATGGTAGAGTGGTTTTTCCCTCTACAAAGTCGTTAAGAGCTGGTTTCCCTAATGTTTGGCTATCTGAGACAATATCTAAAATATCATCTATCATCTGAAAAGCAATACCTAAATTTCTTCCATATGTGCGGTAGATCTCTCTATCTTTTCCAGCTAAAATTGCTGCAGCTTCACTTGCAGCTTCAATAAGAGCGGCTGTCTTTTGATAGATCATAGTTATATATGCCTCTCTATCTACACTAAAGTGCTCTGACATCGCTACATCTTTTCGCTCACCAATACTCAACTGCACAACTGCATTAGAAACTACTTTTGCTACAAATCTGTCAATATCAACAAGCTCATAAAATGCTTTTGAGTAGAGAATATCTCCAATCATAATTGCACTCTTATTACCATAGAGTGCATTTATCGAAGCTACGCCTCTGCGAGTAAAAGCATCATCAATTACATCATCGTGTAGTAAACTTGCGGCATGAATCATCTCGATTATAGCAGCTGTATCTATTACACTCTGTCCACTACCAGCAATCTCAATCATTAAACGAGCTCTAAGCCGCTTTCCTGCTGGTATCTTTGCAATCGACTCTGCTATCTCTGGCTCTTCTAACGAGGCTACAAACTGCTCGATTCTTCTCTCTACGCTACTTAGCAAAATCTATCCTATTCGCACTGCGTTACGATATTTCCAACTGTCTCAAGATAAATTGAGTTTAATCTATTCTCATACTCTTGTGGTTCACTAAATTGGAACTGCTTTAATTGTGTTTCGTACTGCTCCTCTAAACCATTCTCTTCTAGTATCTTCTCTGCTAAAGCTAAACGAGCAAACATCTTCTCAAGCTCATTTGCTACAATATTCTGATTTGCTGTTTTTATAATGGAGATAAAATTCTCTTGTGGAGTTGTACTCATAAAATCATCGTCATCAAATAGATTCATCTCTTATTACCTTTAATATTTTTGTTATATTTTTTATCAAATTATAGCACTAAAGCTTTAAAGCTGAGTCCAACAAAGTAACTATACTTCAATTTTTTAGATATGCTCTCTAATTACCCATTTTAATAGTCCATTCCCTCTTTTGCATTAGCTAGAGTTAGAGCAAAATGGAGATTGACATTATGCTCTTTTAAAACTCTCGAAGCCTCCTCTATTGTTGTGCCGGTTGTTATTGTATCATCGAGCAATATTGCATCTATATCACTTGGTCCGCTATAGATAAAATTTCGAGGATTATTGAGACGAAACTCTAAAGACTCACCAGCATACTGTACCCTATTTTGTGCCTTCAAAACATTATGGAGTGCAGTTGCTCCACTCTTCAAACTACCATAATGTACCATCTGAGCAACATTAGAGTAGCCTCGTGAGACATTCTCATCTACACCTATAAGATAGAGGGGCTTACTTTCATCTAAACCTTGTACATATGTTTCGATAAATGGAGCAATATATTTTTGTGAGAGAAACTTATAGACTCGATAGCCGCTTGTTGTATATTTACTCTTTATAAATTCGACTGTTAAATAGTAATCAAAAAAGCTAATTACCTCTAAATTACCAACCTCTCTTTTGATCATCTCTGGAGTTAAAAAATCTTCGATACAACTTTTGCAAACAGCCTCTAAAGAGAAGTTATTACAACTAAAACAACGCATTTTACTCCATTTTCAACAAGCTTTTAACTCTATTTAAATAAATTTTGTTATATTTTGCCAAAATTAACCTAAAGGGAAGAGTAAATGATACCATTTTCAGACGAAGATCTCTATATCGCAGCCAAAAACTACCTACCAAAAATCGAAGAGTATGTTAAATCACATGAAGGTACAATGAAACTTCTTGGTGTAAAAGATGGAGTAATCTATATCGAACTAGGTGGAACCTGTAATGGCTGCTCTATGAGCACAATGACTACAAAAATGGTAGTCGAAAAGAAGTTACGAGAGTTAATCCACCCTGAATTGAGAGTTGAAAGTATCTTTCCAGGGCAAGAAAATGCACTCCCAGAGGGACTCTATAGAGACTAGCGTGTCTCAAAACTCCACTCAACTACCTTTGTCTTACCATCAACGATTGCAACTACTTTTGCTCTATATTGCTTATGGTGTTGCAAAGAGTTTAGTGGAGAAAAAACATAGGTACCTTTACGAATTTTATGGTGCAGATCGCTAGATGAGTCTACAACTTCTCCAGCAATCTCTCTTTCTCCTTGAAATAGCTGAAAACTCTTTAATGAAACCCGCTTATAGTAACTGCTGTTAAAGGTAATTGTAATAGGAAAACCAAAACTACTATAACGAAATTTTGGTGTCTCCTCTACCCCTCTAGTTGGTACTCCTTTTTGATTTCTATATGGATAGATAACAACACTCTTTGCTCTTCTCTCAAGTTTGTACATTGCTTTATTAAAAAGAGTTGCTGGAATAATGTCACTTCTATTTGGACAGACACGATCGATTATCATTGCAGCATTTTTAAAGTGTTTTTTACATAACGAAGCAACTTTACTATTAGACATCTCATAAACATATATCTTTCCAGCCGAAGCATATCCTATAGAGTCTGCCTGTAAAAATAAAAAAGCGAGCCGATGGTAAACTGTACCCATGATTTTTTGAATAGATGCTTTAAAGTTAGGCTCATAAAAAGAGATATTCTCAACAACCATAGCTGTACCAAAACCAGCTTTGACTACCCTATCCCATGGTGCATGTCCATAAAAGTATGGCGAGTAATCCTGCTCATAATGTCCTAAATTTTGGGTCTTTGCAACATAGAGTGCATGCTTCTTCGCTGCAACTGCTAATTGAGAGTTATATTTAAGATGCGAAGCTCCACTTTTCGCTCGAATAGCATTAAGCATATCTAGTGGCGTTGCATTAAGCGTTATTAATAAAATAGTAGATAAAAAGATTTTCTTATAATACATGCTATCACTTTTTTAGTGATATTTTATCACGATATGGTAAAATGTAGTTTCTAAAATCTAAAGAGTAGGTAAAATATGAAAAAAATTGTTAATTATACCCTCATATCACTTGTTATGATTGCTTTAATAGATGGCTGTGCACGAAGGAGTAGCGGATTATCAAGAGCTTGTCAACCAGGAATGTACTGCTATAAAAATATCAACTTTGGACCAAGCAAAGGGAGAGCATTCGAACAGGGCGTACGAGATGGTTGCAGAACAAGAGAAGGCACTTTTACTAAAGATTATAGCCGCTCACAAAACAATCTTTACCAAGAGGGTTGGCAGCTAGGTATGAGCAGATGCAAACAACAACTCCCAAACGAAGGTACAATCCAAGATGAGATTAACAGCCGAAAAAGAGCAGAGTACCAAATTCAACAACTCAAACTCCAACAATCTATGCAACAAGAGGATGAAGTAAACATCGTAGATGCAATTTTAGAGAGTGAACGAAATAGAGATACACAAGATTTTGAATATTAAACTACTCCATACACAGAAGGGCAATTAAACGCCCTTGTATCCTTGCTTCTTTAACCCAAATTTTGCAGTAGAATTAGCAAAGATTTGGCAAATGCTTTGTTTTAGGGTGTTTGCAAAAAACTGTGCAAGTGTGGGTTCCCTTCGGTCACGAGGTTAACCCGTAGGTTAATTGATGGATTTTTGTAAATGGCCTAGACTAAATGATTTGCTAAAGGTTGTTAATCTCTAATGTAAATTTTGGGTTAAAATGATAAAAGTGAAATTGTAAATAATGATTCTCCGAGAGAGACTCGGAGCAATAAAAAGAAAGTTATGCAGGTACTACAGAAACTCTCTTTTTGCTTCTTGTTATATTATCGAACTCTACAGTTCCTTCGATAAGTGCAAATAGAGTATGGTCTTTCCCCATACCTACGCCGCTACCAGGTACAACTTTTGTACCTCTTTGGCGAAGAATAATATTTCCAGGAATTACCTTTTCACCACCAAACTTTTTAACACCTAGTCTTCTTCCCGCAGAGTCACGGTTGTTCTGAGTAGATCCTTGTCCTTTCTTGTGTGCCATATCTAACGCTCCTTTATCTAAATAAAGCCTGCTTACGCAATGCTTGTAATTCTAACTCTAGTGAAGTCTCTTCTAAAACCTCTTTTTACTTTAGAGTCTTTTCTTCTTCTCTTTTTGAAAGTGATAACTTTTTTATCTCTACCTTCGTTAATCACTTCACCTTTAACAACTGCACCATCTACTAATGGCGTACCTACTTTAAGCTCACCATCGTTGATAGCTAAAACTTCTTTAAACTCTACCTCTGCTTTTGGCTCTAAGTTCATTTTGTCAAAACAGATAATATCACCCTCTTGAACTTTGAACTGTTGCCCACTTGCTTTAATAATTGCGTACATTCTAACACCTTTTTATTATGTCTTAAGACTAATTAGTTCGGAATTATAACTAAAGAGTAATTAAATATTTTTTAAAAAAGATTTAATTTGTCATTTTTTGTAAAGTAATTGGTCAATTGTGCTACATAAAACTAATAATACCTGCTGTTACTGCTACATTAAGCGACTCCACCCCTCTTCGCATCGGTATTATAAGCTCTTTTGTAGCAAACTTTGCCATTTTTTCACTTACGCCTTCTGTTTCATTTCCTAATAAAAAGATTACTTTCTCTGAAAGCTTAGCATCAAAGAGGCTCTCTTTTGCATTGAGTGATAAACTTATAATATCACACGCTGCTCTTTCAAATTTTTGAAGCGTCTTCTCAAGAGAATCTGTATAGATAATTGGTATTTTAAAAAGTGTTCCAACACTGGCTTTTATTGTCAAAGGAGAAACAAGAGAAGCAGTGCCTCTCTTTTGTATAATAATTGCATCTATATTTCCAGCAGCAGCTGAGCGGATAATCATTCCAAGGTTTTGAGGATTTTCAATTCTCTCAAGCGCTAAAATTCTAAATTTCTCTAAATGAAGAAACTCTTCGCTTTTACAAAAATTATCCAAAATAATATCTAAAGCAACACCCTGATCCTGTTTCCTGTTTTTAGAAATATAACTTAACTTTTCTCTCTCATGATATTTAATTTCAATATCTCTTTTTTTTGCACTTTTTATAATTTTATCGAGTTTTGGAGAGGGTTTATTGCTTTTCGCAAGATGCAATGCAAAAATCTTTAATGTATGATCTTGCAGTGCTTCGTATACTGCATTTCTCCCATAAATAGTCAAAAGATTTTTAGGCAGAGCCATAATTAGAGTATATCCCGCAAGATAATTGCATAATGCATTACAAAAAGATTCAAAAAGAATATCAACATCGAAGATCCTCTTGAGAGAAGATTTTGGAGTTTTGTACGCTCCATACCGTTTGTCTTATATGCAATTATAAAATGAATAATAGTTGCAACCGTTAAAATCAAAACCAATAAAGCTTTTATTCTAATAGTATCAGAAATAATCGTACCGTTTGGATGTATTAAAAGAGGAAAAAGTTTATAATATCCCCCTAAATAGAAACCGCTAATAAGCAAAGCTACAAGTGCTACTACTTCAAACCAGCCAAAAATAGGCCCAATATGCGGGTAAACATCCTGCTGGGCTTTTTTATCCCGAAGTGATACTCCTAAGACAAACATAAAAACGGAGCCGCCAATCCAAGAGATTGCCATAATAAGGTGGATATGAAACATACTCTCTTTTATAAAATCCATTTCAATCCTTAATTATCAATTTTAAGCACCGCCATAAATGCCTCTTGCGGTACCTGTACTTTTCCGATAGATTTCATTCTCTTTTTACCGGCTTTTTGCTTCTCTAAGAGCTTTCTTTTACGCGTAATATCTCCACCGTAACACTTTGCAGTAACATTTTTACCCATCGATTTTACATTTGTTCTTGCAATAATATTATTCCCGATACTTGCTTGTATAGCAACTTCAAAAAGTTGTCTAGGAATAAGCTCTTTTAACTGGTTTACAAAGGCCAAACCTCTCGTTCGAGCCTTATCTTGAGGAACTATAATACTAAGAGCATCTACAACCTCTCCTGCAACACGGATATCAAGCTTTACAAGATCGCCTGGTCTGTAGCCGATTGGTTCATAATCGAAACTAGCATACCCTTTTGTCATCGACTTGAGCTTATCGTAAAAGTCCATTACAATCTCATTCATTGGAATATCGTACTCTAAAAGCACCCTATTCTCGTTAAGGTAATCCATCTTCACCTGGATACCGCGGCGGTCATTTAGAAGCTTTATGAGATTCCCAACAAACTCTTTTGGCGTCAAAATTGTCGCTTTTACATAAGGCTCAAAAATTGTATCTATCTTCGAAGGTTCAGGCAGTTCACTTGGATTTTGCACTACAACCTTCTCTCCATCTGTCTTTAATACTTCATAGACAACGGTAGGTGCAGTTGCAATAAGATCTAAATTAAACTCTCTCTCTAGCCGCTCTTTCACAACCTCCATATGGAGCATTCCTAAGAACCCTACTCTAAATCCACTTCCTAAAGCAAGTGAGCTCTCCGGTTCAAAAGCGAGAGCGGAGTCATTAAGTTTTAGCTTATTTAAAGCATCCCTTAAATCTTCAAACTTATCTGTCTCTATTGGGTAGAGCCCCGCAAATACAAACGGTTTTGCAGGCTCAAAGCCAGGAATTGGCTTGGCGGTTGGATTTTTAGCATCTGTAATAGTATCTCCAACCTTAAGCCCCTCTACAGTCTTTAGTCCCATAACTACAATGCCAATTTCGCCTGTATTGATTTCATTTGTCTTCATTGGTGCAATTGGATTTGGATACATCAAATCAAGCACTTGATGCTCTTCATTTGTCCCCATAATCTTAACCATCTGCCCCTTTTGGATAGAGCCATCAAAAACACGCACAAGTGCTAAAGCACCTAAATAGTTATCGAACCAGCTATCATAGATAATTGCTTTTGTTGGAGCATCTTCATCGCCTGTTGGAGCTGGAATTCTATCGACAATGGCATCGATTAACTCTTTTACCCCCTGCCCTGTCTTTGCAGAGATTAAATTGTGCTCTGTACAATCTAAACCGATCGCCTCTTCTACTTCGGCTAAAACTCTATCTGGATCAGCACTAGGGAGATCTATCTTATTTACAACCGGCAGAAGTTCAAGGTCATTTTCGAGTGCAATATAGACATTTGCAATTGTTTGTGCCTCTACCCCTTGAGCAGCATCGACAATCAAGAGTGCCCCTTCACTCGATGCAAGGGAACGGCTTACTTCGTAACTAAAATCGACATGCCCTGGAGTGTCAATGAGGTTTAAGATATACTCTTGCCCATCTTTTTCATAGTTTAACCGTACACTCTGGGCTTTAATTGTAATTCCACGCTCTTTCTCTATATCCATCGTATCCATAACCTGGGCACTCATCTTACGATCACTCACCGCTCCGCACTCTTGTATAATACGGTCTGCTAGTGTAGACTTCCCATGGTCGATATGTGCAATAATAGAGAAGTTTCGTATATTACTCTGTGGAACCTTTTTTGACATCGCTATCCCTAATTAAAGATTAAAGAGTGAATTCACACTCTCGTTATTGTTGATTCTTCGAATAACTTCGCCTAAAAGATTTGCCGTGCTCAGAACCTTAATTTTTGGAGATGGCTCTTTAAGTGGAATCGTATTAGAAACCAATAACTCATCAATAGCACCGCTATTAATTCGCTCATACGCAGGGCCAGAAAGTACAGGGTGGGTACAGCAAGCCATTACAGATGTGGCTCCATTCTCTTTTAAAGCCCTTGCACCCTTAACCATTGTACCAGCTGTATCTATCATATCATCAATTAAGATTACATCTTTCCCCTCAACATTTCCAATAATGTTCATTACTTCAGCCTCGTTAGCCTTTTGGCGACGTTTATCTACAATAACCATATCGAGTCCTAAACGCTGTGCAAAGTATCTCGCTCTTGCAACACCACCAATATCTGGAGAGGCAATAATAGGGTTTTTGAGATCTTTATTGCGAATATGTTCAATAAAGAGAGCCGCACCATAGAGGTTATCAACAGGAATATTGAAAAATCCTTGAATTTGCGAAGCATGTAGATCGATTGTTACAACTCTTGTGACACCAGCAACCTCTATCATATCTGCAACGAGTTTTGCAGAGATTGGCACTCTTGGTGCAGCTTTTCTATCTTGTCGTGCATATCCATAGTAAGGAATTACAGCCGTTATAGATCGTGCGGAGGAGCGTTTAAGAGCATCAACCATAATGAGAAGCTCCATTAAATTTGCATTTGCCGGTGCTGATGTTGGCTGGATAATATAGACATCTTTCCCACGCACAGACTCTGCAATTTGTATATTGATCTCACCATCAGAGAATCGATTTATTGTCGCTTTTGAGAGTGGCACCTCTAGATAGTCTGAAATCTCCTCTGCAAGCTTTGGATTTGCCGTTCCAGAAAAAATCATATAATCGCCCATAATTGACCTTTTTGTAATATTTTTCGAATTTTACTAAAATATTCTTATCTTCTTGCTATTTTTCTAGCAATATCTTCGAGAACTCTATTAAATAAAATCGAGAGTGTCTCTACTATCTCTTGACTCTTCTCATTGCAAGCTTGACTATATCTAAAGTTTTGCTCAGCCACAATACCCCCCTGTGCTCGTTTAATGTAGTAACTTCCTGCAACAACTGCTTTACCATCTCTATAGACAAAGTCATCAAGATTAATAATAACTACCAACCCTTTTGCAGTTTTGAACTCCCATGGATAGAGAAAAACATCAGGAGTATTCAAACTTCTTTTGAGAGCAACTATTGCATTTTGTGTCAGCATTTTACTAGGAGTCGACGCAAAATTTGCATCTATTTTATAGAGTCTACTCCCTTTTTGCACCAAAATTTTATCACTATTTAAATAGGAAGGTACCTTTACCTCAGCAACCCCAAGTATTGAGTTAAAATGCCCAATAGAAACCACATGAGGTGCTGGCATAACATACTCTACCCCTCTACTACTACAACCAGCAAAGATAAAGAGCGTTAATAGAAGATAAAACAGTTTCATACTAGTCTCCAAAAATAAGTGAGTTTGGTTTTTTATTGAGTTTATAGAGCAACTCATTTGTAGTACTTGTAAGATCATGAATCTCTTTTAAAAGCCCCTCTAACTTCTCTTTAAAGAGAGAGTTTTCTCCATAACTGCGTAAGAGACTATTGAGTTGCTTTAAGCTCTGGTCGAAATCTTTCAAACTCCTATCGACACTCTTTCCAATATTTTGGAACTCTCTTTTTGAAATCACTCTCTCTAAGCTCTTAACAGTCTTATTTGCATTTGCTAAAAGTGCATCTAGCTTCTTAATCGGTGTTTTAGTCTCCTCAAGCAGACTATTTACATTCGAAACAACCTTATCAAACTCAATAGCCCCTATCTTCTTCGAAATATCTTTAAGTGTTAAGAGTAGATTGGTGTTTACATACTCCTCAGTTGGTAAGATATATGCTCGTAACTTTTTATTAAATTTAAGTTCATTACTACTGTTTGTCTCTTTTAACTCAATAATCGATTTATTTATTAAAAAGTTTGGCTTTTGGAGTGTTGCTACTATACCATTTTCTACTAAGCTCTTAAAGTTTTTGAAACCATCATTCTTATTGCTACTAAAGTTTGAGAGATCAATTTTACCTCGACACTCTGCTTCGAAGTTTTGTAACTTAGCATTATAGAATATCTTTAAGCTCTCTAACTGTCCAATCTTGAAGCCTTTATACTTAATAGCACTATCACTCTCTAACGAAGATACATCCCCTCTAAAATTAAAGACAAAGTCGCGAAATTCCGGTTTAGCAAAACCGACCTTCTTCTCTTTTGCATCAGTCGCACTCCTGTAGAGTTTATAGATTTTACTAAAATCCTTTGTGTAATTTTTATCAAAGTCTGTGTCGAATGCTATTGCACCTAATAGCAAAATTGGAAGTGGAGCAATATTTACCTCTAATCTATTATCGTTAAGTTTAAGATCCATCAAACTCTGAATCCAAAACTTACTTGAGCTATTAATTAAATCTCCATACTCTTTATAGACGCGTAGAACGATTATTAAGTCTTTACTCTTAATATCGAGCTCTAAATTATTAATCTCCCCTACCTTAACCCCTTTAAAGTAGAGCGGGGTCCCCACTTTTACTTGCACAGGGAAGCTAGCTTTCACTACATAATAGTAACCACTATTCATATCTATAAAAGGATTATCTAAGCCTACAAACTCTCGCTTTTTCTCTTTGCCTCTCTTCGCATACATATAGATATAAGAACCACTCAAAAGTGTATCCAAACCTCTTACGCCCGAGTAATCCACTTCAGGTTTTACAACCCAAAACTTTGTTGACTCATTCAAAAATGCTTCCGCATCTTTATTAACTCGTGCATAGACAATTACACCATCAGTCTTATTATCTATCTCTATTCGAGACACCTTTCCAACAGGAACATCTCGAAACTTTACAACACTCTGTCCTGCAACCAAACCACCACTATTTTTAAAATAAATCTTTACCTCAGGACCCAATTTACTATAGTGCTCATAGACTAACCACAATGCAATAACTGCAGCAATAAAAGGAACAATCCAAATAGAGGTTAAAAAGTTAAAACGACTTCTCTGGTTATCTACTACTGGTTCTTCAATCTGCATCTTTACTCTCTTTTATTAATCGTACATCTATAGACATTGCCGAAAGCATCGTAAGCAAAACCATCAAAACAAAAGCTGTTGCTCCAACGCCAGCTATAATCTTTATATTATTCATATGAATTACACCACTTAAAATTGCGACTACAAAAATATCTACCATAGACCAAGGTCCAATAATTTCTGTAATATGGTAAAGCTTCATCTGATCTACCTTTCTACTCCCTTGTCTTGGTTTTTTGTAGTTTAGTAAAATATATAGTATCAAAATAAACTTTAGTAGCGGTACAAAGATAGATGCAAGAAAGATAATTATGGCAATTGGGTAATTCCCCTCCTCCCAAAGAGCTACAACACCACCAAAAATAGTATTTTCTGTAATTACTCCAAATTTAACTACTACCAATATAGGGTTTATATTTGCAATCACATAAAATATCATTGCAGCAATAAGAAGTGCCCAAGCATTTTGTAAATTGATCTCTTTTTTTCCACTAATTCTATTTTTACAGTTACGACAATAGACCACCTCCCCTTCATTAAAATTCACACTCTCACAGTATGGGCAGCGGATATACTTATCACTTTTCATCTGTAAACTTCCTATTAAAATAGATCCAAAGCTCTGTTGGTCGAATTGTCTTCAAAAAGAAGAGATCTACAGCAACAAAGAGACTCAGTGCATAAAAGGCAACACCGAAGTGAATCTGTGCATATCCAAAGAGTTTAACTAACGCAACGAGTATACTTACCCCAAAAATGTCTACCATCGCCCACGAACGACTAATAATTAAAAAGAGAATAATCTTTCTAGCAAACCGCTTATAGACTCTTAAGTTACTAAGAATACCTAACAGTATAAAAGAGATTAACACCGTTAAAGGTGCAACTACTAATACCACTAAAAGAATCGATCCAATAACAAAAAAACCATTTTCAAAAAGTAGTTTAAGCATCTGAGGTATCGTAAGTACAGAACTCACACCAGCTATCGATACTTCTAAAATTGGGAAAAGATTAACAACTATAAAGAGAATTAAAGCTGTTGTTGCAAAAGAGATCGCTTTATACATTGTATCAGTTACATTTGCATAGAGTACTGTACCGCAGTTACTGCACCTTGCAACTTTTTTTGATGGCAACTGTATCCGCTTATGTACTTTATGGCAGTGACTACAAATAATCAACTCATCTAAATCTTCACTCAACTGCTTTTCCCTTTAAAAAGTCGATCAATACTGTTGCATATGAGCCTTTTGGCAAGTAGAAACTTAATTCATACCAAGCACTCTCTGGAATATACCGCTTCTCATAAATTTCAGGAAATATCCATGCATAGCGTCTACTCCCTATTGCACTTATAATTGTATCGTAATCTTTTTCAATCACATAGGCATCTTGCTCTGCTCGTTTTACTCGCTTACCAGCAATTAGCCCTGTTGGGACAATATCTCTCTCTAAAAATCTCTTAGCAGCAAGCTCTAACTCTTCGTAGAATATTCTCCCAAATGGGTAGTGCATATATAAGTCGCCTGCTAAGAGTTTAAAAAAGTGCTGCTGCTTACTGCTAACTTCAAGGCTCCCTTTTGGAAGCTTTAGAATCTTCTCTACCTCATTGGCTTTAAAACTCTCTAAAAGGGTCGAAAGCTCTATTCGTTTTGCCAACCAACCATTAAAGAGGTAACTCTGGTATGCAGAAACAAGAAACTCTCGCTTCTTCCTATCTCGAATCTTTAGTTTTCCCTCTACTACTGCTTTACCTTCAAGATAGTTATTCCCACTATTTCCAAACCTCTGCACACCAAAGTAGTTTGGCATTCCATACTGCTCTATCCAAGCCAATACAGACTCTATCATCTTTTTTTGAGCACCTTGGACTCTTTTAAGTCGAATCCAAAACTTATTCCCCTTTAGGTGCCCTACTCTAATTTTACTATTATGTAGATACTTTTCAAGAATCTTTATATTTGGATGGCTAAAATCTTTTAGCTGAGCCTCATATTTTCTTGGCATAGAGATATACTGTATTGTCACTGCATGCTTATCTTTTAAGCCTGCATACCCTATCTCTCTTTTAGATACCCCTAAGTAGTTACTAAAGATATCGAGCATCTGCCATGTGGTAAGCTCTTTCTTACGCACCTTTAAGACAATATGCTCTCCATCGCCACTAAATTGATAAAGCGGCACCTCTTCGACACTAAACTCTCTAGGGGTAGAGGTAAAGAGAAAATCGTTGCTATGCTGTAAGGGCCAAATATACTTAAATTCGCTCAAGATATACCCCACTCTCTATATGCTTAGTATATGGGAATTGGTCAAAAATAGCTGCATCCACCACCTTATGTGTTTTGCTTAGAGTCTCTAAATCTCTCGCAAGTGTTTTGGGATTGCAAGAGATATAGATTATCTTCTCGAAATTTTCTACAAGAGATCTACTATCATCATCTAATCCAGCTCTTGGCGGATCAACCAATACGGTACTAAAGTTATACTGCTTTAAATCGATACCTGCTAACCTACGAAACTCTCGCTCACCCTTTAAAGCTTGTGCCGTCTCGCTGGCATTTAGGCGAATAAACTCTATATTATCAATATTGTTAAGCTCGCAATTCTCTTTTGCTGCTTTTATAGAGTTTTTACTAATCTCAGTTGCTAAAACCTTTTCAAACTCTTGGCTTAATGGAAGAGTAAAGTTTCCTAAACCACAATAGAGCTCTAAAAAGTCACCACCACTCCCTTTTGCTTTCGCTAGAGCCCACTCAATCATCTTTTCGTTTACAAATGGATTAGGCTGGGTAAAGCCACCCTCATAATATCTGTAGCTAAACTTTTGATTATTAATCTCCAAAAGCTCTGTAATATACTTTTGCGAGAGTACAATCTTCTGCTTTCTCGCACGCCCAATAATATGGATTTGTAGCAACTCCTCTAGCTCTTTTGCCCTCTCTTTCCACTCATCATTTAACTGTTTATGGTAGATAAGAGTAACAAGCAACTCGCCACTTTTGCTACCTAAAAACTCTATAGAGAAAAGTTTGTTTTTTAGCAACTCATCTTGATTAATTAACTCTAAAAGCCTATACTGCACATTGGCAATAGACTCTATTACCTTTGGGCACTCACTCAAAAGCTCTACCCCATCTTTAGTAATATTTGTCATAGCGTAGTGGCACTCGTTGCCTCTATGCCAAATTTTAAACTCTGCTCGTGCACGGTGTGCACTTTGTGGAGAATCAAACACTTCAATATCACCACTAAAAAATGGCTCTAAAAGTTGAGAAACAGACTCTTTTTTCTCTCTTAATGCATCTGAATATGGAAGTTGGTAGTAATCACAAGAACCACACTCCCCAAAATGTGAACATTTCACCTAATTTACCTTACTTTTAGATATAATTCTATCATAAAATTTTACCAAAGGAATTTAAATGTCTCTCTCGGTTGTTATTTTGGCCGCTGGTAAGGGTACACGAATGAAATCACAAAAACCAAAAGTACTCCATACAATCTCTGGTAAACCTATGCTTTTTCATATTATCGATGAAGCTTCAAAATTAAGCGACGATATCACAGTAGTATTAAGCCACCAATTTGACCATGTAAAAGGTGAAATAGAGAAGAGTTATAAAAATATTAAAATCCATAAACAAGATACTCAAAACTTCCCTGGCACTGGTGGAGCCCTAAAAGGTTTAAAACTCTCTAGCAAACGAGCACTTATCCTTAATGGCGATATGCCACTGATTACCCAAGAGTCTCTAGAACAACTAGCCAACTCTACTGCACCAATTGCTATGACTATACTTAACCTAGAAGATCCTAATGGTTATGGGCGAGTTATAATTAAAGATGGAAGCGTAGAGGAGATTGTAGAGCAAAAGGACTGTACACAAGAGCAACTCGCTATCCAAAGCGTCAATGCTGGAGTCTATGCACTCGATACAGAACTTCTCAATAGATTCATACCACAAATTGATAATAACAATGCACAAAAAGAGTACTACCTCACCGATATTATTAAAATGGCAAAAGAGAGCAATTTGACAATTGAGCCAATAGTTGTAAATGCAAAAGATTATATGGGTGTAAATTCAAAGGTAGACTTAGCAAATGCCGAAGCAATCATGCAAGAGAGAATTAAAAATAGATTGATGCTAGAGGGTGTTATTATGCGTAACCCACAATCTATCTATATCGATTGCCGTGCTTCATTTATTGGCGAAACGGTACTCGAAAATGGTGTAACAATCGAAGGGCCATGCGAAATTGAGAACTCACATATAAAAGCCTATAGCGTTATCGAAGAGTCAAAAATCAGCAATAGCTCTATTGGCCCAATGGCACATATTCGTCCAAAATCTACGATAAGAGATTCCCATATAGGCAACTTTGTTGAGGTCAAAAAATCGACACTTAACGATGTAAAAGCTGGACACCTAAGCTACTTAGGCGATAGCACAATAGAGAGTGGTACAAATATCGGTGCAGGGGTTATTACTTGCAACTACGATGGAAAAGCAAAATACCAAACAAAGATTGGAAAGAATGTATTTATTGGAAGCGACTCACAACTTGTTGCCCCAGTAACAATAGAAGATAATACAATGATAGCAGCAGGTACAACTGTAACAGAGAATGTTCCAAGCGGTGCATTAGCAATATCGAGAGTTAAGCAAAAGATAGTAAACTCATTCTTCCATAAATTTTTTAAAAAATAGTACTTAAGGTTAAAAATGGATTTAATAGATTTAAAAGGCAAAAGAGTTTTAGTTGGCATAACAGGCTCAATTGCTGCCTATAAAGCGTGCGAACTAGTACGCCTT
Source organism: Campylobacteraceae bacterium (assembly GCA_027034975.1). GTDB lineage: Bacteria > Campylobacterota > Campylobacteria > Campylobacterales > Sulfurovaceae > JAADEQ01. The sequence continues at coordinate 88,017 of JALVWQ010000051.1, forward strand.
TTTGTAAAAAGCGGTGCGAGAACCTATGTTGTCATGAGTAAGGCAGCAACAAAGTTTCTCTCCCCTCTTACTTTCGAAGCTCTAACAAGAAACAGAGTTTTAACACAAGAGAGCGAAGATTGGAGCAGCGAGTGCAACCACATCGACTATGCTCAAAAAAGCGATGCCTTTGTCATTGCTCCAGCAACTGCTAATACAATCAATAAGCTAGCAAAAGGTATTGCGGACTCTCTTTTGCTACAGTGTGCCTTAGCATTTGATAAAAGCTTAGTAATTGCACCAGCAGCCAATAGTAAAATGCTAGAGAACCACTATACTACAGGCTCTCTAAAGATGTTAGCAGTCAACGATAGTGAGATTGTCTCACCAACAACAAAACTTCTTGCATGTGGTGACGAAGGGAATGGTGCATTAGCAGAACCACAAGATATCTATTACGCAACCGTTAAAACGATTCTAAAAGATCCTTTCTGGAGCGACAGACGCGTTGTCGTTACAGGCGGTGGCACACGAGAAGCAATCGATAGTGTTCGTTTCATCGGTAACCACTCAAGCGGAAAGATGGCAAACGCCTTAGCAACTGCCCTCTACCTAAAAGGGGCAGATGTCTGTTTAATTACAACAAAAAAGAGTAGTGATATTCCAAAAGATATCTACACAATCGAGGTCGAAGATGCAAAAGAGATGCTCGAATACACAATAGATGCAATCCGAGTTGCAAAAAAAGGGAAAATGAGCAAAGCAAGTATGAATAGTAGCGAGAGTATGCATCTTATTCAAAAAAAGCCCTATCTCTTTATGGCTGCAGCAGTAGCAGACTATACCCCAAAATACCCACAAGATGGAAAACTAAAAAAAGCTATGCTTGGTGATGAGTGGCAATTAGAGCTTACTCAAACTCAAGATATATTAAAAAATATTAATAAGGATGGCTTAGTTACTATCGGCTTTAAAGCAGAAAAAGATCCATCAACTGCTCTTGAAAATGCAAAGAGAGCACTCCAAGAGAAAGATTTAGATGCTATCTGTCTAAATATTCTAGGAGAGACAAACAATTTTGGAAGTGACTACAATAAAGTTACATGTTTAACAAAAAATAGCAACTATGAGCTCCCACTAAAACCAAAAATTGACCTCTCTTTTGATATACTACATACAGTAAAAGAATTGGATAGAGATGAGTAATAGTTTAAAACACCTTGGTATCATTATGGACGGTAATGGCCGTTGGGCACAAAAGCATGGATTCAAACGGAATCGAGGACATGAGGTAGGTGCCGAAGTTGTAAGAGATATTACAGCATTTTGCTCACAACATAATGAAATCGAAACACTCACGCTCTATGCTTTTAGTACAGAAAATTGGAGACGCCCAAAATTAGAGGTCGATTTTCTTATGCGTCTTATTAGCCGATACCTAAATAAAGAGTTAGAAAATTATATGAAAAATGGTGTCCGTTTCGAAACAATAGGCGATTTAGAACCATTCTCTAACAAGCTACGAAAAACAATCGAGCAGACAAAAGAGCTCACTAAAAACAATAGTAATTTAGTACAAATCTTAGCACTCAACTATGGTGCACGAGATGAGATAGTGCGTAGTGTAAACAAACTCCTTCAAGAGAATAGAGAGATAACTATAGAGAGTCTTGGAAGTGCCCTAGATACTCCTTATAGTGACTTAGACCTACTCATTCGCACCAGTGGAGAGGAGCGAGTATCAAGCTTTCTCCTTTGGCAAATAGCCTACAGTGAATTTGCATTTACTAAAACACTCTGGCCAGACTTTACAAGAACTGAGCTAGAATCAATAATAGAAAACTATAAAAAGAGAGAGAGACGATTTGGAGCAATTTAATTTAATCAGCATATTTGTATTTCTTTTTGGTATATCATTTGGTTCTTTTTTAAATGTTTTAATCTACCGTATCCCAGAAGGTATAAATATTGCCATACCCCCTTCTGCATGCCCAAAATGCAATAATGAGCTTAAGTGGTACCATAATATCCCTCTCTTTTCTTGGCTATTTTTAGGTGGTAAATGTGCCTTTTGCAAAGAGCCGATTCCACTTCGATACCCTTTGGTTGAGTTATTCAATGCAATTATATGGCTCATAATATATCTAAAAATTGGACTCGTCTGGTATCTACCATTTGTAGCACTCAGCTTTAGTATGCTTTTGGCTCTCAGCATGATCGATCTAAAATACTTCGCTGTTCCAGATAGTCTTAACTTTGCAGCACTCATCTTTGCCCTCATACAAAAAGATTTTTTCAATCATCTTATCGATGCAGCTATTGCAGCTTTTGGCTTTTGGCTTCTAGGTTTTATCGTTTCAAAGTTAGCTAAAAAAGATTCATTAGGAGAAGCCGATATTATAGTAGCAGCAACCATGGCAGCACTTTTAGGTTTTCCAGCATTCTTTATAGCAATGTTCCTCTCAGCTATCTTAGCAATAGTTCCATCTCTCTTAGCGAAAGATACAATGGTCCCTTTTGTTCCATTTTTAGCCCTTGCAACACTTATTACATATATAAATAAAGATGCACTACTCCAGCTTTTAGAGGTAATTCTTTATGGTTAAAACAAAACGGTATATTCTTCAGCTATTTTCGAAGAGTTTTTTAACACTTTTTATTCCATTTTATATAATTATCTCATTAACATATCTATTAAATATCTCAAGACTCTCATCTCGTATGAGTCTCGATGCACAAGACTTTTTTACATTCTATAGCTATGTGATTCCAGATATTATCTTTATTACCTTGCCACTTACATTTTTAGCAGCTATCATAAATGTATTCTCTAAACTTTCAGAAAATAACGAGATGATTGCCCTCTTCTCATTAGGTATAACACCCAAAAAGATTATAAAATCACTCTTTCCACTCTCTTTCCTCTTTACCATTTTGTTACTACTTATTGCAGTTTTTGTGATCCCATACTCCAACCAAACAATGAAAAACTTTAAAAACAAAAAACTCTATGAATCCAACTTAAAAATACTTCCAAATAGATTAAGCCAAGATTTCGGAGACCACCATATCTATATAGAAAAAAATAGCAAAGGAAACTTTAAAAATATTACAATGTTTACCCCTAAAGAGAGAAACAATTTCCAGATACTTATAGCAGATAATGGTAGTGTCATCAATATCCCAAATAGACCTGGTTATCTCAATTTAAACAGTGGCTCTATCTACCAAACACAAAATAGTGATTTTAAAATAATAGACTACCAAAATATGAAACTATTTAATAGAGCAAAACTCTACTCAAGCAAAGTAGACTCTTTCAAAGAGTATTGGCTAAAACATAAAAAGAAGTTCTATTACTATATACTCCTATCGCTAACGCCACTTTTACTCTATGTCTTCTACTTCTCGATGGGTATCTATAATCCTCGTTATCAAAAAAACTTTGCCTCGCTCTACACACTTTTAAGTGTCATTGTAATCTATGTACCATCCATAATTGCAAGAAAACAGGAATCTCCTTATGTTGCAATTGCAGTAGTGATTCTTTGGATAGTACTCTCATTTACACTCTATAAATTAAGAGTTGCCAAAAGGTATTAAATGCGTCTTAAAGCCACAATTGCTTATAATGGAGTAAAGTTCCACGGCTTCCAACGCCAAAAGAGTATTAGCAATACTGTAGTCGAGCAGCTTGAACGAGCACTTAGCTCTATTGGTATCCAAAGCAGAGTCTATGGCAGTGGAAGAACCGATAGAGGGGTACACGCTACTGGGCAAGTTATCCACTTCGACATACCTATTTTTTGGCAACAAAAACCTCTGCAACAACTCAAAGAGCATCTAAATGCAAAACTTGATGCAATAGTATTTAAGCACATCAAAGAGGTAGATAGAAATTTTCACGCTCAATATAGTGCAAAGACGCGTATCTATCGCTACATAATTAAACGCACACCCCCAACAGTGTTTGAGAGAGAGTTTGTAAGTTATTACACAATAGCTAATAAAAGAAAAATGGAGCAAGCTCTTCATCTATATATAGGCACACACGACTTCTCTTATTTCAAAAAAGAGGGCTCTGTAACCACAACAAATATACGAACAGTAAAAGCCATAAAAGTAAAAGAGATAAAAAACTACTATATTATCTACCTCTATGCAAATGGTTACCTACGAAGCCAAGTGAGAATGATGATAGAAGGGGCACTCAAAGTAGCTAATAGCAAGATTACTCTCCGAGAGCTACAAGAGCAGATCGATTACAAAAGAAAACACTTTACGACATTAGCAAAGCCTCAAGGGCTCTATCTTCATAGAGTAATATACTAAAATGGCTTCACTACAACAAAGATAACAATACCAATCATCAGAAGTGTCGGCACCTCATTATAGAATCGATAAAATTTTCCGGGCTTATAGTGTGGATTCTTTAATAACTTTTTACGGTGTATCTCAAGGGAGAAGTGGTATGCAATTAGAAAAATCACAAAAAGAATCTTTGCATGCAACCATCCTCCACTATGGAAAAGCCCACTATTTAAATAGAGCATTACACTTCCACTTATAATAGTTGCCCACATTGCGGGAGTACCAATATATTTAATCAATTTATACTCTTGAATCTGCACAACCTCTATAAATCCCTTATTGTCTGCATTCTCACTATGATAGACATAGAGTCTCGGCTGATAAAAAAGCATCGCCATCCAGCTAATAAAACTCATCACATGAAACGCCAATATCCAACTATAATACTCCATCAATTTTCCTTATTTATATCTTTTAGAGAATATACAATCAACTCTTTCTCACCCTTATAATACCCTATTTGAGCTTTTTTTATCTGTAAAAGACTCCCATTTTTTAAAAGACCTTTTTGTTTTTTCTTAACAAAGAGTCTATATCTCTTTCCATCAACCTCTATATACCTATCTTTATAAACACCTCTAATATCACTAACTATCTGCCCTATACTCTTCTTATTCTCCATTATAGAAGCATCAAATTTTGGAATATATTTGTTAATATTAATAGTGCCTTTTTTCGCAACTATATCTAAATCTGTAATCTCTTCGAGGCGATAGTAGCGTTTCTTCTTATATACTTTTAAATCATAGCATCTCCCCTCTTCTAGCCCTTCGGCACTTCGATAGAGAGTAATTGCATCTGAGTTCAAAGATGACTTAATAACACCTATATCACCCCTTTTATATATAACACAAACATCTTTTACAATAGCTGGATATTTAAGGTATTTTACTTTTACTAGCTCTTGGAGTGATAGCTCTTTTTTTATACTTACCTTTTTACTATCTTTAACCTTAGGTATAAAGAGTTTCCAAAATTTATCTAAAACACTCTCATGCTTTAACTCTTTATATGGCGTAGTTGTAAAAGTAGCAAAAATTGGCAAATGATCTGAATAACCATAACCTGTATGCTTACCATGTTTCAGTTCCCAACGATTTAAGCTACCTCTTCTCTTCTTCTTGAAAAGATATCGCTTTTTAAATACCCCAAAAGAACCTCTTTTGTAAAACCACTTCTTATCATCTGCAAGAGATGGAGGAATAATTATAGAATCAAGAGCACTCTTCTTACCATAAAAGTCATGACTCCACCGTTTGTGCATATCTACTTCACTCCATAGATTATAGTGATAAATAGTTCCTTTAGGTAGTTGCGAATCTCTAAATTTAATCATTCTTCCATTGTAGTAAGTTTTTAAAATAGTATCTATACCACAAATACCTCCTGTATCATTATTTTTTTGTGAGATGTTTGTACACTCATCATAATCACTATTAAAGTCTCCAAGAATAATATACTCACTCCCTTTTGGTAACTTCTCGATTCGTTCCATTAAAACTTTAGCAGATTTAACCCGAAAACTCTCAGAAGCCCTTTTTGAACGCCAATGGTTCACAAAAAGAGTAAGAGGTGGATTACTCTTTAAAGTAACCTCTAAAATATTTCTATCAGCAGGAGAGTTAGAAACTTTAATATCCCTCTTTTTTGCCAACCTCACTTTAGATAGAATAGCAACTTGAATAGAAGATCTTCGTTTCTCTGTAATTGCTGCAAAAGGATACCTACACCCTACTCTCTCAAGCTGCTCTTGTAATTTGCTTAATGCATTCCTATTCTCTACTTCTTCTAAAGCAATTACATCAGCATTTAATTCACAAATTACTCTACTTATATGTTGTAATTTCTTCGTAAAAGTAACACTATTCCAATTATGCGTATTTGGTTTATACTCCGCATACTCGCTTCCATTCTTTGTTAAATCAAATAGATTGTCAACATTATATGTTGCCACCTTAAGCGTTGCAGCAAAACCAACAATAGGAAAAATTGGAAGTAAAAATATTTTTTTCATAAAAAAGATTGTACCGAATTACTTTTTAGGGGTATCTGAGCTAATACCTATTAAATATAAATACGCAGTTAATTTGATCAAAAATAGAATACAGAATAAAGATAACAAACAAAGTTAAAAATTAAAACAAAAAATTAAAAGAAGTAAAAAAAGAAAAGACTCTCAAGATGGCATCGACCTACGTTCCCACCCCCGTAGGGGGCAGTATTATCGGCGATGGGAGGCTTAACTTCCAGGTTCGGGATGGAGCT
>JALVWQ010000052.1 GCA_027034975.1 Campylobacteraceae bacterium
TTTAAATCATTAATAGTAGATGGTAAAATAGAGATTTTAGAAAATTTGCAAGAAAAGATTGATGTTCTAAATGCATTAATGGAAAAACTGCAAAGCGAAGGTGGCTACAAAGATTTAAACGACCCAATATATAAAAAGGCAATTAATGCAACCAATATTTTTAAACTAACACCAACTAATGCCAAGTTAAAGTTAAAATTTGGACAAAAGTTAAGCGAAGAGCGTTTTAATATGATAATAGAGCATTTAGAAAAAAGAGGCACAAAAGAGGATTTAGAGACAATTATTTTAATGAAGGAGTATAGATGTTAGAGTATAAGATAGCCCAACTTTGCGATATAGAGGCAACGCTAAAGTTGCACGCAAAGTATCAAGTAGATACAATAAACCCAGAAGATAAAAAAGATGGTTTCGTTACAACCCCATTTAGCAAAGAGGAGCTAACAGAGCTAATAGAGCAAGAGAGCGGTCTCTTTATTGCCAAAGATGGCGACGAAGTAGTAGCGTATGTTATGAGTGCATCTTGGGAGTTTTGGAGCAAATGGCCAATGTTTGCTTTTATGGTGCAAAATTTAGAAGGCAAAAGTTTTAAAGGCAGTGCTATCACAAAAAACAACAGCTACCAGTATGGACCAATAGCAATAAATAAGCGATTTCGTGGTACAGTGTTACTTTTTGAAATATTCGACTTTGCAAGAGAGCATATGGCGAAAAGGTACCCAATATTAATTACCTTTGTAAACAAAATAAACCCACGCTCTTTTAAGGCTCATAGTAAGCTAGGTTTAAAAGTGTTGAGTGAATTTGAATATAACAATAACCACTATTATGAAATGGTTTACGACACAAGTGTTAAGGTTAAAAGAGTATAATTCAATAAAAAACAAGGAGAGCAAGATGAAAACATTTTCAAATACTACAAAAATCACTCAAAGATTCTCTGCTCTTCTTCTGACTAACTTCCTCCTAAGCCTATAATTTAGGCGATTTCATATATTTTTTGATTCCTTGATTGGATGACCTGCTTTTAATTTACAATGGATATTAATATCCCTATTATTTATAATTTTACAAGGAAATAACTATGCAAGAGACAAATAGTTGGAATCCAGATGAGTATAAAAAACATACCTCATTTGTATCAGAGTTAGCTTTACCAGTGGTGGATTTATTAGACCCAAAAGTAGGCGAGAGAGTTTTAGATTTAGGCTGTGGCGATGGCACTTTAGCACAAGAGATAGAGCGAAGAGGTGCAAAAGTCTTAGGAGTAGATTTAAGCGAAGAGATGGTGCAAAAAGCAAAAGAGAGTGGCATAGAAGCAATGGTTGCTAGTGTAACTGCTTTGCCTTTTACCAAAGAGTTCGATGCCATCTTCTCAAATGCAATGTTGCACTGGGTTAAGCAGAGCGATTTGGCTATAGTAAACATTGCTAAAGCTCTAAAGGGTGGCGGCAGATTTGTAGCCGAATTTGGAGGCGAAGGCAATGCACACCATTTAGTTAAAGCGATGGAGTTAGCCTTTCAAAAACATCCAGAGTTTGGAGAGTTTGTAAACCCTTGGTACTTCCCAAGCCCAGCTGAGTATAAAAAAAAGTTAGAAAATAACGGCTTTAAGGTAGAGTATATAGAGCTAATACCACGCCAAACACCTATGGAAGATGTAGGCAAATGGTTAGAGATTTTCGCAAATGGCGTAACAGCACATTTAAGCAAAGAGCAATTCGAGCTTTTCAAAGATGAGTGCAAAAAATATTTAAAAGAGCATATCTATAGCCAAATGGATGGATGGGTAATAGATTATGTAAGACTTCGCGTAAAGGCTGTTAAGTTATAATTACTTTATGAAAAAACAAAATACACGCGAAAAACTACTCGATATTACATTTGAAGAGGTATATATAAATGGGTATGCCTCTACCTCGGTAGATAAAATATTAAAAAGAGCAGGTGTTCCTAAGGGCTCGATGTATCACCACTTTAAAAGTAAAAAAGAGCTTCTATTGGCAATGGTAAAAGAGCGGCTCTACCCTAAAATGGATGAGTTTTTTAAAATAGATACTACTCTCACTGCCCAAAAAGCTTTAGAGAAGCTCTTTTTAGCAATGTCTAAAAACAGATTGCTTATTACTTATGGATGCCCAATGTATAGACTTATGGTAGAACTCTCCCCTGTAGATAAAGATTTCGATAAGCTCTTTGTAGAGAAGTATAACCAGTTAGTAAGAGATTTTGAGTATCTTCTTATTAAAGATATACGCAATGGTTTACTTGATAGCTCTCTTAATACCAAAGAGTTTACAAAGTTTATTATTCACTCGACTTGGGGTGTACTTTCTCTCTCACCTACATTAAGCACTCCAGAGAACTTTTTAAAAAATAGTTACTATATCTTAGAGCACCTCCATAGCTACTACAATTAGACTAATTAGTCTAATCTTATTTTAAGCAGATTTTCTCTATACTGTTACTAGACTAAATAGTCTAAAGGAGGAGTTTATGTTTTATTATAAAGAGAATTTAGTGCAAAAAGAGAAATTAAAGAGACTCTTGAGAAAAGTAAAAGTAATCTATAGAGAAGTCCCGCCACAAATGGAGCTACTTGGCAATATAGATGCAGGGTATTTAGAGGATTTTCTAAAAATGGTACTGAAAGTTACTAGACATCCAAATATCAATCAAGACCTCTTTAGCTTTTTAAGACTGCATATTGCATTTAAAGAGAACTACATCTACTGCAAAGCATTCAACATGAAAATGCTTTTAACAAAATACCCACAAGAGCTTTTAGATAGTGCCATAGAAAATATCGAGACAATCCCACTAAATAGCAACCACATAGCATTAGCAAAATTAGCACTCAAAGTAATTTATAACTCACTAGAGGTTACAAAAGAGGATTTCGATAATCTTTACAATAGTGGCTGGAGCCAAAAAGATGTATTTGATGTCATTGAACACGCAGGAACCCTATTTAGAAACGGCAGAATTTTAAATGCTTATTTGGTTAAATAGTAATTTATTGGAGTTTATTTTGATAGAAAATATTGAATTTGTAAAACACCTATGTATAAAACAAGAAGGTAACTCCCTGATTTTGGAGCCTAAAAAAGAGCTGTTAAACCATATAGGCTCTATACACGCAGGAGCTATATATACATTAGCAGAGAGCCAAAGTGGCCTATGCTTAATAGACTCTTTTGGTAAATCTAATGCTAAAGCTTTGCTTAGAAGTTCTAGCATAAAATATAAAACAGAAGCAAAGAGTAAACTTATTGCATCGTGTCAAATTACCCCAGAAGATAAAGAGAAATTCACAGCACAATTAACAAAAAGAGGCAAAGCTTTAATAGAAGTTGCTGTAACTATACAAGATTACAACAAGCAAATAATTGCTCAAGCTGCTTTTAGTTGGTTTATACAAAATGATTCCAAAGAGCCATAGTTTTAATTAAAAACACTATTGAGATTATAAATATAAAAATTTTTACAATTAGATTATAGTTTGCAGAGATAAATTGATGCTCTCTTATTATGTTTCCTAGCTTTAATCCAAGGCTAGAAATTAAAAGTATTATAGCTGTTAAGAGATAAAATTTAAAATTTAGATGCAGTAGTTTTATAAAGATAGAGAGTTGCACAACTTTAGCTGCTAAAAATGCAAGATTTGAGAGAATAATAATGTTTAACTTCTCTAACTTTAATGAGAGAAAATAGATTAATACAATTGGCGACATAATATTACCAACACCTGCTGCAAGCCCAGCAAAGAAACCAATAGCAACTTGCCACAATACCCCTTGCGGCTTTTGCAAGGCAAATTTATCTTTATTAAAATCAACATAAAGATATGCCCAAATCAAAAAAACCAAAATAAAAGCAAATAGCTGTGTATCTATAAAAAAAAGAAGATATGTCCCTGCAATACTCCCAAGAATTATAAAGATAAAAAATGCTATATACTCTTTTAAGAAATTTAAACTCACTTTAGGAGCAAAAATTGAAACTATATTTACCCAAATAGTTGGGATTATAGTTAAAGCTATTGCCTCTTTAAATGGTATAGCAATTGCTAAAAGCGGTGTTGCAATTAAAGCAAATGCAAATCCAACTACTCCATGAACAAATGATGCAAGAAAAAATATAAAAAGGGTGTAAATTTCTATAAAAGTCATATTCAATTTCAAAAAAGCGTTAATTCATAAACCCACTGTTGCAAATCAAACATATCTTGATATATTTTAAAGTTTCTATCAATTATTTTTTGGCTAAAAAAGGTGCTATCTGGTTTAAAGGTTGTATAGGCGAAGATGGCTCCCATTTTGTAGAGGTAGGAGTATTGGTCATTTGCATCAAAACTTCTTGGGGTGCGTTTGAATTTTGGCTCTGGTATTTGGTAGCCTTTGTTTTTAAGCTCTTCTAAAATATGATGCAAAGCTTCTCTTTTAGCACTATCTTTAATATACTCTCTATAAGTTGCTAATAGTGGCGGTTTAAAGTTTCTAATACCTGTGGCTACAAAAACCTCTTCTGGACTGTAGTGCATATAAAAAGAGCTACTTTGCATTCTATGGCCACTGCCTTGCCACATTATAATACCAATTTTCTCTTTTATTGGGTTATCTAAATGAAACCTGCTATCGCGGTATATTTTAAATAAAGAGCGGTTAATCTTTGGCTCAGCATGAATATTTGGCACTAAAATTTGCAAAGTCTCGCCCATCTCCATAACATAGGCTCTATTTGGCTCTACTATATACTGCTCGTACTCGCTTCGATGAGCCTCGAACCACTCTTTTGAATTATTTGCTTTAAGCCTCTTTAAAAACTCTAAACCCTCTTTTGGAAACCCTTTAAATCGCATTATATAAACCTCTTACTAAAAAATTGCAGCGAAAATAATGTCATAAAGAAACCAACAATCGAAAGTACAAAACCTATAATACTCATTACAAATTTTGTAGTATATTTTAGAACGACTTTACCGGCTCTGAGCACCCTCTTACCTAAGAGTTTAAAGACCCCGACAGTGCCTTTTTTATATTTGGCACTTATTTTGGTGATTTTTGCTAAATCTTTTTCACGCTCAACATATTTAAGAAGTTTTACACTGTCACTAAGTGAAGTATTCTTTTTAATCAGATTCAACTCTTTAAGCAACCCTTTAAGTGGCTTTGGGTTTATACTTTTTACGACTGCTTTTGTTGATTTTCGCATTTTAGCAAAGCTGCTAAAGTCTACCTGTTTTAATAGATTTAAATCGACACTTTGGGCTAATTTTTTATCTAAAACTTTTGTAAATCCTTTTGTAAGTTTTCCACTTTTATAGGCACTCTTAATTACTGCTTCGCCTGTTTTTACTGGTGCTGTTGCCCCAAATGTTGCATAGGTAGATGCTGTAATAGCCAAGCCTACTAGCGAGATATTAAGCAAAAACTTATCGTATGGTTCATTTGCTAAATATTTGCTCCCCTCTTTGTAGCTGTCTCGCAGATCACCAACTACTGTAAAATCAGAAACCACACTTCCACCTAAGCTTGCTCCACTTTCGCTTTTACCGGTAATAAAGCCACTTGCAAACTCTTTGACACTTCGCATAGCATTTGCAATTGGTCTTTGCTGCTCTTTATACTCTTGAAGCAGCTCTTTATTAATTGGCAAATGCAAGTAGTGAGCGAGCTCGATATAACTCTCTGCGTCATCTATCTTTTCAGAATCAAGTGCCTCTTTGATCTTTTGATTAAGAGACTCTTTTGTCACACGCTCTTTGAGCATCTTATCGATGTTTGGTTTTTCTACCTTTGTCGTGTAGGTATAGCGAAAACTCCATGCAAAAAAGAGTGCCGCAATCAAAAAAATAAGAGCTACTACTCTACGCATGCTTCTCCTTTTGAAGCAAGAGATAAGTAACTACACTTATCCCAGTACTTCCAAGTACCATTGCCATTACAACTATTTGGTACCTTACTGCAATAATAGGGTCTACTCCTGATAAAATCTGCCCTGTCATCATACCAGGAAGCGACACTAACCCAACTGCTAAAAAGGCATTCACTTGTGGAATAAGCGAACTCTTCAGTGCAACTGCCCGTGCCTCTTCGTAACTTCTCTCTTGTATCTCTTTCTCAAACCGTTCACTCGCTAAAGATACTGCATTCATCGCATTCGCATAGATCATTCCAGCAAGCGGTATTATAAATCGCGGCTGGTAGAGTGGCTCTAGATCGATAACAACATAAAGTACCAAAAGAAGATTCAAACTTCCCCCTAAAAGGAGAGAAAAAAGTATCTTAAAGTAATGCTTTAGTGTTCTCTTTTCTACATTTCTTAATGCAATAAAAGAGGCTACTACAACCATAAAAAGGATTATAGATAAACCTATAAAACTGTTTTTATTATTAAAAATATAAAGAAGGAGATATCCTATTAATAGAAGCTGTAATACCATTCTTACAGTTGCAACCACAATCTCTTGAGAATCCCCAATCCATTTAGAATAGAAATAGGCAACAATGCCAATAGGAATAAGCATAAAGACCAAGTGAGTAAATGAGATTATTTGCATTTTAGAGCTTTTTTGCCGCAATTGATGCTTTTTTCATTCGATACTTCTCAAAGCTCTCATTCCAAAATGTTCGATACTCAAGCACCTCAAAACCATCTTTAAAGATCTCTAAGAGTTCATCTTTTTGCAGTAAAAAGTTAGGGTTGGAGTCTTGCTTTTGATTCTTGGGATCCTCCATATAGGTCTCGACTATCATAATACCGCCAATTTTTAGTGCCTCTTTTGCTCGCTCTATAAGCCCTCTATCTAAAAAGTTGCATTTTACTATAAAGTTGTAGCAATCTTTACCGAGATTAAATCTATCTAAATCGGCTAAAATTGGCTTTACCCTATCACTCTTTGCCCTGCTTTTGAGGGTATTGAGTGCAATTTGCGATATATCGATTGCATCGATAGAAAAGCCCTTCTCCTCTAAAAAGAGACTGTTTCTTCCGCTTCCGCATGCTAAGTCTAAAGCCCTTTTTCCACTACACATTTTGTAATATTTTACAACTGCCTCACTTGGTGCTCTTCGTGCTAACAGTTCACTATTTTCGCTATATTTTTTATCCCATTTTATCTTATCATCTATGGCCATTTTAACTCTTTATAGCTTTAAGTAATCGAATGTGGCCTTTGAGATAGCTTTTCATGCGAAAATCTCCAAAGCCCTTTTGCTTTAAAAGCTCTTCTAAATCACTCTTTATAAACTCCTCTGCCAATGGGCACTCTAAAAAGCGTATGCCAAAGCGGAAGATAAAGGGAGCACTATCGACATTAAATTCATTATAATCTAAGATTACAAAAGTACCGCCTTTTTTTAAAATCCGGTATGCATTTTGAATGATTTTCTCGCGATTCTCTTTGGTAAAGCCATGCAGCACAAAAGAGATAAAGACAAAATCGTACTTCTCTTCTTCATTTAACGGCTCTAAAATAGACTTTTTGACAAGCTTGATATTCTTATACCCTTTTGTATTCTCTATAAACTGTTCTTGCATCTCTTTACCAATCTCAAAACCTACAATCTCTCCGTGGCTTCCTATAAAAGAGTGCATTAAAATTGCGTTTCTGCCGGTCCCTGCACCAAAATCAGCTACTTTTGCATTTTTATTGAGGCTAATATCAGTAATTGCACCTTTTATAAATTTCGGATACCATCCAACTGTTATAATATCCATCAATCTATCGTAATATTTAGCTTCAAATCCGCTTACTTCTACTTTTGAGTTCTCTTGCGTTGCCTCTTTTTGCTTGAGAGCATACAATCCATTCTCTATACATTTTAAAGAAAAACGAAAAGCTGGAACTTGCTGCATATACTCTATATAGCTGCTGCCGTAACTCTCTATAGTCTCAGGCTCTTCTATCGCCAAAACAAACCAAAATGCAGCCGCTAAAACCCATCCACTTGCCAATACAGCCCCAAGATTTCCAAAGAGCAGTGCAACTCCAAGCGGCAATAAACCAATACCTAAATGCATCGGATGACGCATACACGAGTAGATACCAAACCTCGTAAACTTATCTGGTACAAACCCGCTACCTGGCTCTTTATGGGCATAACGTTTTAGTGTCCTGCCTGCAATAGAAGCCAATGCCAATGCATAAAGAGTTATAAACAGACCTAAAAGTGCCAAGATAAATTTATAGATTCCGCTTACTTCTAAATTGTTCAATAATGCTACAACAAAAAGAGCAAAATATACCACTACCCAAAATAGAACTTTTATCTTCATACTCTCCCTTTATTGGTAAACTTCAAACTCGGTTGTAAAACTGTAGTTCTCATTTGCCTTTAATTTTATAGTAAACTCTCTTGAGAATGCATTTATCTTTTTACTCGAGCATATACCGCTGCAACTTGTTTTGAACACTGCTTTATCTTTGTATCTTGGGATATTTTCACTTAGTTTTACCTCTATTGGCTCTTTCCCTCTATTATGAAGAGTATATTTTGTCTCAATATCCCTATATTTATCTCGAACAATATACTTTATAATCTTCTGTTTCCCTACAATATCAAAAAACTCTCCAATAGTAAATTTTACCCTCTTACCCTTTGGAGTATTTTCAATCCCTGCATCGCCTAAGTAGTATTTTGATCTATAGATCCTCAGCACTCCTTTTGGTAGTGGCACTCCTAAGCCATTCTCTTTTGTATTCATAAAAGTGATTTGTTGTAAAAATCGCAGTTTTCGCTCTCCATAATTACCAAAATAGTTATTTTGTGCCACAGCATTCCGTTTATACTGTATCGCATTTGCCGCAAATAACACAAACTGTTTTGTTTGATTATTCAGTAAATCGACTCTCTTTGCAATTTTATAAATATGGTAACCGCTTATACTTTTTGGGAGAGTAGCTCCTAAACTATTTGCCTCCATTGCAAGCACTTTACTTCGATATAATCGCGGTGCAGCCATAATATTGCTGCTATGTCGATTTACATTGCCAGCTACGAGTGTCAAAGCAGTGTTATGGAACGCTTTACCGCTTCTATTTATAATTGTAGCCCACGCTTTTAAATTGAGTCTATTATTCCTGAGAATTACTGTATAGTTACTCCTCCAAGTAATATCATTAAGCAGATAGTGCAAGCCTACACTGCTCTTTTTAGACAAATTTGCATCTATATCAAAAACAAGATATGGTTTCGAATCGATATTTTGCGGAAATGTATTAAATATAATCGAACTGCTCTTTACAATATAGTAGCGGTGCTGACTCTCAATAATAGGGGGATCAATATTAATTAACTTCCCTTGAAGAATCTTTTTTTCTCTCTCTTTACTGTAAAATGCAACTTCTTTATGTAAGTTAGCCTCTAAAAGTTTATTTACATTTAATGGGTTATTTTTATAGCTTTGCGAAATAAGATCGATACCATCTTCAAAAATAGGTACGATAGAATCAACCACTATACTGCGCGGTAAATTTGTAATTTTAATACTCTGTATCCCTTTTTGAACAGATATATTTTTTTTCTCATAAAAATATGCAAATCCATTATTATACACTGTAAGCAGATTTGAAAAAAGTAAAGTAGTGGTGAAAAATCCAAAAGATAGTAAAAGTCTCATTCAAGCTCCTTTAGGGGTAATTATACCACCTAAAGGTAAACAGAAAGAGTGAGAAAAATTACTCCTCTTCCTCTTGCTCCTCTCTTTTGAACTTGATAGAATCAAAATTAAGCATACCTGTTCCTACTGGAATCAAACGGCCAATGACAACATTCTCTTTTAAGTCTTCGAGTCTATCAACTGCACCCGCTATTGAAGCCGAAGTTAAAACTTTTGTCGTATCTTGGAATGAAGCAGCAGAGATAATACTGTCTGCGCCAACTGCTGCTCTTGTAATACCAACAAGTACTGGCTCTGCAATTGCTGGCCGACCGCCGCGAGCCATAATACGCTCATTCTCTTCAATAAAGCGTACGCGAGAGATTAAATCTCCCTCAATAAATTTCGTATCACCGCTATGGACAATTTTTACCTGACGTAACATTTGAGAGATAACTATCTCAATGTGTTTATCGTCAATATTAACCCCTTGACGGCGATAAACTTGCTGTACTTCAGAGACGATATGCTGGTAGAGTGCCTTTTCACCAAGAGCTTCGAGTAGATCGTGGCTCGATACATGACCACTTGTTAAGTGCTCTCCTGCGTGTACAAAGTCGCCATCTCGAACAAGAATCTCCTTACCTTTATCTACAATATATTCAATCTCTTTATCGCCACTAACAAGGTAGAGTCGCTCTTTCCCTCTAATTGGCTTACCAAATCGTACTGTTCCATCAATTTTTGCAATCAGTGCAATATCTTTTGGACGACGAGCCTCAAAGAGTTCACTAACTCGTGGAAGACCTCCAGTAATATCACTCGACTTAATAGCTGCTTTTGCCTTCTTCGCTAAAATATCCGCCTCATGAACCTCTGCTCCCTCTTGAACAAAGATAGCAGTTTTTGGCTCAAGTTGATACTTGATTAACTCACCATCACCTGCAGCTAGAACGATAGTAGGTTTAAAGTTAGCAGGAATATACTCATTCAGTGTTAATCTTGTCTCACCAGTAATATCATCATACTGTTCAGAAGCTGTTACTCCTGGAATAATATCTTCAAATGCAACTTTTCCACTTGTTGTTGCAATAATTGGGTCAGAGTATGGATCCCACTCTGCAATTATTATCTGTGTCTCTTGCTGCGGTCGGGCTATAACATTCCCTCTTTCAACTATACTACCACTGCTTGCCTCTATTACAGAACCACGAGCAATATAGTGTCTTGCTGCCTCTCGATTTGCTTCATCAACAACTACAGCAAATAATCCTTTTTGGTCAACTACTTCACCCTTATTGATTTCAACATTTGATTCCAAATAGTCACCCTCAAGCAAGAAATAGTAAATTGTCCCTTTTGCATCTGCTTTTACTGTTTGCGTAACAGGAGCACCATCTTCGATCTTCAGCTCACTTGCATATGGAATATGGAGTGGAATCGACCAGCTCTCTTTGATCATTTCAACAATTGAGTCGCCAGCTTTAACAGTCTCTCCTTGTTCAAATGGTAAAAAGAGTTTTCCCTCAATATTTCCAGAAACACCCGCAAGCTCAATCGCTTTTGCTACCTCTTGTTTACGAAGCTTATACTCTTTGCTCTCTTTTTTACCCTCAAGCGTTAAGATAATCTCATCGTGAGTATTTCTAATCTTTAGCGTACCATCAAAGAGTGCTTTAATTTTTGGCTCAACCAATAAAACACCTGCATTTCTTCTGTTTGCAACTACAAGTGTACCATCTTTTCTTCTATATGTATTGAGGTTATAGAATCGTATAAATCCCTCTTTTGTTGCAATAACTTGACGCTCCTCTTTACCAGCCGTTGCTGTACCACCGGTATGGAATGTTCTTAGTGTTAGCTGCGTACCAGGTTCACCAATAGATTGTGCTGCAATTACACCAACTGCCTCACCAGGTTTAACTAGTCTATTCTCAGCCATATTAAGACCATAACATTTCGCACAGATACCTTTGGTTACTTTACAAGTTGCTGCACTTCTAATGGTAACAGTTTGCACCATTGAATCTTTGATAATCTTTGCTGCTTTCTCATCAATAAGTGTACCACTTGTTAAAAGAATCTCATTATTGAGTGGATCGATTACATCTTTTACTAATACTCTCCCATAACATCTATCGGCAATTGATTCGATCAACTCATTACCAACAACGATATCTGATACATCGATCCCCTCATGTGTGCCACAATCTTCTTTTACAACTTTTATATTTTGTGCAACATCAATAAGCTTTCTTGTAAGATACCCCGCATTAGCAGTCTTTAATGCTGTATCGGCAAGACCTTTTCTCGCACCGTGTGTCGAAATAAAGAACTCTAAAACATTTAGCCCCTCACGGAAGTTTGATGTAATTGGTGTCTCAATAATCTCACCACTCGATTTTGCCATCAATCCACGCATACCTGAGAGCTGTCTAATTTGAGCTGCAGAACCCCTTGCACCTGAATCTGCCATCATAAAGATTGAATTAAATCCATCTTTATCTGCTTTTATAAGCTTCATCAGTGCATCAGCAATCTTATTGTTTGTCTCTGTCCAGATATCAATAATTTGATTATATCTCTCTTGCTCTGTTAAAAGACCACTTGCATACTGCTTTTGTACAGTAAATACTCTCTCTTTTGCCTCTTTGACAAGAGTCTCTTTCTCATCTGGTACTTTAATATCATCAATCGAAATAGAGACACCTGTTTTTGTTGCATATTTAAAACCGATATTCTTTAAATTATCTAAGAATTCAGCGGTAATACTTACCCCTCTCTCTTTATAGACATAGTCAACAAGGTTTGCTATATCTTTCTTCTTTAATACTTTGTTCCAAAGAGCCTCTGGAACGAAGTCTGGAATAATCGATTTAAGAATCAGTCGTCCAACAGTTGTAGTGATAATCTGTCCATTTAAGAGTGTTCTAATTCTTGCATTGAGATCAAGAGTTCCTTGCTCAAGAGCAATAAATACTTCATCGATATTTGCAAAGAGTTTATGCTGCCCCTTTACCTCCTCTTTCTCTAAAGAGAGATAGTAGAGACCCAAAATCATATCTTGAGATGGTACTGCAATCGCTTTTCCTGATGCTGGAAGCAAAATATTCATCGAGCTAAGCATCAAAATTTTTGCCTCTGCAATAGCGTCATCTGAGAGTGGCACATGTACTGCCATCTGGTCACCGTCGAAGTCCGCGTTAAATGCTGCACAAACGAGTGGGTGGAGCTGAATCGCTTTTCCCTCAATCAATTTTGGGTGGAACGCTTGGATTGAGAGTTTATGCAGTGTTGGAGCACGGTTTAATAATACCGGATAGCTATTAACTACCTCTTCTAAGCACTCCCATACTTCATTGCTCTTTTGCTCTATCATCTTCTTTGCAGTTTTAAGAGTAGTTGCATAGCCCTTCTCTTCAAGCTTTGCCATAAGGTGTGGCTTAAAGAGCTCTAGTGCCATCTGCTTCGGCAGACCACACTGATCCATCTTCAGATCTGGCCCAACTACAATTACAGAACGCCCTGAGAAGTCAACCCTTTTTCCAAGAAGGTTTTGTCTAAAACGCCCCTGCTTTCCTTTTATAATCTCTGAAAGTGACTTGAGTGGTCGCTTATTTGCACCCTTTACAGAGTTTCCACGGCGACCATTATCAAAGAGTGCATCTACCGACTCTTGCAACATTCTCTTCTCATTGCGTACAATAATCTCTGGAGCATTGAGCTCAACAAGTCGTTTAAGTCTTTGGTTTCTGTTGATTACTCTTCTATAGAGATCGTTTACATCAGAAACTGCAAACTTCCCACCATCAAGACTTACTAATGGTCTTAAATCTGGTGGTAAAACTGGTAGATGTGTAAGCATCATCCACTCAGGTCTATTGTCTGAGTCTAAAAATGCCTCAATCACCTTTAGTCGCTTAATAATTGTCTTTTTCTTAGCAACAGCTTTTGTGTTTTGAATCTCCTCTTTAAGCTGCATCATAATCTCTACAAGGTCAAGCTCTGCTAAAAGCTCTTTAACTACCTCTCCACCCATACGAGCATCGAAACCTGTGTGTTCAAAGTATGTATTTAAATGTTGATACTGCTCTTCATTTAATACATCATACTTTTGAACCGGGTTTTCACCATTACTATCATAACTTGCATCCCCTGGATTTTTTACAATATACGCTTCATAATAGAGTACTCTCTCAAGATCTTTCATCTTTACATTTAAGAGTGTACCGATTCTACTTGGAAGCGAACTCACATACCAAATGTGAGCTACTGGAGCAACTAATTCGATATGCCCCATTCTGCTTCTTCTTACTTTTGAACTTGTAACTTCAACTCCACACTTCTCGCATACTACACCTTTGTAACGCATCTTTTTATACTTACCACAGAGGCACTCATAGTCTCTAATTGGTCCAAAGATCTTTGCACAAAAAAGTCCATCTCTCTCTGGCTTGAGTGTTCTATAGTTAATCGTTTCAGGTTTTTTTACCTCTCCATAACTCCAAGAGAGAATTCTCTCTGGAGATGCGACTCGAAGACGAAGTGCTTCGAGATCTTTTGGGCGTTCTTCACTATTTAAATCGATTGGTGTTAAATTCTCTAAGTAACTATTGCTCATCTTCACCCTCTTCTTTCTTTGTATATAATTCTACATCTAAGCCTAGTGCCTGTAGCTCTTTTGTAAGAACGAACATTGTTTCAGGAATACCTGACGCTGGTACTGAGTCTCCCCTTGTTATAGCACGGTATGCTCTTGCACGACCCTCTACATCATCTGACTTGATTGTCAACATCTCTTTAAGTGTATGCGATGCACCATATGCCTCTAATGCCCACACTTCCATCTCTCCAAATCTCTGACCTCCAAAGAGTGCCTTACCACCAACTGGTTGCTGTGTTACAAGCGAGTATGGTCCAGTTGATCTTGCATGCATCTTCTCATCAACTAAGTGGTGGAGTTTGAGCATATACATATATCCAACATTGACTCTCTCTTTAATCTTCTCACCTGTCTTACCATCATAGAGCGTCATCTTTCCATCACTATCCATCTTTGCTAACTCAAAGAGTTTTGCAAACTCCTCTTGATTTACAGATTCAAACGGCGTAACTGCAAACTTCACTCCCTTGCTCCAATCTCTTGCATACTCTAAGAGCTCTTCATCACTCATAGTATCGAGCTCCGCTTTTGCCTTCATTAACTTGGCAGTATAAGCAATCTCTTTCATCTTCGCTCGAAGCTGCTCTACAAAATCCGCTTGTTTCTCCTCAAAGATCTCTTGAATCTGCTTTCCTAGTTTTTTACCAATTAATCCTAAGTGAACTTCAAGAATCTGCCCAATATTCATACGAGATGGTACCCCTAGTGGATTTAGAATGAGGTCAACTGGTGTTCCATCTTCCATGTATGGCATATCAACTTCTGGTACAATATTTGAGACAATACCTTTATTTCCGTGTCGTCCTGCCATCTTATCACCAACTTTGATCTTTCTTTTTGTTGCAATATATACCTTTACAACCTTTGTTACACCATTTGGTAAGATGTCATCTTTATCTAAAATAGCAAGCTTCTCTTCATGCTCGAGTTTTAGCTTTTTCTTCTGCTCTAAGAAGCTATTTTTCAACTCATCATACTTCTTCTGTACCTCTTGTGAGTAAGACTTTACAAGTGAACGGAGTGCAAATCTATTTACCCCTTCAATCACCTCTTTTGGCACTTTTGTACCTGCTTTATAAGTTGTTCCATCTATCTCTGCATCCGCTACCAACTCTTCGCCTGCAAGGTAAGCAATAATTTGAAGTACCTCCTCTTTGTCGATCATCAAAAGACTATCGTGGTGTGACTTCTCTAATCTTGCTTTCTCCTCTTCATACGCTCTTGTTGCTCTTGCATCTCTTGTATAGCCCTTCTTAGTGAAGATTTTAACATCTACTACTACACCCTCCATAGAGGCTGGTGTATAGAGTGATTTATTCACAACATGACCAGCTTTATCACCAAAGATAGCACGAAGGAGTCTCTCTTCTGGAGTTGGTTTAATCTCACCTTTTGGAGAGACTTTTCCAACAAGAATCATTCCAGGTTTGACATAGGTTCCAATCTTAACAATACCACTCTCATCAAGATGTGTCAACTCATCTTCACGGATATTAGGAATCGCTCTTGTAATCTCCTCTGTACCATGCTTGAGCTCTCTTGCCTCTATCTCTTTTTCATAGATATGGAGCGATGTAAATGTATCTTCACGAATTAGTTTTTGAGAGAGAATAATTGCATCCTCATAGTTATAACCATTCCATGGCATAAATGCTACAAGAATATTTTTACCTAGTGCTAACTCCCCTTTATCAATACTTGGGCCATCCGCAATCACTTCGCCCTTTTTCACCTCTTGCCCAACTGATACAATTGGCACTTGGTGGAACGCAGTGTTTTGGTTGGTTCTAATATTCTTCTCTAATCGATAGTGATCAATAAAGACACCATTCTCATCTTCGCCAATAATATAGATATTATTCGCATCAACTTTCTCTACTCTACCAGCTCTTTTTGCCTTAACAGATTCCCAAGCATCTCTACCGGCAACAGCCTCCATGCCTGTACCAACCATAGGAGCCTCTGTCCAGATAAGTGGTGTTGCTTGTCGCTGCATGTTTGAACCCATGAGTGCACGGTTTGCATCGTCGTGCTCTAAGAATGGAATAAGTGAAGCTGCCGCACCACTTACCATTGTTGGAGCAAGGTCAATTAGATCAACTCTATCCGCCTCTTGCAAACCGATATTACCATTCAATCTTGCCTCGATAAGATCATCAACAATCTTTCCACTCTTATCTACCTTAGTAGATGCTGGTGCAATTACCTTATCCTCTTCTTGTGTTGCAGTAATATAGACAATTTCATCAGTCACTTGTCTATTTTTTACCACCTTATAAGGTGCTTCAATAAAGCCGTGCTCATTTACCTTTGCATACGATGCAAGTGTATTGATAAGACCAATATTTTGCCCTTCTGGCGTCTCAATTGGACAGATTCTCCCATAATGAGTTGGGTGAACATCACGTACCTCAAACCCAGCTCTCTCTTTTACTAAACCACCTTCACCAAGTGCTGAGAGTCTTCTTTTATGCGTAATCTCCGAGAGTGGGTTCGTCTGATCCATAAATTGCGAAAGTTGGCCACTTGAGAAGAACTCTAAAATTGTATTTGTAATCATTTTAGAGTTAATCAAATCGTGTGGCATCAACTCTTCGATTGAGCCACTTAGAGTTGTCATCTTATCTTTAATCGCTTTTTGCATTTTAAGTAGACCATTATGGAGCTCATTCCCTAAAAGCTCCCCAATAGCACGGATTCTTCTATTTCCTAAGTGGTCTCTATCATCAATATATCCGATACCTTTTTTTACTTTAATAAGGTATTTAATCGTCTCAACAATATCTTGGTTTGTAAGCACTGTCACATAATCTGGTGTGTTAAGCCCAAGTTTATGATTCATCTTCATTCGACCAACTTCTGTTAAATCGTATCTCTCTGGATCAAAAAGAAGCTGATTCAAGAACGCTTGAGCTGCCTCTGGAGTTACAGGCTCACCCGGTCTCATTACTTTATGTACTCTAATTACTGCTAAGATATTCTCATCATCAATACCTTCACTCTGCCGAAGGAGTCTTAAACTCTCTTGCTCAGCTGCAAAGGCCTTAATAATAGATGCATCAGCCTCGTCAGAGAGGTCATCTGCAATCTCGAACTTCTCAACACCAAGCTCAATAATTCTCTTTAGTCTATTCTCATCAAGCTGCGTCACTGCATCAAAAACAATCTCTCCTGTCTCTTGGTCGTAGATTGGTTTTGAGAGGTATCTCTCCATAAGTATATCTAATGGATACTCTAACCACTCAAGACCTGACTCCTCTAACTCTTTTAACTTCTTCTTATTCAGCCTTTTTCCAGCTGCAACGATTACATTACCATCAGCATCTTTAATATCATATTCAGCCCTCATTTTAAGCTGTGATGCATCAAATTTTACTAAGAATCTATTATCTTTAACGATAATCTCTTTTGTTGGATAGAATATCTTTATTACATCCTCTTTTGTATATCCAATAGCTCTTAGTAGAATTGTTACAGGAATCTTTCTTCTTTTATTAATTCTCACAAAGAGGACATCTTTTGCATCATACTCAAAGTAGAGCCAGCTACCTCTATTTGGAATAATCTGAGCTGAGTAGATAAGTTTATTGCTTGTCGTTGTAGACTCATCTACCTTAAAGATGACACCTGGACTTCTATGAAGCTGGTTAACAATAACCCTCTCTACACCATTTACAATAAATGATGTTCGATCAGTCATAAGTGGAATATCTCGTACATAGATATGCTGAGTCTTCTCATCTTTAATATCAAGTTTCTCGCCTGTCTTTTCATCTCTATTCCATAACTGTAAACCAATTGTAAGTTTGAGCGAAACAGAGTAAGTTAAACCTCGCTCCATACACTCTCTAACGGTATATTTAGGAAGAATTACCTCACTCCCTAAGTAGTTTAAAGTGATACGGTTTTGATGGTCATGAATTGGAAAAGCGGCTTTAAATGTCTTTTCTATGATACTTTGCGACCGATCTTTCGCACTAACCATTAAAAATTGGTCATAACTATTTTGTTGTAGTTGTAGTAGATTTGGTATCTTAATTTCTCTTGGAGTTTTTGAATAGTCAATTCTTAGTCTATTGCCAGAATGAAGGGAGTTTAACATTGTTCAACCTTATGCATGTGGTTTTCAGTATAAAAAGGGAATCTCATAGAGTTACCCTTAAGTTTAACAGAGTATTATAGCCTTAGAAGACTAAAAATAAGTAATTACAAATTGCAGTTGTTGTCACTATTGCCTATTTTTAGGCTTCTAAATGCGTTCTATACCGGTTAAACTTTTATACTTCAAGATTAATATCACTAGTGATACACAAATAAATTATAGTTCAATAACTTATGTATATACCAAAAGTGGTGTTGTTGAGCTTATTTAAGCTCAACTGATGCACCAGCTTCTTCAAGTTGCTTCTTAAGATCTTCAGCTTCCTCTTTAGAAACACCCTCTTTAAGTGTACTAGGAGTCTCTTCAACTGCAGCTTTTGCCTCTTTAAGGCCAAGACCAGTAATTGCTCTAACAACTTTAATAACATTGATCTTCTTAGCACCAGCACCAGTAAGAACAACATCAAACTCAGTTTTCTCTTCTTCAGCAGCTCCACCAGCAGCAGCTCCACCAGCAGCAACTACAGTTGCTTGTGCAGATACACCAAATTTCTCTTCAAACTCTTTTACAAGCTCAGAAAGCTCTAATACGCTTAAACCAGAGATATACTCTAATACATCTTCTTTAGTAATAGCCATTTCCTATCCTTTTATTTTTTCTTTATATATTTAATTTAAATAAGCAAGATATACTTGCCACTTCTTAAATTACGCCTCTTCTTCTTTTTTCTTTCTTAATGCATCAAGTCCAATCGTAAAGTTACGAATTGGTGCTTGCCAAACATTAAGAAGCATACCAATAAGCTCATCACGGCTAGGTAATTTAGCCATTGCCATGATAGTAGCAAGATCAACAACTTTGCCTTCTAATGCGCCAGTTTTAATGCTAAATGTACTCTTTAAATCAGTTGCAGCTTTATCAGCAACCTTACAAGTAGCAATCTGATCTTCACCCCAAACAATCAAGTTTGTATCTTTGAGTTGCAGATCATCGATACCAGCATTTTTCAGAGCGATTGTTGCTAGCGTGTTTTTTACTACTTTTACATGGGTATCATTCTCTTTCGCATAGCGTCTTACAGACTCTAGCTCTTGACATTTTGAACCCTTGTAGTCACAAACTACAATAGCATTCGACTCCGAAAAGGCAGTTGTAAGTTCAGCTACTAACTGCTCTTTTTCTGCTCTTGTCATTGTTTCTCCTTTCAGACCATTCGAAAAGGGACTTAGAAAAATCTAAGTAGATCGAATCCATTTTAAGTCTTACGACCCCTAATCTCTTCAGCCTAAGATAAAATAGTTTAAATTACTTAATATCCATTAACTCAGCTGTATCTAATTTCACAGAAGGACTCATAGTTAATGAGAGTGCACCATTAAGGATATACTTTCCTTTTGCACTCGCTGGCTTTAACTTATTAATTTTTGTTACAAATGCTTTTAAATTCTCTTCTAATTGCTCTTGTGAGAAGCTAACTTTACCAATACCTGCGTGGATGTTTCCTTTCTTATCAACTCTAAAGTTAACTTGACCACCCTTCGCATTTTTTATTGCCTCTGCAACATTTGGAGTTACAGTACCAGTTTTAGGGTTTGGCATTAAACCTTTTGGCCCAAGAATTCTAGCTACTCTTCCGAGTACTCCCATCATATCTGGTGTTGCAATCACAACATCAAAATCTATTTGACCATCTTGAATTTTTGCAAGTAACTCATCATCACCAATAATATCAGCTCCAGCTTCTTTAGCTTCATCGATCTTATCGCCTTTAGCAAATACAGCTACCTTTACCTCTTTCCCTGTTCCATGAGGTAAAACTACTGATGAACGGATCATTTGATCAGCATGTCTTGGGTCAACATTTAAGTTTAATGCAACCTCTACTGTCTCATCAAACTTCGCTGATTTAAGATCTTTCACAGTTGCTACTGCTTCATTTACTGAATACTCTTTATTTTTATCAATCTTCTCTAAAAGTGCCTGTTTTCTCTTACTAATTTTTTTAGCCATTATTTTCTCCGCTTTCTTTTGCTCCCACTAAGTTTTGTATCTATGTGGTAAATTAGATATTAACCTTCAACCTCAATACCCATGCTTCGGCAAGAACCTTCGATAATTTTCGCTGCTTGCTCTCTATCATCAGTATTTAAGTCTTCGATTTTAAGTTCAACAATCTTTAAGATTTGCTCTTTTGTTAATTTAGCAACTTTATTTTTAAGTGGGTTATCACTTCCCTTCTTAATGCCTGCCTCTTTCATAATCAAATCAGTTGCTGGCGGTTGCTTTGTTTCGAATGTAAAACTTCTATCTGTATAAACTGTAATTTCAACAGGAATCTTGAATCCCATTTTATCTTTTGTTTTCTCGTTAAAAGCCTTACAAAACTCCATAATATTAACACCACGCTGACCTAAAGCTGGTCCAACTGGTGGAGATGGATTTGCTTGACCCGCTGGGATCATCAACTTAAACTTTTCAGCTACTTTTTTAGCCATTTTGAGTCCTTTTCTTTAAATTAAATTATCTTTTCTACTTGCGAGTAGAGAATCTCTACAGGCGTATTTCTACCAAAAATTGAGACATTGAGCTTCAACTTACCGTGGTCAAGGTCATACTCTTCAACGACACCAGTAAAGTTTGCAAATGGTCCCTCTGTAATACGAACCATCTCACCTTGCTCAAAGTCAACCTTAGGTCTAGGTGGTGCTTTTTGCTCCATCTTCTCTAAGATCACTTCGATATCTTTTTGTGTTAATGGTGTAGGTGTTTTTTGCTCACCAATAAATCTCGATACCTTAGGCAATGATTGGATCTTATGCCAAAGTGCAGTATCTAAATCGATGTTTGCAAAAACATAGCCAGAGTAGAGAGATCTCTCTGTAATCTTCTTCTCTCCATTTTTAACCTCTATTACCTCTTCGGTTGGAACTACAACTTGTTTAATTCTATCCTCTAAGGCATAATCTATCGCCATCTGCTCGATTGCTCTTTTAACTGCTCTTTCACTACCTGCGTAGGTCTGAATTGCATACCATTGATGAGCCATAACTAACCTTCTAGTGAGATGCTTACAATCGTAGACATCAAAAGGTCAACCAATGCTAAATATGCAGCAATAACAGCAACAACAATTACAACAGCAATAAAAGCTTGTTTTACCTGTATCTTTGTAGGAAAAATAACTTTGTCTAACTCTACTCTCGAACTTTTAATAAAATCTATTACTTTGTTCATACTTTACCTTTATTGGCA
Organism: Campylobacteraceae bacterium; assembly: GCA_027034975.1. Taxonomy (GTDB): domain Bacteria; phylum Campylobacterota; class Campylobacteria; order Campylobacterales; family Sulfurovaceae; genus JAADEQ01. The sequence goes on from JALVWQ010000052.1 coordinate 21,621, forward strand.
GGCCAAGAGGGACTCGAACCCCCGGCACCTGGTTTTGGAGACCAGTGCTCTACCAACTGAGCTATTGGCCTATATTTGGATAGAAGATAAGAGACTTATAACTTATCTTCTCCTAAAAGCTTATTATAGCTTCATCTCTTTATGAGTTGTGTGTTTTTTACACCACTTGCAATATTTTTTTAAAGCAAGTTTCTCAGTAGTATTTCTTTTATTCTTAGTTGTGTGATAGTTGCGTCTTGTACACTCTTCACAACCAAGGTGAACTGTTTCTCTCATTGTTTCTCCAATCAGTTATGATAGTGGAAACCCACTATCATGAATTACTCAATGATGCTTGTAACAACACCAGCACCAACTGTTCTACCACCCTCACGGATAGCGAATCTTGTTCCCTCTTCCATAGCGATTGGTGCGATTAACTCAACATTAATTTTAACATTGTCACCTGGCATAACCATCTCTGTTCCCTCAGGAAGAGTTACAGAACCAGTAACATCAGTAGTTCTTACATAGAACTGTGGTCTATAGTTGTTAAAGAATGGAGTGTGTCTACCACCTTCCTCTTTTGTTAGAACATACACTTCTGCTTCGAACTTAGTGTGTGGAGTAATAGAACCTGGCTTACAAAGAACCATACCTCTTTGAACTGCCTCTTTAGCTGTACCACGAAGAAGTACACCAGCGTTATCACCAGCTTCACCACAATCCATCTCTTTTCTAAACATCTCAACGCCAGTTACAACTGTCTTTTGAGTATCTTTAATACCAACGATTTCTACTTCGTCACCTACACAAACTTTACCTCTCTCAATCTTACCAGTAACAACTGTACCACGACCTTGAATAGAGAAGATATCCTCAATTGGCATTAGGAAGTCTTTATCAGTATCTCTCTCTGGAGTTGGAATATAGTTATCAACTTCATCCATTAATTTAAGGATCTTTTCAGACCACTCACCGATTTGACCTTTTTTAGCCTCTTCAAGTGCTTGGAATGCAGAACCAGCTACGATTGGAGTATCATCACCTGGGAAATCATACTCAGAGAGAAGTTCTCTTACTTCCATTTCTACTAACTCTAACATCTCTTCTTTATCTTCTTCATCAAGTTGATCTTCTTTATTTAAGAATACAACAATGTAAGGTACACCTACCTGGCGAGATAGAAGAATGTGCTCTCTAGTTTGTGCCATTGGACCATCAGTCGCAGCAATAACAAGAATAGCACCGTCCATTTGTGCAGCACCAGTAATCATGTTTTTAACATAGTCGGCGTGACCTGGACAGTCAACGTGAGCATAGTGTCTGTTATCAGTTTCGTACTCTACGTGAGAAGTAGCAATTGTAATACCTCTTTCTCTCTCTTCTGGAGCATTATCGATTTGATCATAATCCATAAATGCAGACTCGTTTTTAGTCGCAAGAACAGCTGTAATAGCAGCAGTTAATGTTGTTTTACCGTGGTCAACGTGACCAATAGTACCAATGTTAACATGTGGTTTGGTACGTTCAAATTTCTCTTTAGCCATTTGTTTCTCCTAGCTTCTTTTCTAAATTACGCGTGACATTATACCTTTTATTACTTAAAGAAATCTCTAGTAATTAAGGTAACTCATTTTTTTCACCGTTATGATGGACAAGACTTTAACAATCTTTGATTCAGTTAAACTCCTGTCCATCAAACTGGAGCCCAGAAGCGGATTTGAACCGCCGACCTCTTCCTTACCAAGGAAGTGCTCTGCCCCTGAGCTATCTGGGCAAAAAAGTATGCAATCTATTTACATATTTAAAGTACTTTAATAGATACCATAAATATACAAATAGTAATAATTTTTGGGATGAGTAGTTGCTTAACTAACAGATAGTAAGAAAACTCAGCTCCCAGTTCAATGGAGCGGGTGACCGGATTCGAACCGGCGACAACTTGCTTGGAAGGCAAGAGCTCTAGCCAGCTGAGCTACACCCGCAGTAATTCGTGGTGGTGAGAGGAGGATTCGAACCTCCGAAGGCGAAAGCCAGCAGATTTACAGTCTGCCCTCGTTGGCCACTTGAGTATCTCACCCACTTTTACTGGTCAAACACTGAAAATAAAATGGAGCTGGTGATGGGACTCGAACCCGCGACCTGCTGATTACAAATCAGCTGCTCTAGCCAACTGAGCTACACCAGCAACCTATAGACAATTCTTCACTCGAATTGGACTGCAATTATATTGATTTAAACTTAAATAACTCTTAAAGTAACACTCTTTTTCAAAAAAACTAGTACTTTTTTGAAGCAAATTTCTATTTCGTTGATAGTGAAGAGTTCGACTCCTGTTTAAAAGAGCTAGAGTCTCTCAACCTCACCTATTACTTTTCCAACCACCGATACCTCTTGTGGACTTAAAACCTCTGGAGAATAGCGTTCGTTATCTGATATTAACTCTATTGAACCATCTGCTTTTCTATTTATTCTCTTTATAAAGAGTCCTCCAGGAGTTGAAACCACAAAAATACCATCTTTTGAAATCTCATTTTGATCTCTATCGACAAATACTATTGAGCCATTCTTAAGTGTCGGCTCCATTGACTCACCATCTACATGAATTGCTTCTATTTTTTTATTTTTTAACTCTTCATCACTAATCTCTTCATAAAAATTTCTAATTAGAACTCTATCAACTGTCACAATTCTATAATCTTCCCCAAATCCTTCTGCTCCACCACCGGCACTTGCTCGCACACTACTGAAGTATTTAATCTTAAAGAACTTCTCTGTCTCTTCAACTAGCATACCAGCTGATTGATCAAAAAAGAGCCAGTTGATACTAATCTTTCGTCTTGCACAAAACTCCATTAACTCTTTATAAGGCACAGCACCCCTTTTCTTCATTGTTGCAAAGGTTGCTTGCGAGATTCCTAGTTCCGCAGCTACATCTTTATCGAAAACTTTGCCTGTTGTACTCTCTGTCGAAATAATATCTTTAATCTTCTCGATTATCTCATTAAAACTGTTCATACCTTCCCTCCTAGTTTAAATTTAAGTTATATATTAGTGTTTGGATTGTCTCTCCACTCTCTTTGTCTCCATCTTCTGGATTCCCCATCGCCAAAGCTACACTCCCTAGCATATTGGTCATAATAGCACTTGTTCCACTCTTTTTACCAATAAAGTCAATGCAGATTTTCCCATTTTGTAAAGATAGATTCGCAGCAGTAAACTCTGTTTTTTTACTTCGTTTCTTATATTTTGACCGTAGGGTAGCCTCTACAAGTGGCATCTGATAATCTGTACCATTATATCTATAGAGTAGTGGTACCAAATAGAGTAACGCAGTTACTGTTGATGAATATGCAAAGCCTGGGAGAGCAACTACCATCTTACTCCCAGACTTTGCAACCATAATATGCTGCCCTGGCTTAATTACTACCCCTTTAAAGAGTACTTCTGCACCCAACTCATCGCGTACAATATCTTTTACAAAATCAAAATCACCTACACTTACTCCACCTGTGCTCACAACAATATCACTCTTTTGGAGTGCCTCTTTAAATCGCACCTTTAAAGCCTCAATATCGTCGCCAATACAACCAAACTGGAGTGGCTCACCACCATACTTTTTTACAATAGCTTCGATTGTATAGTTATTGCTACTTCTTATTTGGCTAGGTCTCGTCTGCTCCTCTCCTAACTCTAATAGCTCGCTTCCAGTTGCAATAATGGCTACTTTCGGTTTTGTATAAACCTTCACTTTGACAAAATTGAGAGATGCCAATACAGAGATCTCTTCAAAATCGATCTTCGTGCCACTCTTAATGAGTACTTCACCCTTTTGAAAACTCTCACCAACTTCGCGTACACTAAAACCAAACGAAACCTCTTCTTCTATTATAATCTTATTACCATCACTCTTTACATTCTCTATCGGAATAAGCGTATTACTCCCATTTGGCATTAGCGATCCAGTATATGTTTTTACTGCTCTTCCAGGGGTAAGTTCTGGAACCTCCTTGGCACCAGCTGGATTAATTGCCTCTACTTGCAACTCTTTGAGTACTTGATCCTCAAAACGAATCGCATAACCATCCATAGCTGATGTTGGATACTCTGGCGAGTTGTAAGTAGCTACAATATCTTCAGCTAAATGGTAGCCAAGAGCCTCCATAAGAGGTAACTCAATAGCACCACTTGGAGTAATCTCGACACTATTTAGCCGACGCATTGACTCTTCGAAACTAATCATCGCTATCCTTTTTTAAAATTCCTGCACCCTCCATTGGGGTACTGCGATCTTTTGCATAGATGCGTTCGCCATTTACGACATCATATTTCCAGATCGGTGCATTGGCTTTAAAATCCTCTACAAACTCCTCAATCAACGCCAATGCAACTTTGCGTTTTGGAGATGCAACTGCAGCGATATAAGAGCTTTGGGCAATTGGCACATTCCCAATTGCATGAGCCATCTTTACTAAGGCACCTCGACTTTTCGCCTCTTGCTGCCAACTATCAAACCACTTTCTCAATATTGGTTCATAGATATCAAAGCTAAGTGCCTCAATTGAGTTCTCTGCTCTTATTATCCCCACAAAAGTAATAAATGCACCATAGTTTAACTCTCTCACCTCATCGTACCATCTATTACTAATCGCTTTTACATCCAAAGGACCTTGGAAAAGCTCCATTTTAACCTCCACACACCGGCGGGAGTATCGTTACAACATCCCCACTCTTTAATTGGAAGTTATGATCTTGAACAATAGTATTATTTACTGCCACTGCAGAATTCTCTGCCCACTCCTTAAGCTCATCGCTTTTTAACATATAGTCAGCAAGCTCCTCTAAAGTGTTGATATTTAGTTCCACTGGATCTTTCCCAATTGGTCCTAAAAATTCTACTTTTACCATTTTAAGTCCAATATATTTTATTTATGTTTATTATATTGTTAAACTCTTTATCAATTCTTAAATAAAGAATGTTATTTTTTAATATCAACAAAAAATATGACAATTTGACATATTTACTGTTACAATTAGTAGATTGTCCCATCTTTTCAATACAATTTTTTTTGCAAAATCTGTTAAATAGTTATTATTTTCTCTTCCACTTCTCCTATTTTATGCTCAGTCCTTTTTAAGTTTCTATAATTAAAAGAGTTAAAGTGTTCTTTTTATTATATAATATTAAAATCTCTTGTCAAAATCAAAGGTGTACCTTAAGGCAAAAAAAACACTATCTTGCTAGAATTTGATTTCGATAACAGCATTCAAAGGATAGAGATGATTTTTGGCTCCATTGCATACTTAAACCTCCTCCCCTTCGCTTTCTATTTAAAACGAAGTATCAGGAATAACCAAGAGAGACAAATTCTCCAATACCGCCAGGGGGTTCCAAGTAAAATAAATCAACTCTTTAAAAAAAGGACAATAGATGCTGCATTTATCTCTAGTATTAAGTCGCAAAGGTGTCGCTGCAGTAATTTAGGGATTATTGCCGATGGAGCAGTTTATAGTGTTCTCCTCCTTAAAAGTGAACAGATGTTCGATGGTGAATCGGACACCTCTAACATCCTCTCTCAAGTTCTAGGGCTGAAAGGAAAAGTCATTATTGGAGATAAAGCACTCCGCTACTACTTAAGTGGCAAAGAGGCAACTGACCTCTCTTTGGTTTGGAAGCAAAAGACAAAACTCCCATTTGTATTTGCAAGGCTCTGCTTTAATAAAGATCGAAAAAGAGTTCTAAAACTCGCAAAGAGATTTCATAAAAGAGGTAGCAAAGTTCCATTTCGATATCTAAAAAAAGAGGCAAGTAAACGAGATATCTCTGTAAAAGAGTTACAGTGGTACCTTAAGCATATCGACTATACAATAGGAAAAAGAGAAGAGCAATCACTCAAGCTCTTCTTTCGTAAAGCAAAACAAGTAAACAAAGTTAGCAGAGATTCTTAGAAATCTCTTTAATATACTTCTCATATCTCTCGCGAATAAAACTTCTTGTTTGCGTTATGCCATCTCTTACCGCTCTATCAGCTACAGCAGTTGCTACATAGAGCATAACGCGTCTATCGTAAATTGAAGAGATAATATACTCAGAACCAAAGGAGATATCATCATCTTCTAAGACTCTTCGCACATAAGGTGATACCTCTTCTCTTGCTAATGCGGCTAATGCTTTGGTTTCCTCAATTATCATTGACTCTGTTATTTGTGCCGCTCGTACATCCAATATGGCTCTTAAAATACTTGGGAAGACTAAAAGCTTATCGATATAATTTGGAGAGTTTCTCTCGTTTGTTGCAACAATCACCTCTGGTCTTATATCTCTTATACGATCTGGCAGGAAATCTGGCAAAGAATTTAATATAAATCTATCTTAAAAAAAGAGCGGACGGACATTTGAAGAGGATAAGGATATATCTTCTATTCCCCTGAAACTTAAGGTAAAATCAACTATTCATAGCTCTAATTTTTTTCACAATTTTTACATTAAACCCAAATTTTGTATTAGAATTAGCAAAGATTTAGCAAATGCTTTTTGGGTGCTCATTGGCTTTCCTTACAAAATATACAAAAATTACTTAGTAAGTTTTGCAGATTGCTAAAAAGATACTTTTACAAGTGTTAGAGGAAGATTTATAAATTTTGTTACCCTTATGGGTGGGGAGAGATTATATCTCTCCTATCCTCTCTTAATTGCTCTCATCAGGATAGGTAGCACTCTCTTCTACTTTAATTGTCTCTTTATCTAAAAGCCTTCCATATTTATCCTCTTTGCAGTATCCATTTGGAGTGGAGAGCATCATCTCTTTTGGGGCTTTTTCAAAATTAAAGCTTGCAATTTGCTCACTAGCCTTTTTAGAGTAATCTATTCCCATCATATCAAAAAAGTCTCTAAAATCAACTCCAGCTGCATAAGAGTAGGCAATAACCAAAAAGTCATTGTTAGAGATGTTCTCTATCTCCTCTAAGTTATAATTTGAAAAGCCAAGAGACTCTTTTTTATTCTCCCAATCTAGTTTTGCCTCTTTTAGGGCTCTATCTATAATATGCACTCTTGCTAAAATATCCCAGCCATCTTCTACTTTGCCCATCTTTTGAGCATGCATCATTAAATTTAGCTTTAAGACATATGGCTCCTTCCAACTTACATTTTTCCAAAGTTTCTTTTGTAGGTAGGCTTTTGGGTCATCTTGGCTTAGCGACTCTTTTACAATATCAAAAACCTCTTTAAATGGCAAGCTTTGGCACTCGCCATCTTTGCCGGTATTTTCAAAGTATTTTGACTTTGTATAGTAAGAGAATGTATTGGTTGCCCCATGAATTGGGAAGCCATCAAAATCTCTTCGCTGCAAGGAGTGTCCAATCTCATGCAAATCGCCATGCCCAATTGGGTCAAACGCCCAGTAAGCATCATATGGGTTCCCAGAACACCCAGTCCCGCAGGTTGCTTGGTCGGAGTTCATATGTTTTACAAAATCAACCTGCTTAATTGGTAACTCCCTCTCATTTGCCCAGTTGTGAATTTCAGGCACTTCATCTATTCCTTTACCCTTCATTCCAGCTAAAACATACGGATAATTGGCAGTATATTTTTGCACTGCTTCTGCAAGACCTTGGGCAGTGCCATCCCATCTTGGGTTTGCGATTGACTCTTTCATTTTATCTAAACGTGAATGTACCTCAAAGCTCTCTGTTGCAATTTCTGCCCAGTTGTAAATGCCTTCATTAAGCCCTTTTGCAAAGCTCTCATTATCACTGTTGCTTGCCCAGAATGGATGTTCACCGACATTTTCAAATTTTACTTTTACATCGGCTTCGTTTTTAGAAAACTCAAGCTCAATTGGTCCGCCATAAGGAGAAGTTAGCTCAATACTCTCACCTGGCTTTATTGCAATATGAGCTGACTCTAAATTTTTTGGACGCTTATAACCACCCCGCTCAAACTCATGTGTTGCACTTGGACGCAGGGTATTAATAAATACTTTTACTACTACATCAGAATTATCCTCTCTAGTAACCCTAAAAGTTTGCCCAGGCAGTGCATACGCCCCGGTTGCTCTAAATGGCACTTTTGATTTTAGCGTTACTACTCTTGTTGTAGGTGTTACAGCAGAAAAATCGGTGCTAGAGAAGTTGCCTAAATCGCTTTGGG
>JALVWQ010000053.1 GCA_027034975.1 Campylobacteraceae bacterium
AATTAAAATAGATGCAGGAGGTGTTATATGACTATAAAGATAAATGACCCACAGATAGAAGCTATTTTTGTTAATGAATTTAAGAGTGATATTAATGCTTTTACTAAATTTGTTAAAGAGAGTTTAGTAAAAAGAAAAGATAAAATAGTGCATTTAGACCCATTTATAAACTCATATAACATTGATGCAGAAGTAGATAATATTGATGAGAAAGATAACCCTTTTAAAGATGTTGTTGATAGTGTTAAGTTTGCGAAAGAGTTAAGAGAGAGTGCATGGAGATAGCTTTTATAGATACAAATATTATTATTGAGTATCTTAAAGGGAATCAAAAAATTATAGATAAATTAAATAGTTTTGATGAGATTTTTTCACTCGTTACGCAGTTGCACTGCGTAATGCATACATTTATATAGTACAGTCTTGTGTATAATTCTTAATTTGTATGGGCTTTTCCTTTCATTTTTTTTAGAAAAAAACGAAACAAAAAAATCGCACAAAAGATGAGATTTTCGGGAGATTTGTCTAATTTCCGTTAAAAAAGCAAAACTCAGCCTATGGCTTCAAACAGTTGCTTTTTCTTAACACTGCAATTAAACAAATCTCTTTTTCCAAAAATCTCAAATTGTGCAAATACAGCAAATGAATTTGCTGTATAGTTTTTACATGTAGGGTCGGTTTATCGACCAATTATTATAGTAATTGACGAATACAATTTTTTCATTATTTGTGGTCGGTAAACCGACCCTACTAACAAGGAAACTTTTGCTTAGAGGTAAAAATATATCGCCTGTTTAGAAATGTAAACTCTAAATAGTAGGCGTGTAGCATTAATCTGTTGGCTCCTGTTGTTTTTATGCGTTGGGCTTTGTCTATTTGTTTGTTTAGAAGTTTATCTACGAAACTCTCTTCTAATCCATAGATTGGGTCGCCTATAATGGTGTGATTTATAGAGTCTAAGTGTACTCTTATTTGGTGTTGTCTGCCTGTGTAGGGGATGGCTTCTACTAAGGTTTGGTTGGTGGTTTTGTTGTAAGATAATGGTCTTATTAGGGTGCTTGATGCTTTGCCATTTTCTGAAGTTTGCATTTTTAGTTTTATAAGACCATTAGATGGGGCGATTGGTTTTTCTATTAGAATCTTTTCTTTTAGCTCATTTTTTACTAAGGCTTTGTATTTTTTTATAATCTCTTTTTTTGCAAACATATCTTTAAGAATATAGTCAGCATATCCATTTTTAGAGACAAGTACAAGCCCTGATGTTTCGGCATCTATTCTATTAACTAAGTTCGCCTCTTCTCCAAATTGGTAGCGTATTTCATCGAGTAGTGTGTACTCTCTTGAGCGAATAGTTGGGTGTACTATTAAACCAGATGGTTTATCGAATATTGCAAAATGTTCACACTGAAATAGTGGGGTTAAGCCTTTTGTGATTGGCTCAAATACTAACACTTTTATATAACCAGACTTTAGCACTTTCCCTTTTTGAATATGTCTGTTTTTATGGTCTACTATTCTGGAATTTCTTAAAAGTTTATAGGCTAGTGTTTCGGATAATTTTACTACATTGACTAAAAAATCTTCTACTTTTTGAGCTTTTATTACATCGTATTGTTTTAGTACATAGGGCAAATAGAGTCCTTTTTAATAAGTTAGATTAGCATTTTTTTAAATCGTTATCAAAGCTTAGCTTTTCGTAACCATATAGTTTGGCTTTGGCACATATTAGGGCATCTACGAAGTCTATGTTTTTGTTTATTAGTATGTTTAGAGTTTCAAGTAGTAAGATTTTATCGCCTGTTATGCCTTTTAGGGCTATGAGTTTTTTTAAATCTTCGATAACTTCTTTTTTTGGGAGTTTGTAAAATTTAACTAATACGAAGTAAGCTTCCATTAATACAGAGTCTAAAATCTCTGCTTTTATTTGGGCGTTTTCTATTTTTGTAAAAATATCTATAGCGACTTCTAAATGCTCTTGGTGGTTGCCTACTAGGAATCTGATAATTATATTTGTATCAATTAGGTAAACCATACTTCTCCCCAAAGGCTTTTGTTAGAGCTTCTTCTTTTATCTCTTGCAGAGATTTGGCTGTTTTGCTTACTCTATTTTTGTATTTACCGGCTAATGTTTTCGTTATAGAGTTTTGGTTAATTGGGTAAACTATAGCAACAGCTCTATTTTTTCTTTTATCTACAATGGTTAATGAGTCCTCTATTTTAGTAAGAAGTGATATATTTTTTTGTAAATCTCCTATTGATACCTTTTGCATAGAGAGTCCTTTTATTCCGAATTATGCATTAGAATTGACAAATATTTAGCAAATGCTTTGGTTATGGGTGCTTGCAAAAATCTTGAGTTTAACCATTAGGTTAAATGATGGATTTTTTGTAAATGCCCATAGCCAAATGATTTGTTAAAGATTGTTAATCTCTAATGCATAATTCGGGTTTATATATATTGGATTTATTATATATAAAATAGAATTTTTTGTCAAGACATAGAGTTAATCTAATCTAATCTTTTGATTATCGTTAATTATCTGTTTTTGTTTTAATCTTCCTAAATGTTGTATAAATTACTGCTCCACCAACTCTTATAGAGGTGATAATTATAGATATATGTATTAAAGCTGTAAGCCAATTTTCCCATCCTTTTTCTATATCGTAAAAGATTATTAAAATACCAAATCCTGCTAGAGCTAACCCATAAACTATTTTTAATGTATAGAAAAGATAGTAAAATAGTTTAAATAAGAAAGAATCATTTTTGTTATTATTTAAAAATTCTTCTATACTTTTAATCATTAAGTAGATAGAGTAGATAAGTAGAGGTACTAGTATAAAAATTAAAGCAAAAAAATTAGCTAATGATTCTAAAGTAATTTGAGTAGAGTTATTGTCTAAATTATTAATTGATAAAATGATTAAGATAAGAGTAATAATAAATAGTATTATAGATTTTAACATTTACTTATCTTTTAACTTTAAGCTAACCGCTAACCCAATTAGTAAAATTGCAATACTTAGGATATAAATTAAACTGTAAGAGTTAAAGCTCTTTAGTAGAAGTCCGCCTAAAATTGGAAAGAATAGCCCAAAAGAGCTTAGGTTGGTTTGTAAAGCGGTGTATATTGGGCGTTTATCTTCTGGGGCGATTTCGATTACTAGGTTCATACCGGCTATACTGAAGCCATCTATTGCAATACCAAATAGTAAGAAAATTGCGAAGTAGCTGTAGATGTTGTTGGCGAATAGAGCTACAGTGTAGGCGAGTATCATTATAATAAATGCTAGGCTTAGCATCTTTTCATAGTCGCTGATTCTTCGCCATAACAACGAGCTGCCTATAATGCTACCTATCATCTGTACCGAGATAAATCCGCCTAGCATCCAGCCTGTCAGCTCGAACGAATTGTTGGCTTTTAAAATTACAAATGGCATTGCTAAGAGGTAGCCAAAGCTAAGAAAGATTGCTAATATTTGTCGTTTTAGCCTGGTATCGCTCTTTAGGAGTTTTTGGGAGTTTTTTATAAACTCTTTAAAGCTTTTTTCTTTTTTAGAGACCTTCTCTTTTGGTGGTTCATCTATGGAGCCAAAGATTAGAAATCCTATTGCCATAATGATGCTACTAACCATAAATAGGTAGGCGTAGTTAAGTGGTGCTTCGAAGTTGCTAAGCACATACCCTGTAACACCACCACTAATAATAGAGGCAATTGAACCAGCGATATTTCGGTTTGCCATTGTCTTGCCGCGATAACTTTTGCTAAAGAGTTTTGCTTGCAGCTCTTTAAAGTAAATTGCACCAAATCCAGCTGTAAAAGAGAAGAAAAAGAGTCCTAGTCCAATAAAAAGGAGCGTTAGTGGCTTATTACTATCACCGATTAAATAGATGGCTAACCCTATACTAAACCAACTTAAGAAGCGAAAGAAGAAGACTTTTTGAAGATATGGAATTACTCGTTTATAGCTTTGGGCATGAAAGGCTGCATAAAGCTGGATAATAATTGCACCTCCACGAAGAAGCGAAGCGTAAAGCCCAACTATTATGGTACTTTGGCTAAAGTGGTGTACCATAAGTGGCATAATGGTAGAAGGCTCTGCTATTGTAATTGCAAGGCTTAAAAAGAAAGCGTGTGCAATGTTTTTATAATTATTTATTGGATTGTCTATTTTAAACATGGTATCCTTACGGAAGCTAAGTGCTCAGAGCCTAGAGCCCAGAGCTAACAAAGTAGCTTCGCTTTGTTTTTAAGTGGCAAAGCCACAAATATTTAAACGCGACGAAGTCGCACCACTGGCTCTATGCTCTAGGCTTCTATTAAGCCTTTAGTTTTTAGCTTCTGGCAACTTCTCAGCTTTTTTAACCTTTCTCTCTTTGTGTACAGAGCGTTTCCAGAGCCAATTTACAAGAAGATAGATTAGATATGAGACTACAGTAGAGTAAAAGGCGGTTCCTACATAGAGAGGAACAACAATATCATCCCAGTGGTTTTGGAACCACTCCATGGTTAGTTGGATATCACTAATGCCTTCTCGTCCTAATATAAGGTTGCCTGTTAGGTACTCTAGGTACCAAAGTGGTGGGTAGGTTATTGGATTTGAGAGCCATACGGTTGCAAGGGCAATCGGTACATTAAATTTAAAAAGTGGGGTTGTTAAGATTACCCCTCCCATCTGCATTGGCATTGGAATAAAGCCCCAAAAGAGACCGACAAAAAGACCACGGCTAATTGCTCTGCGTGTTGTGGCAAAGTAGGCTTTGGGAAGGTTATATTTTTCTAAAAAATCATCAAATTTTGAACTTTTTTGACTATTTTTCTTAAAGAATTTTCGAATCATATTATTATGCAACCTAAAATAATTTTGCCTATTTTACTTTAAAATCGATATAATAAAACTTACGAGGAGTATAAGAATGATTAAAGAGTTACAAAAAGAGCAGTTTAGTTTAGTCCTCTCTGGAGGTGGGGCTTTGGGGATTGCCCATATTGGTGTTGTTGAGGATTTAGAACTCAATAATTTAAGCCCAAGCGAAATTATTGGTACAAGTATGGGTGGTATTATTGGGGCTTGTGTAGCAATTGGCTTAGAGGCAAAGCAGATTTTAGAAGTTTTAGAGGAGTTTGCATCGGTAACGAAGTGGATTAAGTTTTCGTTTTCTGGAAACTCTATTATTGAGAGTTCAAAGATCGAGAGGATTTTTGAGCATATTTTTGGAAATCGGAAGATGCAGGATGTGGAGATTCCTCTTAAAATTATCGCTACTGATCTTTTAAATGGTGCAAAGAGGGTCTTTAGTGAGAGTGATGATGTTTTGATTAAAGATGCCCTTTTGGCTACTATGGCAATTCCTGGTATTTTTAGTGAAAAGGTGATAGATGGTAGAGTCTATGCCGATGGTTTTTTATGCGAAAATTTAGGCTTAAGCGAAGCAGGCTTCGAGACTATTTTAGCTGTTGATGTTTTAGGTTTTAACTCGTTTGAGAAGGAGCTACCAGATAATATTTTAAAGACAATGAATGTTTTAGAGATGTTCGAGAAGTCAATGCGGCTTTTGATCTACAACCAAACGAAGCTGATTAAGCAGAATATCCAGAAGAGAGTTCTTTTGGTAGAGCCAGATACGAAGGAGTATAATACTTACCATTTTCATAAAGTAAATGAACTCTATTTGTTGGGGAAAGGGCTTCTTTAGAGTTTTTTAGCATTTATAAGATATAATCGCGCAATTTTAAAAGAAGGTAGCAAGATGAGTTGGAGAGTCGATAGTTGGAGAGAATTTCCTATTAAGCAACAGCCAGAGTATAAAGATAAAGAGGCGTTAGAGGCTGTAGAGAAGCAGTTAAGCAATTTTCCGCCTCTTATTTTTGCTGGAGAGGCAAGAAATTTAAAAGAGGATTTAGCAAAAGCTGGAAGAGGCGAGGCATTTATTATCCAAGGTGGTGATTGTGCTGAGAGTTTTGCGGCATTTAATGCAGATGTAATTAAAAACCTCTTTAAGCTACTTTTGCAGATGTCAGTAGTTATTACCTACTCAAGCGGTAAGCCGGTAGTGAAGATTGGACGAGTTGCAGGGCAGTTTGCAAAGCCTAGAAGTAGCGATTTCGAAGAGAAAAATGGTGTGAAGCTTCCAAGTTATCGTGGTGATATTATTAACGATATTGCGTTTTCTGCAGAAGCAAGAGAGCCAGATCCATATAGAATGGTTAGAGCTTACTACCAGTCTGCGGCAACAATGAACCTCCTTCGTGCATTCTCGCGAGGTGGTTTGGCAGACTTAAACGAGGTGCATCGCTGGAACTTAGATTTTATTAAGACTCACCCGATTGGCAAAAGATACGAAGAGGTGAGTTGCCAGATTGATAAAACGATGAAGTTTTTAAAAGCGATTGGGATCACAAGTAAAAATAGTGCACAGTTACGGCAGACAACGGTTTATACTTCGCATGAGGCTCTGTTGCTTAACTATGAGCAGGCTCTCACACGAGTAGATAGTATTAGTAGTGATTGGTACAATACCTCTGCACATATGTTGTGGATTGGGGATAGAACGAGAGATTTAGATGGTGCACATATCGAGTATTTTAGAGGGATAAAAAACCCTATTGGTTGCAAGGTTGGACCATCTATGAAGCCAGAAGAGTTAGTTGAGTTAATTGAGGCTCTCAACCCAGAGAATGAAGAGGGGAAACTCAATCTTATTGTGCGAATGGGTGCAGGAAAAATTGATACACTCTTCCCGCCACTCCTTAAGGCTGTAAAAGAGGCTGGAAAAAATGTAGTTTGGACAATAGATCCAATGCATGGAAATGTAGAGAAGAGCTCGACAGGCTTTAAGACAAGAGATTTTGATAATATCTTAAGTGAGGTAAAGAGTTTCTTTAGAATCCACCAAGAGCATGGAACAGTTGCAGCTGGGGTACACCTTGAGATGACAGGCGAAGATGTAACAGAGTGTACAGGAAGTGCAAGTTGTTCGATTACGGTAGATGATCTTTCCGATAGATACCATACGCAGTGCGATCCGAGACTCAATGCTAATCAGGCTCTTGAGCTTGCATTTATGATTACAGAAAACTTCGAATAGATCATAATAGGCAATATTAGAGATTTACTCTCTAATATTTCGCAACTTCTAATCCTTTTTTCGATAAAATAACCCAAATTTATATTGCCATTTTGATAATTTAATTGAAATGGCTCTTGTTTAAAGGTAGTAGATCGATGATTCGTACAATAAAAAAGATATTTGGTACAGCAAATGACCGTAAAGTAAAGCAGTACTTTAAGAGAGTCAAGCAGATTAATGCACTCGAAGAGCGTTATGAGAAGATGAGTGATGAGGAGCTTAAAAGTGCTTTTGAAGAGCTAAAGAGTAAGGTGGTTAGCGGTGAGAGTAGCTTAGATGCCGCTTTGAATGAGTCGTTCGCTATTACGAGAGAGGCGAGTAAGCGAGTGCTTGGTATGCGACACTACGATGTGCAGCTTATTGGTGGTATGGTACTGCATGATGGTGCAATTGCAGAGATGAAGACAGGAGAGGGGAAAACCCTTGTTGCTACTTTGGCAATTACTCTCAATGCAATGCTTGGAAAGGGTGTGCATTTAGTAACAGTGAACGACTACCTTGCAAAGAGGGATGCTGAGGAGATGGGGCAACTCTATTCATTCCTTGGGTATAAAACTGGGTGTATCACTAGCGAAATTTATGATGATTTTGAGAGAAAAGCCCAATATGATGCAGATATCACTTATGGTACAAATAATGAGTTTGGCTTCGACTATCTACGCGATAATATGAAGACAAACCAAGCAGAGAAGGTGCAAAGAGAGCACCACTACGCAATTGTGGATGAGGTCGATTCGATCTTAATTGATGAGGCTAGAACGCCACTTATTATCTCTGGACCAACGCAGCGAGATCAGAATCACTATGTGCGAGCAAATGAGATAGCACTCCAACTTGAGCGAGGCGAGGAACTCCCGGTAAGACCTGGCGAAGAGAAGAAGACTACTGGCGATTTTATTGTTGATGAGAAGAATAGACAAGTTGTGCTTACGGAGCAGGGGCAACAAAAGGCTGAAGAGCTCTTTGGTGCTGGGAACTTATATGATTTAGAGAATGCTGTTTTAGCACACCATCTAGATCAGGCTCTAAAAGCGAACTATCTTTTTGAGAAAGATGTAGATTATGTCGTAAAAGATGGTGAAATCATTATTGTTGATGAGTTTACTGGGAGATTAAGCGAAGGGCGTCGCTATAGTGAGGGGCTCCACCAAGCGTTAGAGGCGAAAGAGGGTGTAGAGATAAAAGAGGAGTCGCAAACATTAGCAGAGGTAACTTACCAAAACTACTTTAGGCTCTATAATAAGTTAGCAGGTATGACAGGTACTGCACAGACTGAAGCTACTGAATTTGCAGAAATTTACGGTTTAGATGTTGTCTCTATTCCTACCAATGTACCAGTAAAGCGTATCGATAAAAACGATTTAATCTTTAATACTGAAGAGGAGAAGCTCGATGCAGTTGTGAAGCGAATTAAAGAGCTGCATGAAAAGGGGCAACCAATCTTAATTGGTACGGCTTCGATTGAGAAGAGCGAGTTGATACATGAGCGACTTAAAAAAGAGAAGATTCCTCATAATGTATTGAATGCAAAAAACCATGAGCAAGAGGCGGAGATTATTAAAAATGCTGGTGCAAAGGGTGCTGTAACAGTTGCTACTAATATGGCAGGTCGTGGTGTTGATATTAAGTTGAGCGATGAGGTAAAAGAGCTTGGTGGTTTAGCGATTATTGGTACAGAGAGACACGAGAGTCGTCGTATCGACAATCAGCTTCGCGGGCGTTCTGGGCGACAGGGTGACCCAGGGGAGAGCCAATTCTTCTTGAGTTTAGATGATAATCTTTTACGAATCTTTGGTGGCGATAAGATACGAAAGATTATGAATAGAATAGGTGTGAAGAAGGGTGAATATATCGATTCGAAACTAGTAACACGGAGCGTTGAGAGTGCACAGAAGAAGGTAGAGTCTCTGCACTATGAGTCTCGTAAGCACCTTTTAGAGTATGATGATGTTGCAAACTTCCAGAGAAAAGCGATTTATCAATTTAGGGACCAATTGATTGATCCAGAGTACGATATTGCAGCTAAAATTAAAGAGAATCGCCAAGAGGTTATAGGGTACCTTTTGGAGGAGTGTGAGATTGTAGATGGCTTACCAAGTGAAGATTACGATTTAGATTGCTTTATTCGAGCAGTAGCAGATATTAGTGGAATAGAGCTACCAAAAGAGATATTAGAGAATAAAGAGCCTGAAGAGATTAAAAGTGAAGTATTAACAATTTTAGAGCAACTCTACGAAGAGAAGATGTCGGTATTTGATGCAACTCAAAGAGCGGAGCTTGAGAAGTTAATTTACCTACAAACACTCGATAATCTCTGGAGAGACCACCTCTACGAGATGGATACACTCAAAACTGGTGTAGGCTTACGCGGATACAACCAAAAAGATCCATTAACAGAGTATAAGCAGGAGAGTTACAGACTCTTTACCGAGCTTATTAAGAGAATTAAAAAAGAGTCTATTAAATTTATCCATAGAGTAGAGTTTAACTTTGAGGAGCCTACAGAGCAAGAGGCTTCTCAATCGACAGAAGCGACACAAGAGAGTCAGAGTGTTCAAGAGGAGCCAAAAGAGGAGTTTGTTTCTCAAAAGAAACCAAAACGAAACGATCCTTGCCCTTGCGGAAGTGGTGAAAAGTATAAAAACTGCTGTGGCAAGAGTGGACCGAAAAAGGGCTTGCTAGCTTAATGAACAAAGAGTACTACAATAGTAAATTTGTCTTTAAATTTGTTCGTCACTACTTAAAGTATGACAGAGACAACCCCTTTATCTTTATCTCTGCACTTTTGGCACTCTTAGGGATTGCTATGGGTGTGATGGTGTTAATGATTGGTATTGGGGTAACCAATGGAACACACCAAGAGTTTAAAAAGCGCCTCTTTACCATGAACTACCCTTTAACCGTTGTCGCCTTTGATAATAAAGGGGTTACAACTGCTCAATTGGCAAAGTTGCAAAAAGAGTTTCCTCAGATTAAAATTAGCCCATACTATACAACCCAAGTTATTGCCAAAGATGCAGATACTGTACAAGGGGCAATACTTTATGGTGTAGATTTTAAAAAAGAGGCAGCCATTAATAGTGTTTTAAAGAAGAGCTATAGTGAGATAAATGGCACAATAGACTCAAAATTTAGTGTTATTTTGGGTGATGACTTAGCTTTAACTCTTGGTTTAAAGGTTGGAGAGAAGGTAACACTCTTTTTTTCACAACAGCAGGCAGTAGGTTTTGGAACAATGCCGCTACAGAAACGATTTAAGATTCTAAGTACCTTTAACTCAGGTTTAACAGCATACGATAAAGGGATTCTCTATACTACCCATGCAGCATTTGAGAAGCTTTTGAAAAAGAAGCCAGGTGTCTATGACGGTGCCCATATCTTTGCAGATGAACCGATGAAGATTATAGATAGAATGCGAGAGCTCTTACCACGAAATGTAGGTGTAGAGGGGTGGTGGGAGCAAAATGGTGGCTTCTTTCGAGCGATGCAGCTTGAGAAGAAAGCACTCTTTTTGGTGCTACTGTTGATTATTTTGGTCGCGTCGCTAAATATTATCTCTTCGCTCCTTATGACAGTAATGAGTAGAAGAAGTGAGATTGCACTCATGCGAACATTAGGAGCAAGCCGTAAAGAGATTGCAAGACTCTTCTTCTATTTAGGGTTAACTATTGGAATTTTAGGGATGATTCTTGGAACAATACTAGGCTTAGTTAGTATGTGGGTCTTGACAACATACAATATTATCTCTTTACCAGCAGATATATATGCGACTTCAAAGTTGCCTATAGATTTACCTTTAAGTGATTTCTTTATTATTATTGGTGGAGCTGCAGTAATTATATTGATTGCATCGATCTACCCAGCAATTCGAGCTTCGAAGACTGATATTCTTACTGTGCTTCGTAATGAATAGCTACTTCGTAAGAGGGGAATAGATTGCGAAAAAAGGTTTTGATCGCTATAGTTGTGCTGCTAGCACTATTGGCTGGAGTAACAGGTTACTTTATTGCACCTATTAATAGTAAGCATAATTTAAAAATTCCATCTTCAAATAGTGAAGAGGTGATTGAGTATCTTCAAAATCAAGGGATAAACGTAGGGGGTTTAGATAAACTCTTTCTCACATTTGCTCCAAAACCGATAAAAGGGTGGATCTACTTAAATAAGCGAAGGTTTCCTCGTTATAAGTTTCTACTACTCCTTGGGAAAAAGAGTGTTCACTATACTCCTATTACAATTGTTCCAGGCGAGACAACCCATTTTGTTTTGAAGCAGATGGCAAAAAAGTTAGACTTTAACCATACTCTACTTGAACAAAGTTACAAGAGCTTAGCACCCTATAAAGAGGGAAATATTTTAGCTGACACTTATAATATTCCGGCATACTTTAATGAAAATAAGACGATAGAGTTTTTAATAAAGAAGAGTTTTAAGAGGTATAAAGATCTCTCTATCGATTACTATAACGACTATAGGCCAAAGGAGTGGAAGCGAGTAGTTATAGTTGCCTCGATTATTGAGAAAGAGGCTGCAAATAAGCAAGAGATGCCTTTAGTCGCCTCTGTTATCTTTAATAGGCTGCATAAAAAGATGCGTCTGCAGATGGATGGGACACTTAATTATGGGATCTATTCGCATAAAAAGGTGACTCCAGAGCGAATAAGAGGCGATAAGAGTTTCTACAATACCTACAAACATAAAGGTTTACCAAAAGAGCCAATCTGCAATGTTTCAATGAATGCTCTTAAGGCAGCATTAGAGCCAGCAAAGACAAAATATCTCTATTTTATGAAAAATAAAAATGGAGCACACGACTTTACAGAGAGTTATGAATCGCACATAAAAAATGTAAAAAAGAGAAGATTAGAGCAGAAAAAGTAGAAAAAATCGAAATTGAGAGCCCATTTTAAGATTAATTAATATTAAATATGTTACTCTATGTTTAACATTTATAAATATTAAAAAAGGGGTTGTTATGAAAAGATTAGTAACGATTTTGACTGTTTTTGCCCTACCATATGCTGTATCAGCAGAGAGTATTGATGGAACTTTGGCTGTAGATGCCTCTAGTAGTGCTCCAGCACAAGCATTTGCTCCTAGCCAAAGTAGTACAAATACGCAGCTGAGTACTTCTGGTAGTAGTTGTGATACAAATGTAAAAGATGTGGTGCCTTCTACAACACTGCCAGTTCCAACTGGTGGAAGTTACTCATTTTTAGAAGGGCCTTTTGTTGGTGTTGAGGCTTCTGGTATATTCTCTTCAAAAGCTGATAGCTTAAGTACAAGTGGGCTTTCGTTTGGTTTGCGTTTTGGTGCACAAAATACTGAGTGGAGAACTATGGCTATTTTAGAGAGCTATAGTAACTCTGATGAATATAACGACTATGTAAGAGCACTTTTGCAGTTAGATTACTACTTCCTAGGAATGGATAATCTCATGATCGACTCTTACGCGATACGACCATATGCAGGTTTAAATGCTGGTGGTATCTCGCTCGATACAAAAAGTGATAATATAAAAACAGTTACTTATGGTGCACAAGTTGGTGCTACTATGAATATTACAAACCAGATCGATCTAGATGTAGGGTATCGGTATAACCTCTCTGCATCTGATAGAATTGACCATACAACTGGTTTATCAGTTGGTGTTCACTACAAGTACTAACTACGGCAAAATGGCTTAGGGACTCCTAAGCCTCTTCTTCTTCTAATTATTTTTCTACTATAATTTTACCAATTTAATACCAAGGGTAACAATGTTAGATTTAAAACTCGTAGAGAGAGATTTCGATAGTGTAAAAGTAAAACTAGCTAAAAAAGGTGTAGATGAAGCACTATTAAACAGACTCAATAGTCTGTTTGCACAACTAAAAGAGGCGAAGCGAGCTTTTGAAGAGAAGAGATCGCAGCAGAAGAGTCTCTCTAAAATGTTTGGGGCTTATAAGGCAGAGGGTAAAGATGTTGGGGAGCTTAAAGAGCAACTCGATAGCTTAAAGAGTGAAATTGTGTCATTAGAAGAGAGTGCTCAAAGAGTTGAGCAGCAACTGCAAGAGTTGGCATTGACCATACCAAATATTCCTGACGATGGTGTGCCAGAGGGTGAGAGTGAAGATGATAATGTAGAGTTAAAGAGGGTCTTAACTCCCAAAGAGTTTCCATTTGAGCCAAAAGAGCATTGGGAGTTAGCCCAGATTAATGGATGGATAGATTTTGAACGAGGTGTAAAGCTTGCAAAGAGTCGCTTTGCACTTTTGATGAGTGAAGCGGCAAAGCTAGAGAGAGCCTTAATTAACTTCTTTTTAGATTTTAATGTGCAAAAGGGATTTGCAGAGGTGTGTCCTCCAGTTTTAAGTAACTCCAAGATGCTTTTAGGAACAGGGCAATTGCCTAAATTTGAAGATGATCTCTTTAAAATAGAGGGGGAGGATCTCTACCTTATTCCAACGGCAGAGGTGCCATTAACAAATATCTATAATGATGAAATTCTTCAAGAGAGTCAATTGCCGCAGCTCTTAACTGCTTATACTCCATGCTTTCGAAAAGAGGCTGGAAGTGCAGGGCGAGATACTCGTGGAATTATTAGACAGCACCAATTTGATAAGGTAGAGATGGTTGCGATTACCCATCCAGAGAAGAGCGATGAGGTTTTTGAGATGATGGTGCAAAATGCTTCGGATATCTTAAGTGCCCTTGGCTTACCACACCGACTTGTCGATCTTTGCGGTGGCGATTTAGGCTTTAGTGCTGCAAGAACAATAGATTTAGAGGTTTGGTTACCAGGACAAAACAGATATAGAGAGATTAGCTCTGTAAGTAATATGAGAGATTTCCAAGCACGAAGAGCAAAAATTCGCTTTAAAGATGGGAAGAAGAACTCTTTTGTACATACACTTAACGGTTCCGCACTTGCAGTTGGAAGAACACTTATAGCAATTATGGAAAACTACCAAAACGAAGATGGGGCGATAGATATACCTGAAGTTTTAAAGCCATATATGAATAGAAGAGTTTAAAAAGTTTAAAGCTTAAAGCTCTTGTTTCCATTTTTAGTCTATAAAATCCTCTTTTTTGTAGATCTTCTCTTTCTCAAGCTCTCTCCATATGAGAGCAATAATTCCAATGGCAATAACTGTTACTCCTAGAGAGATAGTAATTTTTATAAAGGTACTCCACTCAAACCATTCACCCCACAACTGCCCAATAAGCAAGATTGCAAAGATACCGAGGATAGCGGCTGTTAGTAGTCCTGCAATTTTCATGATTTTCATGAAATCTCCTTTTTTAAGATAACTATATACGCCTCTCTCTTCCAAAGAAGAAGCATCCGACGGATATCTTTCTCCATTGTTACAACTTCCCAACCTGCAGAGGCGTTACGATTGAGAAACTCTGTAAAGCGGACAGGGTCTATTTTAGATTGTCCAAGGAGTAGAGAACCCAACATACTCTCTTGATAAAGTACAGCTTTATATTTATACATCTATCACCCTTAACGACTTTTATGTTATTATACCTAAATTAATAATCTAAGCTAAAGATATTTACTTTATACAATATACCATATTTCGCTTAGATGAAAAAACTACACTTTAAAGAGGGTAATAGAGATGCCAAACGAAGAGATTAAAGTATTAATCATAGAAGATGACGAAGAGCTTTTGATGGTATTAAGTATGTACTTAAAGAAGTACGGTATGCAGACAGAGTGTGCAGACGATCCCTACTTAGGGCTCTCGCTTCTAACGCAGCAAGATTTCGATTTGGTGATACTTGATTTAACACTTCCAGGAATCGATGGCTTAGATGTGATTCCTAAAATTCGTGAGAAGTCAAATATTCCTATTATTATCTCTTCAGCAAGAAATGATCTAACCGATAAGGTGATTGGGCTAGAGCGTGGAGCAGATGACTATATGCCAAAGCCATACGACCCTAGAGAGCTTGTAACGCGAATAAAGACGATTTTAAGAAGAACACAATCGACTCCAAAAAATGAGACATATGGAAATTTTGTTGTCGATGTACAAGGGCATACAGTCCGTTTTAAAGGGAAGACACTAGAGCTAACTGCAGCAGAGTTTGATATTTTGCATCTGCTTATAACTCATAAAAACTCTGCAATTTCACGCGAGCAGCTACTGTATGATAGTGAGCACATCGATGATAGTAGCTCTATTAAGAATATTGATGTAATAATCTCTAGAATTCGAAATAAAATAGCCAAAATTGATGACTCTAAAAGTTATATTAGACCGGTTCGAGGAGTTGGATATATCTTAATAGATGAGGAGTAAGAGATGCGGAATATCTCTGTTGCTACCTTTATACATACTATTTTTATTCTTGCTCTCCTTGTAATCTCTATTACATTTTATATAATTTTGGATGCCACAAAAGATCAACGACAACTGCAGCAGTTTATTCGTTATCAATATCTTACCAAGACTCTACTCTCTGAACACTATAACAGTAAACGAGATCCTAAATTGCAAACCTTGCTTAAGAAGTACTCTTTAGTCGAAGTACCATTTGATAGTATAAAGAGAGAGATCGAAGATAAAGGAAAAACAAAACTTGATGCAAGTTCGATATTAGGGCGAGCAAGAGTCTTTGAGCTCGATAATAATAGATTTTATATCTATTTAGAGTTGCAAAAATTTATTTTGATGTTACGAGATGATCAGGCAATTGGCTATACAACGCAGATTATATTTTCGATTGCAGTTATATTGATTCTGCTTTTAGTTATGCTCTACTTAATGGTTCTAAAAAAGCTTGCACCACTGAGACGACTCAATAAGAAGATCGAGCAGTTTG
The DNA here is from genome assembly GCA_027034975.1 of Campylobacteraceae bacterium. Classification (GTDB taxonomy): domain Bacteria; phylum Campylobacterota; class Campylobacteria; order Campylobacterales; family Sulfurovaceae; genus JAADEQ01. The sequence continues at coordinate 15,953 of JALVWQ010000053.1, forward strand.
CCTCTGGAGATCTGAATGTAAAGATTACCCATGAGGGGAGTGATGAGATTGGAAAAATTGCAGTAAACTTTGATAGAGCAATCCGCCATATTAGGCAGCTAATTTCCTCTAAAAACCTCTTTATGCGAAATATTATGCATGAGTTAAAAACACCAATTACAACGAGTCGTATTGCAGCAGAGACAATAGATGATGAGACAATCAAGAGTGTACTTATTCGCTCATTTAATAGGATGAATGAACTCATAGAGGATTTAGCTCAAGTAGAGCTAGTAACTATGCACTCTTTTACACCCAATAAAGAGAATATTAAATTAAAAGAAGTATTTGAAGAGACCAAAAAGCTTTTGATGAAAGATGAATCTCTTTATAAGTTTGAGTATAGTGATGAGACAATCTATACCGATAAATCGATGATGGCACTCGTACTGAAGAACTTAGTGGATAATGCAATAAAGTATGGAAAAGAGAAACCAGCTAAAATTGTAGTTGTTGGGAATAAGATAATGGTTAAATCAAAGGGCGAACCGCTTAAAGAGAAGCTAAGCTACTACACAGAGCCATTTTTCCAAGAGGAGAAACGCTCGGCAGGCTTTGGCTTAGGGCTCTATATTGTTGCAACAGTTATCGAAAAGTTAAACTACAAATTCCGCTACCGCTACGACGAAAAAGAGGGCGAAAATATCTTTGAGGTAGTCTTTGATTAGTCATTTCGTAAAATCCTTAATAGTTGTCCTGGATAGATAATATCTGGATTACTAATTGTATCGATATTAGCACGGTAGATCACTTTCCACTTTGTACTATCGTAGTAGTATTGTTGTGCTAGCGATGAGAGTGTCTCTCCTTTTTGCACTCTATGGAACCAAAATCCAGTATACCCTTCTAAAATACGTGGAGCAGAAAGAAGGGGTATAGTTACACTTGGGCAAGGTGCCTCTTCGCAACCGGCAGAGTCATCAATAGCTAGCAGAGTGATATGATCGAGTTTAAATTGTATCTCTTCTGGAATCTCTACTACAGCTTGGAATTGTCGTAGCGAGGTAGCTCCAGTGGTGGCAAAACTCTCTACCTCAAAGTGCCCATCTCCAATATAGAGTGATATTGTACCTTCAAATCCTACTGCAAGACCGGCTATTAAGATTTTTCTATCGACTAAATCGAATGGTTGTGGTTGTTGAATGATTATATTATCTGATTTCATATGAATCCTTTATTAGAGAATAGCTCTATGATACAATAATTGTGTGTCAAAAAGCGTAAATATAGTAGTTTGAATGATTTTTTTAAAAAGCTAGATTGAGAGTAGCTTAATAGTGTTTAAAGTTGTAGTGTGAATAAGATGAAGTATATATAATAAAGAGGCTTAGCCTCTTTATTGCATATTAGTAGCCTCTTTGACGGATTTCTCTTTCTCTATCATCCTCTTCTTTCCCAATCATTGCACCAGCAACTGCTCCGCCTGCTGCTCCGATCATTGCATCTCTATGGTTTCCAACCATAGCTCCTGCTAAGCCACCAATTGCTGCACCAGTTACGGCACCGCCTGCAGTATTGCTTGTAGCACAACCATTGAAGAGAAATGTTGCTAATGCAATTGAAGCTAAAGAAATAATAGCTCTTTTCATTTGAAACTCCTTTTTTTGTTTATAGTTTTATTATAGCAGAAAATTGTAGCATTATTGTGAAATAGTAAAAAATAGATGAAAAAATCGAATTTATAGATATAAAATCAGATTATATTCTAAGAATATATCTTTTAAGGGATATGAAGTAGAGAGGAATTACTCTACTTCTGCGTCGATTACATCATCGTCATCTTTTTTTGCTGATGATGCTTGCTCATTTGCTGCACCGCTATTTGCTTGTGCCGCTTGTTGAGCAATATTTTGGTTATGTGTATTAAGCTCATTAATTTTAGACTCGATTTGCTCTTTTGTAGCGTTATCATCTTTAATTAATGCTTCTAGTTCTGCCATAACTTTCTCTGCAGCCTCTTTTAAGCCACTCTCAATCTTTTCTCCAAGCTCACTGATAGCCTTTTTAGTTTGGTGGATAAGTGCATCTGCTTGGTTTTTAACCTCTACAAGAGCTTTTCTTGCCTCATCTTCTGCTTTGTGAGCTTCTGCTTCTTGTACCATTTTCTGGATCTCTTCTTCGCTTAATCCGCTTGATCCTGTAATTTTAATCTCTTGCGATTTACCAGTTGCTTTATCTACTGCACTAACAGTTAAGATACCGTTTGCATCGATATCGAATGTTACCTCAATTTGTGGCACACCTCTTGGTGCTGGTGCGATACCACTAAGCTCAAACATACCAAGTGATTTATTATCTTTCGCAAATTCACGCTCACCTTGCACTACATGAATACTAACTGCTGGTTGGTTATCCTCTGCTGTAGAGAATATTTGGCTCTTCTTCGCTGGGATAGTTGTTCCCTTCTCAATAATTTTAGTTGTAACACCACCTAAAGTTTCAATACCAAGGCTTAATGGAGTTACATCTAAGAGTAGTACATCTTTTACATCACCTGTTAATACACCACCTTGGATAGCTGCACCAATTGCAACAACTTCGTCAGGGTTAACAGATTTATTAAGCTCTTTACCAAAGAATGCTTTTACCTTCTCTTGTACAAGTGGTACTCTTGTAGAACCACCAACCATTACTACCTCTTTAATTTCGCTCTTGCTAAGTCCAGACTCTTTTAATACTTCGTCTATCTTGGTAATTGTTTTATCTACTAAATCTTCAATTAGACTCTCGAATTTCGCTCTTGTTAACTTCATTACTAAGTGTTTTGGACCAGTTGCATCTGCTGTAATAAATGGTAGGTTAATCTCTGTCTCTGTTGCAGTTGAGAGCTCTTTTTTTGCATTCTCTGCTGCCTCTTTAAGTCTTTGAAGAGCCATCATATCTGCTTTTAGGTCGATTCCATTATCCTTTTTAAACTCTTCTGCAACATAATCGATTACTCTGTTATCGAAGTCATCACCACCTAAGAATGCATCACCACCTGTTGCAAGTACCTCTACAACACCGTCTCCAGTTTCTAGAATAGTAACATCGAATGTACCACCACCAAGGTCGTAAACTGCAATATTTTCACTCTCTTTTTTATCTAAACCATATGCAAGTGCTGCTGATGTTGGCTCGTTAATGATTCTTAGTACATTAAGCCCTGCAATTGTACCAGCCTCTTTTGTTGCCTTTCTTTGAGCATCGTTAAAGTATGCCGGAACTGTAATAACTACATCTTTAACCTCTGTACCAAGATAAGCTTCTGCATCCTCTTTAAGTTTCATTAAGATTTTTGCAGAGATCTCTTGTGGTGTATACACTTTACCATCAATCTCAATTGCACAGGCACCATTTTTATCTACAACATCGTATGGTAGTCTCTCTTTTGCCTCTTTAGCTTTCTCTTCGTCGCACATTAAGCCCATAATTCTTTTAACAGAGTAAACTGTCTTTTTAGGGTTAGTAACCATTTGGCGTTTTGCAGTCTCACCTACTAATACTTCGCCCTTATCAGTAAATGCAACGATAGATGGAGTAGTGTTTCTTCCCTCTTTATTTGGGATGATTTTTGCCTCTCCATTTTCATACACTGCCATTGCAGAGTTTGTTGTTCCTAGGTCTATTCCTATTGGTTTGCTCATTTTCTTTCTCCTTGTTTAGTTTTTGTTATTATAGTTAAATTTTTCTATCTCTTTTGCAACCTAAGTTGCTTTGACTCAAATTATTTACAAGTTGCTACCATAGATGGTCTTAGGAGTCTCTCTTTTAACTTATACCCCTTTTGTAAAACTTGTACAATTTCGCCACTCTCATGCTCGTCGCTATCCATTTGTGTAACTGCTTGGTGGAACTCTGGGTTAAACTCTCCCTCGCACTCTACCTCTTCTACTCCGTGTTTCTTAAGAATAGAGAGTAGTTGCTCATAAGTAAGAGACATCCCTTTTTTAATTTCGCTAATTGCCTCTTCGTTTGCCTCTACTTGTTCAACCGATTTTAGAGCATTTTCGAATGTATCTAATACTGTTAAGAGATCTTTTGCAAATGCCTCGTTTGCATAGATAAGAGCATTATGTTTTTCTCTTTCGATTCTCTTTTTCATATTTTCAAAGTCTGCATGTGCTCTTATATATTTCTCTTTCTCTTTTGCTAACTCCTCTTGGCACTCTTTAAGTTCGTTATTCTCTTCTTGAGTTTCATCTTGAACCTCTTCGTTCTCTTGACTCTCTAACTCCTCTCGATTCTCTATTTTTTCTTCGTTATTAGCCATAAATTTAGCCTCCTATCTTATAAAGATGCGAAATTATACAATATTGAGTTTATTTTGTCAAGTTATAATATTGTAAAATGACTAAATAAACTTTATATTGAATGACTCAAGTTAAAAATTGAGAGTAAAAAATGGGAGCGAATAGGGAAAAATATAGAGTGTTATTAAATAGTTTTAGAGTATTAAGATTGTTATTAAAAGTGATTGTTAAATGAATGTAATTAAGCAATAAAACGCAACAGAGGTTGCGTCTATGAAGGGGCAAAAATTAGTTTCTAATTCCTAAAGCCTCTTTAACTTCGTTATATTTAGCGAAGTCTTTTTTTCTTAGGTATCTCATTAGTCTTCTTCTTTGACCAACAAGTTTTAATAGACCAAGTCTAGAGCTGTGATCTTTTTTGTTTGTTTTTAAGTGATCAGTTAAGTATTTAATTCTCTCAGTTAAAAGTGCAATTTGTACTTCTGCTGAACCTGTATCGTTGTCTTTGCGAGCAAATTTAGAGATAATCTCTGCCTTTTTCGCCGAATCTAAAGCCATAGTGACCTCCTGATTGGTATTTTTGAGCTGTAATTCTATCTAAAAAAGGTAAAAGGAAGATAAAGCATTCTCTTTTATTGGTAGATAGCAAGAAAATAAACCGACTTTTTAGTTAAATTAGAGTAAAATAGTCCTAATTATCGAAACAATAAGGATAGCAATGTTATTGACTAGAGCTAGCGAGTATGCTCTGCTCTCATTAGAGACAATTATTAAAGCAGATGGTGCCATAGGTTCAGAGCAGATTGCAAGGGAGCTTAACATACCAAAGAGTTTTTTGGCAAAAATTCTTCAGAACTTAACAAAGAGTGATATTTTAGTTTCACTTCGTGGTGCACAGGGGGGATATTTGCTCAAAGCTGACCCAAAAGAGTTAACACTTTATGATATAATTGCAGCCGCAGAGGGCAAGAAACCAACTGTGTTTGATTGTGTCTCATATGCAGAGACATGCCCAAATGGAGCAATTGGGAGCTGTGCAATCTCTCCATTTTTAGCAAAATTCCAGTATAAAATAGATACATATTTAAAAAATTTAACACTACACGAGATCTTTTATGAATAGCGATTTTAATTATGTTTTTCACCTCTCTCATATCGATTTAGATGGATATGGGTGCCAATACTTAACAAGAAAAGTTTTCCAAGATATTCAGTGCTACAATGCAAATTATGGTGCAGAGGTAACCGCACGAATAGAGCAGATTATTGAGGATATCAAGAGTTTCGATAACATTAAACCACTTATCTTAATTACCGATCTAAACCTTACAACAAAAGAGGCAAATGCCTTAGAGAAAGAGGCTCTTAAAGTTGGAGCAAAGATTGTATTATTAGACCACCACGCAACAGGTGCAAACGCTGCAGAGAAGTTTGCTTGGTACTACTTAGATACCTCTCGCTCTGCTACGCAGATTACCTACGATTGGTTAAGAGAGCACTTCGATTTCGATAAAGAGGAGAGCTACAGAGCAATTGTAGAGGCGATTAATGCAATCGATATTTGGGTTGATGAGAGCAAATACTTCCCATATGGACGCGTACTTTTAGGGATGATAAGTGGTGCAAGAGAGGTAAATAGAGTAGTCTTTGCCAATGAAGATAGAGCCTACAAACTCCATTTAATAGAGGCTGCAAAGCAGATATTAGAGGAGTACCCACTAGAGGAGGCACCAATTGCTCTTGATGATGCACTCCATAAGATAAAGAAAGAGTTCTTTATAGTAACCAAGAATGATACAAAAGATAACCTTGTTGCTGATTTTGTAACAAGTGTGCTTACAAAAAATAGGGATCATATGACAGTTGAGTATAAAGGGAAAAGGGGTATACTTACTTATTCTACAGGCAATACATCGCTTATTGGAAATAATTTTCTCCTTGCAAATGATGATTACGACTTCTATATGGATGTCAATTCGCGTGGCGGTTTTAGCCTGCGTAGTAATAATAAAGTTGATGTCTCTAAGATGGCAGAAGAGATAGGCAATGGTGGCGGACACCCCAATGCAAGTGGTGGAAAGATTGAGAACTATAAAGATAGTTTTGTCTATGCAAAGTTCAAAGATTTTGTACAAGAGTATTTAAAGGAGAGAGAGTCATGAGTAAGATGGAGATAATGTTAACTCTGCAACAAAAACTTAACGACAGCACCAATGGTGAGGGTTGGGAGAATGGTTTAACGAAGCAGGGTAAAAAGATAGATTGGAGACGCTGTATCTACCTAGAGGCTGCAGAGCTTGTAGAGAGCTACCCTTGGAAACACTGGAAAAATATAGATGCAAAAGTCGATAGAGCCAATATAGAGGTTGAGTTGGTAGATATTTGGCACTTTGTTATGAGCGAAGTTTTGCGAGTGAATCGATTAAACGATAACTTGCCAATTGTTGAACTTGCAATTCGTTTAGAGGATGCTATTGGGAATATTGATGCTCAAAAAATAGAAGATGACTACTATGCAGAGATAGAGGCGATAGAGGAGCTTATTAAGAAGCTCTTTTGCCACTTTGAACTGGTTGACTTTACAAAGAGCTACTTTGAACTTTGTAGGAAACTAGGGCTTAGTTTCGAGCGACTCTACCAACTCTATATTGGAAAAAATATTTTAAATATCTTCCGTCAAGATCACGGCTATAAAGAGGGAAGCTACATTAAAGTATGGAATGGCAAAGAGGATAATGTTGTAATGCAAGAGATACTTGCTAGCAATAGTGGCATTACACCAGAGGAGCTTTATAAGAGGCTAGAAGAGAAGTATAGTCAAGCTTAGAGCTCAGAGCTAAGAGCGTAGAGCTGATTGTGTGGCTTCGCCACTTCCTATTAACTAGCTTTCCTAAGCTACTTCTTAATAACAAGTACCCCTGCTAAGACAATCAAAATCATTCCAATAACTGTATTGAAATCTGGGTAGGCATTGCCAAGGATTGTGCCAATTATTACCGCAAAGAGGATTTGTGTGTATGTTATAGTGCCTACAATTCCAGCTTTTGTGAGGGTGTATGCTTTGGTCATAAGTAGCTGCGAGGCGGTTGCTGCAACTCCAACTACTGCGATATAGAGCCACTCTATGCCTTTTGGCATAACAAACTTTGCAAAGAGAAAGTCTAAATTTGGATCTATTGTAATAAACTCTGAAATAACCATTAAGATAATTGATCCAATGGTTCCAACACTCATAAATGAGAGAGCAATTACTCGTGTATCGTAGTATCTTCTTAGCTCTCTAATAGAGGTATAAGCAAGTGCAGCACCAATGCCAGAGAATATTCCTAATAGGTCGTACTTACTGAGGCTAAAGCCATCTGGTTTTGCAATAAAAACCATTCCAAGAAAGCCAAAAATTAGTGCTAATATTGCACACTTTGGTAGCTTTTCGCCTAAAAATAGCCAAGCAAAAAAGGCTAAAAAGAGTGGCGAGGTTTTGTTATAAGTTACAGCAATACCAAGTGGAATGTGTGCCATATCGTAAAAGTAGGCAAGCAGTGCTAAAAAGCCTATAAAACCTCTAAAAAAGAGTAGCCAAAACTTACCACCCTTGCTTTTGGTTGGACTCTTCCAAAGAGCAAATAAAATTATAGCAACACCAAAGATATTCCGAAAAAATGTTACCTCTAGGGGTGGTAGGCTCTCGCCTAAAACTTTAGCAAAGCCACCCATAAGAGCAAAAGTGAAACTAGCTAAAAGCATTAAGAGAATGCCTCTATCGATATTTTGTAGCAAATGAAGCCTTTTTAAATCGAATTGTAACTAAGTTTGTTATAATAAACCTAATTTTTTAACGAGGTAAAGATTTATGAATTTAGAGAATTTAGATAAAGAGTATGTGCTTCACTCCTATGGACGAAACTATACAAGTTTTGTAAAGGGTGAGGGGGCAAAGCTTTTTAGTAGCGATGGAAAAGAGTATATCGATTTTGGAAGTGGCATCGGTGTCTGTAGTGTGGGGCATGCAAACCCAAAATTGGCAGAGGCTGTGTGTGAGCAGGCGAAAAAGTTGATCCATACATCAAACCTCTGGGTTATAGAGCCACAAGCAAAGTTAGCACAAAGAATCGTAGAGTTAAGTGGTTACGATATGCGACTTTTCTTTGGCAACTCGGGGGCAGAGGCAAACGAGGGGGCTGTAAAGATTGCACGAAAGTATGGACAGCAGAACTTCGAGAGTAAACGCTATAAGATTATTACACTCGAGCACTCTTTCCATGGGCGAACAATTACAACTGTAAAAGCAACAGGACAAGAGAAGATGCATACCCCTAACTTCTCTCCATATCCAGATGGCTTTTTACATGTAAAGAGTATCGATGCTATCTATAAAGCGATCGATAGCGATACAGTAGCGGTAATGATAGAGCTTGTGCAAGGCGAGGGTGGTGTACAGCCTTTCTTAAAGAGTGAAGTGCAAGAGTTAGCAAAGTTTTTAAAGGCCGAAGGCTTACTATTGATTGTAGACGAAGTGCAAACAGGTGTCTATAGAAGTGGCGAATTCTTAGCGAGTAACTATTACGGTATTGAGCCAGATATTATTACCCTTGCAAAAGGGTTAGGAGGTGGTTTGCCAATTGGTGCAGTCATGACTAGCCTTAAAGATATTTTTGAGCCAGGTGATCATGGCAGTACCTTTGGTGGTAACTACCTAAGTACACAAGGGGCTCTTACTGTTTTAGAGATACTTGAGTCAGAGTATAAAGAAGAGAGAATAGAGGAGCGAATAGCACTTTTTGATAGTTACTTAGCAAAGATGGCAGACTCTCTGCCACAGATTTTCGAGTATAGCGTAGGGCTTGGCTTAATGCGTGGCTTGCGTTGCAAGAGTGCCGAGGTTCAAAATAGTGTGGTTAGCAAAGCTTTTGAGCATGGTCTAATTGTGCTTAAGGCGGGGCGAAATACTGTGCGTTTCTTGCCACCACTAACTATTACGAAAGAGGAGATAGTCGAGGGCTTTAAGCGCTTCGAGGCAGCAGTGATGGAGATTGAGGATTCGGAGTGAAACGACTAGGGATTGCAGCACTTCTTTTTAGCTTACTGAGTGCCGATGGCTTAGAGAACTTTTTGTCTCAAAACTATAACGAGCTCTTTAGTCTCCAGCAAGCCAAGAGCCAAAAAGATGCAGACTTTGAGTCGTTAAGTTGGATCTCGCCAGTTACACTGAGTTTCGAGCGGCGATGGAGCAACCAGCTTCGTGGTGGTTGGCACCCAGTAAATAGTTACTCAATTGGGATAGAACAACCGATATTTAAAAGTGGTGGTATCTTTTATGGTATAAAGTATGCTAAGAGTAATTTACAGCTAGCAACTACAAATATTGCTAAGAGCAAGCTCGATTTAAAAGCAAGTGCCATTGAGCTAGCACTCAAAGCAAAACAAACTGAGTATGCAATAAAGAAGCTGCGACTCCAAATAGCAAATAGAGATATAGAGATAGCAACTCTTAAAGAGCTCTATGGGGCAGGGTTAGCTAGTAGTATCGAGCTCGATAATGCACTTGTTAAAAAAGATGAAGCAACCATAGCACTCTTAGATTTAGAGGCAAATTTAGCCCTGCTAAAAGCTTCGTTTGCAAAGCTTAGCGATAGATCTCTAAATAGCATAAAGGTACCGCACCTAAAAGCACCAACCATGCAGGAGTTTTTAGAACGAAATGTAGATATAGCATTAGCAAAAGCAAAGAGTAGGGTAACAAGAAATCTCTATAAGATGACTCGCAGCAGATACCTACCAACAGTCACCGTTGGGGCACACTATACAAAATTATCGCACACACCCCCAGAGCAAAAAGATGCCTTTACAAACTACTCGCTGCGAGTAACTATGCCACTTTCAGTAAATACCGGCAACGATTTAGAGAGACAAAAGCTCAATAGCCTCCTCTCTAAAGTAGAGATAAAAAATAGCCTCAGAGCTGCAAAAGAGGATTATAAAGTTGCCCTAAAAAAGGTAGCAATTATTAATAAACGAATCAACTTAGCAAAAAAAGAGGTAGCAACCTATAGCCGCCTCTTAAAGAAGACAAGAGATCTCTTTAAAGCAGGGCAAAAGAGTAAGCAAGATGTAACACTCTTAGCCAACTCTAAAAGAGTTGCCCAGCTTAATGTAAAGATCTATAGAATCGAAAAAGAGTTAGTACTCTTAGGACTCCACAAAAAGGTAAAATAGTGACTTTTAGCGAATATATGCAAGAGTGGCTCTATGGAGAAGATGGCTACTATAAAACATTTAAAAAAATTGGAAAAGAGGGCGATTTCTATACCGCAGTAAGTACAAGTGCCTTTTTTGGTGCTTCTATTGCAAACTATCTTTATGGGCAAATTAGCAGCGGCAAGTTACCAAAAAGTATAGCCCTAGTAGAGATTGGGGCGCACCAGGGGTATTTGATGGGCGATATGATACGCTGGCTCTATACCCAAGATGAGAGCCTACTTAATAGTATGCGATTTATCATAATAGAGCGACAAGAGCAGGTAATTAAGGCACAAAAAGCCTATTTTAAAGAGAACTTTGGAGATGCTGTTACAATAGAGTATTACCAAAGCTTAAGTGAACTTGATTTAGAAGATGCCTTTTTTATTAGCAACGAAATTTTCGACGCCTTCCCATGCGACCTTTTTAAAGATGGCAAAATTGCCGTAGTAAACGAGCATAAAATAGAGTGGCAAGATGCCTCACTACTAGATTTAGAGTTTGCCAAAAAACACCGATTGAGAACCGGCGAAATAGCAAGAGGCTACGAAGAGTTTGCAAAAGAGGTAGCAAATGCAGCTAAAAGTTTTGAATTTGTAAGCTTTGATTACGGCGAAAAGTATGTTAGAAACGATTTTTCTATAAGAGTTTACAGCAAACATAAAACCTGGCCTTTGTTTGACGAAGAGTTAAATTTAAAAGAGCAGTTTAAAAAATCCGACATAACATACGATGTAAACTTCGCCCATGTAATAGAAGCTTTTGAGAGTGCAGGTTGCACCCTAGTAAAATACCAAACCCAGGCAAGAGCCTTGGTAGAGTTTGGAATTATAGACATCCTAGAACAATACCACAAAATAGCTACTCAAGCCCAATATTTAGTTCAAGCTGATAAGGTTAAAACTCTGATTGCTCCTACAATTATGGGTGATAGGTTTAAAGTGGTGCATTTTAGGAAAAAAAGATGATATTTTATTTTCTTATAATTGTTGCATTGTTTTTAATATTTTTTGAAATTTACTGTTCTAAAAAAAAATAAAAAATATTACCTTGAAAATAAAAATTCAGCACGGTGGAATAAAATATACAAATGGCGATGGTTGATTGGTATTGTTTTTCTGCCGTTATCTCTAATAGAATATCCAATGTTTGGCACTTCAAATACAGTTGCGGGCTTTCCGCTTATAATTGCAGCTTTTGATGAAGCAGGAAGAGATTATGTAGGAGTCATAACTGTTCCATTTGCAATTGTTAATGCTCTTATTTGGTATTTTACAATACATATCATATTGTGTATTTGGTCACAATATAGATAATATTTTCTCGTCCCAAAACTTCAGATATTGTGTAAGATTTGCAATTTTACCTCGTCCCAAAGCAGGAACTTTGAGGCGAGGGAAAGTATAATTTTAAAGCAAAAAATAAGAGGAAAAAATGAATTCAACTAAGAACTATGGAACAACTGCTATCGTATTAAGTGTTTTATCGCTTTTATTTCCATTTATTGCTCCATTTGCATTATGGCAGGGTATAAAAGCTAAAAAGCAAAATACAAGCAAATTGGATTATATTGGATTTTTGTTATCAAATGTTGCTATGGCAATATTTGTAGCCAGAGTTGCAGGATTTATTATGGGTTATTTTAGTATCTATTAAAGTTGATTTTTTCTCTAGTCCCAAAGCTTCAGAGATTGTGAAATAAGTTCAAAATTATTGGAAATGGGACTTTAGCCCCATCTGTTTAATACTGTTTTATAGTATTGTATTTCTCTCGTCCCAAAGCTCCAGCTTTGGGATGCATATGCTAACACAAGCCCCCAAAATCAAGCACATATAACCAAAAAAATGATAAACTAACTTTATGGGTATTAGCAGATATAAAATATATGAATCTACACATCCACATTTTATAACTTACACAGTATTACACTGGATACCTATATTTACAAGAGTTGACACAGTAAATATTCTTCTTGATAGCCTAAGATATCTACAAAAATGAGGATAACTTAAAAATCTATGCTTATGTTATATTAGAAAACCATTTGCACGTAATTGCTAGTAGTAATGATATTGGTATGAGTTTGAGAAGGTTTAAATCTTTTACTGCTAAAGAGATACTAAAATATTTAAAAGCTAAAAATGTTAAAACAATATTAGAGCAATTAGCTTTTTATAAAAAAGCCCATAAGAAAAAAGCTGAGTATCAACTTTGGCAAGAGGGGTTACAGCCCAAACTTATACAAAACGATAAAATGATGAGAGGATGGAATAAACTATACCCACCTAAACCCCGTAAAAAGAGGATATGTGGATAAAGCAAGTTGTTGGAGATATAGCAGTGCCAGAGATTATGAGGGGATTAAGGGATTATTGGATATTGAGAGATTTTGGTGAAATTTTAAGCTTCTTAGTTGTTTGATATTAAGTATACACTACCATTGGGGACGATGGGAGCGAGGGAAGAAATGGATGTAGAATCCTTAACTTAACGCCATTGTAGTATAGAGCTTTATTCATAAAATTATAAAGTAGCACAAGGCTACTTGCTTACTCTTCCACTATTGGCTCAAAGTGTCTTGTAGCAAAATTATATATTTCTGCTTTACCAGTTCCAATATCAAACCACCAACCTTCTAATGCAATTTTATCTTTAAGTAAGCGTTTTTGAATATATGGATACTCCATTAATCTTTGCAAAGAGGTTATAACATTGTGCTTTTCTGTTAGTTCAAAAATATTTTTGCTACTGTCGTGGTGCAACTCTAACATTGCTAAATTTTTTGCTGGCTCAATATTCTTTAACCAATAATCCACATGTTTAAGTTCTGGCTCTCCCTCTTTATGTTCATGATACATATGAGCACAGGCACCACAGTTGCTATGACCTAAAATAATAATTTTTGGAATATCTAATGCATTTACAGCATACTCGATAGCTGCTTGTGTAGAGCCTAATTCTGGCTGATAAGGTGGTACAACATTACCAATGTTTCTTGCAATAAATATCTCTCCTGGTTTAGCATTTAAAAGTAGTGCCGGATTGATTCTGCTATCGCTACATGTAATTATCATAGTATGAGGTTTTTGCCCTTTTGAAAGTTGAGCAAACAGATCGCTGTGTTCTTTAAAGTAGTCATTTAAAAAT
>JALVWQ010000054.1 GCA_027034975.1 Campylobacteraceae bacterium
TAATAGAGTTTTTTCTAAAGATTGGTCTTCGCTAATGTTGTTATCTTTATCTAGTGACTTTAACAAAGATAGGTAAACAGTTTTATTTCCATCAACGATGGTGGTATTGATTTCTGCCCCATTTAGTAAAATTATAAATATAAAAAAGTAGATAAAGAGTCTTATATATTTTAACACTATATTGCCTATTGTTTTGTTTATTTTTATTATACACAATTTTGGTTCTTTATTTGTTACTTAGGTTACATATTAATATATTTTTATTGGATATACTTTTAATAAAAAAGGTTTCATCATGGAGAATCAAAAAGCATTTGGTCTATGGAGTGCGGTATTTTTAGGTATTGGCTCTATGGTTGGGGCTGGTATTTTTGTGCTTTTAGGTGAAGCAGGAGCAATTGCTGGTAACTTGGTTTGGATTTCGTTTATATTTGGTGGAGTTATTGCTCTGCTTAGTGGCTACTCTTTAGCAAAATTGGCAACTGTTTATCCAAGTCGTGGAGGCTTGGTTGAGTATTTAGTGCAATGCTATAACGAAGGTGTATTCTCCGGCTCTGTATCAGTTCTTTTTTATATGAGTGCAATGGTTGCTATTGCGATGGTTGCAAAGACTTTTGGAGTCTATGCTGCCCAAATGTTTACCGGCACAAGCGACATGCTGATTGCTAACAGCTTTGCTGTTGGTGTATTAGTCGTTTTTATGCTTATAAATTTAGCTGGCAGCTCTATTATTGCTAAAAGTGAAAATGTGATTGTTATAATTAAATTAACGATAATTACGCTATTTACTATCATTGCATTTTTTTATATTAAGCCAAATTTGCTATCTTTAAAAGATGCACCACCGGTTATGAATATTTTTTCATCAATCGCACTTACATTCTTTGCATACGAAGGCTTTAGGGTAATAACAAATACAGCCGAAGATATGAAAGACCCATCTAAATTGATGCTAAAATCTATGACGATTGCAATACTGCTTGTAATGATACTCTATGTTGCAACAACTTTTGCAGTCTTTGGCAATTTGCCATTGCCTGAAATTATAAAAGCAAAAGATTATGCACTTGCCGAAGCCGCAAAACCGGCTTTTGGTGAAACAGGCTTTGTAATAATGTCTATTGCTGCGTTAATTTCAACGGCTTCATCTATAAATGCGAATTTATATGCGGTTACAAATGTAACTTACCAAATGGCGGTAAATGGTGAATTACCAGAAGTTTACGAACGAAATGTCTGGCACTCTACACAAGGGTTAGTTGTCAGCACTATTATATTAATAGTTTTTGTGCTCTTTTTTGATTTAACACAAATTGCAGCAATTGGCTCTATATCGATTCTATTTATCCATGCACTTGTGCATATTGGGCATCTGCTTAAAATAGATAAAACAAAAGCTTCTAAAATATTGGTTGTTTTGGCAATTTTAGGCACATTTACCGCAATAGGGTTAGCCCTTAATTATACATCGAAACATATACCAAGTGTAGGCTACTACATTGCAGGTGGTTTTATGTTAGCCTTTTTGATAGAGATTTTTTTACGATTAATTACTAAAAGAGTTGTACGAAAGCAGACAAAAGAGAGTATAATAGATAAGTTAGAAGATGAAGTAAAACATGTTATAGGAGGAAAATAATGGAAGAGAAGAGAGATATTATCATAAAAGGTGTCGATATTCCGTTTATCGATTTGGTAGTTCTATTGGTAAAGTTGGCGTTTGCATCGATTCCTGCGATGTTTGTAATTTACTTTGTATTTATGCTATTTGGTGTTTTATTTGATGGATTTTTCCAAATGGCATTTATCCACCCTTAAGGAGTTAGCATGACAAATGTAATTACTGCCGTTATGGTCGGATTTAAAGAGATATTGAGTTGGAGTACAATAAAGCATGTTCTTCTAAGTGGAATATTGGTTGTAGCCGTCTGGATTGGTATAGGCTATGCAGTGTGGAATCCACTTATGAGCCTAAGCAGTCATATTATCGAGTTAGTTCCATTCTCTATGGTAAGAAGCAATGGAGCATGGATGCTTTCTTCTTTTTTATGGTTGCAGTTGGTACTTTTAACATTTGCACTTATATATGCATTTTTTGGCAATATAATTTTACGAAGTGTTTCGAAAGATAGATATAGCTCTTTCTCTATCTATACAATAGTTGCTAGTGCTATCTTTTGGGGGATTGTATGGTTTTTTAAGGGCGATTATATCTATGCAGAGTTTTTAAAACTTTTAACATGGTTACCATTTGAAACTGTAGAGAAAGGTATTGCATTTTTAATAGGTTTTTATGTAATTTACAATGGCATAATCGTAACTATGCTATTTATTACTAGCCTATTTAGTGAAGCAATTATTATAGGTGTAGAAGAGAAGCACTTCCAAGGGCAAGAGGTTGTACGAGATAATCTATTTAAATCTATTGGCTATACAATAAAAGATTCTATTATCTTTATAGTAGCATCAATTATCGCTTTTTCTCTTCTATTTGTACCTATTGTAAATATTGTAGTTCAAATTCTCCTTTGGTCATGGTTAATAAAAGATACAATTAGCTACGATGCCTTAGCTCTTACAAGAAAAAAGGTCGATAAAAGCGAAGTAAAAGAGCATAGAGTGGCAGTATGGTTTATAAGTTTAATTGCAGCACTATTTAATTTTGTACCATTGTTAAACTTGTTTAGCCCATATTTTGGAGAAATTGCAATGTTCCATTATTTTAAAGAGATAAAAAAGTAGTATAATAATAAAAAAGGAGGTTCTATGACACCACAAGAGAAAGAGTTAGCGGCTTTAAAGAGCGAAATTAAAAAAGAGATTTATGCTATCTTTAAAGCAAATATGAAGATATTTGATTGGGATATACCAGAGAATGATGATAGGGCGTCTGCTAAGCTGATTTTAGAGGCTATTGAGGAGGCACTTGATGCGTTAAAAGCAGAAGTAGCCGAAGGTAAATACGACAACTATTAATTTAATAAGGGAGAGATTATGAGCAATACACTTAAGCATATCGAAAAGATTAAAGAGAGAGTCCAAAAGAGTAATGAGTTAAGCCAAGAGGAGAAGAGCAACACCATAAAGCGTATCGAAGAGTGGTATACTGAGGATAAAGCGTTTGGAACATTTTTAGCAGAACTTGCAAAGATATCACCAAAAGTAGAAGCGATATTGGTTGAACTAGGCTTGATGTAGACCCATTTAGAAACTCTTTTTTACAAAGTTTTTATAAGAGTCTTAGACTCTACCTTCCATAAAATATATTTAAAAAAATTATGATAGAATATTAATAAATCTTATTTAAAAAGTTAAAAAGGTAGAGTATGGGTAAATGGTGGAAAAATCTTTGGTTTCAAGATCCAAAAGCAAAAGATATTTTGATAAATGATACTGCTGTAAGAATTCGTGCAGGAATACTTATTTTAATTCCAATCTTTCTTTCATATACACTTTACGATGCTGTTTTTGGGAGCCGTTGGATTGTTGACAGCAATAGTGTACACGATACTTTTGAGACAGATTTTGATGAACATATTATCTATGCTGGTCAGATGATTCGAAAGACTTACGACTATACAGTTCAAAGCTGGGTTTTGGTCTATGCTTTTTTTGAGATGGTTGCGAGTATGTTTGTAAAGACATCATACCTCTCACCAACAATTTGGATTGCATCGTTCCTTGCTCGAAATAAGCCTCCAGTCTGGAAGCCACTTGTTAAAAAGCGTTTTGCTTGGTTTATTGGTGCATCATTTATTGCTACTTGTTGGGTATTCTTTAATCCAGATAAGTTTGCCTATTTTGTCAATGGTATTGCACATACTACGCTTTTGAGTACCTCTGAACAGTATCTCCCTTACTGGATACCACTTACTCTTGTATGGGTCTGCTTTGGTTTTATGTGGCTTGAGATGGCACTAGGTTGGTGTGCAGGGTGTCAACTCCATACGCTTTTTGTAAAATTAGGTATTCTTAAAGAGGAGTGTGAAGCATGTAATGATATATTCTCTCCAGAGGCTCAAAAGATGCGAGAGAAGAATAGGAGTTAATTCCTTCTTAACCTTTATGTACTCCTTATTGCTGCACCAAATAACCAACTTAAACTTTGAGTTAATTATTTAGTGTGGTGATAAAAATCATCAAACCAAAATGATACATTAGAGATTAATAACTTTTGATAGATCATTTAGTCTAAGTCATTTACCAAATCTTTGCTAATTCCAATGAAAAATTTAGCTTAAAGCGTTATAAAAATCTTAATTTTTGCTACCAAAAGTATACAAAATACTAAAATTATACTATAATAGATTGTGATGGTTGGATTAGCGGTTCTTGTTTTCAAGATAATTGCATTAAAAGGAGGTATGGAATGTCTAAGAAGATGTCGTTAACTTCTAAAGTCTTAATTGGTATGGCTTTAGGTATTTTGGTAGGTTTGGCAATAAATATGCTGCATCTCAATCCTAAGGGATCATTTGTAGATGTTTATGTTGTCAATGGGCTCTTTCATATAATTGGAAAAATGTTTGTGGTGGCACTCAAGATGCTTGTTGTACCACTTGTACTCTTCTCTCTTATTACAGGGGTGCTTGGAATAGGAGACATACGAGAACTTGGTAAAGTTGGTGCAAAAGCCTTTGTACTCTACCTTTTAACAACAGCTATTGCTATTGCGTTAGCAATCACTATTGCAGCATCACTTGGTATTGGCGAGGGTGTACATATGACCTCTGCAGCAACATTTACCGGTAAAGAGGCTCCGCCACTAAGCTCTGTTTTAATCAATATAATTCCAAGCAATGTAGTTAATGCAATGGCACAGGGGAATATGTTGCAGATAATCTTCTTTGCTATTTTGCTTGGAATCTCAATCTTGATGGTTGGGAAGAAGGCAGAGCCTTTAGTAGAGCTTGTAGAGATTGCTAATGAAATTATGATGAAGATGGTAACAATTATTATGGCAGTTGCACCATATGCAGTATTTGCACTTTTGGCAAAAGCCTTTGCAAATTTAGGTTTGGGACTTTTAGCAAACCTTGCAGGATATGTAATTGTACTCATTGGTGCATTGATGATCCATCTTTTTGTTACACTTATGCTGGTACTTAAGGTATTCTCTGGCAAGAGTCCAGCAATGTTCCTTAAGAAAGCTAGAGAGATGCAGATCTTTGCCTTCTCAACCTCAAGCTCAAATGCTACAATTCCAGTAACCTTGCGAGTAGTTACTAAAAAGTTAGGGGTTGATAACTCAGTAGCTTCCTTTACAGTTCCATTTGGAGCAACAATCAACATGGATGGTACCGCAATTATGCAAGGGGTAGCGACGGTATTTATTGCAAATGCCTATGGGGTTGATCTAGGGCTTACAGGCTACTTAACAGTTATTTTAATGTCAGTTCTTGCCTCTATTGGTACTGCGGGTGTTCCTGGAGTTGGTTTGATTATGCTCTCAATGGTCTTTACTCAAGTTGGATTACCGGTAGAGGGTATAGGGCTTATTTTAGGGGTTGATAGACTCTTAGATATGATTCGAACAGCTGTCAATGTCTCTGGTGATGCAGTTGTCTCTGTTGTTGTTGCTAAGAGTGAGAAAAAACTTGATGAGTCTATCTATGACGATCCAGAAGCTGGTTCAGTTGTAGAGGATGAGTTAGAGATCTCAGAAGAGGTTGAAAAAGAGTTCTCTCAAAAGATTGAAAAACTTTCTCACGAAGAGTAAAGAGAGTGTAAAGCGGTAACGCTTTACACAATTGCTATAAACTTCCAATCTTCTTCGGTACTTCGGCTATAGAATCTACTACTAAATCTGGATAGATTGGTTTATCTAAATCGGTATGTTTAAATTTACCAGTGCGAACTAAAATTGCTTTCATCCCTAGCTTTTGGGCTCCTGCAATATCACTTTCGATATCGTCGCCAATCATGACTACTTCGTGTGGCTCTAGCCCCATAGACTCAAGAGCGAGTTGAAAGAATGTAGCACTTGGTTTCCCAACAATAGTAGCCTCTTGGAATGAAGCATACTCTAGGGCAGTTACAAAGGGACCAGCATCAAGCGAGAGCTCTCCATCGCTATCTTTAAAGTAACGATTCTTTGCTGCAGCAATAAGTTTTGCTCCACTTTGGAGTATGCGAAAGGCTCTATTGAGTCTTGCGTAGTTAAAGTTCTCTGCTGCATCACCCACAACAACAAAATTGGCTTCGCTACTACTATGGAGATCTCCAAAGTAATCGCTTGCATCTTGCGTTAAGAGTGTATAGGCTTTGCCTCCCTCTTTTTCTACAAGACTCTTTGCGGCTGCTAGGGCAGTAAAAAGCTGCTTCTCATCTATTGCAAATCCCATCTTTGTAAGGCGACTAATAATGGTACAAGGTGCCCTTCTTGTAGTATTAGTAGCAAAGCGAATTTGATAACTCTTCTGCAACACTTCCATCGATTCTATGGCACCATCTATGGGTTTGTTTGTCTCGTAGAGTACACCACCAATATCGCAAATAATACCTTTTATCATATGCACTCCTTTTTGCTTTGGGGTACCACTAATAATAGGCAAAGTCCACCTTTGGGCATTCTCTAGCTTTCCTTTAGCGTTGCAACTCTTTTTTCTTAAAGAGAATGTAAGCAGAAGCAATTAGCCTAGCTAGTATTGTAAAAGAGTCTCTAGGAGCCTGTCGGACTCATGCTTAATTGGCTGTAAAATACACTCTTTTGTCCTATTTTCAGCTCCTTATCGTTAAATAGCTACGGCTATTCGCCTCAAATGAGCTAAAAATATGCCTAAAAGATTGAATTTTTCGCCTCAATCAGATGAGTCCGACAGGCTCCTAGGCTAAAGAAAAGTTGGAGATGTTGTGGGTATCACCTATTTTTAGAGGTGCCCTTAAGTATAACATACTTTTAGCTACAATGTCACTATGTTTCAGAGAAAAAAAGAGAGACTCTATATAAGAGATCTACTACAAGAGCCAGCCCTTGAGTATCCAGCTTACTATATTTTAAGTAGCTCGATGCTTAAAAACGAGATGCTCTTAACAGCACTCGAGGCACTTCATAGCTTCGATTTTAGATTTTACGAAAAGCCAAAAAGCTATAGGGATATCTTTGCCATGTTTGATGGTGGAATGTTTCCAATTTATAAAGTGAAGTATATCGTTGGTTACTTTGGTGGAAAGATGATGTATCTTGAGTCGCATGGATGGAAGAGTATGCCAGTTACCCAAGAGCTCTTTGATATGGAGAATTGGCTCGTTTGTTAAAATATGAGTAAAAGCTATAGAGCTTTATGGTAAAAATTGATATAAATCTATTTTTTAGTGATGGAAGTTTACTATAATAATGAAAAAAGGAGTTTGAATGGATATTTCACAATACTTAATAGCAGAGCATAGAGAGTGTGATGTTATCTTTGCAAGAGCAGAAAAAGCTGCTGCTGAGGGCGATTTTACAACAACAAAAGATGAATTTTTAAAGTTTGCAGATGAGACACTCCACCACTTTAAAAAAGAGGAGGAGGAGTTCTTTCCGGCTTTTGAAGCAGCAACAGGTTCAGCAGAGGGTCCAACACGGGTGATGAAGTATGAGCATGAGCAGGTTCGAGGGCTTCTTGGAAAGATGGCTCAAGCGATTGAGAGTGAAGATAAAGATGCCTACCTTTCGCTTGCAGAGTCGCTTATGATTTTATTACAGCAGCACAATATGAAAGAGGAGCAGATGCTCTACGCAATGGCAGATAGACTCTTTCCTCCTAATGCGAAAGAGGAGTTGATCGAAAAGATGAAAAAGGTAGCCCCTTGAGAGAGTATTTTTTAGATGCAAGGGCTCTTGAACACCCAGAACCTCTAAAGCAAGCTATTGAGATTCTAAAAAATTTAGACCAGGAGAGCTTTCTCTATATGCTCCATAGAAAAGAGCCAATACCACTTTTAGCCCTTGCAAATGAACATAATCTCAACAATATTAGTAAGGAGGGAGAGGATAGCAATTGGCATATTCTTATCTCTCCAAATAGCGAAGTAAAGTTAGAGGAGTATATTCGATATGTTTCAAAATAGTGGGCTGAGCCTTGAGCAGGCACCTCCAATTGTTGTTGTATTGCGATTTTTTATAACAGGTTCAATTTTTGGAGTTATTGCTTCGATTATGCTCTTTTTTATTGGGGCAGATATTGCTAACTTTTCACTCCCACAAACGATAGCTCTAACCCACCTCTTTACCCTCGGGGTAATGGGCTCATTTATGTTTGGAGCACTCTATCAGATGCTGCCGGTTCTTTGTGGTGTGCATATTAAGGGGGCGGATCTCTTGGCACTAAGAGTCAACTACATCTTTATCTTTGGGATTACTGCTTTGGTTGCGGCATTTTTTACAAATGCAATAGTTCTCTATATAGTTGCAACACTCTTTTTGGCATACGCTATCTTCTTTACCGCTTTTGCAATGCTTGGGCAGCTAAGAAAGATACAACACAACAACTCTTCACGAGGGATGATGCTCTCGCTTACTGCTTTAATAGTTGTAGCTGTTTTGGGTATTACACTTCTAGCAATAAGAGGTGGACTGGCAATCGATATAGATTACCTTTGGCTTAAAGAGATGCACTATAGCTTTGGTCTCTTTGGGTGGGTTTCGCTGCTTATTATCTCTGTTTCATTCCAGGTTATAGAGATGTTTTATGTAACCCCTTCATTTCCAAAAGGGTATGCAAAAAATCTTCCAATTGCGATTATTGCACTTCTCTTTATTGATCTCTTTTTCTCAAGTTTAAATCCACAGATTCGAAGCATATTGCAACTTTTAGTTGTGCTACTTATCGCTTTTCATGCTGGGTTTATACTTCTTCGACTTAAGCAGAAAAAACGCCCTGTTATTGACGCAACAATTCTCTTTTGGATCTTAGGAGAAGGGGCATTTATTGCCTTTGCTGTAGCCCTTATTGCAACCTTTTATGTAACACTACCTCCATTGCTACTTGTAGTGCTCTTTAGCTTCTTTCCGCTTAGTGTTATTTTTGCAATGAGCTATAAGATTGTGCCATTTTTAGTATGGTTCCATCTGAATGCCCAAGGCTACTTTAATGCTCCAATGATGCACGAAGTAACGCCACCAAGTTATGCAAAGCGAAACTTTTATATCTTCTTAGGAGCTTTTGTAACTGCGATAATCGCGGTGTTTCTACCTGTGGTTTGGTACTTAAGTGCACTTTTGCTAATGATAGCTTTTTTTATGCTTTTCTTAAATAACTATCGAGCGTGGCATAAGTATCAAGAGGTTTTAGAGAGTGGCGAAAAGTTTAGTTTTACATAAGTAAACATACTTTTTTAAATCGATTTAATAGATTTAAATATATATTTCTATCCAATTCATGGATAGAAAATATTAGCTCTTTTGTGACCTTTTTTTGCGTTTCTCTTTTTTTTCTTTTCGTCTATTTCGAATAGCTGCAATGAGCTTTTTGTTCCGAATTCGCTCTATACGAAGCCGTCTTTGAAGCCGCTGTAGCTGCTCGGTATGTTCTGGGTTTAAGCTTACTTGCGAGTGTTCTATATCTTCACCATAGTCGATTTTCAGCATATCAGACTTTTGCATAGCAAGTTTTTGCGATGGAAAGACAGAGCGGTGCCCAATCACTAAAAAGCTTATAGCAATTGAGATAACCGCATAGTGTGCCACATCGATTCCAAAGAGCTCCATAGCCATTACAATAGCAGCAATGGGTGCATTTGTTGCAGCCGCAAGGACACTTACAAAGCCTAAAGCTCCAAAGAGTGCAACTTGGTCGCTATTGGTAACCAAGCTACCAAAAAAGTGTCCACTCGTAGCACCAATATAGAAGATAGGTGTAACAATTCCGCCACTTCCACCACTACCAAGTGTTACAGCAGTATAGAATATTTTTAAAATAAATGCATACCATGGTGTTTCACTTCCACCAGCAGAGCCATACTGCAGAGCTTGTGAAATACTCTCGAGCCCTAATCCAAAGTAGCTATCGCCAAAAAGAAAGGAGAGAACTATCAAAAGTGAACCAGCTAAAAAAGCCTTTTTGTAGGGGCTTAGTGGAATTTTCTCTACCGATTTTTCTATCTTTCGTAGTGAAGCTACGACCATATAGGCAATAAGTCCAAAAAAGATTCCAGCTAAGATTACTTTACCAATAAGAGCTATATCGATCGTATAGTTTTGAAAGTAGCTAATCTCATAATAGGTGTAACGAACTCCCAAATATTGGGCAGTAAAGTAGGCACTAAAGCCTGAGACAATCGAAGGGAGTAGTAGATCGTATAGGAGTGAACCAACAATTAAGACCTCTATTCCAAAGATGGCTCCAGCAATTGGGGTTCCAAAGACTGTTGCAAAACCAGCACTCACTCCACAAACAACTAATTTTTTTCGATCTTTTGGAGAAAAATGGAGGAGATTCGAGATTGCAGAGGCAACTCCAGCACCTATTTGTGCTCCTGGTCCCTCCTTACCAGCTGAGCCTCCACTAAAGAGAGTAATAACTGTTGCAAGGAGTTTTACAGGAATTACAGATACCTTGATATCGCCACTCTTTTTATGGACAGCCTCTATAACCTTTTCAGTTCCATGTCCTTTAGCATCTGGTGCGAAAGTTTTTGTTAGCCAAATGCTTAGCATTAAACCAAAAGGGAGTAGATAGTAGTAGTGAAAAGGAAGGTATGTTCGGAGTGCTTCACTATGGTGTAAAATATTTAAAAAGAGAGTAACAGCAATACCAATTACTATCCCAATAATTCCCGAGAAGAGTGTCCATTTGACGACACCAGCAATGATCGTTGTCTGTTCAAGTATCTTTTTATGTTTAAGCATAATAGGCTCTTTTGTAGTGATTTAGGAATTTTGACAATTATAACACTTTCATTATAAGAAAAGTTACTAGAGTGTATAAATTTTAGCAACTTCTATAAATTGTTCTATATGCAATCTGTGGATCTATGTTGGTTCTTAGTTGAGATGTAGGATAAATGGAATTCTCTTAATCCGATAAAAAAATGGTTCGCTTTTAAACAACTTTATAAAAGTGTCAAAAAAATTGATAAATTGCTCTTAAATTAAAGAATTTTATTGCATAATATCTTTATATCCATAAAAAGGAAGTATATTGATTAGGATTGTAATAATTGCACTTTTGCTACTACTCTCTTTAAATGCTAAAAGTGAAGTTACAGGCTACTATGCAAAAGATAAAGATGTAAAGCATTTTATAAACTATATGATTCGAAAGTATAACTTTAAGCGAGAGTATCTTGTTCAAACCTTCTCTCAGGCAAGAAAACCGAAGAGGTTTCGCACAAAAAAACGCAATAGAAGGGTAAAGTTAGGGGTGGCAAAAGGTCGAAAGTGGTGGCTAAAAAGTGTTGGTTTTACTGCCTATGAGAAGCGATACTTAAATGAAGATAGAGTCAAGCAGGGTGTCAAGTTTGTTAACAGATACAAAAGTACTTTCGATAGAATTGAAAAAAAATTTAAGGTCGATCGCTACACAATAGCTGCAATTGTAGGAGTAGAGACATACTATGGCGAAATAGTTGGTAACTGGGAGGTCTTTAATGCATTAGCATATAATGCTTTTAGAAAGCATGCAAGAGCAAAACTCTTTAAGTATGAACTAGAGAAACTACTTGTTTTATGCTATAGGCAAAAGTTAAAAGCTCTCTATTTGAAGGGTTCTAAATATGGAGCACTTGGACTTGGGCAGTTAATGCCACACTCCTACTTAAAGTATGGGGTTAGCTTTGATGGTAATAGCCGTATAGAGCCATTTTCACGTATCGATGCTATTGCAACGATTGCAAACTATCTGCACCATAAAGGGTGGAAGATGGGCAAAGAGGTAGCAGTAAGAGCTAGCTACAAAGGGAGAAAGTTTAAGCGAATTAAAAAGAGTACTCGGTATAAAATTAGTCAAGCAACACTCAGAAAATGGGGTATAAAGCCTCGTAAGCAGCTAAAAGTAAAATACTTTAAACTCTTAAAACTAGAGCGAGCCGAATTCGACGAAGTGTGGCTTGCATTTAACAATTTCGATGTCTTAAAACGCTACAACAACTCCGACTACTACGCCATGGTTGTGTATCAGTTAGCCCAAGAGATAAAAAAGAGAGATAAGAGAAGAAAATAGTTTTTTAGAATTCGCTCCTTGTATGCTTTAAACTTTGAAGAGGCTATCACTGTACCAGTGAAATATAGAAGATCACTTAAACTTAAAAATATGGCGTGGCTATTTGGCTATAGAAGCAATAGTGAATCTTTTGTAGAGGCAAAGCAAAGGGCAGAGCTTGGGGCAGATATGCTGATTGAGCTTGCACATGATAATAAAGATGTGCTTCTCGTTGGACATGGTATAATGAACCGACTAATTACAAAGGCTCTTGTAAAAAGAGGAGCAGTAATAAAAGAGCAAACAGGCGATAGCAACTTGGCTTACAGAGTTTTGGAGATGAATTTATGAGAATATTGCAATTTAGAGTAGCCAAATAAAACATTACGAAAAGATTTTGAATCTCAAATTGCATTAATCAAAAAATTTCCTAATTTAGATATACTTCGTTTAAAAAATCGGAGAAAATATATCTGAATTAAAAAAGTTTCTTTTTATGAATAAAATCGAAGGATTATCCTATATCGTTTTACTCTTTATTGCAATGCCGCTTAAGTACTACTTTGGCTACCCAGCTGCAACAAAAGTGATGGGGAGTATTCATGGAGCACTCTTTGTGCTATTTATCTATAGGCTCTATAGAGCTGCTACAAGAGTAAATTTTAGTACAAAAGAGACTCTAGCATACTTTATACTATCACTTATACCTTTTGGAAGCTTCTATACCGATAATTTGGTACAATCGAAGTATCTCAAGCCCCTTTATAGCAAGTAGGAGGATTTTTTAAGAGCTTTTTGAAATTGTGCTATAATTGGCAAAAAGAGAGTAGATGAATCTAAAATTTCCAACGCTTGGGCAGATTGTTTCGCAATATCTTATGACTTTTCGTCGCTTTCCTTTGGCTGTAGTTTCGGCTTTGGTAACTACTTTGGTGCTGGTGTATCTTATCGAGCTCAATAGCACCCATAGCCAGCAGTTTGAGACCTTAAGTAAGCTAGCATTTGTTACAAGTTTAGGTATTTTTCTCTTTACTGCCCTTAGGCTTATGGGTGGTAAAATTTGGCTCTCTCTGTTTGGTGTTGTGGGCTTGGTTGCATACTACTTTATTTTGCCCGATATGAGAGGTGCAAGCTCTATAGTCTATATGAGGCACTTTTTTTTAAATTTAACCTTTTTTACGATGACTCTTTGGGCACCTTTTTGGAAGAGTAGCCCATCTAACGAGCTTGCTTGGGAGTGGGCTCAAAATGTTCTCTTTGCATTTTTAACTTCGATACTCTTCTCTATTGTGCTCTATGTGGGCTTAAGTGCTGCACTTGCGGCTATGAATCATCTCTTCTCATTAGGGATCTCTGGTAGGCGATATGGGCAGCTAGTAGTGCTTGTAGGTGGCTTCTTTGGGGTAAATTACTTTCTCTCTCAGCTACCAAAAGAACCCCATACGCTAGCTACTCATAGCTATACAAAGGCGGAACTTATCTTTACAAAGTATCTCTTAACACCGCTTGTGAGTATCTATTTTCTCATACTCTACGCCTACACCTTTAAGATAGTTGCAACTGCTAGTTTTCCAAAAGGTATCTTAGCGTGGATTATTATGGCATTTTCGGTAGTAGCTATAACTGCTTACCTCTTTTGGACACCACTTTTAAGCCCAAGAGCTAAAAAGTATAGTCGCTACTTGTGGCTTGTGCTTCTATTACAAACCATAATGCTAGGGGTTGCAATAGGTATGCGAATAGCAGATTATGGTTGGACAGAGAACCGTTATATGGTGGCACTCTATGGAGTCTGGCTCTTTGTCATGTCGCTCTACTTTTTGCTCTTTAAAGATGCCAAATATCGTTGGCTCTTTATTACCATTACTGCATCTATACTAGTAAGTCAAATTGGACCTCTTAGTGCATACAGTGTTGGGAAGAGTAGCCAACAAAAGAGACTCAAAACCATGCTAAAAAAGATAAAAGCCTCTAAAAAGAAGAGTTCTTTAGAGATTAGATATGAGATATCCAGTATTATAGAGTACCTCTACAGACGGCATGGTATTGGGAGCCTAAAGCCAATTATCCCTAAAATTGTTGCTAAGTATCAAGAGTCAAAAAGCTTCGAAAGCTTTCCAAGCTTTGCAATAACAGAGTTAGGGTTTAATTCTGTGAGCCGTTACAATATTAAAAGCGAGAAAAATAAAAAGAAAATAGTCTCTATTTATCGTCCTAAAACTGCACAATTAGAGGTAAAAGGGTATGATTGGATGGTGGAGGTAAACTACTTTAATCCAAGTGGGTACAAAGCAACACCAGTAATTTCTAAAAATAGAATTACTCAAATCGATACAGAGTTTAACTTTACCCCAGAGCACTTAATTGTACAAGAAGCTAACACAATCTTAGCAAAGATTCCACTTAAAGGCTTTTTGCAATCAATCATAGTTAATAAAGAGCTACAAGGGAGTCGCTATAGACCAAAAGAGTCGTATATGGAGTCTGAGAAACTCAACTACATATACAGCGACAAAAACATCAGCTTAAAGCTCCTAATCTACAACCTCACAGCAGAACAAAATGGAACAATAGAGAATATGCGTGCTACCTTGCTCTATAAGAGGCATTAGATAGCTTAAGAGTATCTAACTCTTTAAGAATATTCTCTCTTGCTACAGATTCATATTGAGTGTAAAAGTGATCACTATGGTAAATCCGCTCTTTCTTTAAGAAGTGTGTTAAAACTTTCATTCGTCCTATAATATATTCTTTTTCGCTATAGTATCTATATTCGGCTCTAATTTTTTGGGTGTACTCTCTATACTCATTAGAGTTGCTTCCTAGAATTACTAAGTCTGCATCAAGAAAGAGGGCATTGCGAGGAGAGCTTGGGTTATGTGTTTTGGTCTCCCTAATAAGAGTAGTTGTCTCCATAATAGTCGTAGGTTTTACATTTAAATTAGAAAGCCTCTCTTTGCATAGTTGAGCACTCTGCTCTTCGTTATCGCTTTTTGTAACATCATAGATAATATCGTGGTAAAAAATAGCAAACTCAGTGACATAATCATATTTGGGGAGTTCGTTGTAAATCTTTACTAAGTGTGTAAGATTGTGATAGTGTCTACTACTATCTTGATAAGCCTCCTCTATCTCTAGCCATAGTTGATTGATCAATGCTTGGTCACTGCTAAAGTTTTTGCAAAGCGTTGTGAATCTATCCCTTAACATTTGGAAATCTCTGCTAAAGCATAGAGTAGTCGAACACCCCGAGAGAGGGTGATTTTTTCTCGACGCTCCATTCCTACTTTTTCTAAGATATGCTGCGATATTTTGTTTTCAGGAGAAACCGTAGCAAAGATTTTTCCATTGGGGTAAGTAGTTTGAATAAACTCTATTTGAGCCTGGGCAATTTCGCTAGCATACCCTTGACCCCATGAGCTTTTTTGAAAGATATATCCAAATTCATAGTGGTTTGCCTTTTGGAAGTACTTAAATGGGAGGATACCACCATGACCGATAAGCTTTTGACTCTTTTTTTCTATTATTGGGGCAAAACCTAAAGGGGAGTCGTAGGTAAACATCTTATGCATAAAAGCTTCTGTTTCGGCTTTTGTAAAAACTCTTTTAGTGGTGTGGCGTACAACTTCGAAGTCACCATAAATTTTTTGGGCAAAAAAGTGAAGATCCTCCTCCATGGTTGTAACCATCAGGAGTCTCTTAGTCTCAAGCAAGAGCTTTCGCATAGCTTTGAGCTACTTTCTCTCTTTCGCTTTGCTCTTTTTAGCTTTTTTAAGGAGCTTGAGGTACTCTTTAGCTGTAATCTCTTTGCCATCTACGATTACATGGGTTGCGATGCCGCGTTTACAGAGCTCTTTTGTGTCCATCCAGTAGTCGTGTCCGAGGAGCATCTTTTTGAACTCCTCTTTGCTTAAAAAGCCTTGCTCTACGATGATATTTCTAAAGAAGTTTTTTATCTTCTTATCGGCGTGTTGGAAGCGGTTTTTTATGTCGCTCCCTTTGCCACCAAGGACGCTAGAGTAGGTATGGAACATAAAGTCAGAGTAGGGGTAGACTACCCGCTTATCTGCCATGCAAAATAGAAGTGCCCCCATACTGTAGCCAAAGTTATCGAGGTAGGCAGTTGTTCTTTGGAGAAACTTCTCTTGGATGAGGTTGTAAAACTGCATCCCCTCGTTTATAAAGCCGCTACCAGAGTTAATAATAAACTCGAGTCTATCATTCTCTTTTGCAGCTTTGAGCTCATTAAATACGCTATGCAAGCCCCGTTTTTGCTCGAAGAAGCGACCGATATAGATACGGTAGAGCTTGTGTTTTGGTGTTATCTCGTAGAGGTTTTTTTCTTTATCGACTAAGCGTTTCTTCTCCTCAATAACTTCTGAGTAGAGGGTGTGCTGTTCGCTATTGATCTCTTTTTTGGCTACTGACATTTTGGCTCCTTACTTTTTGTGTGCAATTGCTTTTGCTAATTGTAGCAGATTTTGCGACCAATTTGCTGCTAATGGACTAATTTTCATAACAGGAATTCCAAGCTCTTTTGCGATCTCTTTTGCGATTGCGTCGCTAAACTCAGGTGCTGTAAAGATAGCTTGGATACTCTCTTTTTTTGCCTCTTGAATAAGCTTTACTAACTCTCTTGGTTTTGGCTCTTTCCCCTCTATTTCGATTGGGATCTGTACTAGGTTATACTCTTTGGCAAAGTAGCCCCAAGAGGGGTGAAAGACCATAAATTTTGTGCCTGGTTTTACGCTGCTAAGTATAGTTTTTATCTCTTGATCGGTAGCTTCGATCTCTTCGAGCAGTTTTTGGTATCCAGCCTTATAGGCATCGCTATTTTTTGGATCTTTTGCCACTAGGGCATTGGTGATATTTTTTGCGATAACTTTTACATTTGATGGAGCAAGCCAAACATGAGGGTCTAGGTGCTCCTCTTCGTTGTGCTCTTTGCCTTTATCATCGTGATGCTCATGCTCTTCTTCGTGGTGGTGATGGGCACTCATTGGGAGCTTTTTTATACCTTTTGTGACATCGACAATCTCCATTTTGCTATTTTGAGCTTTAAATCGAGGCAGCCACGCTCTCTCGAACTCTACACCAATTGCAAAGTAGATATCGGCACTACTTACAACTCTCATCTGCGATGGCTTAGGCTCGTAGGTGTGTGGTGAGTTACCAGCTTCTACCATGGTTTGTAGATCTATTTTATCACCACCGATCGTTTTTGCAAATGTCGCTTCTGGAGCAATGCTAGCAATAGTGCTTACTTTCGCAAAGAGGGTACCACTTAAGAAGAGGAGGGTAATAGTGAGTAACTTTTTCATGAAACTCCTTTCTTTTTTGAATTATAGCCTACTTTATTGGACAATAAAGTATCTCTTTGGTCATCACTTTGCTGAGTACATCGACTGTGCTAAAGACTGTATCGATTTTGCACTCACTTAGAGACTCTCGCTCTTTATCGTCTCGAACTCGAGCAACTATGTGTGCTTTAGGTGCCATGTCGATGACTGCTTGGGCGATCAGTCGGATCTTCTCGAGGTTGTGCAGCGTAATTACAACCCCTGCTGCATCTTTGATATTGATGGACTCTAGCACAAGTCTTTGAGCGGCATTCCCAAAAAATACTGGTTCATTATTCTCTAATGCCTCTTCGTAGAGTTTGAGGTCGTGCTCAATTAGAATATACTCTAAGCCCTGCTCTTTAAGCTCTTTTGTAATGGTATGCCCCAAAGGCCCATAGCCACAGACAACGATATGGTTGCGTAAACCGGTTGACTGGATGACAAACTCTTTGTATGGTTCGGTAAAGATCTTATCGGCAATACGGGTAAGGTTGTTGATAATAAAGGGTGTCAAGATCATTGACAAAATAACTGTTGCTGCGAGGATATTGGAAGTTGTAGTGTCAATAAGTTTTTGCTCTTGAGCGATTACAAATATCACAAGTGCAAACTCTCCAATCTGCGAGAGTGCAAGAGCACTCTTAAAGGCTGTTCGCTTCTGGTTGAGTGAGAGTACAAGAAAGATAACAGCAGCTTTGAGTGCCATTATCGCAACTACCAAAAGAGCAATAATATGGATATTTGTAATGATGACCCCCAGATCTACTCCATACCCAACCACAAAGAAGAAGAGCCCTAAAAGGAGGTCTCGAAAGGGTGCTAAGTCGGCTTCGATCTGGTATTTATAGTGCGACTCTGCTAAGAGCATACCTGCAAAGAATGCTCCTAGAGAGTAGGAGAAGCCAAAGAGGTGTGCTACTTGAGCTGCACTCAAAACAACAAAGAGAATCGCTAAGAGGAATATCTCTTGGTTTTGCGACTTTACTGCGAAATCGAGGTAGCGGTTAATAATAAATCGAGTTAGGATAAAGAGTGCAATAAAGAGTATTAAGTTAATTGCAGTTGAGAGCAAAAGTTCATTGAGTGCAACATCTTTTGTAAAGATCTGGATAACAATTAATATTGGAATAACTGCAATATCTTGAAAGAGGAGGATCCCTAAAACTTTTCGTCCATAGCCTGAGTGGATGTCGCCATTCTCGTTAAGCATCTTTAATACAATTGCAGTTGATGAGAGCGAGAGAGCTAAGCCAACAACTGTGGCACTCTTTTGCGAGAAGCCAAAGAGATAGAATGCTATAGTTGCAAAGAGTAGCGAGCTTACTACAACCTGTAAAATTCCATAAACAAAGACCTGTTTCCGCATCGCTTTAAGCTCGGCAAAGCTAAACTCTAAGCCAATTGTAAACATTAAAAAGACAATTCCAAGCTCTGAGATATGGTCTAAAACCTCTTTACTCTCTGTATTCTCGCCAATAGCAGAAGCGATGAGAATACCTGTGAATATGTAACCAATAGCGGTAGGTAGCTCAAGATATTTTAGTAAAATATTTAGAATAGATGCGATTAAAATCGCTGTAAGTATTATAATAACCTGTTCCAATCTCTCCCTTTCATGTAGTTAAATTGTTGTGGATAATTTTAGGGAGCCTCTAACAATAGGTAAAGTCAACTCTTTGGGTATTCTCTAGCTTCCCTCTATGTGTTGTTGCGTCTTTTCGACTTAGCTTTGGCTAAGACTTTAAAGATGTGACTAGCCTAGAGAAAAGCTAGAGATGTTGTGAGTATCGCCTATTATTAGAGGTTCCCTTTTGGCAAACGAATACTATTTTACTTTGGTGGAAATGGCTGCCAAAGTGAGTAGTTGCCTCTTTTTGCAAAACCTCATAAGCTATTTTTTGAATATAGAATAATAAGAGGTGTCTATTTTGTGTGTAACTTGCAAGTGGAGCGATTATACCATTTCTTGTTTAAAGTTTGGGGTAAACAAATAAACTCTATATCTATTTTTGCTATACTATACAAAATAAGAATTTAAAGGAGGGGCAATGGAGGCACTCAAGGATATATATGAGAAGGCTGGGCTCTTTTATCTTGGAAAAGATGTTGATAAAAAGAGTTTTGAGGCTACCGAGGTTCTTACGCTCTTAAAGAATAAAAACTTTACAACACACGCAGCAATTATTGGTATGACAGGCTCTGGTAAAACGGGGCTTGGAATCGATATATTAGAAGAGGCAGCAATTGATAATATCCCATCGATTGTGATTGACCCAAAAGGGGATATGGGCGATATGCTCTTAACTGATCCTGAGTTTAAGCCCGAATCGTTCTTGCCATGGGTGGAGGATGAGGCAAAGAGCAAAGGCGAAGAGCCTCTTGCGTATGCAGCAAAGATTGCTAATATGTGGAAAGAGGGAATTGCAAGCTTTGGGCAAGACAGCAGCCGTGTTGCAAAGTTTGCTGCAGTCGACAAAACTATTTACACTCCAGGTTCAAGCTCTGGTGTTGGGATTAATATCTTAAGTTCGTTGAGTAAACCATCAATGGAGATTATGGAGGATAGCGATAGCTTTACAGCCTACCTAAGCAGTACCGTTGCCTCTTTACTAGCCCTTGTTGACATCGAAGCAAATCCGTTAGAGAGTAAAGAGTTTATACTGCTTTCGCAAATTATTGCCAATGCATGGCAAAACGATAAAGATCTTGGTATCGATACACTTGTTGGCTCCATTATTACCCCAACATTTAAAAAGATAGGTGTTTTACCGCTAGAGAGTTTTTATCCGCAGAGTGAACGTTTTAAGTTAGCAAGTAAATTTAACTCTGTGATTGCTTCGCCAGCATTTATGGGATGGCTCAGTGGTGAGAGTTTGGATATCGATAAACTTCTTTTTACAAGCGATGGGAAGGCGAAGGTTTCGATCTTCTCGATTGCACATCTGAATGATTCACAAAAGATGTTCTTTGTAACCCTCTTGCTCAATAAAGTCATAGCGTGGATGCGTCGCCAAAGCGGAAGTAACCGCCTTAGAGCACTTCTGTATATGGATGAGATTTACGGCTTCTTTCCGCCTGTAAAGAACCCACCTAGTAAAGAGCCGATGATTACACTCTTAAAGCAGGCTCGTGCTTATGGGCTTGGGGTTGTTTTAAGCACTCAAAACCCTGTCGATTTAGACTATAAGGGCTTAAGTAATATTGGTACATGGTGTATTGGACGCTTGCAAACAACGCAAGATATAGAGCGTGTGATCGATGGACTTGGGGGTAAAATTGATTCGAGCTTTAGCAAAACAGAGATTGCAAACCTCTTAGCAAACCTCAAGAAGCGAACATTCTTCTTAAAGAGCGCCCACTTAGATGATATTCGACTCTTTACTACGCGGTGGGTCTTAAGTTACCTCAAAGGGCCGCTGAAGAAAGATGAGATTGCAAGATTGATGGCATCTAAAAAGGGGCAGGAGGGAGCAGTAGAAGCGGCTACCCCAAGCCATAAAGAGGAGAGCGATTTTGTGAGTAATGTGGTTCTTAGCGGCAATGTGGTGCAGCGATACGAGGTTGATCCAACAGGGCAAAACCGCTTTATGCCAACTATTGGAGCCTCTGTAGAGGTGCACTACCAAGATGCAAGAAGAGGGATCGATACAAGTCGCGATTTTGAACTGATGCTCAATTTAGAGGGGCTTAATAGTTACGATTGGGAGGAGAGCGAAGAGCTCGAAGAGCCATTGAAGAGCTTTGCCCTTAAAGCTCCAAAAGAGGCGAAGTATAAACATCTGCCAGCCTTTGTAGCCGAAGATAGTGGATTAAAAGCTGCTAGCAGAGCCCTAAAAGAGTATATCTACAGAGAGCAGAAGTTAGAGATTTATCGAGTCAAGCGGCTACGGATGGAGTCAGAGGTTGGTGAGAGCCTCGAGGAGTTTACCCTAAGAGTTGAAGATGTGCTCAAAGAGAAGTACGAAGAGGCTCTTGAGGAGCTACAAGAGAAGTATAAACGAAAGCTCGATCGATTGGAGTCTCAGCTAGAGAATGCACTCCGTAAAGTCGAAAAAGAGAAGGCTGACCAGACAAGTTCGATTATTAGTGCTGGTATTTCAATCGTATCGGCACTCTTTGGGAGTAGAAGTATGACACGCCTCTCAACAGCAGCAAGCCGAAGTGGACGCGTAATGAAAGAGCGAGGCGATATAAGCAGAGCCGAAGCAAAAGTAGAGGAGCTCGAAGAGCGAATAGAGGAGTTACAGCATGAACTCGAAGAGAAGATAGATGAGCTTCATGGTCAATTCTCGCTCGATAATTATGAAATCGATACCATCTTTATTAAGCCTAAAAAGAGTTTAATAAGCATTGATGAGGTAGCACTTCTTTGGAGGGTCACATTTTAACTTTTGCTTTGATTAAAGAGACAATAGGGCGATACAAAAAATCCTTTTTGGCTCTTTTGGGCTTAATGGTTGGCTTTAGTGTTAGTAGCGGATTGCTGCTCTATAGTGGCAAAGAACTTGTAAATGCTTTAGTTTATCTCTTTTTTGTGGTGATCTTGCCGGCACTCTTTTCGATTATCTCTTTTGTGGTGCTGCTTGTTAAACAAGAGGCTAGGGTAGCTAAACGGATGCGAGAGTCCTTTCTCTTTGGGTTCTTCTTTTCGCTTGGTGCTTTAGCGGCTCTTTTGGTGACTGTAACGATTAAAGATATCGCCTTTGGCTGGGCAACCACGCTAAGTGTTACGCCTGCTGAGTTACGCAATGCACTCAATGCTATGGCTCTTTGGAAAGGCTTTTGCAGTAGCTGCCTTGTCAACCAAGAGCTTGTTAGCCTAAGCCAGATAACGCGTCTAGGGGGTGCAGTAAGTAGCGAGCAGATAGCAAAGGCAAAAGAGTTAGGTGAGTGGTGGAAGTTTTTGGCTATGAGTATTATTTTTTACGGTATCTTGCTTCGTGGACTCTTTTGGTTCATAGCTGGACTTTTTGGAAAAAAAGAGGAGCTCACATTTGAGAGTAGCCAAAATAGTGACTCATTCGATGGGCTTCGCAAAAGTGCCAAAGAGCCAACAAAGAAAGAGGCACTTCAAGGTCGCAAGTTTCAACTTCTTGCCTATGATGTTGAAGATCTAGAGAGCCTTGGTTTAGCCTCTGATCCATCTGCGAAAGATATAGTTGTTGCCCTCTATGCATGGGAACCACCAATTTTAGAGTTTTTTGACTATCTTGAAGAGCTAGAGAAGAGGGGAGGTAGGGTATCGCTTCTTCTGCTTGGAGCTAATGGAGCCAAACCAAGTAAGCAAGATATTGCAATTTGGCAAGATAAGCTCTTAGAGCTTAAAAAAGAGTACGAGGTGATAGTATGAGCCATCTAAAATTTGTTGTAGTTGGGCATCCAAATAAGGGGAAGAGCTCTATTGTAGCGACACTTACTCAAAATGAGAGTGTGGCAATTGGACCAAGACCTGGCACTACAACGAAGGCTCGAAGCTTCTATCTTAAAAGTGGCGACGAGGTGCTCTATGAACTTATCGACACCCCTGGCTTTCAACGCCCAAAGAGGCTTTTAGAGTGGCTAAAAGCCCAAGGGGAGGTGAGTGCAAACGAGCGACCAAAGCTTTTAGAGAAGTTTGTGCAAAGTGAGTGCCCAAGCGAGATTTTCCACGATGAGTGCGAGTTACTGCGACCAATTGTGGAGGGTGCCGCTATTCTTTATGTGGTAGATGCCTCCAAGCCCTATAGTAGCAAATTCGAAGCAGAGATGGAGATTTTACG
Source organism: Campylobacteraceae bacterium (assembly GCA_027034975.1). Lineage (GTDB taxonomy): Bacteria > Campylobacterota > Campylobacteria > Campylobacterales > Sulfurovaceae > JAADEQ01. The sequence continues at coordinate 23,224 of JALVWQ010000054.1, forward strand.
ATACGCTGCTCGTCCTTCGATGGCAATTTTAAACTATATAGGAGAGGATGACTATACTCAAGAGTGGCAAGCCCCATTGCGGCAATACTTCTCGATTATAAAGCCATTTAATCCACTGAAAGCAAGCTTTAGTGATCATATCGATCTTCTCAAAGCACTCTCGCATATTGCCCCAGATTGGAGTGAGAGTATCGTAAAGACGATAGAGCATCTCCAAGAGTACCATCAGCAAAAAAAAGAGCGGCTTGCTTCGCTTATAAGTAGCTCTATTTGCGAAATCCTCTCGTTTAAATTGCGTAAACGCTACCATATTACTAAACCAAATGAGGAGCAACTTCATAGGGAGTTCCAAGTAGCAGTAGAGAAGAGGGAGAGAGAGCTTTTTGATCAGATAAGAGAGCAACTAGGATTTACAAAACTTCCAATAGATATGGATCTGCAACACTTAAACTACTCGCTATTCTCGCAAGAGTCCGAGGAGATTTTTGGCTTAAGTAAAGAGAAGATTGTTTTGCTATTTACTCTCACAAGTGCGGCAACAGGCGGTGCTATAGATTTAGCTGTTGGTGGTCATAGTCTGCTACTTGGAACAATTATTGGTGGTACACTAGGTTTTATAGGTGCAAATTATGGCTATGGTAAATTGAGTGAAATCAACTTTATTGGAAGCACAATCGTAGAGGTAGGTCCAATTAAAGATCCAAACATTGGATTTATTTTACTTAATAGGGCTCTCGCATTTGCACGACTTCTTTTAGAGACAAGCCATGCCCAAAGAGCAAAAAAGCAAGCAGCAATTAGCGATGAGAGCCCACTCAAAGAGCTGAAAAAGTTTGCCTCGATTCTTAAAAAGTGCCAGAAATCTTCAGGAGATAGCAGTGATAGAGAGAAGTTTAAAGAACTCCTTTTAGAACTTCTCTAGTGGCATTCACGATTCTCAATCTAACTCTAATCTCTATTAACCCTTCTTTACTAATTCCAATGCAAAATTTGGAATAAAAAGAATAATTTCGATTAAATTATATAATAAACCCATAAAATGGTTACTATTAATACTTACAATGCTATAATACGACTTGTGATTACACATTAATTCCACTCTGACTTTTACTATTTATGTAAATTTGTCATAAATCCACCCATACTTGTAAAAAATATGTAGAATAAATTTCGATAAAAATAAAATTTTCATTAAATGATCCCATTTTATGGATATATTTAATATTAACACTGCTATAATAAAGAAAAAATATCCCATTTTATGGATGTATTAGGAAGTGTGATGAAGAAGCAATTTTTACTGAGTGGATTATTGGCACTCTTTTTAAGTGGTTGTGATTTTTTTGAAGATGTTGCTATGGATCCAGCACATGAAGAGAGCTACAGTGAACAATCGACCAATATAGTATTTGAAGATGAAAATGCAAGTAAGCGTGCAGTAGTAACTGCAAGTTGTCAATATAATGACAATGTAGAGTTTCGCTACTTTGCATCTCCAGAGGAGGCTCACTCAAAGTATTGGCAAGAGACTAAAGAGTTGGTCTCTAAACCAGGATCTGGAAAAGCACTTAAGCCATTTTGGGATCTTCGCTATGTAAATAGTGGAGAACTGCTTGTAAAAGATGAGAGAAGGCTAGAGATTGCAAACCATGCTCTTTATACAGGATTAGATGCACGCGAGGGAGATAAAAATATCGAAGCAGGTGTGGAGACAGCCGACAGATACTCTGATGCCTCAGTTGTGCAAGCAAAATGTGTCGATGGTGTCTTGGCCGCAGGAACTTCGCTTAATCTTTTAGATTCAGATCAGCAAAATATTGAGTATGGGGGGCCAAATAGTACTTTTATCTATAGAATGGCTGAAGATAAAATAGTTGCTCCATGGTCTAAAGATAAGAGCGGCAACCTACTTATACAAGGATATTTTGCAAAGCCATACTACTCTAAATATGGTGATAATATGGGAGGTGGAGTTAATATTGGTCTCTTTTTACAAAATAGAAAGAGTGGTTTAGAGATAAACTATGTTATAGGACTCTATACAGCTGGAAAAGCGTGGACAAAAGAGCAGCCTGAGCTAAAGTTTGATCCAACAACACATATTGTTCATGTCTCTACAGTTGTTGCTAATGGAACTAAGTGGGTAACAAAATCACCTAAATCAAAATCTATTGAAAAAGTTAAAAGTCAATCTTCGATTGCAAGAGAAGACCTTAACAAGTGGAGTGACTTTTATCGTGTAAATATCACTTATGAAAACCTCTTGAATGTTCTAAAAGAGTTAAAAACTAATCCACCTCAAGAGGTAGATGGAGAAGATTTTGGATTAGATCCTTCAGAGTGGAAACTTAATTCTATCTATGTTCAGTTTGAACTAGAAGAAGAGGGGGGCGATGCAATCTTAGCGAGTTCATTTAAAGGGTTTGAGGTCTATACTACTAAACTACCTCGGTAATCTTTTTTAAACAAAAGAGAGGCTCTCTTTAATTGAAAAGGGTCTGATAAACTTTAAAGTTAAAAACCTCTAAAACTAAAGAGGATTTTTGCTCAAATATTGCAATAGTGATATAGCATAGGGTCTGGTAAATTTTAGAGTAAAAAATCTCTAAAATTAAAGAGGATTTTTTCGTAGTTGTTCTAATAGTATATCATAGATATTATTAAACCTATTATTCCATCTAAACTCACTCTCTTTTAGATGTAGATAGTAAGTTTCGTCACTTAAACCATTAAACTTTGCCAATCTTCTTTTTGTAAAACTTCAGAAAGATTCAATACCGTTAGTGTGAGATTAATTCAAACTCACCTTTACTTGTCTTATCCTTAAGTAAATTATTAGAAATATAGACTTTTAATTTATAAAAAATCTTTTTGTAACTGACATGATATATGTTTGTAATTTTAGAAGTTTTATAAGTGTTTAATCAAGCGTAAAACACTTAACTAATTGTCTAAATTTAGCCTCTGAAATGTGAGAATGTTTATAATATTTATGAAAGCTCGTCTAGCCATACTTTAAGATACCTTATTTGGCCTTAAAGTTACCAGACCCTTGAAAAACTCCTTAATTTTTATTTCTTAATTTGTATCTATAGATAATATTTTAGATAATATTTCAATTTGACATATTTATATCTTTTTATATATAGAAGTGAAATAATTATACTTTAAGAGTATGCATAGAAAGGATAAAGTATGTCAAAAAAATACCAAAACCTATATAAAGGTATTGTTTTGGCTGCCGCAAGTAGTTATATGTTGCAGGCTGGTGTCATGGGGGCACTAAGTAGCAGTAGCTATGGAAGTGGGCAGCTAGGAGGAACGGTCTATCAGGAGTTGCCAGCAAATGGATCGCAAAGTAACACATATGGAGTGAAAGACTCAAATGAACCAGGTATTCCTGGTGTAAAAGTTACTATCACCAATAGTTCTGGCCAAACACAAACAGTAACAACAGATGCTGGTGGTAGATGGTCTTCTAGTATTAGTGCACCTGCTAGAGTTGAGTTTCATGATTGGCCTAGCTATTTAGACTCTGCACCAGATGGAAGTAGTTCTAAAACTGATGTGCAATTTGTAAATTCAAATAGTCAAAATATCAATTTTGGTTTACATGATGCAAATGATTATTTTGGAACTGCAAGGCCAGATTATGTAAGTAATTTAATTTCAAATGGTTCAGGTCTTGGAAATGATGCTATGGGTTTGGTTACAAATCACTATGGAGACAATGGGCTTAATAGAGATTTTAAAGATTATAATGGTCAGCAAGGGAGTGGCCCAAGACCTAAAGTAAATTTAAAAGTTAAAGATATTGGTTCTGTATGGGGAAAAGCATACGATAGACAAAGCAAAAAACTCTATATGGCTACAGTTTTAAGAAGACATGTTGGTTTTGCAAATGGAAATCCAAGCCGTATTTGGATTGCAAATCTTGCAGGAAGTAGCACAACAGTAGGGCATATAGATCTCCAAGGTATAAATGGAATTAATCTAGGAAGTGTAAGCAGGGTAAATGGTGGAAGTGGTTCAAGCGATACTGGACTTCCGCATAGTGCAACCACGCCAAACCATGATTTAGATGCTTATAGTAAAGCTGGTAAAGTTGCCTATGGTGATATTGACTATGACGAGAAGAGACATACACTTTGGGCAATTAACCTTTACCAAAGAGCACTGATCTCAATAGATGTTAATGGAATTCATGGAAATAGTGTTTCATCTAGTGCTGTAAAACAGTATAGACTTAGTAGCATGAGTGGCGTTCCTAGTTGTAGTGGTGGAACACTAAGACCATGGGCTCTTGGTATTAATAAGGGGCGAGTCTATATCGGTGCTGTTTGTGATGCACAGAGTTCGCAAAATTATCATGATTTAAAAGCGTATGTACTCTCGTTAGATCCTAATAATCCAAGTTCTGTGCGACAGGAGATAGCATACAGATTAGATTATGATAGAAGCGAAGATAATCCGTGGATGAATGATCCTCACTTCTTCCCATGGAATGACCAATATAGAGATGGACATATTGGCTATAGAAATACAGAGGGTGATAGACACAATGTAGAGAGTGAAAACTGGGATGGATATAACCAGCCTATTCTATCGGATATTGAGTTTGATGCAAAAGGGAATATGTATCTTGCCTTTATGGATAGAAATGGTCTACAATTAGGGTACTATAATAATCCAGCATATCATGGCTCAAACAATATAAAAGAGAAAGTATATGGCGAAGGTGAGATTAGAAAAGTATGCAGAATAGGTAATAGTTGGAGAGTTGAAAGAAAAGGTGATTCTTTATGTCCTACGCATAGATTTGTAGAGAATCAAAGAGGTGAAACGGACGACCATGATTTCTTTGATGATGGAGCTGGAGATAATAAAGCAAATACAGATGGTGGGGCGTTAGCAATAGTAAAAGGAAGTAAAGAGTTATTAAGAACTGTTACAGAGCCACATCCTGCTGGTAAGACTGGAAAAACATACTGGACTACAAATGGTGTTGAAACATTTAGTACCGAGAGTGGTGCTATAAAAAATTGGTATGCTCTCTATCGTGCAGATAATCTCAGTCCATATGCAGGTGGTAAAGCCGGTGGACTAGGAGATATTGAATTTTTAAGTGCACCTGCACCTATAGAGATAGGTAACCGAGTATGGAATGATACAAATAGAAATGGTATTCAAGATGTCGGTGAGAATGGCATAGCTAATGTAACTGTTCAGTTGCTAAATAGTTCCGGAAGTGTTATTGCAACAGTTAAGACCGATAGCAACGGTAACTATATATTTAGTAACGACCCTAGTAAAAGTAGTACTACAAGTAGAAAATATAATATAAGTGGATTGCAACCAAATAGAAATTACACTATCAGAATTCCTAACTATCAATCACAAAGTGCCTTAGGTGGTAAACAGGCCAGCCCACAAAATCAAGGGAATAATGATAAAATTGATAGTGATGGTGTAAGTTATGGTGACAATATAGATGCACCTGTAAATACATCAGCTATAAAAAATGCTGGAAATAATAACCATACATTTGACTTTGGATTTATGTTTAACTATAAACCAGGTATCGATGTAGAGAAGAGCACAAACGGTCAAGATGCAGATACAGGCACAGGACCAGTAGTAACTGTTGGTTCAACTGTAACATGGAAATATGTAGTAAAAAATACAGGAAATATTGAATTAAAACATGTTTCTGTCCTTGATAATAAGGAAGGTATGGCTAGTTGTCCTAAATCAACACTTAAGCCTGGAGAGTCTATGACATGTACTAAAACTGGCAAAGCTAAAGCTGGACAATATGAAAATAATTCATTAGCAAAAGGATTTTATAAAGTAAATGGAGAAAATAAATCTGTACAAGATAAAGACCCATCACACTACTATGGCGGTAAACCAGGTATCGATGTAGAGAAGAGCACAAATGGCCAAGATGCAGATACAGGCACAGGACCAGTAGTAACTGTTGGTTCAACTGTAACATGGAAA
>JALVWQ010000055.1 GCA_027034975.1 Campylobacteraceae bacterium
ATATAAGGCTTGAATTTGTTGTATCTTATAGTACATACTATCCACCTTTTGGCAGCATTTACATATGGAGGTTTTTTGTTTACAGATAACCTCTTTATGTCAAAGATGGGACAATCTTTGGGAGATGAGGAGGCAAAGAGAGCTAGAGAAGCAATCATGATGCATGTGAGAAAGGTTGTTCCTTATGCTCTTTTAGTTACAGTTGGAACTGGTATATATATGTTTCCTACTATGTTTGGAGAGATTGGAGAGGATGGACTTACAAAACTTCAAATAGTTCTGCTTATAAAAGCATTTTTTGGACTTTGGCTAGGGATTAGAGGAGGTAATCAACTTTTCTTTAAGATAGATCCTTTTGTTTTTAAAAGCCATAAATTTCCTTTTTATGTAGTTATACTTATCATTATACTTTCACAAGTTATGCAGTCGTAGTTTTAGTATTTCATGAGTATAAAAGATATAGTTAGTGAATTAAAAAGCTATAAAAAAGAGCTAGTTTTAGCAAATCTTATAGCCTTACTAGCTGTACTTGTATCCACTCCAGCCCCTCTTTTGATACCACTTTTAGTTGATGAGGTAATTTTACAAAAAAGAGGGTGGTTGGTTGAGAGTATAGACACTATTTTTAGTGGTTCTCATGAGCCATACTTTTATGTAGCAGTTGTGCTTTTTATAACTCTTTTTTTAAGGGCTATGTTTTTTGTTTTGGGAGTTTTACAAAACTATATATTTACTAAAGTATCTCAAGATATAGTTTATAAGATAAGAGTAAAACTTTTAAAGCACTTAAAAGAGTTGGATTTACAAGAGTATGAAAAGTTTTCAAGCTCAAAGATAAATTCCCTTTTAGTTATCGACCTAGCAACTGTTGAAAGTTTTTTATCAACCTCAGTTTCAAAGTTTATCATTTCTGTTTTAACTGTTATTGGGGTAGCAATTGTACTTTTGTGGATAAATTGGAAATTAGCACTTTTTATACTACTTTTAAATCCTATCATCGTTTACTTTACAACTAGGCTTGCTAGAAAAGTTGGAAAATTAAAACGAGAGGAAAACAGACTTATATCTGTTTTTAGTGAAGCACTTAGTGAGACACTTGATTTTTATGAGCAAGTTAGAGTTTCAAATAAAGGTGAACACTTTTTTGACTCACTTTTGAAAAAAGCAAAAGATATAAAAGATATAGCAGTTAGTTTTAGATATAAAAGTGATGCAAGTGCAAAGTTTTCTTTCTTACTTTTTTTGAGTGGATTTGAAGTATTTAGGGCTGTTGGGATTTTGATGGTGGTTTATAGTAACTTAACTGTTGGACTTATGCTTGCAGTTTTTGGCTACCTTTGGGTTATCATGACACCAATTCAAGAGATCATAAATATCCAATATGCCTATCACAATGCTAAAGAAGCCTTAAATAGGATAAACAAACTTTTTGAGCTAAGACAAGAGCCCAAAATAGTAACTAAACAAAATCCATTTAAAAACAGTTCTACAAATACCATAGAGATAGAAAATCTAAGATTTAGTTATGATGGTAAAAAGGATGTATTGAGCGATGTTAGCTTGGTTTTTGAAAAAGGAAAACAAAGTGCCATCATAGGAGCTAGTGGAAGTGGAAAGAGT
>JALVWQ010000056.1 GCA_027034975.1 Campylobacteraceae bacterium
AGCAATAGAGCAAATTTTACAAGAGGCAAAAGAGGCAAAAGCAAATGGTGCTATAGGCTACTGCTTAGTAACTGCTGGTAAAGGTTTAGATGATAAAAAGTGTGAAGAGGTAGCAAAAATTGCTCACACAATCAAACAAAATATAGATGGCTTAAACTTAATAGCTTGTAACGGTACAGCTACGCTAGAGGAGTTAAAGCATCTAAAAGCAAATGGTATAGATAGCTACAATCACAATTTAGAGAGTTCTAAAGAGTACTATCCAAAAATTTGCACAACTCACACTTGGCAAGAGCGTTTTGAGACTATAGGGAGTGCAAAAAGTGCTGGGCTTAAAACTTGTGTTGGCGGTATTTTGGGAATGGGTGAGAGTGTAGAAGATAGAGTAAGCCTAATAGACTCTATAGTCTCTCTGAATCCAGAATCGGTACCTTTAAACTTTTTTATACCTAACGACTCTTTGCCTCTAAAAAGTAGAAATATAGAGTATCAAGAGGCAATAGAGATTATAAAAAGTGTTAGAGAAAAATTGCCAAATGCCCGTATAATGGTAGCAGGTGGAAGAGAACAGATGTTCACAACTACCAAAGCAGAATTAGAGATGTTTAAAGCAGGGGCAAATGCTATAGTGATAGGCAATTACCTAACTGTAAAGGGCTTAGAGCCAAAATTAGATAGAGATAGGCTAGAGGAGATGGGGCTAGAGGTAGCCATAAATTGCAATGCATAGTGATATTTATTTAATTTTAATCCTATCTTTAATATTGTGGCTCTCTCCTACGCTATCTAAATATATACGCTTGCCAATCCCTGTTGTAGAGATAGCTGTAGGCTCAATTTTAGCTGGTATTGGGATTATTCATAAAAATGAGTATTTTGATTTAATTGCAGAGGTTGGCTTTTTGTATCTAATGTTTTTGGCTGGATTAGAGGTAAATTTAAAAAAGTTAACAACTGCACCTCTTGCTCTAATTAAAAAAGGACTTGCTTATTTAGTAATACTTGGGGTTCTATCCGCAGTAATTTGTTACATGTTGGGCTTTAATATAATATTTATAATCTCTATCCCTCTTGTATCTATTGGGCTCTTGGCATCACTCTCTAAAGTATATGGTAAAGATAATGTTTGGATTGAGTATGCATTTATTATTGGTGTTTTGGGTGAAATAGTAAGTATTATAACCCTAACAGTTTTAGATGCGGCTAGCGAAGTTGGTTTTAGTTTTGAACTTGTAGAGAAACTCTCTATACTTTTTGGTTTTATCTTCTTAATCTATCTTCTCTATAAAGCTTTGGATTTACTATTTTGGTATCTGCCTGAGTTAAAAGAGAGGTTAATGCCAAAAGAGAGTGATAGCGAACAGGATATTAGACTTAGTATGGCTCTCTTTTTCTTATTAATTGTTCTTATGATTTGGCTACACTTAGAGTTGGCTCTTGGTGCATTTATTGCTGGTGTAGCAATTAGTGCATTCTTCCATCATAAGCACGAACTCGAAGAGAAAATGTCTAGCTTTGGTTTTGGTTTGCTTGTGCCACTATTTTTTATTCATGTTGGCACAACTTTTGATATAAATGC
>JALVWQ010000057.1 GCA_027034975.1 Campylobacteraceae bacterium
CAGGTATTAAAGCATGGTAAGCAAGGTAGCATTGGTAGAATGCCGTCATTTGTGAATAGATTTACTCCAGTTCAAGAGAAAGCTCTTGCAGAGTTTATTAAAACACTATCTAGCGGAAAGTAAGGAGTAGAGTATGGCAGAAAATACAAGTAGAGGTTTATTTACTCTAAGTGGTATCACAGGTATGCTAATAGCAACTCTATTGCTACTAGCGATTTTAGCTTTTTTAGTTACGAAAGCTATCGGTGTACAAAGAGCTGAAGCAAAACATTTTTATGATCCAGCACCTATTGTTAATAGTCTTGATAATGTTAAGATGATTAGCAAAGATAATGCTAAGTACGATCTTTCAAAGCTATAAGGGGTTAGAGATGGATAAATTAATTACACTATTATTGGTAATAAGTGCAGCAATTACTGCTTGGGCAGTATTGACTCCAAATCACCTATTTATATCTTAATATGAGAGTAAAAGCAAGCTTCGTCTTGCTTATGCTCTCTTTTTTCTTTAACCTCTTAAACGCTAATTTTCTTTTTAATGACCATTTAGTATCACCTAAAGCTGCTGACTATATAGAGAAGATGGGAAATGAGCTAAGTAGTAAAGCAGCAGTAAATGCCTATTTAATTGCTACAAATGATAAAATCGAAAGAGGTGTAAGCGTTTATGACTATCTAAAGAGATACAAAGAGAGCTTAAGTGAGCCATATGTAGTTATCGTTTTTGCCCCTAACTCTATGCGGATTCATTTAGTGGCTTCCGATAAGAAACTGTTAGAGTCTATAGATAAGGGGAAGGTGTTAGATTATGCTATTAAAGTAATAGCAAGTAAAGATAGCAACTCTTTGCAGAGTAAGTATGATGTTGGCTTAGTGCAAGCCTATTCAGAACTTGCAGATGAGATTGCTAATGCAAAAGGTAAAGAGCTTGAATCTACCATTAAAGATGGTGGTGGATGGGTGTTAAAAATTGTCAATACACTCATTATTGTTGGTTCTTTAATAGTAATTTGGATATATTTCATTGCACCAATATTTAGAAAAAGAGGGAAGTGATTCTTTTCTCTTTTTTTGATCTATATACTATTTTTGAGGTCACACAGTGGCTTCTAGAATGATATTATAATTTGTAGTGGAGTATATAAATGAGTAAAAATGAAAATAGCGGTAAATATTGGCCATATATGATCTTGGGCTTTCTGTTTATTGGGATAACACTAGGGTACTGGACAATTAAGAATACTATCTCTTTGCCGGTACATGAGTCGAATAATTATATGCAGAAGTATCAAGATGCCGACAAAGCCTCGAATGAAATTGCTGAATCGCAAGCGAGATTTGATGCAAAGTATAGTGTTGCTTTTAGTGGTTTAGAAAAGAGTGATTTTAAGCCAAAGCATCTGAAGAGAAAACCCCACCTACACTATGCCCTCAATGATAATAATAGTGTTACTTTTACAATTAAAGATAGGAGTGGTAAGGGTGTGAACGATGCAAATATAACACTCTTAGTAACACGACCACAAACTGAAAAAGAGGACTATTATGTAAAGGATATCAGCACTATAGGTGACGGAGTTTACAAGGTAAACAACATTAAAATTGCCAATAAGGGGCGCTATATTTTACGCACAAAAATAAGTGTTGGTAGCGATACAAAATATATCGATATTTATGGTTTTAAAAAGTAATCACTTTTTCTATGCAAAATAGACTCTATATCTACCCAACTTCAAGAGCTATTAGGGCTGCAAAGGCAAACTTTTTAGAGCAAAATACCTTGCTGCCAAAAATGGTTACTGTTGCAGATTTTGAGAGTAGAGCTACTTTGAGTGGAGAGTTAGCACTTGTTAATAGGATACAGCGGAAACTCTTTTTAAGAGAGGCGAGTAGTTTTAAAGAGATTGATCCAATTCTAAAAGATACTTCTTTAGTCAAGTTCTACACCCATGCAGATGACTTTTTTAATTTCTTTCAAGAGATAAGTGCCGAAGGGGTCTCGATAAACGAGCTCTTTATGGCCGATACCTATGCTGAGTTTGAAAGAGATTTAGCACTACTAGAGAGGGTATTGCATAACTACAGAGCTATTTTGGAGCAGCATAAACTTACAGATAGAATTTTCTTACCGAGTAACTATAAGCTTAATCGCAGCTATATCGAGAGTTTTGATAGCTTCTATATCGAGCTAGAGGGGTACTTAACAAAGTTTGAGTTAGAGCTTTTTGTAGCAGTTGCTAAGATCCGCCCCTTTATTATAAAGCTTCGAACAACTCCATTTAATCAAAAGATTGTAGAGAGTTTTCGCTCTCTTGGAGTAGAGCTCGAAGAGGGTAGCGAGATAAAGTTTGACCTTGCAACAAAGAGGATTTTAGAAAGTAAGAGGCTCCCTTTAGAGATTAAGAGTGAAGTTGTAGAGTCTATAGAGAGGATAGAGCAGATTGCTATAGCTATTGCAAAGATAGAGGAGATGGTACAAAGCGGTATTGAACCTCAAAAGATTGCTTTAATAGTGCCTGATGAGTCTATTGTGCCACTCATTCGTGCCTTTAATCGAAAGAAGAACTTTAACTTTGCAATGGGGCAGAGCTTTCGCTACCATCAAGCCTATAAATTTTTAGACCAGATCTACCGCTTTTTCAGTGGCGATAAGATTGCGAAAGAGTTTTTAGAGCATAATGGTTTTGATTTCTCTAAGCTCCAAAGCAGCACAAAGGTTGCAGCCGAAGCATTTTTTGAGCAACTCTCGAGTTTACAGATACCTCTCTTTAGTAGCGAAGAGCTGATGCGAGAGCTTGATAAACTCAATCTCTTAGAGCTCTATCATAACTTTTTACACACTATGCAGGGGCGAGAGTTTAGCTTTAAAGAGTGGCTCTTCTTGTGGCTCTATGAATTGGGAGAACACACACTCGATGATACCCAAGGGGGTAAGGTAACGGTAATGGGGGTTTTAGAGAGTCGTGGAATGAGCTTCGATGGGGTTGTGGTGCTTGACTTTAATGACGATAAGGTGCCTGCAATTTCTAATAAGGATCGCTTTTTAAATAGCAGTGTGCGAGCCCATGCAAAGCTGCCAACAAAGAGCGATCGAGAGAATCTGCAAAAGCACTACTACACACGGCTCTTAGAGCGTGCTAAACGCTCGGTACTGCTTTATGCAAAGAGTGATAACTTGCAAGCTTCGAAGTTTCTCTATGAGCTTGGGTTGCACGAGAATATAAAACGCTACAAGACGCCGCACGAGCTTTTATTTGCACACAAGAGCAGATATAACGCATTTAGCCATCTAAATGATATTGAGTTTGCATACGATGCCAAAGCGGCAGAGTGGTCGCCAAGTAAGCTAAAGACATTCTTAGAGTGTCGGCGTAAGTTCTACTATCGCTATGTTGCCAAGATCCAAGAGCCAAAGAGCGAAGAGATTAACGATGGGCAACTGCTCCATACTCTGCTTTATAGAGTGATACAGGCTGGAAAAGAGTATTTAGATGTTAAAGAGTTAGAGCAAGCTATTGCGAAAGAGCTAGGAAAAATGGAGTATGCCGATACTATTTTGCTCTACAAAAAACCACTTTGGCAAAATATCTTAAAGGGCTTTATAAGAGAACAGGTAGAGCACTTTAGAGATGGGTGGAGAGTAGAGAAGTGTGAATTTGAGCTAAAAGGTGAAATTGGTGGCTTAAGATTTAAGGGGCGTATCGATCGAATGGATTGCAAAGATGATATGCGATTGGTAATTGATTACAAAAGTGGCTCGATTAGTAGTGCCAATAGTAAAAATGTCGAGAAACTTAATGATTTTCAGATGAGCATATACTCGCGATTAATGGGTGCTACTAATAGTGTAGATTTTGCATTTATAGAGATACTCGAAGGTGGCAAAATGAGCTACCTTACAGCACCACAAGAGAAGGATGCAAAGCTTTTAGAGCATATAGAGTATCTTAAGAGTAAAAAGAGCTTTGTAGCTGAGCGATGCGAAGATCTGCAAAAGTGTAGATACTGCCCATATCAACTGCTGTGCCATAGAGGGGAGTACCTTTAATGCTTTGCATTAAAGAAGCTAAGAGCATAGAGCCAAGAGCCAAGAGCTAACAAGGTGGCTTCGCCTTTTTTTATATGGCGAAGCCACAAGTATTAGACGCGACGAAGTCGCACCACAAGCTCTCAGCTCTTTGCTCTGAGCTCTAAGCTTCACAAAGGGGAGAATATGAAAAAGAAACAATTCTTAGCCTACTCGGCATCTGCTGGGAGTGGGAAGACATATGCTTTAGCTCTGCGTTATATTGCTCTTCTTTTTATGGGGCAAAAGCCTGGTGAGATTTTGGCAGCTACCTTTACAAAAAAGGCGGCAAACGAGATGCAGCAACGTGTTTTAAAGCTTTTGCAAAACTTAGATAAAGAGGAGACCTTTTTAAAGAGTTTAGTAACTGAGTATAATCTTGATAGAGCGGAGATTTTAGCAAAGCAAAAGCAGATTTTAAGCCTCTTTTTAAAGAGCCAAAACCATATTATTACACTCGATAGCTTCTGCAACTCTATTCTACGCTCTGCGGCACTCCAAATTGGTTTAGAGCCTGACTTTACAATAAAGCAAAATAGCAATAGCGAGCTCGAAGAGCACTTTATAGAGATGCTCGATCGCTATGGTGAGATTGATAGTTTAGTAAAACTCTCGATAAATCTACAGAAGCGAAGAAGCGAAGAGATTGTAGATCTCTTTGGTACCCTTTTTGCAATCGATGCCCTTTTGCCAAAGAGTAACTATAGTGTTAGGAGTTTAGAGCCAATTCTTGAGAGTATAGAGAGTTTACGCAAAGAGATAGTTAGAGAGCTTGAGCAAGCAGGAGCTGCTCCAAGAGCCATTGGGCAATTTAGTGTAGAGAACACAAAAGAGCTATTGGGAAAAAAGCTCTTTGAAAATGAGAGTTTAGGTGAGCATAGCTGGTTTAAAAAGTACAGTAACGATACTATAGAGCGACTATATAGAGCTATAAAAGAGCAAATGAGAGAGTACCATATAGCATTAGAGAGTACAATTTTGCACTATCTTTTTGAGCTCTATAATCGTTATAAAAGTGTTCGGCTCGATACCATTCGAGGCAAAGGGGAGCTTAACTTTGTCGATATTCTCTACTTAACCCATAAGCTCTTAGATAGCGAAATTACAAAAGAGTTTTTATACTTTAAGTTAGATACTAAGTTTAAACATATCCTACTCGATGAGTTCCAAGATACCTCTGCTTTGCAGTATCTAATTTTAAAGCCTCTTATAGATGAGATCTTTGCTGGAGTGGGGCAGAGTGATTTTAGGACATTTTTTTATGTTGGCGATGTGAAGCAGTCATTGTATCGTTTTCGTGGTGGGGTAGAGGAGCTCTTCTCTTATGTAGCAAACGAGCATGGTATGGAGGTTGCAACACTCGATACAAACTACCGAAGTGCACGAAATATTGTAGCTATTACCAATAGTTGGTTCAGGGATAAAATAGAGGGCTTTGTACCCCAAAAGGCAAACTCCAAGCAAGAGGGGTATGTAGAGGTTACAAAGAGCGAGGAGCTTTTAGAGAGGGCAAAAGAGCGGATTGTGTTTTTGCAAAGTAAAGGTGTGGTATTGGAGGATCTTGCTCTTTTAGTCTTTGCAAATAAGGATGGGATCGCTCTGCAAGAGTATCTGAAGCAGCACGGTATTGAGTCGGTCTTAAAGAGTGCAAGTTCGCTTAAGTTCAATAAAAAGGTTGCGGCACTTGTTGGAGTTATTGAGTATCTGCTTACAAAAGAGCCAATTTTCCTAGAGCCCTTTAAACAAAAGCTTGCTTTAGAGAGTGTAGATCTAAGTTGGTGTAAGCAGACAATGGAGCCTTTTGAGTTTTTAGTGCAGATTATTGAGAAGTTTGGCTACTACCATGATGATTTAAATATCTTAAGGCTGCTTGATTTTGCCAAAAACTTTAGCACACTCGAGGAGTTTTTAGAGGAGTTTAAAGAGTCCAATATCGAGCTTGCACCCAATACCCAAAAGGGTGTAGAGATTATGACAATCCACGGCTCAAAAGGCTTAGAGTTTAAGTATGTTATTGTGCTCGATAGATTGGGCAAGAATCCGCCAAATAGAGATATGCTGCTCTTTAAAAATGCAACTCCAGTGAAGATAGAGCGAATCTTTTATAAGCAGAGTAAAAAAGAGTATTTTGTAAAAGAGTATGCAGAGGCAAAAGCGAGAGAGGAGGCGATGAGCTATAAAGATAGGCTTAATCTTCTCTATGTGGCTTTAACACGAGCTGAGCTTGGATTGATTGTAGTTGCTAAAGAGAAGGGTTCGCAGTTTGAGAGCTTAGATCTAGAGCCAATGCAAATAGGCGAAATTATCGCCTCAGAGCCTGCAAAAGAGGAGAGTTTAGAGGTGTTAAGTAGCATAGTTTCTAGCTATGGAAGACAAGAGGTAGAGCAACTAGAGCAAGAGGAGCAAGAGCAGAAAGATTACAAAGCCCTCAAATTTGGCGAAGCACTCCACTTTGCTTTAGAGATGCTAGAGTTTAGCGACCCTCAAAGCTTAAAGAGTGCAATGGAGGCAGTAGTAAACCACTACGGCAGCCAGCTAGAGCCAAGCCAATTAGAGAGTATAGAG
Organism: Campylobacteraceae bacterium; assembly: GCA_027034975.1. Taxonomy (GTDB): domain Bacteria; phylum Campylobacterota; class Campylobacteria; order Campylobacterales; family Sulfurovaceae; genus JAADEQ01. The sequence continues at coordinate 6,632 of JALVWQ010000057.1, forward strand.
AAGAGACTCCAAAAGCTCTTTAGCTGCCAAGAGTTTTACACACTCATAGAGGGGGCGAAGCTCCATAAAGAGCAGCCAATCGTCTATAAAGAGAAGTTCTACCAATTAGACCTGCTTGCAAAGAGTGAGAGTTTCAATAGAGTATTTGACTACAAAAGTTCCAAAAACTTCGCAAAAAAACATAGAGCACAGGTCAAAAACTACATCGAAGCCCTTAAAAGTATCGAAAAAAAAGAGTGCGAGGGGTATATACTCTATATCCTAGAAAACGGTGTAGAGATCGAGAGGGTTTAATTTTTGACTTGAATATCAAAAAATAGTACCTGGAATTTGACTTGCATATCTAAAAATGGTAGCTAAAATTGGAGTTCTAAGTCTAAAAATATATATAAAAATTAGAGTTGTAAGTCTAATTTTGATATAATGAGGGATATTTGAGTTAAAAGGTTTTTTTAATGAAGCTAAATGAGCTAAGAGAGTACCAACGAAAGCTTTTCGAAGTTAATAATTTTACTTATAAAAGATACTTTCATAAAAGCATAAATCTTAATAAGAAGCTTGTAGGTATTGTAGGTGCTAGGGGTGTGGGTAAAACTACTTATCTTATACAGTATTTAAAAGAGCTAGACCTACCTTTTTCTAAGAAGCTTTATATTAGTGCAGATATTTTAACTATTCCCTCCCTTTTTGAGGTTGCTAATGCCTTTAGTAAAGAAGATGGCAAAGTTTTAATTATTGATGAGATACATAAATATAAAGATTTTGAAAATGAGTTAAAAAAGATATATGACCTTTTAAATCTTAATGTGATTTTTAGTGGAAGTAGTGCATTAAGTATAGATAACTCAAAAGCAGACCTTAGCAGACGAGCAGTACTTTATACCGTTTATGGTATGAGTTTTAGGGAGTTTATAGAGTTAAAAAACAGTATATCACTTCCTAGTTTTTCTTTGGAGGAGATATTATCAAATCACATAGATATAGCTTATGAACTATTGCAAGAATTTAACTTGACACTTCTTTTTAGAGAGTATATTAAAAGTGGCTACTATCCATTTTATTTTGAAGATACAGAAGATTATCTATTGCGTCTTAACCAAACAGTAAATACAGTTATCGAAGTGGATATTCCTGCAATATTCCCAATAGATTATAGCAGTATTCAAAATTTAAAAAAACTGATTCGGCTTATTTGTGAATCGCAACCCTTTACACCAAATATTAAAGAACTTTTACTAAAAATGGATATGAAAGATAACTATAAAGGGCTTTATAGATTTTTAGAGTATTTAAACCGTGCCAAAATATTAACAACCATTAAATCTAAACATAAAGGCGATAATATCTTTACGAAACCCGATAAAATATACCTAAATAATACAAATCTACACTATGCCTATTGCAGCAAAAGCGAAATTGGAACACTTAGAGAGGTTTTTGTAACAAGTATGCTTATCCAAAACCATACAGTTCAGACTGCAAAAAAAGGCGACTTTTTAATAGATGAAAAATATATTTTAGAAGTTGGTGGAAAAAATAAAGGCTTTAAGCAGATAAAAGATATGCCAAACTCTTATGTTGTAGCTGATGATATAGAAATAGGAAGTGGCAATAAGATTCCGCTTTGGTTGTTTGGGTTTTTGTATTGAAATTGGAGAGTTGTTTTTCTTTGTAGGTAGGTCAACAAATTTAATTTGGTGGCTAGGTTAATCAAATTTGTAAAATTCATCATAAATATCATTATCTAATTTAATACATTCAGATAAGATTCTTAAAGAGTATATTATTAATTTCTTATCTCGATTATCAGGATTTATATGATATTTACTACCATGAAATAAATTGTTTCTAACTCTCCTAACCATTAATATAATTTGCTGAGTTGATTTTTGTGTGTTATCAAATGATGAGTTTATAAATTCTAATTTTCCATTGTTTATAATTTGCTTTTTAGGTGGATTGTTGATTATATAATCTACTGCTTTTTTTAGCTTTTTATTTTCACCTATTCTTTTTAAAAAAAGTTTATCAATATTATTAGCAAACTTATCCCAATTTGGATCTACTTTTTTGCTATTACCTTGAGCGTATATTATAGTTGCTTTTAGAGAATATTCAATTCTTGAAAATAGAGCTAAAAAATTACATACTAATTTAGGGTTAATTTTTAAATTGCAAAAATCAGCAGTCATAAATCTATTTTTCCTTTTATTAAAGATAAAAAGCAGAATAACTAGTTATTGGAGAATATTATATCACAATTGACAAAGTTTAATAAAATTTAAAATAACAATAAATTTATAAAACTGTATGAAAATCATACTATAAACTTAAAAATAACTTAAATTCAGAGATATTTAAGGTTAAGTGGTTATACTTTCGCCACTACTTTGAAAGAAGTAAAAAATAAAGGAACTTAAATGAAATTTACAAAAGCACTTAAGCCTAGCGAAGTAAAACGCGATTGGATTTTGATTGATGCAGAGGGTAAAACTTTTGGTCGTATTTTAACAGAAGCTGCTACTTATTTAAGAGGTAAGCATAAGCCTTCGTTTACGCCAAATGTTGATTGTGGTGATTATGTTGTTATTATTAATGCGAAAAAAGCGAAATTTAGTGGTAACAAGCTAGAGGATAAAGAGTACTTTAGACACAGTGGTTACTTTGGTAGCACAAAGAGCAACAAGCTTAGTGATATGCTAGAGAACCACACAGAGAAGCTTTATAAGTTAGCAGTTAGAGGTATGTTACCTAAGACGACTCTTGGTCGCCAAATGCTAAAGAAATTAAAAGTTTATGAAGGTGCAGAGCATCCTCACACAGCACAAATAGGTAAAGGAAACTAAGATGGCAAAAGTTTACGCAACAGGTAAGAGAAAAACAGCAGTAGCGAAGGTTTGGCTAGAGTCTGGTAATGGAGAGTTAACAGTAAATGGTAAAAGCTTAGATGAGTGGCTAGGTGGTCACGAGACTTATAAGATGAGAGTAAGACTTCCGCTAGAGGCAACAAAACAGTTAGAGGCTGTAAATATTGTAGCTACAACTTTAGGTGGTGGTATATCAGCACAAGCTGATGCACTAAAGCATGGTATTACAAAAGCTCTAGTAGCTTACGAGCCATCTTTTAGAGCGATCTTGAAACCTATGGGTCTTTTAACAAGAGATGCAAGAGTTGTAGAGAGAAAGAAATACGGAAAGAAAAAAGCGAGAAGAAGCCCGCAGTTCTCAAAAAGATAATCGCTTCTTTTTCAAAAGGCTTTTGCCTTTTGGAGTCTTCGTTTCTATTCCTCTTTTTTTCTACTCTATTTTTTACAATTTACACTATTTACTATTATTACTGTTAATTATATTTCTAAGTATATAGGAGATTACTGTTTATTGTTTGGTAAGGCAGAAGGCAGAAGGTAGAAGGCAGAAGGATATTAATATAAAACTCTTCACCCTTCACCCTTCTTCCTTCGCCCTTTTAATATTTGAAAGAGAAAATTATGAAAAGGATAGAGAGAAACATAAGTTTAATTGGTTGGATATATGTAACCCAGGGGCTCGTTTTTGTTGCTCCTGTGTTGGTTTTGTATTTTGGTAGTAGAGGTTTAGAGTTATCGCAAATTTTGATGTTGCAGTTTCTATTTTCGGCTGCATCTATGGTGCTTGAGTTTCCATCTGGCTATATTAGCGATAAGCTTGGGAGAAAAAGAACACTAGTGGTTGCTTACGCCTCTTTAGTTGTAGCAGTTTGGCTATTTTTAAAGGGAAACAGCTTTAATACTTTTGTATTTGCAGAATCTGCTTTTGCACTTGGGTATGCACTAATTTCTGGAACACTAACTTCTTTGCTTTATGAGTCGCTAAAGGCTCTTGGCAGGGAGAGCGAGTATAGCAAGGTCTATGGAGATATGAATCATAAAACACTTTTAACAGTAGCGTTTGCTGGAATTAGCGGAGGGTTGATTGCTAAATATTTAAGCCTTAGTGCAACAGTTGTAGCAACATTTATTGCTTTTATTGCCTCTTTAATTTTGTCGCTATTTTTAAAAGAGGTAAATGGCACAAATAAAAGAGCCCTAAAAGAGGATATTAAAGATTTTCGTTTGCTTTTGGGCAATAAAGAGTTAATAGGTGTAACGCTATTTGTAGCCTTAATTTTTGCATTTAACCAAGTTGCATTTTGGTATTATCAGCCATATTTTAAAGCAATTGGTGTAGATTTAGCCTACTTTGGGATGCTTTTTGCCTCATTTCAGATAGTTGCATCTTTTGGCTCTAAATATGCAAATGCAATTATGCACCGCTTTAGCAAAGAGCAGATATTTGTAGCAGTTGCAGTTGCAATTTTATTTAGCTTAGTTGGTATGGGATGGTTTTTTTCGTATGTTGGGATAGTGTTTATCTTTTTGCAACAGTTTGTTAGAGGTGTCTTTATGATATTTATTAGTGAATATATACAAAAACATGCAAGTAGTGAACTAAGAGCTACTACAGCATCGTTTATAGCACTTGTAAAGAAGCTCTTTTATGCAGCAAACTTATATATTTTTGTAGAGCTTAGCAAAGGTGTAGGCTTAGAGCATATCTACTTAGTTATGGCAGGATTTTTGGCAGTTTTGTTAGTGGTATTTGTTGGGTTGAAAAGAGTTTTTTGATATAAGTCATCTAAATTTGCTTGAAGTTTTAGTATATTAGATGTATGAGCAAAAAAGTTGTATTAATAACAGGGTGTAGTAGCGGTATGGGTAGGGCTGCTGCACTCTATCTTGCTAAACGTGGGTTTAAAGTTTTCGCTGGTAGCAGAGAGCCAGAGAGACTAAGAGAGATAGAGAGTAGCTCTTTGGTACCAATTAAACTTGATATTACCGATGGTAAAAGTGTGCAGAGTGCTTTGCACGATATTAAGAGAGTTGATATTTTAGTAAATAATGCAGGATATGGGCTTGTAGGGAGTGTCGAAGAGATAAGCGAAGAGGAGATGTTTAATCAATTTAATGTTAATGTTTTTGGTGTCTTTAGGGTCTGCAGGGCAGTAATTCCTAAGATGCGAGAGAGGGGAGGTGTGATTATTAATATTAGCTCTTTTCTTGGTAAAATTGGTTTGCCACTCCTTACCTTTTATAATGCTAGCAAGTATGCTTTAGAGGGGATTACTGACTCTTTACGGCATGAACTCAAGCCATTTAATATTCGAGTACACTCTGTTCTTCCTGGATTTTTCGATACAAATTTTGCTAGAGGTAACTTAGTAACCAATAAGCTAACCTTTAGCGAAGACTCCCCTTACAAAGAGATAGTTGCTATACTCGCTCCAACAATAATAGAGCAGATAAACGGCGGTAACGATAAGATAGAGGTGGCAAAACTTATTTTAGAGATAATAGAAGATGAAAATTTTAGTGCAAGGGTTGCTATTGGCGATAAGGCGAAGAAGTTTATACCGATGCGTCAAATCTTAAGCGATGAGGAGTTTGAGCAAAGAGTAGAGCGATACTATAATTTAGATAGGTTGCAGTAATGGAGAGCCTCTTTTTTAATTTGGGTAATAAGAAGTATAAAAAAAGTAGTATTGGTTATGGTTTAAAAAGGGTAGACATATCGCAAGGGATGCTCTATTTAGATGTGAAACCACTTAAAAAAGATACAATTTTTAAATTAGACTATATCGATGCTATGGCTGCTATTTTTGTTGTTAAAAGAGGGGAAGTATCTATAAAGAGTAAAAAGATCTATACTTTAAGCAGTAACTCTATTGCTATATTTTCTGCAAAAGAGGCTAGGGTAGAGATAACTTTTAAAGCAAAGAGCGAAGTTTTTATTCTCTTTGTTGCAGATTTCTATTTAAGATACTATTTAGACTCTAGAGAGGGTGTTGTAAATATGCTTTACTATAAAGTACAAAAAAGTACTGGTTTAGAGCAGCTTTGTAGTTGCAGTTTAGATGCCAAAATTAGTTACTTTCTGCAAAGAGTATTGACTTTAGATGAGAGTACAAATATGCTTAGCCTAAAGGCTGAAGTTCTGGTATTAGAGCTATTAATACAATTTTTGGAGTTATTAAAATTTAGCTTTGATGGCTTTACTCAAGAAGAGTTTTCAATTGCGAATAGAGCAAGAGAGTTGCTAAATAGAGAATTTATTAATCCCCCAACTATAAAAGAGTTAGCAAAGCTTTGCCAAACAAACGATACAAAACTCAAACGAGTCTTTAAAAAGGTTTTTAGAAAAACTATATACTCATATATTCAAGATTTACGATTGAAAAGAGCCTATTATTTGTTATCTTTTGAGGGATTACGAGTAACAGAGGCTTGTAGAGCTGTTGGCTATTTACATCAAGGTAACTTTGCCAAACTCTTTAAAGAGAAGTTTGGAGTTGAACCATCTATGATAAATAAAAACCCTATCTTAGCTAAAAAGTATTGATTCTACCTCTTAGATTTATATATACTATAGTAAGAATTTATAATCTGAGTTCGACGGAATATGGTATCCCATCGAATTCAGATTATTAGGAGGTAAGCTATGAAGAAGTTCTTACTACACCCAATTACGGTTACTATTGTTACCGTTGTTTTTATTGCTGCTTTACCCTATATGCTACCTAAAAAACCTATACCTAAATGGAGTGATGAAGAGCTAAGAAGTAAGGCTTTAAGCTTAAATATGTTGCCAACTCCTAAAAGTTATGAAGAGTTATTAAAGGTAGTCAATAATCCGCAAAATCCTTTAAGCAGAGAAAAGATAGCTCTTGGAAAGAGGCTCTATTTTGATACAAGGCTCTCAAGAGATAAGAGTATTAGTTGTGCCTCGTGCCATATTTTAGAGCAAGGAGGTGATGATAACCGCCCAACTGCTATTGGCTATAGAGGAAGAGCAAATCCACACCATTTAAACTCGCCAACAGTGTTAAATGCGGCGTTGGCTAAGTATCAGTTTTGGGATGGCAGGGCAAAAGATGTAGAAGAGCAAGCAGCAGGTCCCGTGCAAGCACCTTTTGAGATGAATATGACCCCTAAAGAGGTTGAAGAGAGGTTAAATAGCGATAGTAGTTTAAGAGCAGAGTTTAAAAAGGTTTTTGGAAAAGATAGAGTGGAGTTTAGCGATGTACAAAAAGCAATAGGGGCTTATGAGCGAACACTACTTACAAGAGGGGCTTACGATGAGTTTTTAGATGGCAATAATAGTGCAATAAGCGAGAGTGCAAAGAGGGGAATGACACTTTTTATTAGCAAAGGGTGCAAAGGGTGCCATACTGGTATGAGCGTAGGTGGACAGTTGATTCAAAAGTTCCCAGTAAGGTTCTATTGGCAAGACTACTTAGGAGTGCTTTTTAACCCAAAAGTATCTATAAAAGATAACCCTTACCCATTTAAAAATTTAGGAGAGTTTTATGGTAGAAATAACGAGCAGTACTTTAGGGTACCAATTTTAAGAAACATTACAAAAACAGCTCCATATTTTCATAATGGTGCAGTAAAAGATATAAAAGAGGCTGTTAGAATTATGAGCAAATACCAACTAGGTGATGAGTTTAATAAAGAGCAGATAGCTGATGTAGTAGAGTTTTTAAAAACATTAGAGGGGAAGATAGTTAAGTATTAATTTGATATACTTAATAAACTTTCTAAAAGGGGTAATAGTGTCAAATATAGACAAAAAGAGTTTAGAGAATGCCTATCGTCTTTTTGAAAGTGGAGATATAGAGAGTATTGAAGTTGGAACTGTTAAAGGGCTACAGCAGATACATCGATACCTTTTTGAGGGGTTATACGATTTTGCTGGTAAGATTAGGGAGCTAAATATCTCTAAGGGGAATTTTAGATTTGCCAATAGCCTCTACTTAAAAGAGGTTTTAGCAAAAATAGAGACTATGAGCGAAGAGAGTTTTGAGGATATTATTGCTAAATATGTAGAGATGAATATCGCTCACCCTTTTATGGAAGGTAATGGTAGAAGTATGAGAATATGGCTTGATATGATGTTAAAAAATCGACTTAAAAAGGTGGTAAATTGGCAAAATGTCGATAAAAATCTCTATTTACAGGCAATGGAGCGAAGCCCTGTTAACGATTTAGAATTAAGAGTCCTTTTGGGCAATAATTTAACAGACAAGATAGATGATAGAGTGATAATCTTTAAAGGAATTGAACAATCTTACTACTATGAGGGATATGAAAAAGAGTAAAAAACACTTCAGAGCAGACCTTTTGACAAATTTGTAGTCATTTTAGATAAAAATTTTAAACCCAAATTTTGCATTAGAATTAGCAAATATTTGGCAAATGCTTTTGTTTAGGGTGTTTGCAAAAATCTTGAGGTTAACCAAAAGGTTAATTGATGGATTTTTGTAAATGCCCTAGACGGAATGATTTGTTAAAGATTGTTAATCTCTAATGCCAAATTTGGGTTAAAACAAATGATAAAAGATATAATAAAATTGTAGATAAAAACTGTAAGGATAAAAATGGACAGAATTAAAATAGGTGTAGTAACTACTAGCGATAGAGCAAGTGCTGGGATTTATGAGGATATTTCAGGTAAAGCCATTATGGATACATTTAATGATTATCTTTTAAATGAGACAGAGTATGTTTATAGATGTATTCCTGATGAGCAAAGTGTAATAGAAGAGACGCTTTTGGAGCTTGCAAAAGAGGAGAAGTGCGATATAATTGTAACAACTGGTGGTACAGGGCCAGCCCCTCGTGATGTTACTACGGAGGCTACAGAGGTGGTTTGTTCGAAGCTCTTGCCTGGCTTTGGGGAGCAGATGCGAGCGGTTAGTTTGCAGTATGTGCCAACGGCTATTTTGTCTCGACAAACAGCTGGGATTTGCGAGGAGAGTTTAATTGTTAATCTGCCTGGGAAACCAAAGTCGATTCGTGAGTGTTTAGATGCAGTCTTTCCAGCAATTCCGTATTGTATAGATTTAATTGGTGGGAATTATATGGTGGCTAATGAAGAGGTGATAACTGTTTTTCGTCCGAAAGGGAAGTAAGCTAAGAGCTGAGAGCACAGAGCGGAGAGCTAGTGGTGCGGCTACGCCGCATTTTATAAAGAAGCATAAAGCTAAGAGCTTAGAGCCAAGAGCGGAAAGAAGTTTAACCTAAGAGCTAACAAGATAGTTTCGCTTTTTTAAGTGGTGAAGCCACAAATATTAAAACGCGACAAAGTCGCACCATTAGCTCTAAGTTCTAAGCTCTCGGCTCTTCGCTCTAAGCTTCTTTAGTCAAAGGCTAAAAACAAAAGGATTAATATGAATATAGAGTTTATAGAAGAGAAGTTTAACGAGATTATTGCAGAGTTAGAGAAAGAGGTGATGGAGGTTTTGGGCGATCAGAGCTTGGATAAGAAGCAGACAAATTTGCGTATGAAGCCGCTGACTTCAACAAAAACTATTTTACTGAATGCCCTTGATAGTATCAAGATGGTTCAAAAGCTTGGGGATGAAGCCATTGAGAAAGGGTGATTTGGAGTTAAGAATTAAGAGCTTTATGCTTTGTGAACGGTAAGGGGAATGTACCCTATAAGCAATATAAAGGGGGAGTTATGAAAGATAAAATAACTGATATAGAGGTTCAAAGAGTAGAAAATCCAAAGAATCATACTATTTATGAGGTAAGTTATACACAAAGTGGCAAACGATACACAAAAGAGGTAAGTAAATCGTTAGATGTTGTAAAGGTTTTGCTCTATCATAAAGAGAGGGATGCTTTTATTTTAGTGAAGCAGTTTCGTGCACTTGTCTATATTAACCATCCTGAACTAGCTATTAGGTATGAGCTTTGCGGTGGTAGAGAGGATAAAGAGGGACTTAGCAGCGAAGAGATAGCAAAAGAGGAGGTGCTAGAAGAGTGTGGCTATAAGGTGGATAGTTTAGAGAAGATAACCACTTTAACAACTGGTGGCATAATGACACTCTTTTATGGCGAGGTTGGTGAGAGCATGAAGGTAAATAGTGGTGGTGGTTTAGAGGAGGAGAATATTGAGTTGGTCTATCTGCCAGTAAGCAAGGCAAAAGCTTTTATGTTTGATGAGAGCAAGCCTAAAAGACCAGCACTGATGTTTGCCTTTTGTTGGTTTTTAAGCAACAAATGCGAAAAGTTTTAATCGTAACTATAGAGGAGCTGTTTCGTCTGCTCAAGGTTTAGTTTTTTGATTAAGTTTTGTTCGACCCTTTCGAACTCTGGGGTGTCGAAATTTAATTTTTTTGCGATCTCCTCTTTGGGAGTGTTAGAAGCAAGTTCCCTAAAGAGTTTAAACTCCTTTTTGGTTAAGCGTTTTCTCAGTGCCATCTCGAGCTCTTGTGGTTCTTTAAATGGATAATTGATAACTTTTATAAGTGATTTGAGTGTCGCTTCTATTTGCATTTGTTCTCCTTAATTCATTGTGAATAGTATCTAAAACTTGGTAAATATGGGGTTTAATTTGTTGTAATGGAAATATTTTGTTATAATTGTTAGAGGCTAAATAAGCTAAAGGGGAGAGAATGCCTGCAGTATTAGTGATTTTGCTACTTTTTATAGGGGTCTTTTTTATAGTAAGTGGAAATTTGCATAGTGACCATACAGCTACAAAAAAAGTTTATCATGCAAAATCGAGTAGTTCAAAATATTATTATAAGCAAGAGACCCCAAGCTTTAAGCAGTTGAGTTTCGATATAGGGCATATTCGAGGGAAAAACCTTCTCTATATTGATAGGCGAGTTTTTCGAGAGAGCCTGAAGCAGCATGTAGCTAAAGAGGGGAAGTTTCGTATAAAGTATAATCCTTTTATGGAGATCAATTTTACAATTTCTCAAAAGGTTGTTGATAAAAAGTTCTATAGGGCACTCTATAAGGGGAATAAGCAGTATCGAGTAAGAAAGAAGTTGATTGTATATGTAAAGTATGCTATCTATAATAGCAAGAAGCAGGCGATCTTTAGGGATGAGTTTACCTATCGTGTGATTATAAAGGCTGGTTCTACAATTAGTTACAAAGAGGCTGATCATAAGTTGCACCGTAAACTCTTTTGGATACTAGGCAAGATAGTTGCGAAGCGGCTGAATCGCAACTATAAAAAGGTGGGAAGCAGAATCTATTAAAACTCCGATTTTAAAACAGCTTCCATTCCCTCTTTATTAAGAATTCTAATAAGATTTGTTGAACCTGTTTTACCTGTAGTCGAACCTATGGTTACAATGTATCTTTTATCTGGGTTTACTCTTTTTTCTTCGAGAATCTTTTTAACAAAGTTGTAGAGTAGTTTTGTTGGGTTTTGTAGAGGCTCCATTACAAAGAGTGGGCGAACACCCCAGACAAGACTGAGTCGTCTGTGTGTTTTGAGTGAGTGAGAGACGGCATAGATGCTCTGCTTTGGTCTATATTTTGAGAGGGTAAGAGCTGAGCTTCCAGTTGTTGTAAAGGGGATGAGTGCCTCTTTGTTGAGGTTTTTTGCCAACTCTACAGCGGACTTAGAGACGGCATCAGAGCTATTGTGTGGTGTATAGTCTTTAAAATATGGGTAATCTTTCTCGACATCTTTAATGGTGTCGTGGAGTACATCGACTGCTTGGATAGGGAATTTTCCTATTGTTGTTTCGTCACTGAGCATTACAGCATCGGTACCATCATAGACAGCGTTTGCAATATCGCTGACCTCTGCACGCGTTGGAAAGGGTTGCTCTTTCATTGAGCTAAGCATTTGAGTTGCAGTAATAACCGGTTTTGTCATCTCGTTTGCAACTTGTATAATATGTTTTTGAATTCTTGGGAGTTTTGTTACCCCAAACTCTGCCCCTAAGTCTCCGCGGGCAACCATAACACCATCGCACTCGTTTAGAATCTCTTTAAGGTTATCTATCGCCTCGGCTGTCTCTATCTTTGCAACAACAAATGGGTCGAAGTTGTGACGAGCCATGATATTTTTGGCTTTAATAATATCTTTGGCATTTTGCACGAAAGAGAGGGCTACAATATCTATATCGTTATGGGCTCCAAATTCGAGGTCTTGTTCATCTTTTGCGGTAATTGCCGAGATATTAAGCTTCGTTTTTGGAAAGTTTACCCCCTTATGGGATGTAAGCTCGCCACTATTTAAGAGTTTGAGTGTAAGGCTGTTGGTATCCTTGTCGATCACTACCGTCTTGAGTGTTCCATCAGCAAAGAAAACCTCTTCGCCGATATTTACCATATCGATAATCTCTTTGTAGCTGAGGGTAAGGCAGTATGGATCATCTAAGTTTTCGTTTTTGCATAGTTTGAGCTTGTCGCCACTATTGAGTTTTAATACACCATCTATCTCTCCTATTCTCACTTTTGGACCTGAGATGTCTTGCAAAATGGCAACCTCTCTATTGAGCTTTTTTGATGCGTTGCGTATGAGATCTATAGAGGCTTTGTGTATTTCGTGGCTTCCATGTGAGAAGTTGAGCCTAAAGACATTTACCCCATGTTTTATAAGAGTTTCGACGCTCTCTTGATTGGCAGTAACAGGCCCTAGTGTAACTACTATTTTTGTTTTTCTCATCTCTATCCTTCTTCTGTTTTTAGAAAAGGGTATTATAGTATAAAAATGAAGTAATGTATAGGGGATAAGAATATGTAACAAAAAGTTACATAACTATCGCTCTTCGCAGTGCTCTATTGCTAATGTCTTGAGGAGATTCTCGATAAATTCACCTGGTAGGCGAGAGCTTGTATAGATATCTTTAGAGAACTCTATAAAGTAGCTGCCACCATTTTTGTCTCTTTTATGTATAACTTCGGGGTAGAGATCGAACTCTTTTTCTACCCTATCGATAGTTGAGCAGATTATTGTTCTATCTTCTGGGAGGGTATAGTCGATTTGGAGTCGCATATACTCCTCTTCCATACTAACTATTGCTGTTCTATTGTTTTTACTATTTGACACATGCTATCCTTTTTTGAAGATTTTATCATATTAAAATTGAAATATTTATTAAAACTAGGATGAGTTTTCGTGTAGTTTCTTAACACTTTTTCGTGGATGTTACTTTTATGCTTTTGGTTGCTTATCATTTATAGGTAAAAGTAACTATAATATTTTTACTTTTAATTTAAGGAGAGCCAAAGTGAATGTACATGAGTATCAAGCTAAGCAGATATTTGCTGAGTATGGTGTACCAACACCGAAAGGTAAAGTTGCACATAGCGTAGAAGAGGCTGTAGAGAATGCTAAAGAGCTAGGAGGACCTATTTGGGTTGTTAAAGCACAAATCCATGCAGGTGGTCGTGGACTTGGTGGTGGTGTAAAGTTAGCTAAGAGTCTAGAAGAGGTAGAGAAGTTAGCTGGTGAAATTTTAGGAATGACACTTGTTACACACCAAACAGGCCCAGAGGGTAAACTTGTTCAAAAAATCTACATTGAAGATGGTGCAGATATCAAAGATGAGTTCTATTTAGGGATTGTTTTAGATAGAGCCAAAGAGATGCCTGTAATTATGGCTTCTACAGAGGGTGGTATGGAGATCGAAAAGGTTGCTGAAGAGACTCCAGAGAAGATTGTAAAAGTTGCAGTTGACCCAACTATTGGTTTTCAAGGTTTCCACGGTAGAGAGCTAGTATTTGGTCTTGGAATTACAGATAAGCAAGAGCAGAGAAAGTTTATCGACTTTGCAAGCAAACTCTTTAAAATCTATATGGAAAAGGACGTAGAGTTAATCGAAATTAACCCATTAATTAGAACTGGAAGTGGTGACTTCTTGGCTCTAGATGGTAAAATGGGCTTTGATGACTCTGCACTCTATAGACACCCAGAAATCGAAGCTATGAGAGACATTAGCGAAGAAGACCCAGACGAGAGAGAAGCTGGAGAGTATGGATTAAGCTATGTAAGTCTTGATGGTGAAATCGGCTGTATGGTTAATGGTGCTGGTCTTGCAATGGGTACTATGGATACAATTAACTATGTTGGTGGAACACCTGCAAACTTTTTAGATGTTGGTGGGAAAGCAAATGCGGAAACCGTTGCTAAGGGATTTGAGATTATTCTTAAGAACCCTAAAGTAAAATCTATCTTTGTAAATATCTTTGGTGGTATTGTTAGATGTGATAGAATTGCAAATGGTATCTTAGAAGCTACTAAATTAGTAGATGTACATGTACCAGTTGTAGTAAGATTAGATGGAACAAATGCAGCGGAAGCAGCAGAAATTTTAAAGAATGCAAATATTGATAATGTAATACCTGCAACAGACCTTTTAGATGGTGCGAAAAAAGCAGTTGCAGCTGCTAAAGGAGAGCTATAATGAGTATTTTAGTAAATAAAGATACAAAAGTAATTGTTCAAGGTTTTACTGGTGGTGAGGGTACATTCCACGCTGAGCAGTGTATGGCTTATGGTACTAATATTGTTGGTGGTGTTACACCAAAATTGGTATTATGCCTGGTAACATCTTTAAGAAAGGAAATGTAGGGCTTATCTCTAAGTCTGGTACATTAACTTATGAGGGTGCTAACCAAGTATGCCAAGAAGGATTTGGTATTACAACAGCTGTTGGTATTGGTGGAGACCCAATTATTGGATTAAGTTACCTACAGTTACTACCAATGTTCGAAGCAGACCCAGAGACTGAAGCAATCGTTATGATTGGTGAAATCGGAGGAGATTTAGAGATTCAAGCTGCTAAGTATATTAAAGAGAATATCACTAAACCAGTAGTTGCATTTATTGCAGGACAGACTGCTCCTAAGGGTAAAAGAATGGGACATGCTGGTGCTATTGTAAGCGGTAGTGCTGGTACTGCAAAAGAGAAGATGGAAGCATTAGAGGCTGCTGGTGTTAAAGTTGTTGTATCTCCTGCAGAGATTGGTAAAGCTGTTAAAGAGGTTTTGAGTAAATAATTTACTTAGAACTTGTCTAATTAAATAGAGTTTTAAGAGTTGTATGAGGGGGAATTTCTTCTCTCCTCTTTGTTACAAAAAGTAAACTTTTTTTATCTTTCAATTTTAAAAAAAATTATTTTAAACTATTCGCTTTTCTATGCTTCGTAAAGTAACAAAAATTTATCTATTCTATCGAAATTAATAATATTCATTTTATCATTATTGAAAGTTTGATATTCTCTATAACAGTGATAGTGTCACTATAATTAAAAAATACAAAAGGGGAAGAGAATGTCAGTAATGAAAGCTCCTGAGAATACTCCAGTTTGGACAGATGAGAGCAGATGCAAAGCGTGTGATTTATGTGTAGCTGTTTGTCCAGCTGGTGTTTTAGCTATGAGATATGAACCACACAGTGTACTTGGTGCAATGATTACGGTAGCGCATCCAGAGAGTTGTATTGGATGTCAAGAGTGTGAGTTAGCATGTCCAGATTTTGCAATTTTTGTTGCAGATAGAAAAGAGTTTAAATTTGCTAAGCTTACAGACCAAGCAAAAGAGAGACAGCAAAAGATTGCTGAAAATAACTATATGGTGCTTGGCGCATAAGAAGGAGAGTGTAAATGAGCGAATTAAGAGAGATAATTTCAACTGGTAACGATTTAGCAGCGATTGCAGCAGTAGATGCAGGTTGTATGTTCTTTGGTGGGTATCCAATTACACCATCAAGTGAAGTAATGCACACTATTTCGGATCTATTACCAAGAGTTGGTGGTGCAGCAGTACAGATGGAAGATGAGATTGGTGGTGTTGCAGCAGCAATTGGTGCAAGTATGAGTGGTGTTAGAAGCCTTACAGCTACAAGTGGACCTGGTATTTCACTGAAAGCTGAGAACCTTGGACTTGCTCAAATGGCAGAAGTTCCTTTAGTTGTTGTAAATGTTATGAGAGGCGGTCCATCTACTGGTCTTCCAACTCGTGTTGCTCAGGGTGATGTTGCTCAGGCGAAAAACCCAAGCCATGGGGATTATAAATCTATTACTCTTTGTGCTGGTAACTTAGCAGAGTGTTATACAGAGACTGTAAGAGCATTTAACTTAGCAGATAGATTTATGCAGCCTGTATTTGTACTTTTAGATGAGACTATTGGACATATGCATGGAAAGGCAATGATTCCAACACAAGAGGCAGTAAAAGCTGGTATTAAGCTAAGAAAAACATTTGATGGTCCAGCTGAAGAGTATAAGCCATATGGTGTTGCTCAAGATGAACCAGCAGTTCTTAACCCAATGTTTACTGGGTATAGATACCACTTTACAGGGCTTCACCACGATGCTGATGGTTTCCCAACAGAAGAGATTGAAACATGTAGAAAGCTAATAGACAGACTCTTTAGAAAAGTAGATGAGCATAGAGATGAGATTGAATTAAACGAAGAGTATATGCTAGAAGATGCTGATATCCTATTAATTGGTTATGGTTCTGCATCACTTGCAATTAAAGAAGCTATTAACGAACTTAGAAAAGAGGGTATTAAAGCAGGTATGTTTAGACCAATTACTCTCTGGCCAAGCCCAGAAGAGAGACTCTATGAGCTTGGACAAAAGTTCGACAAAGTATTATCTGTAGAGCTTAACCAGGGACAATATTTAGAAGAGATTCAAAGAGCAATGGGTAGAAAAGATATTGAAAAATTGACAAAAACTAACGGACGCCCATTCTCACCGGCAGATATTATAGAGAAAGTTAAGGAGGTATTTTAACCATGGCTTTTAATTATGACGAATATTTAAGAACAAATAAGATGCCAACGCTATGGTGTTGGGGATGTGGCGATGGAGTTATCCTAAAAGCCTTTATTAGAGCTATAGATAAGTTAGGTATTAAAAAAGATGACCTTTGTGTAGTATCTGGAATCGGATGTAGTGGTAGATTTAGTTCTTACATTGATGCTAACACAGTTCATACAACACATGGTAGAACGGTAGCATTTGCAACAGGTATTAAATTGGCAAACCCTGATAAAACTGTTGTATGTGTTGCCGGAGATGGTGATGCTTTAGCAATTGGTGGTAACCATACAATTCATGGCTGTAGAAGAAATATTGACATGACACTAATTTTAATTAACAACTTTATTTATGGTTTAACTAACTCTCAAACTTCTCCTACAACTCCGCAAGGTTTCTGGACAGTTTCTCAAAAAGTTGGGAATATCGACCCAACATTTAACGGTTGTAAATTAGCAGAAGCTGCGGGTGCTAGTTTTGTTGCTAGAGAGAAGGTAAGTGAACCTAAAAAGCTAGAAAAAGTAATTCGTGAAGCAATTGCACACAAAGGATTCTCTTTTGTAGAGGTACTCTCTAACTGCCATATTAACCTTGGTAGAAAGAATAAAATGGCTAGTGCTATGGAAAACTTAGACTGGATCGATTCTATTACATTACCTAAGAAGAAGTGGGATGCCTTGCCTGAAGAGGAGAAAGAGAATTATCTTCCAACTGGGATCTTAAAACAAGATAAAGAGGCACTAGAGTATTGTGAAGCTTACCAAATGGTTAAAGATGCACATCAAGGTAAGAGAGGCAAAATTACGCCTGATGACTTTAAGAAAAAAATATAAAGGCTGAGCAATGAGTAGAATAGTAATGCGTTTTACAGGTGTTGGCGGACAAGGTGTTTTACTTGCTGGAGAGATCTTTGCAGCAGCTAAAATTAAAGCTGGTGGGTATGGTGTAAAAACAGCTACATATACATCACAAGTTCGTGGTGGACCAACTGTTGTTGATATTCAGTTAGATGACGAAGAGATTTGGTATCCATATGCTATTGATGGGCAGATCGACTTCATGCTCTCTGTTGCAGATAAGAGTTACCAACTCTTTAAAAATGGTACAAAAGAGGGCGGTACAATTGTTATTGAGCCAAACTTAGTCTCTCCAACAGAAGAGGATAGAAAGAAATGGAATATTGTTGAGATTCCTATTATTACAATTGCAAAAGAGGAAGTTGGGAATGTTATTACTCAATCTGTTGTTGCTCTTGCAATTGCGAATGAGTATACAAAAGCGTTAGATGAAAAGATTCTTATCGATACAATGCTTAGCAAAGTTCCACCAAAAGTGCATGAGCTTAACTTAAAGGCTTATGAACTTGGTAAAAAATATGCTCAAGAGAGTATGAAGAAGTAAAAACTTTGTATGGGTGTGAGTGTGGGTGTGAAACCCACTATCCCACTTGCTATCTCCTCTATTTTTAACTTCCAATTTTAATTTTTAACACTCACTTAACACTTATATAATATACTTATCCTATATAATGATAAGGAGAAGATAATGAAAAAGTTTTTTCTGTTTTTAGTGGCACTATTCTCTTTTGCTTTTGCACAGATGCAAGGGATGCCAGCAATGCAAAAAGGGATGAAGATGCATAATTTCCGTGCTGTTCCTATGGAAAAAGCACAGATTTTGCAAGATGGAAAGGCAAAAATGTTTTGTCCGAAGTGTGGCATGACTCTACCGATGTTTTATAGAACAAACCATGCAGCAAAAGTAGATGGTAAGATGCAGCAGTTTTGTTCGATGCACTGTTTAGTAGAGGCAATGAATAGTGGAGCAAAGGTAAGTGATATTCAAGTTGTAGATAATAGTACACTTAAATTTATTCCTGTTAAGAGTGCATGGTATGTAGTAGGAAGCTCTAAGCCAGGAACCATGTCTAAAGTGAGCAAATATGCTTTTGGAACAAAAGAGGCAGCTCAAAAGTTTGCCAAAGAGAATGGCGGAAAAGTGATGCAATTTGATGAGGCATTAGCAATTGCAAAAAAAGCTTTTGCAAAAGAGCAAAAGATGATTGGTATGAAGCAACATAAAATGGCACAAATGGGGGCTAAAATTTATAAAGCGAAGTGTAAAGCAATTAGCGAGAAATTTAAGAGTGCGGCAGAGGCAAAAGCCTATATTAAAGCCAATAACAGTTGTGGTGATTTAAAAGGAAAACCACTTCAGGCTGTAGGGCTCTATTTAAGCGGA
>JALVWQ010000058.1 GCA_027034975.1 Campylobacteraceae bacterium
GTACAGAATGTAAACGAGACAATTGCCGAAGCAATTATTGGGATGAGCCCATACAACCAAGCAGAGATTGACCTTACTATGAAAGAGGCTGATGGTACAAATAACTACTCTAACCTTGGTGCAAATGCTGTGCTTGGTGTCTCTATGGCAGTTGCAAGAGCCGCAGCTAGTTCTCTGAAGATGCCACTTTATAGATACTTAGGTGGTGCAAATGGGGTTGTTATGCCTGTACCAATGTTTAACATTATCAATGGTGGTGAGCACGCAAATAACTCTGTAGACTTCCAAGAGTATATGGTTATGCCTATTGGTTTTGATAGCTTTGATGAGGGGCTTAGAGCAGTTGCCGAAGTCTATCAAAATCTTAAAAAGATCATCGATAGTATGGGTGAGAGTACAGCAGTTGGTGATGAGGGTGGTTTTGCACCTAACCTTAAAAACAACGAAGAGCCAATCGAAGTGATTATGCAAGCAATTGAGAAAGCTGGCTACAAAGCTGGTGAGCAGATTGTCATTGCACTTGATGTTGCATCGAGCGAGCTTGTAAATGACGAGGGTAAATATGTACTTAAATCTGAAGGAAAAGAGCTAACAAGTAGCGAAATGGTGGATTACTACGAGAATCTTTTAAATAAATACCCAATTGTATCGATCGAAGATGGCTTAAGTGAAGATGACTGGGATGGATGGAGAGAGCTAACAGAGCGACTTGGCGACAAGGTACAACTTGTTGGTGATGACCTCTTTGTTACAAATGCAGAGATCTTAGCAGAGGGTATTAACAGAGGAATTGCTAACTCAATCCTTATTAAACCAAACCAAATCGGAAGCGTAAGCGAAACAATGATGACTGTTCGCCTTGCACAAAGAAACGGTTACACTTGCGTAATGAGCCACAGAAGTGGAGAGAGCGAAGATGCATTTATCGCAGACTTTGCCGTAGCACTCAATACTGCACAAATCAAGACAGGTTCAACTGCACGAAGCGATAGAATCGCTAAGTACAATAGACTCTTAGAGATCCAAAGAGAGCTAGGGCAGTTTGAGTATCTTGGTAAAGAGCTATTTGGAGCATAAGTTTGAAAGAGCTTCCAGAGGTAGAGGACTTTAACGACTACGACACTCCTAGAGAGTCATTTATCAAACCATACCACTTTGTAGTAGCTATTTTGCTACTCTTCTACCTCTACTCACTCTTTTTTGGGAACTACTCTATAGGGGTACTCCTAAATGTTAAAAAACGGCTAGAGACACTTAAAACCGAATATACACAACTCCAAAACCAAAACCAAAAACTACAGAAAAAACACTTCGAACTAATCCAACTCACACCACAAGAGGATGCTTTTTAGTTCTCCTAACACTACTTACTTATAATCAATTCATACAATTTGAGATTAAGTTATTTTATCTATAATAGATATAAAAGTTAAACCCAAATTTGGCATTAGAATTATCAAAGATTTGACATATGCTTTGCTCTAGGGTGTTTGCAAAAATCTTGAGATTAACCCATAGGTTAATTGATGGATTTTTGTAAATGCCCTAGTGCAAATGATTTGTTAAAGGTTGTTAATCTCTAATGAAAAATTTGGGTTAAAGCCAAATTTTGCGTTGGTATTAGCAAAGATTTGTGTTATAAAGGAGAATCTATGAAAAAACTTATTTTTGCTGTTATTGCACTCTCTATTTCCCTTTTTGGTTTCGATTATCATCTCAAGCCAAAAGAGATTGCTAAAGGTGTCTATATGTTTACAGGGGTCAATGAACCTGTAAAGAGTAGTAATGGGGGTGCTATTGCCAATAGTTACTGGGTTAAAACTCCAAAGCATTGGGTAGTTGTTGATAGTGGACCAACCTACGAGTATGCAAAGCAAGCCCACAAGGCAATAAAAAAGATTGCTAATCTTCCAATAAAACTTGTATTTAATACCCACTTTCACGATGACCACTGGATGGCAAATAGTTACTATAAAGAGTTAAAGGTGCCTATTTATGCTACGAAGACTCAAACTAACGAGTATAAACCAGGTGGGAGTAGCCGTGTTTTAAAGCTCTTAAAAAAAGAGGATTTAGCAAATACTAAGATAGTTACAGTCGATAATGTAGTTGACAAAAATTTTACAATAGATGTTGACGGTACAAAGTTTAGTGTCATCAAACTTGACAATCCAGCACATGCTCCAGAGGACTTTATGGTCTATCTCAAAGAGAGAGGTGTTCTCTTTACAGGCGATCTGTTAATGAGTGAGAGGTTGACATCGATTAGACACGGAAGCATCGAAGGGAGCTTAGCAGCAATTAAGCTCATAGAGCAAATTAATCCAAAAGTTTACGCAAATGGGCACGGTAAATTTACAGACAAGACTGCCCTCAAAGAGACAAAAGCCTACTTGGAGCAATTAAAATCGACTGCCCTTGCAGCCATTAAAAAAGAGCAAGAGCTAGATGATTATGTAAAGAGTGCAAACTTTGATGCATTTAAAAAGTATAAACTTTTTGATGTAGCACATAAAGAGAACCTCTTTGCAGCCTTTAAAGAGTATGAGTTTTTCGAGGAGTAATCTTTTCTAAAAGAGATACTCTTTGAGCCTCTTAACTCCCTCTCTCATATGCTCAATATCCCTTGTGTAATCAAAACGAAGTTTAGTTTGTGTCTCATTCTCTCCAAAGTCAACTCCTGGGGTTACCGCAATATGGAGCTTATGGAGCAATTCATAACTAAATGCAACTGCATCATTGCTATATTTTGATATATCGCACCAGAGATAGAATGCTCCATCTGGCTTAGCATCGATTTTAAAAATAGTTCCAAGCTCACTGTAGAGAAAATCTCTTCTTCTTTTATACTCGGCTCTTACGCTTGCAAGATAGTCGTAATCGAATGCCTCAAGTGCCGCATACTGGCTTAGTGTAGGAGCACTCAGATAGAGGTTTTGTGCAATCGCTTCGGCTGGCTTTACTAAATGCTCTGGCAATACCATCCATCCAAGCCTAAACCCCGGCATACAGAAATATTTCGAAAAACCATTAATCACAATTGCATTTTTGCTAAACTCCAGAGCACTCTTTACCTCTTTATCATACACCAATCCATGGTAGAGCTCATCAGAGATAAAAGCAAACCCCTCACTTTCGCAATACTCAATAAGGCTCTCTAAACTCTTTTTACTATAGACAGTTCCAGTTGGATTTGATGGGCTAGAGATATGGAGAGCATTGATATTTTTACCCTCTAGATGCTTAGGAGTTAGTTGATAGTTATGCTCTCTCCCTATTGGAATAGCTTTGAGTTTCGCATCTACCATTACGGCAAAGTTTCGATAGCATGGATAGGAGGGGTCGCTTATTGCTAGGGTATCACCACTATTGAGTGTAAGAAGATAAGCAATTAAAAAGGCATTACTTGTTCCTGGAGTTATTAAAATCTGTGCAGGATCTACAGCAACTCCATACTCTCTCTTATAGTGCTCTGCTATCTTTTGGCGAAGCGGTAATATGCCTAGCGTTTCGGTATATCCAAAGTGTGCACTGTTTACTCTATTTAAAAGTGCCTCTTTAACCTTTGGTGATGGCTCTAGATCTGGTTGCCCAATTTCAAAATGGATTGTATCGTTATACTTTTGTGCTTCACGAACTAAATCCATCACCATAAAGGATCGAATATCTCTATATCGCACAGAGTGCTCCTTGTAAATATCTATAACATTATAGCAAAACTGTTATAAGTTCGTAGGAGATACCAGAGAGAGTGCGGCAATTAGCCGCAATTTAGCTTTAAAGGATTAGTTATCTTTATTGTGATCGTTCTTCTTTGTACTATTATCTTTTTGGTCCTTATCGTGCTCTTTATCCTTATTTGCATCTGAACCATTTTGATGTTTCTCTTTTGCATCATTTTCATATTTTTTGATGTGCTCATCTAAATGCTTTTTTGCCTCTTCATCAGTTGGGATATGCTTTGCACCCGCATCACCTAAGAGGTTTAAGCACTCATCATGACTCATACTATGGATATCTTTATAAACCTTTGCCAAATGCTCTTTTTCTCTCTTGTCAATATGAATTGCATCTTCGTATGAACCATCGTCATCCAAACCTTGTAAAAAGATAGCTATCTTCTTAGCATCTGCACTATAGTTACCTCTAGCAGTATGTGCTAACTCATATGGAGTTACATATCCATCTTCTGGAACACTCTCTATTGTCCCTAAAGTAACACCACCAACTTTAAATGTAACCGGAGCTTTTGGGCAACTGAAACTTCCATCAGAAGCGGTTGTACCGTGAGTATTACCACACTCATAATCTGCACCTACTACAGGAGCATCTACTAACTTACCACTTATTCCATCTGAACTGGAACTTCCGCCTCCACATCCAACGAATAGAAGAGCTGTAGCTGCAATAAAACTATTTAATGTTATTTTTTTCATCAATTTTTCCTTTTATATAATGATTTTTTGGATGTAGATTTATAACATCAATAAACTTAATTATAGATATAATTTTTTTTAAAAGAGCTAGTCAGAGAGTTTTACACTCTCTCTTTTTTATCAGCATCTCCCTTTTTCTCTTTTTGCATTTTGTCACCTTTTTCCATCTTATCATCATCTTTTTTTGTCTCTTTTTGACCCTTTTTTATAGCATTATGATGATCTTTACTTGTGTCATTTTTATCTAAATTTTTTTCTTTATTAGCTTCATGAGATGCACTCTCTTTTTGCTCTTTTTGCATCTTTTCATTATCTTTTTTAGAATCTTTTTGATCCTTTTTTATATCGTCATGCATATCTTTTTTGGTACTGTTTTTATCAAGATCTTCTTCTTTATCAGCTTTATGGGATGCTCTCTCCTCTTTCTCTTTTTGCATCTTTTCATTATCTTTTTTAGAATCTTTTTGATCCTTTTTTATAGCATCATCATGCATATCTTTTTTGGTACTGTTTTTATCAAGATCTTCTTCTTTATCAGCTTTATGGGATGCTCTCTCCTCTTTCTCTTTTTGCATCTCATCACCTTTTTTCATCTTCTCCTCTTTGCCATCATGCATCCCTTTTTCAGTAGCATTCTCGTCGATTCCTTTTTTAGAGTGCTTGTGCTCAATAAACTCTTTAACTTTGGCATCTCCATGAATATGTTCAATAATATCATCTATATCACCTTTGTGGTGCATAGCTTCACGAATTGCTGTTGCATTCGCATCTGCATCTGAAACTGCAATAACTGCTGCTAATGCTTCATGAAGCTCTCTTCTTTTTTGTTTCACTGCCTCTTTTGCATCTTCTATAGTATTTAAAATCTCTTCTACTTTATCATAGAAAGTATCTGTATCAATTTCTGCTGCTTCTAATGCATCTGCAAAAATATCATTAAGCATATTATCAATATCCTCATCTGTTGCCTCTGCACTTGTATGGATAAACTCTTTTATCTTTTTAGGATCGATCTTACTTGCTACTACTGTCACATCTTTTCCATTCTCTTTAGCCATTTTCTCCAAAAGAGCAACAGCATCACTCATTGCAATCATTGCTTTTTTGTGTGCATCCATCGAACTCTCTTTAATGAGATTCATTTTAGCTTTAACAGGATCAAAACCTTTCGCATCAGTATAAGATTTTGTATCATTATGCTCTAGAGCAATAGTTCCAATTGGGTTTGCAATGCCATCAATACCTTTTGCTTTTAATCCCATTCTAATAAGCTGATCTTTCTCAGATAACACACCATCACCATCGGTATCAACTATAGCATCATCAGGAATATCAATTTGAGCATCCGTTACATTTAAATCTTTAGGTACCTCAAATACAATTGTACCATTACTTTCAACTGTAGTTGAGTTGAACTCTTTACCATTAGCTTTTAGAGTCGCTGGCGATTGGAGTGCTACAACATATGCATCAGATGCTTGAACTTCAACCTTTTTAAGCTCACTATTATTGCTCGCTTTTTGATCACTATTCTCTTTTGAATCTCCTACTTGATCTTTTTGCTTTTCGGATTGCTCTTGTTTATCTCCAGTTTGATCTTTCCGATTGTTGGCTTTCTCTTTTTGATCTTGAGCACCTTCTTGTGCATCTTTAGCTTTATCGCCACTCTCCTCTTTAGCATCTTCTTGCTTTTTCGATGCATCCTCTTTAGCCTGATCTTTCTTGCTTTCAGCCTCATCTTTTGCTTGATCTTTTTTCTCTTCTGCTTTCTCTTTTGCTTGATCTTTTTGATCTTTAGCTTTGTCTTCTGCTTGATCTTTTTTACTTTCAGCTTCCTCTTTCTTCTTCTCTACCTCTTTTTGAG
>JALVWQ010000059.1 GCA_027034975.1 Campylobacteraceae bacterium
CTATTTGGTAGACCCACTAAGTGCAAAAGTGTCGGTGCTAAATCAAGAGAGTTGGCATTTACTCTATAGCGTTTTGGCAACTCATGGGTTGGATCGTAAATAATGAGTGCTAAGTTATCATAGATGCTAGGTATCCAATCTCTTCCTGCAACCTTTTGGTAGTCTCTATTTGGAAAGAGTGCATGGTCTCCAGTTAAGACTACGATTGTATTCTTTGCATATTTTGAGTGCTTAAAGTAGCTCCAAAACTCTCCAAAAGCATCATCTAGGTTATGTATTAAATTAAGCGTGCTACTGCTACCATCTTTATATTTAATTCCATCAATTGGATTTGTTTTTCTCCCTACATGCGACTCTATTGTAGAGAGCCCCAAAAAAAATGGCTCTTTTGGCTCACTGCTTTTTAAAAACTCTACCAAACCACGCATCATCTGATGGTCACTTGGCCCCACATCTCCTAAAATCGGATCCTCTTTTGGTAGAAAGTGCTTTAGAAAATCCCTCCAGAGGTAGCGATGTTGATAGCCATAGAACTCTAAATCCTCCTCTATATTTGCAAAATATTTTTGTGAATGAGACATATAGTAGGTAGTGTAGTCACTCTCTACAAAAAATTGTGGCATACACTTTAAGCGGAGTTTTTTGAGTGGATTCCCCTTATAGTCCATATCCTCATGGGTAAAGAGTGGATAAAAAGAGCAGTTTTGCCCCAAAAGTCCTGGTGCTGTTGGTGTAGTATGGTTATAGTAACCCTCTACTACCATTGAGTGCTTTGCAAAGTCAGCAATGTTAGGAGTTAGCCCCACTCTACTCTCCTTATAGGGTGATAGCAAACGAGCTGAGAGTGACTCTATAAAAAAGAGTATAAGATTTGGTCTCTCTACACCTACTCTTTTAAAAGGTAATGGCTCTTTATAGAAGTAATCTTTACTAAATGGATCAATGGGATTACTCTTGTTTATCTCTATATTGAACTTTTGAGCTAACTCTCTATCTCGTGGTTGCAACACAATCTTTTTAAGCTTTTTACTACCTACTAAATCATAACGAATAAGTTTATAGAGGTTCTTTGCAGGTCTAAAGAGATATTGATGTGCATACTCTTTATGTATTATATCTTTACTAAGAAAAAATATCATCAAGAGAAATAACAGAAGTAGATACCTCTCCCTATTTGAGATCTCTATCTTCATAAGCACAACTATAATGAGTATAAATATAACTAAAAAGAGGAGAAGTTTTATGAGCAATGTGCTATTAATTAATAGTGCAATCTCAACAGCATTTTTGAGCGAGATAAGATTGATTGTGCTCCCAATAATCGAAACGCTTATACTCTGCAGTACAAAAATGGTATAGTAGAAGAGAAAGAGAGTAAAAATTGCCACTCTACGCAGAGTTTTATTTTTAATAAAAGAAAAAATTAATGCAAAAAAGAGTAAAACCGATAGCTCTTCAATTAAACCAATATTGTTTTTTATAAATGACTCTTGTGTAATCAAAGAGTTTATACCCACAAAGAGAAAAGGTATAAGAAGATACGAAAGGGCTCTTTTAAAAAAAATATTAATGCTCTATCCTTTAGATTTTCGACAGGAAAGTTTTATAAAATTATACCAAAGAGTTGCTAGAAGAAAAGAGATTAACTCTTTTTTTGTTATAATTAATAAAAAAAGGCTTTGTATGGATTTAAAGGATTTTAAAGAGAGTCGAAATGTCGAAGATAGAAGAGCTGCTGGTGCAAGCTTTGGAAGGGGTATGTCGCTTCGAAGCTTAATGTTTTTATGGCCAATAATTCGTATGCTTCTTCGAACCAAATTTGGTTGGGCAATTATAGCAGCTGGTGCTTTTTTATACTTTAGTGGTTACAACCCGCTACAGCTTATTAGTGGTGGTGCTCCAGCTACACATATAGATAGTAAAAAAGATGAGCAGCAAGCCATAATGATAAAAAAAGTACTCGCTAGTACCGAAGAGATTTGGAGCGATGTATTGCGAAAATATGGAATGCGATATAAAAAACCGGTACTTGTTCTCTACAGAGGCTCCACAAGAAGTGCCTGTGGTGGTGCTAATGCACAGATGGGTCCTTTCTACTGCCCAGCTGACCAAAAAGTATATCTTGATCTAGGATTCTTTGATGAGCTTGCACACCGTCACAACGCACCAGGGGATTTTGCACAAGCTTATGTATTAGCCCACGAAATTGGACACCATGTTCAAAATTTACAAGGTACCCTTGCAAAGGTGCAACAACTGCAACAACGATTTGGTGGGCAAGGAAAACGAGCAAATGCACTCCAGGTTCGTGTGGAGCTCCAAGCCGACTGTTATAGTGGAGTATGGGCACACTATGCTCAAAAGAAATTTCATATATTAGAACCTGGTGATATTAGCGAAGCACTTAATGCAGCAAGCTCCATTGGAGACGACAAACTCCAAAAAGAGTCACAAGGCTATGTAGTACCAGATGCATTTACACACGGTAGCTCTGCTCAGCGGGTAGAGTGGTTTAAACGAGGTTTTCTCAGTGGAGATTTAAGAAGTTGTAACACTTTTCAATAGTGTTGCACAAGAGAGAAGCTATTTTTTTGCCTTCTCCTCTTTAGGCTGCAGAGCTTTTTGTACAATCTCCTGAAGCTCTTTTTGATGCTCTCTCATTCTATTAATCCCCAAACTACGACCCTCTGATGAGATCTTTGGGAGTGTTTCGAGTGTCTTTTTTCCTAAATCTGTTTTATAAAATTTTACAAGCTCCTCTAAATCTTTAGCAGTATAATATTTAGCATAAATTTTTGCCATATCATCTTTTATGGCATCCCAGCCAATATATTTATTATAGTATGCATGAATCTTCTTTTTTACACTCTTAAGTTGCGGAGCTCTTCGTATCAGACTATTTGTTGCATCATCTACTATCTTTGCATAGATCTTTTTTAAATTCATTATAGTAAATAGTTCATGTGCCGCTTTAATCGCATCCCCCTTACCACTCTCTTGTTTTATAACCTTTTGAGTAGCCTCTTTTGTGACTGTACTATTTGCCTCTTTTGCTTGAATCAATAATGGCAGTAGCAGTGCCAAAGTGAATAGCAAACTCTTTACAATTCTCATTCTCATCCTTTATTTTTTTATAATATTGTAGCACAATTTTTAAGAATTTTCTACTGCTTTAGCTCTTTTATATTCCACTTTTTTTTATCGCTATCATACACTGCCATATAATGCGTACGAAGTTGTTTTGTGGTCTCTGCGATAAGAGAATAGGTAAACTTAATTGCCTCTATATAGAGCCTATTTTTTCCTGCAACTTTAATTTTGCGAATATGGAGTTTTGGGTTTGGCAACTCAAAAAGTTTTCGTGGACTCTTCAGAATTTTTCCATTCTCAAATCTAAAAGCATAGAGCCCATTATCGATTGCACTCCCTATTAAGAGATAGCGACGCTTTTTAGTATGGAGCCAAGCAAGCGTTAGTGCATCAACACCCTCTATCTTCTCAATCACCTCTTTACTCTTTGGGTTAATATGGTAGATTCGGCCTCTACTTCCTTTATAACCACTCTTATCGATTGCACTCGCCCAGAGTGTTCCATCTTTACAGTCGTAAAGTACAGAAATTAATCCATATGGATTACTTGCTGTTGGGGTAATCTCATCAATCTCCATCCAACGCTCTAACTTAGCACTCTCTTTATCCATCTTATAGATCGCTTTTTGCAAATTAAATGTACTTGCATTAATGCTGATAAATGGATTTGGTGTAAGGTAGATATTGCCATACCTGTCGATGGTATATGTCCCTAAAGCGTCAAACCGCTCCCATGTTTTTTTGTGGAGCACTTTCGAAAATTTTGGTCCATAGAGAAAAGCAACTCCCTTATAGTGCTGCTGGCTTAAGTCTATAAGTGGGCGTCTTATCCCATTTCGATAGAGAAATGGAGGGAGTGTTGCACACGATCTTACTTTATCAAAATCCTCTAAAACCAACTGCTTTGGAGCAGCCGCTATCTCTTGTTTCTCTTCGTTAAAGAGCAGAAAATAACTCGCCCCTGCTAAAAGTAAAACAACTATAAAAATTGGCAAAAATCGCTTCATACTCTCCCTTTACTTCACATTTTGAATTGGTACAAATCTCGGCCCTACAATACATGGCCACAATTTTACACTCGGATTTCCATACTCATCGATTGTGCTATCTGCCCAACAATACTCATGGCCAGGTCTGTCATCGTTTTGAATACGGGGTACATACCAAAATACCAAATTCTCCCCATTAATCTTTTCATTGGAGAGATAAGGCTCTATACCATCTTGATCGAGTTTACAACACGACCCTAGTGTCAAGAGATCCTCATCCCCTTCGTTAGGATTATACTTTGTAACAAAGACTCTTTCGTGATCCCCACGGCTATTATCATGAAACTGTCCTCGATTTGGCTCGACATAAAAACCTCTTTTGGGCTCTTTCTTGCTATCGATTCTATAGAGGTAATGGCCCTTATAGAGCGGTTCTTTCGAACTGCTTTGATATTTCTGCTCTGTCGCCCACTCTCTCCATTGCTCCCCTTGATAGAGTGCAAAACGCTCCTTTTTGCCTGCAGTGATATCAAGACGCATCACCGGTCGGTAGATCGCTTTATTGCTGCATCCTCTTCCAAGATTAATCCCAACTACCCTAAAAGAGCCATCTTTGTAGAACTCAAATCTATTTTGATAACGGTAGTTACACGCCATTGGCCACTTAGGATTACGGAAATCTTGCACAATGGCAAATCCTGCCTCTTTCCCCTTTTGGATAATTGGTTTTATCTGCGGACCATTAAATGCCAATACAACAGAGGTAGAGAACATCGGACACCCCATCGCATCGTTGTAACCAAAGGTATACTCATTATTTTCGCCCTTCACAAACTCTACTCTTCTTCCTTCGACAATTGTTGGTGTAGAGGTATCAAGCTTATCAGCGCCTAAACCTTTATAGGCGACATGCCAATCGACAATTTTCAAACTTCTAGCTACCTCTTGCTCTTTATAGCGAATATTGCGTAACTCCAAACCGTCTGAACCGGTCAAATGGTAAGTAAACTCCCAGCCATCCCGGCTAACATTGTTATCTTTTTGGCAAAAATTCTTCACAATATAGCGGTTTTGGAGGGTTCGCTCATCGATACATGCCGGGGTATAGGTTTTTCCAAGTCCAGCCCACTTAGCAGCTGCTAATTTAAGTTCAGTCAAATCAACAATCGCCCACAACGCTTGCTCTTTTTGGTGGTCTGCAAAGGTTGGAGCTACACAGAGATGGTGCTTCTCTTCGCAAGGGGATTCCTGTAGGTTTGTTCGCACATTTGCCATACTAAGCTCATTAGGCGTTGGGGTGTGTCCTAACTCTTTAATAATCTCTGGCGATTTCAGAGCAATCGCTTTGGCTACCTTTTTAAGCCTATTGCTAATATCTGTCTGCATATTATCGTAGTGCTTGAGAGCAACAACCTCTCTTTTGACAACATCCACAATCGCTCGTGTGGTAGAGTTTTTAGCAAAATTGTACTTTTCAACCACATAACAGTTACCCCCACACTGCTCTTTGCTTTTGCTATCAAGCATCGAAGGTATCGCTGGTAATACACGCATAATATCGTTATGGAGTAGCTTGCCACCCTCTTTTGTATCGCTTAAAAATTGTGCATCTTGCAGGGCAAGAGCTTGGGCGATCTCCCCTTTGCTATCGAGCTCACTTTTCAGGAGTGGAAGTACGCTTTTTCCACTCTTGTAGAGCTCTTGCAGATCATGTAGATACTCCTGCACCTCTTTAATCTTAGAGGTATTCGAAGAGGGTAGAATTATCTTTTTGTCACTCTTATCAAGAGCTGCAACAGACTCTTTTTGAACCCTCTTTTTATAGTAGAACCCACCAATTACTGCTGCACCTACAATCAAGAGTGCTAATGCTACTTTATATTCACTCTTCACTACTATCTATCCTTTTGGCTATTCTTTACCATAATTATACTACTTTGGTATAAATTTTACATTTTTATCGATACTATCGTTTTAAACCATCACTCTCATCAGCTACAAAAAGGGGTTCACCACGCCCTTTATACCACTCTAAAATAGCTCGCCATGCCTCTTTTGCATTTTCGACTGAGTGGAATATCTCTAAATCCTCTGGAGCTATCATCCCCTCTTCAATTAAAAAGTTAAAATTTACAAGCTGGCTCCACCACGCTTTCCCCACTAGAACAACAGGGATTCTTGGCATTGTGCCTGTCTGAATAAGCGTTAAGAGCTCAAAAAACTCATCCATAGTACCAAAACCACCAGGGTAAACCACCATCGCTTTGGCTCTTTGGAAAAAGTGGAGCTTTCGTATCGCAAAGTAGTGGAAGAGAAAGCAGAGTTCAGGGGTTATATAGGGGTTTGGGTGCTGCTCGTGTGGGAGTACAATATTGAGCCCAATCGAGTTAGCACCAGCCTCATATGCACCCCTATTTGCTGCCTCCATAATGCCTGGACCACCACCTGTCATTACCATAACACGGTTATCGCTTGGTGCCTTACCACTACTGCCAATAAGATAGCCAAGCTCTCTTGCATCTTCGTAGTAGCGACTCATCTCTAGCCTCTTTTTCGCACGATTCATGGTGATCGCATCGGCTCCCTCTTTTTGCAGTTTCTCTAAACTCTTAGCAGCAACATCTTGCGGTAAAATCCTAGCACTTCCAAAGATAGGTATAGTATCCTCTATGCCATATCGCTTCATTGCAAGCTCTGCTTTAAGGTAATCAAGTTCCAAGCGAACACCACGAACTTCGTACTCTCGCAAGAAATCTTTATCATCTTCGGCTAACTTATATGTCGGAGAGTTCATAATCTTTTGGAGTAGCTCTAACTCTTTGTTATTGTAGTACATTATATAACTTTATTTTGGATTTTTGGATATAAGAGCGTAGATAGTGAGAATAACCCATTATCTATGAGGTAATTTACATTTTACTAGCAACTAACCGTGCTAAATCAAAAAGTCTACTTGCATAGCCATACTCATTGTCGTACCAAGCCATCACTTTTACCATGCTATCGCCTACAACTTGCGTAGAGAGTGCATCGACAATTGATGAGTGAGAGTTCCCTAATATGTCGCTCGAGACAACTTCATCAAATGTAACTTCAAGTACACCCTTAAGCTCATTCTCACTCGCCTTTTTTAGGGCATTGTTTACATCATCTACTGTTACTTTTTTTCCTAAGTTTGCTACTACTTCCGTAATCGCACCATCTGGCACTGGAACACGAAGAGCCATTGCTGTCATCTTCCCCTCTAATGATGGAATAACCTTTACGGTTGCCTTAGCAGCACCTGTTGTAGTAGGAATAATATTTTGTGCCGCTGCACGCCCTCTTCTGTGTTTTCCTGGTTTTTTACGATCAATCGTTACCTGAGACGAAGTGTACGCATGTGTTGTTGTAATGTGTGCACTCTCAACTCCAAAGTTCTCCTCTAAAACTCGCATTACCGGAGCAAGAGAGTTGGTAGTACAGCTTGCATTTGAGACGATATGGTGCTTCTCATTGTCATAAAGCCCCTCGTTTACACCAAAGACAACTGTTAGATCCTCCTCTTTAGCTGGAGCTGAAATTAATACCTTCTTTGCACCTGCATCGATCATCTTTTGAGCATCTGCTCTCTTTGTAAACTTCCCTGTACACTCTAAAACGATATCGACACCATCAAGTGGGAGCTTTGCTGGGTCTCTCTCGTTAATAATTTTAATTCTGTGTCCATTTATAATGAGACTCTCATCATCATACTCTACTACTGCTGGGAATCTCCCATGCGTTGTATCAAACTTTAACATATATGCTAAATCTTCTGGTGTTCCGCTTCCGCCATTTGCAAGTACAATCTCAAAATCATCTTGTTCTTTTGTAAAATAGTTCCAAAGAACCATCTTTCCTATTCGTCCAAGTCCATTAATCGCTACCTTTTTCATGCCTCTCCCTTTGAAATAATGTCAAATTTTATCAAAATTTCATTATAAAAAGTGTAACTTTGATTAAATTTATCTATTTTTTAGCTATTCTTGCTACTATTATGAATATCTAAATAGGATATATTTTATCCGATTTAAAAATTTAATAAGGAGTTTTCATGACACCAACACTTCCACAACCAGCATTTTATATCTTTAAGTGCCAGCAGAGTGCACCTCCAGGGATGCCAAAACCAAGCTGTGTAAAGCAAGGCGATCAAGAGTCACAAGAGCTCTTTGGCTATATGGCTCAGCAGTTAATGACAAAAGGGATCATGGGGACAGTACAGCCTATCCAGACAAGCTGTCTTGGCAGATGCCAGCAAGGGCCTGTAATGCTCGTAGAGCCTGGACACACAATGTATGTTGGCTTAACAAAAGAGAAGATCGATAGAATAATAGATGAGCACCTCATCGGTGGCAATGTAGTGCAAGAGTTCGTCATTCCAGAGGAGTTCTGGGGTGAGCCAATTACTCCAGAGACTATGGCACGATAAGCTTTGGCTTATCGCCTCTTTACCCCTCTATCTTCTCCAACAAAATAATTTTTTGGTATAATATAACTACTTAATAGATAAAGGTTTGAAGTAATGACAATAACAATGCTACATAGCAAAATTCATCGAGCGACTGTAACAGATGCTAATTTAAACTATGTTGGTTCTATCACTATCGATAGCGATATTCTTAAAGCTTCCAATATGCGAGTTGGTCAAAAGGTCGATATCGTCAATGTAAATAATGGTGAACGCTTTAGTACCTATATTATTCCTGGCGAGCCCGGGAAAAAAGAGTTTTGTCTTAATGGTGCAGCTGCACGAAAAGTACATAAGGGTGATAAGATTATTATTATCGCCTACACACAGTTAAGCGAAGAGGAGGCTGATAGCTTTAAGCCAACAATTGTTATCTTAGATGATGACAATGAGATTATAGAGCACTTTAAAGGGTTAGAGTAGTGTTTAGAGGAGCAGAGTAATGTTTGAGGGTATGGATTTAAATAAGATGCAAGAGATGCTCAAGGGTATGCAAGAGAAGGCTCAAGAGATGGAGCAGCAGATCA
Organism: Campylobacteraceae bacterium; assembly: GCA_027034975.1. GTDB lineage: Bacteria > Campylobacterota > Campylobacteria > Campylobacterales > Sulfurovaceae > JAADEQ01. The sequence continues at coordinate 9,099 of JALVWQ010000059.1, forward strand.
AATCGACTACCCTTACTGCAAAAGGTGGTGGCGGTCTTGTAGAGGTGAGTGCCAATGGTGCAGGTGAGATTATCGACATCAATATTGACGATAGCCTCTTAGAGGATAAAGAGTCTCTTCAGATTCTTCTTATTAGCACAATCAATGACGCTCTTAAGATGGCTGAAGATAATAAAAAGAGCCAAGCACTCAATATCTTTGGTGGATTAAATCCCTTTGGAGGGAGCTAGCAGATGCAAGAACTCCTCGAAGCCATTGAAAACGACTCGCTCGTAAAGGCAAAAAAGCTCCTTGAGAGCAAAAAGTATAACCTAAATAGCGATGTTGTCATTGGAGCAGAGTATGACTTAGAGGAGTATGATGAGATACCCCTTCTCTTTTACCTTATTCAAAAGCATGCCTCTATTGAGATGATAGAACTCCTTTTAAGCTATGGAATGGATATAAACCATGTTTCTCGCGAAGGCTTAGGTGTGGTTGATATTGCTATTAAGTATCGCCGACTAGATGTAATAGGTTTAGCAAAAGAGAGGGGTATCGATATCACTACAAGCAAAAGAAAGAGTGGGCTTACACCACTTATGCTTGCATCAAGTTTTAACGATATTGATATAATGAAATACCTTATCGAAAATGGTGCTACACTTGAAAATCGTGATAACTACGGTATGAATGCCTTAGATTATGCTAAAAAGATGGGTCAGAAAAAGGCCGCTTCATTTTTAGAGTCGCTTCAGGAGAAGTAAAATTGAATACCCCACAAAGGGGAAGAAGGGCTAATTAAATATTAAAAGTTGCAAAACAAGGAAAAAAGCCTCTTTTAATAAAACAAAACAAGGAGGTAAAGAGGTCATCGCTGCTTCTAACCTCTTATGGTCAAATTATAATATAATAGAATTAACTAGCAAATAACAGATGGTAAATAAAAAATTAACAAAACAACTTTTCGAAGCCAATACTAATGATTACAGCCACTTTTGCGGCATAGACGAAGCAGGACGCGGTCCAATAGCAGGACCTTTAGTCTTTGCAGGAGTTTTATTGCAAAGTGAGATCGAGGGCTTAAACGACTCCAAAAAGCTTAGCGAAAAACAAAGAGAGGCTCTTTTTGATACAATTAAAGAGTCATCTAAGTACTTTATCTACAAAGTCGAAGCCCAAAAGATAGATACAATTGGTCTAAGCAAGGCGATACAAGAGTCTCTACTAGAAATTAAAGCATACTTTGGTGCAATAGAGTACCTCTTTGATGGCAAAGCAACATTTGGTGTAAGTGGCCTGCACACTATGGTGCAAGCAGATTGCAAAGTAGCCAATGTAAGTGCTGCAAGTATCTTAGCAAAGGTTACTCGCGATAGAGAGATGGTAGAATTTGGAAAAATATATCCGGAGTATGGATTTGAAAAGCATAAAGGCTATGGAACAAAAGCCCACTTAGAAGCGATTGCCAAATATGGATATACACCCATCCATCGAAAAAGTTTTAAGATCAAACTTCCTACAGAGCAGAAGGCTCTTTTTTAGAACCAAAAAGGAAAAAAATGAAAAGAGCAGAACTCGTTGTGCTTGTCACAATTGTCACAATTCTTCTTGTAACACTCTATCGTTATAGCCACAAGCCTCAAAAAGTGGTGCATAACCGTAGCAGTAATATAAATAGTCATTTTACTCTTCCAAAAGATGCAAATCTATCTGAAGAGCTTATTATTGATTATATTGTAAATGTAATCAATTATGGCTCAAACCATTTAGGCTTTCAGCAAGAGGGAATGGAGGGTGGCTTTGTGCCAAAAGAGAAGGCAAGAGATGTCGCTTGTTATGTTTATGAGCTTAGTGGCAAAAAGTGCTCGAAAGCTTATGCGAAAGATGCTGCTCTCTTTTTTAGCAGTAACTGTGCTGGGTGTCACGGCAGTGATGGAAAAGGGTTAAACGGCGCTTTCCCAGACTTAACAAAAGAGAGACTTTTAGGATTAGAGAAAAAATAGTCAAAAAGCTTGCAATAATTATATTTCTTCGTTATAATAATTAAAACTAAAACTTATTTTTATAGAATAGAAAAGGAGATTTCGTGTTTAAAGTTTTTCTACTATTGCTCATGCCTCTTTTTATCTCTGCTGCGACAAACAGCACTGAAGCGAATGAAAGTAAAATTGATACAAACAGCACTATCAGTAAAAATTTACAAAAAGCGATCGAAAAAGAGAAAAAATATAAACAAGAGCAGAAGTTCTACCAAGGAAAAGATTACAACTTAAGTGAAAATAAAGTTGATAAGTCTACTGTAGAAAAAGTCCCCCTCATTGAACCGGAGTATGACTTTGATATTACCGATCTTTATAATGATCAGTAGCTACTCACCTGATAATTTTGAGATATATTCCGCAAGTAGCTCTATATCATCATCACTCAGATTAAAAACTTGAGCCTCCATCACCCCACCCAATCCATACTGATTTAGTCCTCCATATTTATATCCCATTAGTAGTGTTGCAAGTACCTCCTTATCTTTTCCGCCAATTGGATCAGATTTACCTAAAGCTAATTTTTCACCATTTTTTCCATGACAACCAGCACACTTTTCATACATTTTTTTTGCTTTACTCTCTATATCATCACTACTAATATAGCCTACCTCTTCAAAGCTATCTTTATCTATCAAGGTCTGATTCCTATCTAAAGGGGTTACCTTTTCACATCCATTAAGAAGTAGCACTATTACACCAATTAGAAATAAGCAATTTTTTTTCATACGATCTAAACTCCAATTCTTTTTTTAAAATGTTACCATAAATTTTATTATTAAGTCCATAATATGGTATTAAGTTAAATTTCTATATAATTAAATAAAAAAAGGGTTATTGTGCTTAAAATCATAGTTTTAATTTCTACACTTTTGTTTATAAGTGCTTGTGAAAAAATTACTAGCAAAGATAGAACTCATAGTGGCAACTGCAGTGTTGTCGAGCAAAATAGATTTGTTTATAATTTTATGAAAGATAACTATTTATGGTATCAAGAGATACCTGAAGTCGACTATAGTGAGTTTGGATCACCATATGAGCTCTTTTTGAAAATAAAAAAACAAGAGGATAAGTGGAGTTTTATAATCGATAAAAAGACTTTTGATGACTACTTTAGTGGTAAAGGGTATGTTGGGTATGGATTTAAGTTTGCTAAGCTCAATGGCAAATACTATCTTCAGATGATCTTAAAAAATTCACCTGCATATAAATCAAATTTAAAGAGAGGTGATGAGATCTTAAAAATTGATGGCAAAGAGATCGCTTCTGCTGATATGAACGAGGTAATCAATCTATTAGGTCCACGAGAAGTAGGCGTAAGCAGAGAGTTTACAATTAGAAAAAAAGATGGGTCTATAGTGGATGTTACTTTAACAAAAGAGAGTGTAGCAATTAACTCTGTGCTCGAGAAGAGGATTATAAATGAGGGAGAGCATAAAGTTGGGTATCTGCTCTTCGATAAATTTATTGAGACTTCAACAAAAGAGCTAGAGGATGCATTCAAATATTTTAAAGAGAATGGGATCGATAGCCTAGTTATCGATATGCGGTATAATGGTGGTGGATTAGTATCTGTTGCAAAAGATCTTGCCTCTTTGATAAGAGCAGAGAATAGTAGCGATCTGCTCTTTACGCTCCAATTTAATGACAAACATAGAGATAGAGACTTAGAGTACTATTTTGAGTCAACTAACAGTAGTTTGAGTGGCATCAATAAAATATACTTTTTAACAACCGACACTACTTGTTCAGCGAGCGAAGCGGTAATTAATGGTTTAAAGCCATATATTGCTGTTAAAGTTATAGGGTCAACAACTTGTGGCAAGCCTGTTGGTATGGTTGGTGGAGAGTTTTGCGATAAATATATAGTACCAATTGAGTTTGAGATTGTAAATAGTAAAGGAGAAGGTAGATACTTTGATGGTATTAGCCCAAATTGCCAAGTTGATGATGATTTAAATCACAACTTAGGAGATGAGAACGAAGCGATGCTTAAAGAGGCAATAGCCCAAATTAATGGGGCTAGCTGCTCAAATAGCAAGAGAAAAGCAAGACGAATAGAGAAGCAAACAAGCAATATCAAGATGCTCGATTCACTTATCAATTCATACTAAAAGGCACACCTATTATTAGAGGTGCCCTTCAATACCATTAAGTTAAGAGTTTTAAAGTCCATACAATAAGCTTAAAGCACAAGGCTAAAAGCTTACCACCATGCCATTCCTGTTTTCACGGGAATGGCATGGTATAAATTACTGAAAATACACTTTTACTATTTTTAAGCATTTGAAATCGTTGCTCCTACTCTCAAAGGAACAACGAAGTAGCTAGCTTTGAGCTTATAGCCAAAATGGGGATGCAATTCTTAACTTAATGGCATTAGAGGCAGCCTAAAGACTCTTTATGGGTAGGTACTTATTTCCCAATAGTAAATTTTTTAAAGGAGCTTAGAGCATCTGCTTTAGTCCAGACACCAACACCTCCAGCTTTTTGAAGCTTTCTATCAAGTGTAAAATCTAAAAGTTTCTTACCATCAAGAAAGAGTCTATAGTGCAACATATAGACCTTTATTGTCATTGTATGCCACCCACTACTAAGCGTAATATCACTCGATTCTCTCTCGACTCTCAAACCATCAGTAACTGTATAGAATCTAAAGTTATTCTCAAGCGGATTAAAACGAGCAACAAGATAGTTATCTTCATCCTCTACACCCCAAACTATACCACCACCTTGATCCTCTTTGCCGCTATTGGCTTTAAACTGCACCGATAGTGTGCCATTGGAGAAGTTATAATCTTTTGTAAAGTAGAGGTTAAAATCCTTCCCACTAGGTTTTACTAAACTTACTATAGTTGTGTTCCCCTCGCTACTTGCAACCCAACTACCTAGGCTCTGCCACTTCCCCTTGCTAAAGTCGATACTTTGTGGGTGCAATTGCAATATTGCCATCATACTCAATACCACTATCCGTAACATTTTACTCCTTTAGACAAATTACTTATATCCAATTATCCAACAGAAAGGATCATTATAGCATATTTGAAACTCCAACACTCTTCGCTACCTGCAGAGCAGTTGCCCAAGCAAAGTAGAAGTTGTAGCCACCTCTATCGCCAATAGTATCGAGGAGTTCTCCACAAAAGTAGAGCCCTTTTTGCTTTTGGCTCTCTAGGGTTTTATAATCTATCTCTTTACTATCGACACCTCCAAGTGCTACCTCAGCATACTGCATTGGGCGGTAGCCATCAATAGGAATTGTATACCCTTTAAGCAAAGTGGCAAGGTTTTTTAACGTATTGCCCTTTAGTGCAGTTTCGGTAGCATCTAAACTATCAAGCTCTAAGAGTATCTCTTTTGCCAATTTTGGATACACTATTGCTCCAAGCCAGATTCTAAGTGGGAGATTTCGCTCTCTATTTACCCTACTCTTGAGGTACTTTAAAAACTCTTTTTGATTCATACTATCGAAGTAATCTATAGAGATACTACACTTTTTACCACTTGCAAGAGCCTGCACAGCAGCAATACTTATATCTAAGATGGCTAAGCCACTTACTCCATACTTTGTAAAGAGAAGATCGCCCCTTTTGCTTGTGATCTCAACCCCATCGACAAGAAGACGAAGCGTAACAGAGAGCTTTAATCCAGCCAATGCTCTACACACCTTTGCACTGCTTGTTAATGGTACTAATGCAGGAAGAGAGTCGATTACTTTATGTCCAAAGTTTCGAGCTATCTCATATCCGCTACTGTTGCCACCAAGTTGTGGAGCGGCAGAGCTTCCAGTTGCGAGAATAAGGTTTTTGGCTTCAAAGCGACCCTTGGCAAAAGTAATATAAAAGCCATTTTTAATAGTCAGATCTTCAACTCCATAAAAGCAATCGATACCTAAACGAGCAATCCACGCCTCTAAGAGCTCAAGAACAGAGAGAGCACTCAGAGATTGGGGGAAGAGCCTCCCATCGGCTACACTTATAAACTCCAAGCCTAAACTACGAAAGAACTCCTCTATTTTCGCTAAAGGGAAGTTTTTAAGCAGCTCTTGGATTAACCTTTGGTTTCTTGTATGAAAGTTCTTGCTACTTAGTGAAAGATTTGCGATATTACAGCGACCATTCCCACTTGCAAGTATCTTTTTGCCACCCCGATTTTGCCGCTCGATAAGGGCAACCTTTTTACCCCCTCTAGAAAGCTCGATTGCGGCAACCATACCGCTTGCACCAGCACCAATTATAACTGCATCATAGCTACTCAAACAAACCTCTTTTTATCGTTATTATACTATAATAGATCTATGTATTGTGTAAAAGAGATTTTTCAAGTTCAAACAGAGGTGAAACGCTCCAAATTTATTTCGTTTTTAGTTCCATATAATCAATTTAAAATAGTATACGAATCGCTAAAAGCTCAGCATCCAAAAGCAAACCATATTATCTACGCCTATCGCACTTTGAATAAATATAAGCAGATTGTCGAAAATAGCAGTGACGATGGCGAACCCAAAGGGGCTGCAGCAACGCCTACACTTAAGCAGCTCCAAGGGGCTAACTTAATCGAATCTGCAATTATTACGGTTCGTTACTTTGGCGGTATAAAATTAGGAGTTGGCGGAATGGTGCGAGCCTATAGCTCTGCAGCTAGAGCAGCTATAGAGTCTGCAACGCTAACACCCTATGAGGAGATGCAAGAGTTCCGATATAGTGCCCCCTATTCACAACAAAGACAGGTAGAGTACCACTTAGAGCAGTGTGGCATTAGCGATATAAAGCGAGAGTTCAAAAGCGATGCAGTCACTTGGATTCTTCAAGTAAGCCAGTCGCAACTTATTAAGCTTAAAGGGCTTTTGGTATAATTATTCCAATACTTATACTTAACTCAAGGACTCTTATGTGTGTAGATAGAATGCGAAGTCTTATCTTAGCAATTATTATTGGCTTATCGATGGGCATTGCCGGAGAGCAAAACTTCCAATTAGCCTTTATTATGCAGCTACTTTTAATTATAGCACTCTTGGTCGATGGTGCAACAGGTTTCTGCCCAATCCGTGCGGTGCTTCATAATATTTTACCTCCATGTAATCGAAATTAAAAAGGAAATAGATGAGCAAAATTAGTTATAAAGATGCTGGTGTTGATATCGATACTGGCAACAGTTTTGTAGAGGCAATTAAAGAGGATGTAAAATCGACATTCGATAGCAATGTAATAGGTGGTATTGGCTCGTTTGCCGGGGCGTATGCACTTCCAAGCGGCTACAAAGAGCCAGTTCTTCTAAGTGCAACCGATGGGGTTGGAACAAAGCTAAAGTTGGCAATTGAGAGTAGAAAACTCAACACTGTAGGGATCGATCTTGTTGCTATGTGCGTTAATGATCTTATCTGTAACTTTGCAACGCCTATGTTCTTTTTAGACTACTATGCAACAGGGAAGCTTGTAAGTAGCGATGCGAAAGAGGTTGTAAGCGGTATTGCTGCAGGGTGTAGAGATGCCCAATGTGCTCTTATTGGTGGCGAGACTGCCGAGATGCCAGGAATGTATAGCGAAAACGACTTCGACCTCGCAGGCTTTGCAGTTGGGGTTGCAGAGAGATCAGAGATTGACCGTACAAGCCGTATAAAAGAGGGGCAAGTACTCCTTGCACTTCCTAGCTCTGGAGTACACTCAAACGGTTATTCACTTGTGAGAAAACTCTTCTTTGAGAAATTAGGGCTCTCACTCGATAGCGAATTTGAAGGAAAACCACTCATCGATACCCTCCTAACTCCCACTCGAATCTATGTTAAAGAGTTTAAAGAGCATAAAGATAAAATTGTAGCACTTGCACATATTACCGGCGGCGGTATTGTAGAGAACCTACCTCGAGTATTGCCACAAGGGTACAAAGCAGTCATTAAAGAGAGCGATATCAGGGTACTCCCAATATTTGAATATATGAGCCAATATGTCGAGCGAGAAGAGATGATGCGAACCTTTAATATGGGGGTTGGTATGGTATGGGTTGTAGAGAGTAGTGATGTTGATGCAATTTTAGACTCTACAGATGCCTATGTTATTGGTCATCTGGAAAAAGGGGAGAGGGGGGTAGAGCTTCTTTAACCCAAATTTTGCTTCTTGTTTCTTATATTTCTTCCATAAAATGGAAATATTGTTATTTTTTTTCGATAATGTCAAATTAATTTGCTATAATAATTAAACCCAAATTTTGCATTAGAATTTGCAAAGATTTGGCAAATACTTTTATTTAGAGTGTTTGCTAAAATTTTGAGCTTAACGCATAGCTTAAGTGATGGATTTTAGTAAATACCCTAGACTAAATAATTTGCTAAAGGTTGTTAATCTCTAATGGAATTTTTGAGTTAAACCAAATCTATATAAATAATCAAAAGGAAAAATATGAAACATCTCACTCTCATCACAGTAGCACTCTTTCTCATTGGTTGCGGTGGGAGTGGTGGGAGTAGTCAAGAGAGTACCAATTTTGATCCCATCGAAGCGAGCTACTCGCTTACTGAAAAAAACTCTCTTATTACAATAAAAAACAGCAAAGATGCCACTTTGCATATCGATCTTGGTGCAAGCCCAAAGAGCCTCTATGTTGTGACTACAAGCCACTTTAATAATCAAGAAGTCAGCATCAATAGTTCCTCTGCATCTGCTGCTATACAAAGAGAGCTTCGAGACTCCTCGAAATCTGATAGTAACAGCAAAGAGACTTTAGCAAGCCGTATCTTAGCCTTTAATGAGAGTAGCTTTAAGCTTCTACGAATCAAAGATCACTCACAAGAAGAGGATTTTCCACAAAGTAGAGAGACAATAGCGATTAGTAAAGGAGCAAGCGAGAGTTTCTGTGTTGATATGGATAGCAGCTACAACTGTACGCGTCGTATTAATGCAACTGCGGTACGGGTAAAGAACAGCGTTGCAACCACTCAGGGAGATAAAAATCTTGTTATCTGGCTTGAGAATGGCATCTCAATAAAGAGTAGTGCACTCAATAACCTTAGCGATATATTCCTCAAAAGTGGACTCGATAACGATATTTACGATTGGGTGACAAATATCTTCTCAAAAGAGTGGGGAGAGGATGCAGAGAGTGTCGATAGCCACCTCATCGGTGATGATGCAACGATCAATATTTTAGTCTACAATATGTACTCTAGCGGTATGGCAGGCTTCTTTTGGCCAAAAGATAACTTTAAAACGAGTTACATTGCTGCATCAAACGAAAAGATAATGTTTTATGTAAGTGCACAGCTACTGAATAGTGACGAAAAAGAGACATTTACAACACTTGATCATGAGTTTCAACATATGATACACTTCTACCAGCGAGCCGTTTTAAAAGATCTGCATGATGATACTTGGTTTAACGAGCTTATGTCAGAGGCAACAGAGGATATTTTAGCTACAAAGATTGGATATAAAGGCCCTCGAAATGTAGATCCTAATGATGGTAGTGCAGGAACTAGCAATAATAAAAAGGGTCGCTACCCTAGCTTTAATGCTCACAATACCCTTGCACTTACAGAGTGGGGAGGCAGTGTAGCACACTACGGAAAAGTAAGTGCCTTTGGAGCCTATTTAAATCGAAACTATGGAGCTGCATCACTCTTACATAAGATGATGATGAGTAGTAAACCAGCGAATGAAGTTTTAAAAGAGCTTACTGGTGTCGATACCCATACGCTTGTAAATCAGTGGGGAAGTGCCGTTATACTCTCTGATCAAACTGGAGTAGATGGAAAACTCCAATTTAACAAAGGGGGGTTCTTTACAAGTTCATATGGTACAAGCAGTTACCAGCTAGGCTCTATTAACTTCTTTAACTACAATCCAAAACCGAAGCTACAAAATAGTGCCACTTTAAATGATAATGCAAACCTCTATAGCAAAATTGGCGATAATCTCACAGGAGAGATTGATCTGACTATTCATGCAGATAAGGGTGTAACTATCACACTTATTGCAAAATAGTTACTCAAGAGAGAAGATCGCCCCTTGAATGACTTTAAAAATTTTCTCTAGCTCCTCTTTGGCAATAATATAAGGCGGCATTATATAAATTACACTCCCAAGTGGACGAATAAGTACACCTTGACTGAGTGCATAGCGATAGATCTCTAAATTAATGCGTCTACTTGGCTCAAATCCCTCTAGCTCAATGGCCGCTATCATCCCTCTTTGACGCACCTCTTTAACATGGGGAAGAGTCTTAAGCGACTCCAAAGCATTGGCTATAAACTCTATATGGGCTCCATTCTTCTCTAAAATATTCTCCTCCTCAAATATATCAAGCGATGCATTTGCCGCAGCACACGCTAGTGTGTTTCCGGTGTAACTGTGCGAATCTAAGAAGGATTTACCACTCTCATAGTCGCAGTAGAAGGCACTATAGATATCTTCGGTAATCAAGACTGTAGAGAGAGGTAAGTAGCCTCCGGTAATGCCTTTAGAGAGACAGAGAAAATCTGGACTCACCCCTGCTTGCTCACAGGCAAACATTGTGCCTGTTCTTCCAAATCCTACTGCAATCTCATCGGCAATTAGGTGTACACCAAACTCAAGGCAAAGCTCTTTTAGTTTTGTAATGTAACTTGCATCATACATCGCCATACTACCTGCACACTGCACAAGTGGCTCTATAATTACCGAGGCAACTCTACCCTTGTGCTCCTCCAAGAGGCGACGCATATCATCTAATGCCTCCTCTTCGCTCACAAGTGCTGGCGACTTAGCTTGGAGTGATTCGATAAGTATCTCTTTGTAGACCTCTTTGTAAAGAGATACATCACCAACCGCCAAAGCACCCATTGTCTCGCCATGGTAGCTATTTTCTAGCGAAATAAAGTAGGGTCGCACCTCTCCTTTGTTTTTGTAGTACTGAAAGCTCATCTTCAAAGCAATCTCTATAGCACTCGAGCCATTATCGGCAAAAAAGACCCTCTCTAAACCTTTGGGAGCAAGTTTAATAAGTCGCTTTGCAAGTTTTACAGCCGGTTCATGGGTAAAGCCTGCAAAGATGACATGCTCTAGGGTATCGAGCTGCTCTTTTAGTTTCGCATTAATTGTGCTATTAGCATGCCCAAAGAGATTGACCCACCAACTACTAATAGCATCTAAATACCTATTTCCATCAAAGTCGTAAAGATAGGCTCCTTTCCCCTTTGCAATAGGAATAAGTGGCAGATTATTCTCGTAATCTTTCATCTGCGAACAGGGGTGGAAGATATAACGCAAATCTTGCTCTATCATCTTTTGGTTTGTCATGAAGACTCCTTGCTAATTTTGTGCTCTTTTCATCTGAAAAAGAGCAAATCCCATTGCAATAAACACTGCACCGCTTATTCTGTGAAACCATTGAATCCGAGTGACATTGGCAAGGAGCTTTTGAGATTTTTTCGCAATAAAACCGTAACTTAAAAGTGAGAAGAAAGAGATAAACATAAAGATAGATGTCATTGTAAGAAATTGCGGCAATATTGCAATTTTATAATTTAAAAATTGTGGAAATATCGCAGTAAAAAAGAGAATGGGTTTCGGATTAGTAACTGCTAAAAAGAAGGCTTCTTTAAAATACTCTTTTTTTGTTTTCACCCTTGCTATTTTGCCTATCTCTCTATCAACATTGATAGCTCTATTGTTTCTTATAAATTTTATCCCTAAATAGATAAGATAGAGTGCACCTATACTCTTTACTATTATAAAAAGTGCAGCAGAAGCCATAATAAGAGCACCCAATCCCAATATAGATGCACTTGAGAGAATCAAAAGCCCTAAAATATTTGCAAATGATGAGATTGCTACAATCTCCAAATCTGCACGCAAACCGTTTGTGATTGCTAAAAATATAGCCGGACCCGGACTTGTAATATAGAAAAAAGCGACTACACTATAGAGTAAAAGTGTATCGAGTGTCATTATAATTCTCTCCACTTCCTATACTCTTTTGGAACAAGATAATCTTCCGCTCGTATTGGGCAGTCGTACTCTCCATGCTTAAAGCCAAGCTCAAAGAGTCTATCGAGGGCTTTGAGTTGGAGGGGACTAAGTGTAATAGATTCATTCGATGCATACATATTGAGATACTTCTGAAGCATTGCATCATCAATTCGAACTAAGTTTTGCTCGACCAAGAGGCGGCTAAGCTCCTCTTTTCTCTCGTTTGCAACTCTTACCCCTTCGGTTAATATCTTCTCTACCTCAATTGCCCTATTGAGCGGCAAAGTTCTTCGAATCGCCATACCACCAAGTGGGAGTGGTAGCTCCTCTTTTACAAGCTCTAGCCACCAATCCCAAAGCTCCAACTCAACCTCTAGCGAAGCATCAAAATCTAAAATAGACTCATGAATCAACACCCCAGCATCCACCTTACCACTAACAACTGCCTCTTCGATCTCCAAAAAGTTCATATAGCTAATTCTTGCATTTGGGTAGCGAATTCTAGCAAGCATCGCATTGGTAGTATTTTCACCTGAGAGGGCTAGCTTGAGATTTGGGCGAAGTCTTTTGCCCTTCTGCTTAATAAGCTTAGGCCCATAGCCATTCCCAAAGCTTACTGCAGTGCGAAGAAGAGCATACTCATCTCGAATCTTTGGATATAAAGCAAAGCTTATAGCAGCAATACTATATTCATTTGCAAGGGCCTTCTTATTAAGCGTTTCGATATCTTCGGCAATATTGTTAAATTGGTAATCTTTTGTATCCACCCAGCCAAATTTGATAGCGTAGTACATAAAGATATCATCGGCATCGGGAGAGTGTGCTATATCTATTTTCATTCATATCCTTGGTTTGTTCTATAGTGGCTTATTGCCAGCGAGCTAGTTTTTATGTTGCATAAAGTAGCCAACATTTGCTCTGAACCCTAAGCTCTAAGCTTTTATTTTGAAGTCTCTCCTTCAAAATAAAAATTTTTACCAATTGTAACTTAAGTTTGATGAAAATATTGATACAATAAATAAAAAATATCAAAAGGGTATATATGGATGCCAATAAACAAAAAGCGTTAGATTTAGCTATTAAACAGATCGATAAGGCATTTGGTAAGGGGACGCTTATGCGTCTTGGCGACAAAGAGATAGAACCGATAGAGGCGATAAGTACAGGCTCTTTAGGGCTTGATATGGCACTAGGAATTGGTGGTATTCCAGAGGGGCGAATTGTAGAGATCTATGGACCAGAGAGCTCAGGAAAGACAACTTTAGCACTCCAGACAATTGCTTCTGCTCAAAAGGCTGGATCAATTTGTGCCTTTATCGATGCCGAGCACGCACTCGATGTATATTATGCAAAGAACTTAGGTGTAGATATAGACAATCTTTTAGTGTCGCAACCAGATTTTGGTGAGCAAGCGTTAGAGGTTCTAGAGACACTAGCACGAAGTGGGGCAGTCGATTTAATCGTTGTGGACTCAGTAGCAGCACTTACGCCAAAGAGCGAAATCGAAGGGGATATGGGCGATAGCCATGTAGGCCTGCAAGCTAGACTCATGAGTCAAGCCTTAAGAAAACTTACTGCAATTTTGCACAAAATGAATACAACAGTTATCTTTATTAACCAGATTCGTATGAAGATTGGTACAATGGGGTATGGATCTCCAGAGACAACAACAGGGGGGAATGCCCTTAAATTCTACGCCTCTGTACGGATCGATGTGCGAAAAATTGCTACTCTTAAACAGGGAGATAGCCAAATTGGTAACCGCGTCAAAGCAAAAGTGGTGAAGAATAAAGTTGCTCCACCATTTAGACAAGCAGAGTTTGATATTATGTTTGGCGAGGGTATCAGCTTTGAGGGCGAGCTGTTAGATTATGGTGTAAAGCTTGATATTATCGATAAGAGTGGTGCTTGGTTTAGCTATGGTGCTACAAAGCTTGGGCAAGGAAAAGAGAACTCAAAACAGACACTCAAAGATAATCCAGAGTTGAAAGCAGAGATAGAGCATAAGATCAAAGAGGCTCTTGGCTTTGGCGAGAAGCTTGCTATGAATGAAGAGGAGATCGCTAATAGCGATGACTAAGAGCTTTATTGCCTCTTTAGAAAAAAATGATAAAATTCGCAAAACTTTTTAAGGGAGAAAACTAGATGGTTTTTATTGAAGATGTCTATGCAGACGAAGTTTTAGATAGTAGAGGAAACCCTACTGTTCGAGCAACAGTTGTTCTTAGCGATGGTACCAAAGAGAGTGCAATTGTTCCTAGTGGAGCGAGTACTGGTAAGAGAGAGGCACTAGAGCTTCGAGATGGCGATGAGCGATTTGGTGGGAAAGGTGTACTAAAAGCCGTACAGAATGTAAACGAGACAATTGCCGAAGCAATTATTGGGATGAGCCCATACAACCAAGCAGAGATTGACCTTACTATGAAAGAGGCTGATGGTACAAATAACTACTCTAACCTTGGTGCAAATG
>JALVWQ010000060.1 GCA_027034975.1 Campylobacteraceae bacterium
CTCCTTAACCCCTACACTATCGCCTTTTGGCTTAGCGTAACCTCACTCATTGCAACAACACACCTTCAGCCAATCTACACAATAGCCGGCATCATACTTGCGATTTTAAGCTGGATAACCCTTATGCCACTCATAATCCACAAAACAAAACACCTCATAAGCCAAAAAATCAATTGGTACTTCTCTATTCTTTCAGCATCTATTATGCTCTTTTTCGCAATCTCGCTACTTCTTGACAATTTCTTTTAAAAGTGTTACAATACGCCTCCTCCCAATAAACTTGGGAGCAATAACCCCATTAGCTCTGAACTCTCAGCCCTTAGCTCTAAGCTTAATCCGGGGGTGACTTGGTTTCGACTGGAGTAGTCGGGGCTATGTGCATGTCGGACTGGGCAACTCCGTTACACGGCCCATTTATAATAAACGCAAACAATACAGATTATCGTCCAGCTTACGCAGCAGCGTAAGTTTAACTAACATTGGACCGTCTCACTGGCGAAAGTTGCAATAGCCAGGTTCGAGGCGTCACTCGCGTGCAACTATATCTGCAAGGAGCCATACTTGCAGACGAACCTTTTGGCTGGTTGTGTGTAGCTTTGGGTGTTGAGCAAAACACAACGAGACCTATCAACACCGACTAAGCATGTAGAGTCATAGCTCTAGCTACTTCAGGACAGGGGTTCAATTCCCCTCACCTCCACCAATATAAACAAAACTTTTTGTTTAATCTAAAATCTCATCTAATTCAATATGCTTATTTTGCTACTAAAATACTTTGGGGCAATTTTAGGAATATTACTTGTTGGTTAATTTTCTATAACCTCGCAAAAGGTACCATTTAATGCTGCTAAAAAGCTAGCTTGCACATATTTGGCTTCTATTATCTCGCCATTATAATTTAAATCTTTTGTTGCACAGGCATTAGCTACTAGATTTATTTTATAGCCTAAATCAAAAGCAGCTCTTACTGTTGTATCTATACACATATGGGTCATAGCTCCGCAGATTGTTAAATGGGTTATGTTTTTGGATTGTAGTAGTTGATGTAGGTTTGTTTCTCTAAAGCTGTTTGGGTAGTGTTTTACTATTATGCTATCTTGGCTTTGTGTTGGTAAATCTTTGTGTAGCTCTACTCCTTTGCTTCCCTCTGCAAAGAATGGTGCATCTTTTTTAGCTATGTGTTGGATAAATATTACCTCTTCACCTGCTTCGTGGGCTTTGTTTATTAGTTTTACTATATTCTCTAAAGCCTCTTTTATGTTTGTTAGTTCATTTTTTCCGCCTATGTAGTAGTCGTTTTGCATATCTACTACTATTAGTGCTTTATTCATAAAAATCCTTTTTTGTGAAAGTTTAACGAATATGGTATAATTTTGTCAAGAACGTACTAAAAAGATATATTCATACTAAAAGGATACTAATGGAGAGTAAAAAGTGCGGTTATGAGTGCCCATTTGAGTATGCACTTGACATAATTAGCGGTAAATGGCGTGGTTTGGTGATATTCTATTTAGGAAGAGAAGGAGTTTTACGATACTCTGAGATTCGAAAAATTTTACCTAAAATTACGCAAAAAATGCTAACTCAGACACTCAGATTTTTAGAGGCAGAGGGAATATTGGATAGAAAAGTTTACCCTGTTGTACCACCTAAAGTAGAATATAAACTTACTAAAAAAGGTAAGAGCTTGTTGCCTATTTTAGATAGCTTGCAAGAGTGGGGTAGGGAGAATTTAGCGTAGATAACAACTAATTATATACTCCCAACTTTCGAATATAGGTTGCAAAGTTATCTTCTGCTATCTTTTGGATATATACTTCGTGACCTGCTTTTTGCATTGCCTCTATAAGGGGTTCTGGTTGGAAATCGGCTATTAGTGTCACTACTTCGCCTTTTGTGCAGTTTTTGAGTGCTTTATTAAGTTCGGTGAGTGGATTTCCATCGTTATCGAGTATTTCATTAGCATTAAGTTCCGCACAAGGGCTTTGCTCTATCCAAGAAGGTGCCTCTTGAATTGTTGGCTCCTCATAAACACTCTCACTTTCCAAGGGTGTTTGCCCTACTGCTTTGCGAAGTTTATTAAGCAAATCTAGAGGATCCATCCCACCAACAATGGCAGCTTGCTTTATACCTGCAACCTTTGCAATGGTTCGCCGCAATATTGGGTTGTTAAGCTTTTTAAATTTTGGGTTTATCTCTATAAGAATCTCTTTCATTCCATCGTAATTCTCTAAGAGATCGGCTATTTTTGTATCGAGTGTTATCTCTTTCATCTTTTTGCTCCCTCTTTGTGGAGGAACTCTTTTATCTGCTCTTCGCTGATTTTGTCGGCATCGTACTTGATTACAATAAGCTCTTCTGTTTCATTTACATAGAAATCAGTAATCCCCTCTAGACTCTTTAAACCTTGCAGTTTTGTTTTGTCATAGTGTGCAAAGTCTAAAAAGAGGTTTGCTCGAAGCCCAGGATTTCGCATACCAATAATCCAAAGAGCCCAAAGTGCTGAGAGAGCAACTACAAATATAGCCACCCCCTCTTGTTTATAGTGCCCATAGAGCCATCCACCAATTGCTCCCCCTAAAAATACACCTACATAGGCAAAGGTATTTGCCACTCCAAGTGCTGCCCCTTTTTGGTGCACTTTGGCAAACTTGGCAACAAAGCTTTGCAAAAGTGGCTCGAACATATTAAAGCCAACAAAGAAGAGTGTCGCACCTACTGCAAACCAAATAAAGCTACTACTAAAGCCCATAAGCAAGAACGAAGCAACAATTGCTGCAATAGAGACCAAAAAGACCTCTTTCCCTTTGCTATATTTTTCGCCAAATACTGCTGCTGGCCCCATTGCAATAATTCCAAAAATAACTGCTGGCAGATAAACTTTCCAGTAATCAAGTGTACTCATATGGAATTTCTCTTTCATAAGAATTGGAATAATAAAGAAAGCGATTGCCATTGTACCGCTATGGAAAAGGAAAGTAATATACATTCTTACTAAATCTTTATCTTTAAAGACATGCTTGATCTTTGCCTCCTCTTCGCTATAGTGGTGCACAATTTTTGGAGGTTCAGGTACTGCAGTAAATAAAATTACAAGTGCACTCACTGAAAGAATAGCAGTAAGCCAAAAGAGTGATGAAACACTAAAATAACCTGCCATCACTGGCCCAATAATCATAGCTGCCGCAAAACTAAGTGCAATAACCATACCCATAACTGCCATTGCATGAGCTCTCTCATCTTCGCGTACTTGGTCGGCAATCATTGCAGTTACTACTGAGCCAATTGCCCCGGCACCTTGCAAGAATCGACCAAGTAAAAGTGCATAAATATTTGTTGCGACTGCTGCCAAAATAGAACCTGCTGTAAATATTAGTAGACCAATCAAAATTGTCTTTTTCCGACCAATCTTATCGCTCAAAACCCCAAAAGGAACCTGCAAAACCGCTTGCGTTAAAGCATACCCCCCAAGTGCAACACCCGCTAAGAGTGCTGTACCGCCTGGAATATCTTTTGCATATTGCGAAAGTACCGAGAGCACAATAAAGAGCCCAAAGAAACGCAAAGCAACTATTAAACTTAAAGGAAGAACCTTTCGAACTATCTCTTTCATACTTTTTCTCCAAAGTTAATTTGGATAATTTTACTCCTATTAAAATATATTTCTGCTTAGTATTCTAAAAAATAATAGTTTTCATTACTCTCATTTATTACGATAAGAGAGTTTAGTGCAAAGCATTTAAAAAAAGTGACATTCAAAAATTTTTTAACTATTTTATTCCCATAATACCATACCTTAATAGAGATTCAAGTCTCCAAAAGATAAAATTTATTGAAAATAATCAGAAAACAGAGTGATGAAGCGACTACTATTTAAAAAAGAAGAGCTTTTTAAGTAAAAGTTTTGAAGAAGACAAAAATATTACCATCAATACAACGCTTATATTTAAACTCTTAAAAAAGCATGGCTTTAGCGTTAAGTTAAAAGATAGAAAACTCTTATTCCAGAGGTTATTCTTAAAAACAGGCCACAAATCCATGAACTAGCACTTGCCCACAATGATCATCTTGACTACTTAATGAATAATGTTATCTTTAAAAAAGAGGTCTTCGTTATAGGGAGTGTACATGGCCACATCTTCTCGCACGATATTGTAGATGATGTTTTAATAGCAGACCACGGTAAGATGCAAAAAGATTTTGGGCTCAATACCGGTGCAGTACTTGGCAAAAAGCTCATAGCAATAGAGCTAAATACACTCCAGATATATTCGCAAGAGACAGACCCTCGTGATATTGAGTAGCCTATAGTACATAATCTACATCATCATGTTCTCCAAATGCTTTATAGAGGTTATCTCTCTCCTCTTCGCTATCAACTGTACACTCAGCAGCATAACTATGAAAGTTCCCTTTTTTAGAACTATTACTAAATTTGCAACTATGTGACTTTTCACCCATAACATCTTTAATTGCTTGTTGCACCTTCTCTTTATCTTTTCCAATTACCTTAAAACCCCACTTGGTTGGGTAATTGATCTCTGGTTTCTCTTGAGTATTTTTATCTAAAATCATCTTTGCTCCTTGTTGAATCTAAGTTTAATATCTTTTTTCGCAATACGGAACTCAAAACCCTCTATTTACACTCTTCTAAAATCCCCACTCTTTCCACCACTCTTCTCTTCTAATTGGATTGGACCAATAACCATCCCTTTATCGATAGCTTTAAGCATATCATAAATTGTAAGCAAGCCTATACTCACAGCTGTAAGAGCCTCCATCTCTACACCTGTCTTACCAACCAATTTTGCAGTAGCATAGAGTTTAAAACCTGGGAGTTCCGGTAACTCTTGCAGATCTATTTTAACAGAAGTGAGCATCAACGGATGACACATAGGTATCAAATCACTTGTTTTTTTTGCACCTTGTATTGCAGCTATTACAGCAGTCTGCAATACGGGACCTTTTTTTGCACTATTAGTTATTACTGCATTATACGCCTCTTGCGTTACCCTAATAATACCACTTGCAGTTGCCACCCGTGTTGTATCTATTTTTTCAGAAACATCCACCATTTTTGGCCGATCATTCTCATCTATATGTGTTAAATTCATAATTTGCCTTTATATTTAAGTATCACTACAATTAAAAAGATTAAAAGATTCTATTTTAATCTAAAAATTATATCTTTTTTTAAGTAAAAAAGAATAGAATTATTATGTTTATTCTGTTATGTTATATGTAACATAACAAAAAATTATAAAAACAAAAGCATTCCTTATAGGTGATGCAAAAAGAAAGGAAATCAATGGCTAAAACATCTAAAAAAGAGTATCTTAAAGGGTGGATACCATATAGAATTAAGAGATACTGGATGTATATTGCTGCAACAATTGTTGCACTTGTCTTGCCGTGGATCAAAATAAATGGAAATCACTTTTTCCTCCTCAATTTTGACCATAAACAGTTACACTTCTTATTTGTCCGTTTTGACATGCAAGAGCTCTATATTATGCCGTTCTTACTTATGCTGCTCTTTTTAGGGATTTTTGCACTTACAGCATTTGCTGGGCGAGCGTGGTGTGGATGGGCATGTCCGCAAACAATTTTTAGAGTTTTGTATCGTGATTTATTGGAGACAAAACTTTTAGGAATCCGTAAAAGTATTAAAAATAAACAGAAAGAACCAGATTGGAGCAAAACTGAAAATAAGATTAAAGAAGGAATTGCTATTCTCATCTGGTCTGTTTTAGCTCTTATTGCGGCTGCTGACTTTATGTGGTATTTTGTACCACCTGAGGATTTCTTTAAATACTTGCAGCATCCAAGTGAACACATGGTGATGATAGGGTTTGTACTTGGTGTAGCGGCATTCTTGGTTGCTGATGTCGTCTTTATAAAAGAGAATTTCTGTATCTATATCTGTCCCTATAGCCGTGTGCAGTCGGTTCTTTTTGATGAAGATACGCTTATGGCGGTATATGACCCTATTCGAGGCGGTAAAATCTATGAAGGTCATGGTGAAGAGAAACATAAAGTTGTCAATAGTCAAAAAGAGCTCTTAGCAAAGGATCCAGATGCAGAGTGTACAGCGTGTGAGAGTTGTGTAAGGGTTTGTCCAACACATATTGATATTCGTAAAGGGCTCCAGCTCGAGTGTATTAACTGCTTAGAGTGTGTTGATGCCTGTACAGTAGTTATGGGGAACCTAGGCAAACCTAGCCTTGTACAGTGGTCTAGTGAAAGAGAGACAGAGAAACATGCAGGAAAAACGCGTTATCTTCGTCCTAAAGTATTAGGTTATGTTGGTGTACTTACAGCTGTTTTAATCGCTATGTTTGTTATGGGAAGCAAAAAAGAGCATATGCTTCTTAATATCAACAAAGATACAAGACTCTATAAAGTTTACAAAGATGGAACGGTAGAGAATAGCTATCTAGGACTCTTCCAAAATACAGATATAAAACCGCATAAGTACTATTTTAGTGTAGATAATCCAAATATAGAGATCGTTAAACCGAGCGAACCATTTAGAATTGGTGCAAGAAACAAGAGAAAGAAAGTTATTATCTTACGAGCTAAAAAACCACTTGTAAAAAATGCTAAAAAAGATACCTCTATCCCTGTTACAATAAATGCCTATGCAGTAGATGATAAGAAAAAGATATCTATCTTTAGAAAGACAGTATTTATCTACCCAACTGAGAAACACAAAAAAGAGAAGATGGCTAAGTAAGCCACTTCTCCCTCTACTCCTTTTTTTGTTACAAATCTCTACATATTAACTCTCATTTCTCCTATTTTATTGAAGAAAACTCTTTTTTGTTTTAATTAAGACAAAATTTATCCGAATTAAACTACAATACCTTTACAAAACAAAAAATTAAGGATTTCAAAAATGGCAACAGTAACTTTTAAAAACGATACAGTATGTAATTTAGCAGGTAACGAAGTAAATGTAGGAGATAAAGCACCAGAGGTAACAGTAGTAAACTGTAACCCAATGCTTCAAGATGAAAAAGTAGGAGGCGAAGGTAAAGTACAATTAGTAGTAGCTGTACCATCACTCGATACAGGTGTTTGCGATGCAGAGACAAGAAGATTCAACCAAGAGGCAGCAAACCTTGATGGTGTAGAAGTTGTTACAGTATCTATGGACTTACCTTTCGCGGCTGCAAGATGGTGTGGTGCTGCAGGTATCGAGAACATTAAAGTATGTTCAGACTTCAGAAACAAAGATTTTGGAAATGCTTATGGTGTACTTTTAGCTGATGGCCCACTTGCTGGTGTACTAGCAAGAGTTATCTTTGTAATTGGCAAAGATGGAAAAGTTGCTTACAAGCAAGTTGTTCCAGAAATTACTCAAGAGCCAAACTACGAAGAGGCTATCGAAGCTGCTAAAGCTGCTGCAAACGCATAAAACCATACTAAAAGGGGCTCCCCTTTTAGACTCCTATCTTCACCCACAAATCAATTTTCTTTTAACTCTTTTAGCTAAAATAATAACTCAATATTAGATAGAAAGGGAATAGATGAGACGACTCTACCAAGTACTTTTTTTTATGACAATAGCACTCTTTATCACAGCCTGTAGCCCAAAAGCACCCTACGGTGTCGTTGGTGGTTGCTACACAAGTGCAGATTACGAAAATAAACCAGATGCCATCTTCGATCCAGCACGAGCGGCCGATAAAATAGTGGTTGTAAAAAGCGAAAGAAAGATGTATATCTATAAAGATGGTAAAGTGATAAAAACATTCCCAGTCTCTTTAGGATCCAATGACTACCAAGGTAACAAGGTCAAAAGGGGGGACAAGAGAACACCTGTTGGAGAGTATACAATTTTAAATAAACGCCGCCATCCAATAAAATATAGAGCGATGACCATCTCTTACCCAAACGCAAAAGATCGTGCAAGAGCAGCAAAACTTGGTGTTGACCCTGGCGATATGATTACAATACATGGGCAACCACACTGGAATGCAGATGGGCATGGTGATAGCTATACACTCTCTAAAGATTGGACAGATGGCTGTGTTGCACTCACAAACAAAGATCTCGACTGGCTCTGGGGAAGTGTGCAGCCTGGTACAAAAATTATCATAAAACCATGAAAAACTACACCCCCAAGCAGATAGAGAAGTATAAACGCCAAAAATATATAAGTGCACTCTCTAAGTGCACGAAAAACCTCTTTAAGATCTTTCGAAGTGAGACAAGCAACTACAAAAACTATAGAAACCGATTTATCGACCTCAAAGAGGAGCTTGATAAATTAGATAAGATTCGTCTTGATAGCGAGCACTCTAGAAAGGTAGATGAGTATCTGGAGCAACTTTATAAAAGAACTATAGAAGAGAAAAACCTTACAGAACAGCAATTTCAGGAGCTTAAAAGCGTAGAGTTAAGCAATCTTAATCGCCTCCAAAAACTAAAAAACCAAAAAAAGTACAGCAAAGAGAAGTATAATAAAAATATTTTCTAAAACTTGCAGAATCGAGCTTAGCCATTAAATCGCCTTAAAAATTAATTAATAAATTTTAATAGAAAAAAATACTCTATTTTACATTTTTTGCACACTTAATAATGGTAAACTAACAAGATTAATTTATTTTTTAAGTAGGAAAAGTGCGGCTCTATACTCTATTACTCACTTTACCGGTACTACTGTTTGCTGACTTTACGCTACTCTACAAGCTAGATAACAACTTTACCCAGGAGCTCAATTATAAAGATGCTAAACATGTACTATTTACTTTTAAAGAGCAGAATAAGACTTTTGAGAAGCTTCTTATAGAAAATAGCAATAAGTATCTTAGTCTCTATGAAGGAACGATTGAGACGATCTACCAAATAGATGACAATATCTCTACACCAATTAGCAAAGATGCACAAGCTTACCACCCAAATTTTAAAATTATCAATAAAGAATCAAATCTTAGCTACAGAGGTATTGCTGCAGAGAAGTGGCTTATTGAAGAGAATGGTATAAAACATGAGTTAATTGTAAGCAAAGAGAAAGCATTAACAGAGGCTGTCTATAAAATGATCGAAGCACTCCAAAAACTGCTCCCAAATGAGAAGCAGAAAGATGCACATATATTTAATGTAGGAGATGGGTATATTCTTCTCAAAAAGGAGAGTTTGGAGTTTTTAGGGTTTAATCAAAACAAACTTAATCTTTCACTCTTCACAATCGAAAAAAAGTTTACCAAATCTGAACAAGAAGAGTTCTCCAAAGAGATCGCTAAATGCTTCCACTCTCCCTGCTGTGGAGAAAAACTCTATCCAAGTACAATAATAGAACAGTGGTTACACAAAAGAGTTGATAGATGGGTTTTAATTCAGAGTGCAAAATGTGAAAATATTAACGCCTCAAGTGGACTCGAGAGTGCTCTATATAGCGATAAAAATAGTACAATTATTATAGAGATGACAACAGGTAGCAATAATCTCTATGGAAAGATAGAGAGTCTCCAGGAACAAGGAGTCGAAATTAAACCAATAGCAAAAGTTAAATTAAATGGTTTTAAGACTTTAGCTGCTTACCTACCATTTATCGACTCTACTATTGTCGATATTATATTGCCAAATACTACCTTCTCAATCTACCAAAAAGGAAGAAAGAATCTTATTCCCTTTGCTAAAAAAGCTATTAATTTCAAAAGAGTCTCAAGCTTTTAATATCGAACCTCTGCAAACTCAATTACCCAATAGATCTTCTCATTATCACGATAAGCTGCGATACCAGTATCTCTAAATCGTGGATTCATTAATATGCTACAGTGTTTTGGACTTCTTAAAAAATTATCAATAGCATGTTTAAAGCCCTGTTCTGGATCCTGTGTTCCAACGATTCTAAATTTTGTATACGAAAGAATCTCTCCCGCTAATTCATTTGGCTGTATCGGATATCCAAAATAAAGAATTCTCTCATAGAAATTACTCCCAACTCCAGGAGCTTTTCGTGCTACATCATACTTTGTTCCTGATCCTAAATGTGAAAGAAAGTTATTATTTCTCATATCTACAGCATGCGATAAAGCAGCTTGTTCTAATTTATCACTCCATCCAACTGGTGGTGCTGGTGGTGCACATCTAGCACCTCTTGCTCGAATACTATTCATATAACTTAATACTTTATACTTTATAGATGAAACAAGATTAGAGTTTTGCTTTGCTCTTGCTGGATAAGAGTAGACATACATAGGCTGTGTATTTGCACTCAACTGATCTAAGCTGTTTAAGTTGTGTGCAACAGGTACATGCCCCCCATCGTAACCCCCTGTATCACCTCTAAATTGATAATTTTGAGGCAAAGAAGAATTACTTGAATATGGTCTTGGTGCTGGAATATTTTGTTGATGCAAACTTGTTCTATACTTACTGTAATGTGGCTTTACTCTGTGCCTACCGCATCCAACTATGAAAAATAGCGAAAGTAATATAAGCATAAAAAACTGTTTGATAGAAAGCATAATATGTCCTTTTGTTATCAATTGAAACGGAATAATAACAAAAAAAACATATTATCAACCTTTATATATATCCATATTATCGAAATATTTCAAATATTTTACATTTCTTTAACATGAATATTCTGTTTTACATAAATATACTCTTCTCTATAATTTAGGTTAAAAAAATCATTTTTAAACTCCCATTCTACAATTTTTACTTTACTTAAATTGAGAATATTCATTAATTTATAACTCTCCATTTTTAAAAATTCTTTTAGTGTAGTAGCTATTTTATTTGTATATATAGCAGCAGTAGGCTCTAAGCCATTTGGACTTTTAAATGAATAAACTTCATAAAATTCCTCTCTATTATATACATCTACTAACTTCTTAATTGCCTCTAAAGATAGTAGAGGCATATCAACTGAAAGAAGAAAAAAGTCCTCTTTTAGTTCATCCAATATTGAAGCAATAGCCACCATAGGAGAACTCTCACTATATCGATCTAAGATAATATTAGCATCAAAGTCAAACTTATTCTCTTTGGCACTTATATAGACATTAGGAAATATCTTTTGCAGCTTTCTATATTGGTATTCAGCCATTGTAGGGTAGCCACCAAAGGGGAGCAGAGCCTTATCCTCTCCCATACGGCTACTCTTACCACCTGCTAAAATAACTGCGTTACGCAACATAACTTTTCCTTCTCTTATGAACTATAAGTAAAAGTGCAGCAATTAATGCTATAAAAGCTTCAAATATAAAAAGACCACTTGGACTCACCTTGTAGATAACCCCAGAGACAATCGCACCCAAAGCACCACCTAAACCAAAGCTAATCCCCAAAAAGAACTGCTGTGCTAACTTTTTTTGGGTATAGAGTCTATAGACATAGGCAATTGCTGCAGTGTAGTAGAGTGCAAAACTGAGTGCATGGGTAGCTTGTGCAAGCATGATAAGTGGCAGATTCTCTGGAAAGAGTGCCACAATAATCCAGCGAAATACTCCGCTCAGTGTTGCAATAAAAAGCAGGCTGAGTAGATTAAAGTGCTTCAACAATGGGCCTTGAAAAATTAGCATTACAATCTCGCAGGCAACTCCAAATATCCAAAGATAGCTTACAATATCTAATGCGATTCCATGGCTAGTCTCGTATATAGTAAAGAAATTATAGAAACCTCCGAAACTAAACTGGAAGAGAAAAACACTCCCCCAAAAAGCCCAATATTTTGCCAAAGAGAAGCTGCTGTCGCTCTCTACTCCCTCCTCTCTCTCTGCCGCTTTATTATCGTACTGCACAAGTGCCAAACCAAAAAGCGTTGTTAAAAGAGCAGTTACAACCAAAAAGCTAAGAGCCATAAGATAGCTATCGAGAATATTCCCCAAAACAAAAGCAACTACACTAAAACCAATCGAACCCCAAAGGCGAATCTTTCCATATCGCTCTTTCCCTATTCTCTCAAGAGCTATAGTCTCTACAAAGGGAAGTACTGCCCCCATAGCACCACCAAATGCAAAATTGATGAGCAAAAAGAGCCAAAAGTTATGAATGGTAAGAAAAAAGAGAGCCGTAATGAAAAATGTTGCAATAAGCGAAATATAAAAGACTCTACTACTAAGCTTGATCCGCCGCTTAAAGATAAACGGAAGCAGAAAACGCATCAACGGAGCACTTGTGTAGATTGCCCCAATCTCTACCGCATTGTAGCCAATATCCTTAAGTACTTTCGGCATAAAAATAACATAGACCCCTACCATCGCAAAGTAGAAAAAGTAGAACAGAGAGAGCGTTACACCAACTCTCTTTGTTGCATTAACTATTGCTGTTTTCATACACTAAAGCTGTGCCAACAATCAAGTCGTGCAGGTTTCGCCCATCTTTTCTAAAAAAGAGTACAATCCAACCAAAGAGGAGGAATGTAAATTTCGACAATATCTGACGCAAAATAATCGTACTCAAAGGGGGCTTTTGTGAAGTTGGTAGAAAGATCAATTTCATTCTATAGGCTTTCATCCCAGGTGTCTGCCCACTCTTTGCCAAAAAGATAATCTCTACAATAGCTAGCGGTACCAATATATAGAGCCACCCTAGTAGCTTATGGGCTGCAAAGCCCTCTCTACCACTAAAGACAAGATAGAAGACAATATACATAATAGGCATAAGCAGCATAAAGCTATCGGTTAAAAAGGCTTTGAGTATATCTCTTCGTTTTGCAAAATTTAAAGAGTTCTGTGATCTTTTCTCCTCTTTAACTGCTGTGATTTTTCCTTTTTTAGTATCTCGAAATCGCTGCTTTGCCATTAATGCTGTGCCCCTAAACTCATACTAAATATCGGTAATAGCATTGCTAAAACAATGGTTCCAACAATTGCCCCAATAAAGAGCATCATAAATGGCTCCATAAGGCTTAGGAGTACTTTTATCTTATCTTTGTTCTCCTCGTTATAGAGCCTCGCAATACTCTTTAAGATAGAGGAGACACTACTACTCTCTTCTCCAAGTGCTAGTGATTGCATAAAGTTTCTCTTTGGCTTGACGCCTTTTGTTCTAAAGAGAGCGACAGAGAGCTTATTTCCCTCCACCACTTTTGCCGAAGCTCTATCAAAAAGTTCCCTCAAAGCACTATTATTAAAAGTTGTCGAAGCAAGCTGCACAGCCTGGGCATAAGAGACTCCAGAGTCTAGCATAAGCGAAAGAATATAGCTAAATCGTCCAAGCTCATAGTTTTGAATAATATTCCCAATAACTGGTATCTTTAAAAGAAGAGCATCAATCATCTTACGAAATGCCCCAATTTTACTATACGAAAATTGAAAGAGTGCAACGATTGCTATCAACACAAGCAGCACATGGAGCCAATAGTTTGTAAAGAAGTCACTCATTCCTAAAATAAATTTGGTAATACCCGGTAGTTTCTGCCCTGTATCGGCAAAAATCTGTGTAATCTTTGGTACAACAAAGGTGATCAAAAATGCTGTCATGCCAATAGCTACCAAAAAGATAAACGAAGGATAGATCATCGCATTGGTTGCCTGCTTCTTTACCTCTCCTTGCGAGCTAAAAAACTCCCCCATTGTCGAGAGAACCTCACCCATCTTACCGCTTTGCCCAGAGACATTAATACTTTGTAAAAAGAAGTCTGGTAGTTCGTAAACACTTTGCGAATTCAAAGCAACATAGAGCGATTTCCCCTCTTCAACCTGCTTCTTTACCTCTTCGATAAATGAGGCATACTTCTTCTCGTTTTTGTGCTGGTTATACATAAGTTTGAGTGCTGTTACAATTGTCATACCTGAATCGATGTAACTTGCAAGCTCCTTTGAGAAGGCACTCATTAATGCACCATTCATCGGTCGCTTTTTAAGATTCGAAAGCAGTGCCGTGCCACCACCCTCTTCGATACTTTGGTAGAAAATCCCTTGTGTCTTGAGTATCTGCTTTGCTTCATTAAAGCTGCCAGCAACAATAACACCCTTGACCTTTTTACCCTCTGCGTTCAAACCTTTATATTTATACTGCATAACAAGCCTATTTTTTTATAAATTATATTTTAATTTTGCTTTGTATCGACTGTATCATTATTTGGAACTGATTCAATATAGAGAGATTGCGACGGAAAAGCAAACGAAGAGCCATTTTTTAAGACTATCTCCTCAATTTTATACTGAATCTCCTCTCGAATTGCTAAATACTCTTGCCATATAGCAGTATTGGTAAACGCATAAACAAGTATCTCTTTTGCACTATCACCAAAGTTCTCAAAATTAACAAGTAGTGTCTCCTCTTGTGCTATCCCTTTATGCGATTTTAACATTGATTTTATATCTTTTATAATCGCCTCTATCTGCTCATTCGTTGTATTGTAAGTTAATCCTAAACGCATCATCACTCTTCGTATATTTCGTCTTGAGAAGTTCTCTATATGGCTATTTGCAACAATCTGATTTGGTACTACTATTAAAGATTTACGGAAAGTTCTTATTTTTGTAGTTCGCATACCAATATCTTCTACAATTCCCTCAACGCCATCTACCTTTATCCAGTCGCCAATTTTTATACTCTTATCTACCAAAAGGGCAATTGAACCAAAAAAATTTGCAGCAGTATCTTTTGCAGCTAATGCAAATGCTAAGCCACCAAGCCCCAGTGAAGCAAGTACTGCTGTAACATTTACTCCCCAAAGACTCAATATCGAAGATGCACCAACAACCCAAATTAAGATATAAATTATACGCAAAAGAAATTTAGATAAACTATCACCTAGATCATTTGAAATCTGGTTCATTGTTTTATACACAACTCCCTGCATAGCTTCTACAACTGCATATATCATCCAGAAAAGAGTAAGCATAGCCAAAGAGGAGAGAAGTAATTCTATAAATCGGTTTTGAATATAGAGCAAAGAGACAAACACATACAATCCAACAACAAAAAAGAGAAACCTAAGAGGCTTTTTTAAATTCTTAACAATAAAATCATCATACTTTGTTTGCGTTTTAGAAGCTATTTTTAGAGCTATCTTAATTATAAACGATACAAAAAAAGGCCGAATAAACAAAATTAAAATAAATAAGAAGATAGCAAGAAGAATCTGCCCATATGTAATACCAAATATATTATATCCAAGCAATGGGAACTGCTTGTAGGTAGAAATTAGTAGTTTTTGCGCAAAACTATCAATACTGGTATCAAATTTCGATGCAACTTGGGCTGCAACGGTTATATTATCTTCACTTGCCAATTTAATCCTTTTTTAAAAATTCTAACAAATATTTGTTACAAAATCTAAAAACTTCAAATTAATATGGCGTCGCATCTATAAAACCGTGAGCCTGCCGCTCAATAACCTCTACAATTCCAGCTTGTACAAAATGGACATTATCAATAAAATCTTTCTTCTTCCAACCCATTGTTTGCATAGTATTAATGCAGCCAATAAACTCTACATCATACTCCATAAGCGACTGTATTCGACTCAATGTCTTTTTATCATAATCTTTTTTGATTACTCTCATCCCTGGACCATATGCAATTACAACTACCTTTAAGCCACCATCTGGATACTCTTTTAAAATATTATAGATAGTTCCCAATAGATGATTCGCATAGTGAATATCTTTATTGTTAAGCTTCATAATTATTTTCCGAGGATTATCAAAAGTTGGTTTTGGATCTTTAAAGTTATACTTTCCAAAGAGTAAAAATGGGGCTATCAATAGTAGCAAAAAGACTCTTCTCATGCTATCTCCTTCTCTTTTATAAGAGTTACTCTATCCTCTTTACTTATTATACCACTTTTAAGAACTTTGCAGTAGATACCGCGGTGCTTAAGTATAAGTTTTGGAAGATCTGGATGATATTGTGTTAAATGTTTACAAAGAGTGCAAGCTGCAGTTATCTCTAAAATTGCGTCACCAATCTTAATTTTGCTTCCAACTTCTAGTGTGTGGGGATCAAAATCAAGAAGTATATTTTCACCCAATGCTGCAACAGGAAGCTCAATACCAACTTCTCTAGCCATACTATAAGGCTTTGTTCCAACCATCATTACACTCCGGTCACTCTTCTTGCTATTGCCGGCAAACCTATCATCAATAACACCATAAGACTCTTTAAGCTCAATAGACTCTCGAGACTCGCGTACTCCACTTGTACCAATTGGGGCTATATAAAGTTGAAGAACTCTCCCTAAATGCAAGATACTCCTTTTTATGATAAGTTATATTAGAAATTTTATCTTCTTATGCTATTAAAGAATTAAAATAAACCTCTTTTTAAAAATATTAGAAGAATAATATACTTAAAAAGAGGTTGTGTTAAAGTGCTTTTGCACTTTAACACTTAACAATACCCTTGTTGTTTTTAAGACCAACAATCTCTGGAGTATCCACTTTAAGATCTTTAATGTGTTTAACATTTTTAAGGTAATTCTCAACTGTCTCCCATACTGGCTCACCTGGAGCTTTCGAGTTCACTGTTGACCAACCTGCAACCTTATACTTCTTCTTCGGATCAAGCGGTTTCCCATCAAGTGTACGCACATTACTGATTCTTTTACCCATCTTCTGAGTAGGATCGATAGTGTACGAGATACCACCCGTTCGAACCATATCTCCACCTTGCTGATAGAATGGATCTTCGTTAAAGAGGTTATCAGCAACATCTTCTAAGATATTCTTAATCGACTTACCATCAATCTCTCTAACATAAGTCTCTGGATAAGTCATAGCTGTTTGTGTTGCAAGATCTTCAAATGTAATCTTATCACCAGCCATTACCGATGTACCCCATCTAAATCCTGGAGAGAGAGAAATATCAGCACCCTTCACATGGCGAAGAGCATCACAAATGATCTGGTCAAAACTTCCGTTAAAGTTTCCTCGTCTAAAGAGTGTTACATCAGTTGTTGCAACAACTCTTTCTAAGTCTTTTTTATACGGAGCTCTTACCTTTTCGATGTAAGCTTTCATCTCTTTATCTTCTGGCACAACGTCTGGGAAGATTGGAAGTAGAGTAAATTTAAAGTCAGCAATTTTACCATCTTTAATGTCAAGATCAAGCACATTTAAGAACTTACCATTACTTCCTGCATTACAAACATAAGTAGTACCACCTTTATTCTTAACAGGCACAGCTTCTGGTACACCATCGTGCGTATGTCCACCCATAATAAAGTCGATTCCACTAACAACTTGTGCCATCTTCTTATCAACATCATACCCATTATGAGATACAACAATAATTGCATCTGGCTTCTCTTTTTTCTTAATTAGATCAACCAATGATTGCATCTCATCAGCTTTAATACCAAATGTCCAATCTGGAATAAATCTTTTTGGGTTTGCAATAGTTGTATATGGGAATGCTTGCCCAATTACAGCGACTCTTGCTTTACCAAGTTTTTTAATTACATACGGTTTAAATGCACGTCCGCTATCTTCGTCGTATACTGGAACATTGCCCTCCATAAGAGCGTCTTCTTTTACATAAACATTTTGAGCAACAAAATCTGCTTTCAGCTCTTTAATATTCTCTAGAACCTCTTTCTCAGTATATGTAAACTCCCAGTGTCCAGTACAAACATCTACACCTAATAGATTGAGTGCACCAACCATATCCTTACCACGAGTCTGAAGAGCTGTCCAGCTTCCTTGCCATGTATCACCACCATCTAAGAAGAGAGTCTTCTCTTTCCCAAACTCACCTCGTAAAGAATCGACAATAGTTTTAAGGTGTGCAAAACCACCAACTCTTCCAATCGCCTTTGCATGCTTTTCGAAATCAACACAAGTAAAAGCGTAAGTTAATCTATCGTTCTTCTTGATATGGTAGTAATCTAAAAAGTGCTGTCCAACAACATGTGGTGGCACATTTTTATTCCCAAAGAGACCAATATTTACACTTGGCTCTCTAAAATAAACTGGCATCAACTGAGCATGTGTATCAGTCATATGTAAGATTCTCGCATTTCCAAATGGCTTGAGCTTATAATAATCTTTTATACCACCCTCAGGAGATAAACGCATGTGAGAATTTGCAAAAATTGGCGTACTTCCTAGAGCCGCCATCATATACATAAACTCTCTTCTACCTAAACCACTCATACTTTTCCTTTAATATTTAAAACCATCACCAGGCACTGCTAAATGCCAATCTTTCTCTGCCTCTTTAACCTGTTGCAATGCTCTTACAGCAAATGTGCATGCTCTCCAAGCTGCATACTCAAGTGGAAACTTCTTCGTTTTCTCTTTTTTCTTTGCTTTATAGTTGATAACAACCTCTTTTTTCTTCGCTTTGATTGCCTCTTTCGTGAACTTAATATAGTTTCTATTTGTAATACCAAGTCTCTTAAATTCAACCTGTAGCTTTACAGCTTCAGGGTTAAACTTTTCAGCAACTGCAATAACTTTATCAGCTCCATTTGCTTTTACATCACAAACTTTTTTAACATCTAATTGAGCAGCTTCATCTACTAAACCAGCATGTGCAAACGCAACACTAACTGCTACTACTAATAACTTTCTCATCATCAGCCCCCTTACTTTCTAATATCTGGGCCATCAACTGGCAATCCGTTTGACATATATGCCATAAAGTATAGTAACTCACTTGTCCATGTACTACCTGGCTTATGTGGGGTCTCACCTTGGTTTTTGTTACACCCTTTAATACGGCGTTCAAGTGTACCTAAACCTTGCCACTTAAGTCTATAAACAGGGAAGTGTGTAGTTGCACCTGTTAATGGAGAGAGATACTCATTTCTAACCCTCTGGCCAGCACCTTGAACATGACAAGTTGCACAAGAGAGCTTTAAGTAGCCTCTTTGAGAATAGTACTCTTTTTTACCTCTCTCATACGCTTCTGCAGCCTCCTTAGAGTCGATAACAATATTAACTTTCTTACCTTTCTCTTTAGAAACGCTTGCAAAATAACCCTCTAACTTAGCAGTTTTGCCTTTTGTAAGTTTCCAGTCTTTTAAGTTATTCTTTTTCGCACATGAAACAATAGCTTTGCTTAATGTTACTACACCCTTACCCTTGACAAACTTAGGATAGTCACCTGCAATTGCTGGATCAGGGAAACACTCTTTAATACCTTTCTCATTTTCATAAAGCTCTTTACCAGCATCTACAGCATCTTCATATGGAGGCATCTCATTCATCTCTTCATATTGTGCTTTACCACCGATATTGTAAGCATAAGATCCTAACCTAAAATCATCACCTTTAATGCCCCACTTAAAGTTCTTATCTAACTCATCTTTCGTTGAATATGGGAAGAAAGCATTAGCATTTTTTCTATCTGCAAACTTCTTCTCTAAATATTCTTGGAGTGCTTTTCTATCCTTTTCAGCTTGAGCATTAAAATCTCCCGCCCAGAGAAATGCAACTGAACCAATCAATAAAGAAGCAATTACCTTTTTTTTCATTTTCAATCCTTTTTACCTTTACGGTATTTTGCACAAAAAGGCAAATTATTTAATTTTTGCCTTCTTGCTCTTTGTGTTCCCCTTTAAATCTACCCAGCTAAGCTCAAGCTCTTTACCAGCTTCACCTTTGAATTTAAATTTAATATATGGATTTTTAGAAAGGAATTGGCTAGTAGATACATCATAAACATCTTTACCATCTACTTTTCCATTAATATATACGATAAAGTTCGCCTCTTTACCCTTTTTCTTTGCAATATCATAACTTAACATCTCATGTTTCATCATCGCTTTTACAGTTACTACACCATCTTTTGCTTTTGCTTTAATTCTCATTATCTATCCTTTGTATCTAATTTTCTTTTTTATATTTTTTAACGCTCTATACGCAACTTACGCCACTTTAATATTTATCACTAGAGGTTGATATCAACCACCACATCCACCAGCTGTAACTTTTACAACTTTGTCTGCTCTATATAGTTTACCATCTACTTCTGCTACAACTACAACTGTACCAGTTTTCTTCATTTTGATTCTTACACCATACTCAGGAATACCAGCTTCTGGAATATCCCAAATTGCAACTGTAGACTCTGGGTTTGCAGTTTGGAAAAGTGCTACTTTGCTTGCTTTCTCTAAAGCGAAGCTTACTGGAACAACTGCACCATTCTCTGCAATATCTGGAGCTTTTAATTTTACACCACTATTTTCTGTCTTATCGCTACCAAATACAGCTTTAATCGCTTCGTTTACTCCTGATAGATCATTCTCTTTATCTGGATTTTTAATTGTCCATACTTTTGGTAACTCTTTTCTATAATTCTTCGCTACTGCTGATACTGGAGCTAATGATACTGCCGCTACACCTAAACCTAAACCTAAAAATTTTCTTCTTTCCATCTCTGTTTCCTTTATCGTTTTATTTAATTGTTTTTAAGAAAGCAACTACTGCTTTTATTTGATGATCACTCAACACACCATTTTTGCCAAATGGTGGCATTGCTGAAATTGGATTTGTCGTATATGGATCATATACTTTGTCGTATAATGCCTGCTCTGGCCATGCTGATAATCCTTGCAGTTTAGGACCTAAACTTCCTGGACCATCAAGCTTTACACCATTTGCTGCGTGACATGCAATACAGTTACCGATTTTCTTAGTTTTGAAGATCTTCTCACCCTCTTTAACTAAGTCGGTATCTGCGTATGCAACACCACTTGCAAAAGCAGCAATTGTTGCAAATGTTAATAACCTTTTCATGTCCATCTCCTTTCTTTTGATTGGACGCTTTTGAGCAAAGCCCAAAAGCTACGCTGACGCTGAGTCCCCCTCGGCGGGGTGCCCTCGCGACCTTGTCGCTCTATTGATTGGACGCTATCTGAGCAAAGCCCAAAAGCTACGCTGACGCTGAGTCCCCCTCGGCGGGGTGCCCTCGCGACCTTGTCGCTCTATTGATTGGACGCTTTTGAGCAAAGCCCAGATAGCTACGCTGACGCTGAGTCCTCTTCAGCAGAGGGCTCTCGCGACTTGTCGCTTATTTTGATTGGACGCTATTTAAGCTTGTCAAATTCTGCTGGATCCTCTGATTCAGAGCCCAGCGGTTTGCTCCTCCTACTTAGACTTCTCTACCATATAGTCTACGATACCTTTAATATCAGCATCTGGTAGACTTGTACCACCTTTTGGCGGCATACCTTGGAAACCTTTTAAAGCGTGAGTATAAAGCGTCTCTTTACCCTGCTTAATTCTAGGTGCCCATGCCTCTTTATCACCTGGTACTGGTGCAATTGCTTTGTTACCATGGCAAGAGTTACAGTTGTTTTCAAAGAGTTTCGCATACTTGTTATCGCCACCGCTACTCTTCTTCTCTTTTGGAAGATCTCTCTTTTCACTAACCGGCGGAATAATGCCATCATCAAGACTGTTTTTAATATGTACTACCTCACCAGGTTTACAATTTTTCATACATCTTACTGTTTGCGTTCCGTAGTTCTTAGGGTCACTTAAGAATTTCTTCATATTCAGCGAACCATCTTTACCATTTACATCTGGGTAGAACCCATCTACATTTGGCATCACTACAGTCATAAGTTTTTTCTTATCTAATACAGTATCGTCATCTAAATCTTCGCCACCTACTTGTACTTCATTTACCGAAAGGAGATATGCAACGATAGAGTAAACCTCATCATTTGTTAAACTCATTGGGTGTGGGAATGGCATTGCAGTTTTTACATACCACCATAGTGTCGATGCATATGGCCAGTAACTACCAATTGATCTATGCGGTGGCTCATCTCCACTCTCTGGATCTAGAAGCTGATTTTTTAAACTGCTCTTTTCGCCCCCTGATAGCACTGGATACCCTTTTCCACCTGCACCAAAATCACCATGACACATAATACAGTGCTTTGCATAAAGCTCATCACCCTTTGCTGGAGTACCCTTACCATCTGGAAGACCTTGCCAATCATATCTTACATCGATATCACCAGCCTTAATCTCGTTAGCTGTTGGTGTTCTACCATAGCCAAAACCTTTTACTTTATCTCTTTGAGGGTTCACCTTATATACACCAGCATAAGTACCGTTTTTCACTTTATAGTCAACCGCACCATCTACAGCTCTCTCTTTAAAGCTAGGACCCTTAACCTCTTTCTCTGCAGCAAATGCTGGGGCAGTAAACGCTAATGCAACAGCTGCAAATACTGAAACTGTTTTTCTATTTAACTTAAGCATCTTTTGCCCCCTTTTGCATTTTTTCTATAGACTCTCTCTCTTTTTTGTAGTCTCTTACATGAACATTGTTCACTTCACCTTTTGCTGTAACTTCCCAAGTTACAATCGCATTTCTATGGTAGATTCCTTCAACACCAACTTTACTAACCTCTTCAGTAATTGTTGGCTGTACAAATCCAGCATCATCATAAGCTCTTGAACCAAGAACGATAGGCTTGCCATCCCACTTATAGATAAAGCTAAATCGTGTCCACGCTTTTGGAAGTACTAAACCTTTAAGGCTCGCCTCTACCCAATTTTTACCACCATCAAAAGTAATATCTACACCCTTGATAGTCCCTTGTCCAGACCAAGCTAAACCTTGAATCTCAACCATATCACCCTTTTTAAGGTCCGTCCATGGTTTATCTGGGCATGGGCTAGTAATGACAGAGTTAACCTCCATTGGCCAGAAGTATCTTATAGCCTTACCAGTTGGTGTTAGCATTGTATACTTCGAAGTCTCCTCTTTTGCATGCCAAGGTTTGTCGCCAAACTCTAATCGCTTAAGCCACTTAACATTTAAGTTACCTTCCCAACCTGGAACAAGTAATCTTACTGGATACCCCTGCTCTGGTCGAAGTGCTTCACCATTTTGAGCCCAAACAAGCATCGCATCATCCATTATCTTCTCGATTGGAAGTGTTCTACCCATATGCGAATCATCACTACCTTCAGCTAAAACCCACTTTGCAGTTGGCTTCACACCTACATCTTTAAGAAGCACAGATAGCTTAACACCTGTCCACTCTGCCTGGCTCATCATACCCTTCATAAACTGAAGCGTATTAAACTGTGGTGATCTCCACCCAGTAGAACCATTTGCGGGACACTCAATAAAGTGAATTCTTGACTCACTAGGGTATCTCTTGAGTTGATCAAGTGTTAAAACCAATGGCTTCTCTACTAAACCATGAATAACAAGTCTATACTCATTCGGATCAACAATAGCAACACCACCGTGTGCTCTGTTAAAGAAGAGACCATTTGGTGTAATAATTCCATCTAAATCTTGAATTGGGCACATTGCAACAGAAGCGTACATATCACCAGACGAGAGTAGTTTATGCACTCTTCTTTGTACATTGTGCTCATATGGGGAAGGCATTCCGTAGAGATTTTTATCTACTGGTAACCCAAGCTTTTTACCCCACTCTGGCTCTTCGATAAGTGCAGGATCATCTTTTGCACTT
>JALVWQ010000061.1 GCA_027034975.1 Campylobacteraceae bacterium
AAGATAAGGCTTTAACAGTAAATGCTGGAAAGTTTGGGGAGCGGTTTGGAAAGATTGTAAAGGCTCATGGAAAAGAGTTAGTAGAGCTTAAGTATGAGTGGAACACACCAGCATCTGTAGAGGATGTTATAAAAGCACTCGATAAGCATAGCGATATCGATACCTTTGCTATACAGGTATGCGAGAGTGCAGGTGGATTGCGACATCCGGTTGAAGAGATTGCCGCAGCCATTAAGGCAAAAAATCCTAATATAATGGTAATTGCAGATGGAATTACAGCAGTGGCGGTAGAGCCAATTGATGTTAGCAATATAGATATTTTGATTACAGGGAGCCAAAAGGCGTTGATGCTTCCTCCTGGTTTAGCAATGCTAGGAATTAGCTCTGCTGCAATAGAGCGAATAGGTGAGGGGAGTGGTTACTACCTAAATTTAGCAAGCGAACTTGCAAAGCAGCGGAAGAATACAACAGCCTATACAGCGGCAACAACGCTTATTATTGGACTCAATAAGATCTTTGAACTTATCGAAAAGAGTGGTGGTATGGAACTGCTCTATAGAAGAACGGCTGCAAGATCAAAAGCACTCTTAGCAGCACTTAAAGCTATTGGTTTAGAGATCTATCCAAAAACACCTGCAAAAGCTATGGCAACAATAATTGATCCAAATGCAGAGGATATTAGAAAATTACTAAAAACAAAATATAGTGTCAATGTAGCAGGTGGGCAAGATCACCTCAAGGGTAAGATCTTTAGAATAAACAATATGGGGCTTATTGAGACAAATGAGATGCTCTGGGTTGTTGATGCTGTAGAGAGTGCTTTGGCAGATTTGGGTCGCAGAGTCTATAGTGGTGAGGCTGTAAAGATCTTTTCGCAAACTCTTAGAGAGGAGCTTGCATAGATGATCTTTGAACACGAAATTCCAAGTGGGAGTCGCCTCTACTTTGGAGAGAGTGCGAAGTTAAAGCGAGCAATCGAGAGCCAAAGTGCTCTCTTTTTAGAGGCAAAGGGCTTTAGCGAAATTGTAACACCACTCTTTTCGTACCACCAACACGAGGGCTTAAGCGATAGTAGTCTCTTAATTCGCGTAAATGATGCACACAATAGCCAAGTGAGTCTCCGTGCAGATGCAACGGTTGATGTTGTGCGGATTGCAACAAAACGGCTTAGCCGAAGTGAAAATATTAAAAGGTGGTTCTATATACAGCCAATTTTTGCCTACCCAACAACTGAGCAGTATCAAATTGGGGTAGAGATTATAGATGGTACCTTTAGGGAAGCTGCAACAGTTGCAATAGAGCTCTTAGAGGAGCTTGACTTACGCTATAATTTTCAGGTGGCAAATATTGCAATAGCACACCTTTTAGTCAAGAAGTATGGTTTTGATTTAGAGGATATTAAGTCGATCCGTCTAGAGAAGATATTAAAGAGTAACTATCCATGGATCGAAGCACTTGTTGGAGTAGAGCGATTAGAGGATTTAGATGACCTCTCTATCTATCCAGAGGATATTGCAGCAGAACTAACAAAAATAGTTGAAGTAACAAAAGATTTGAAGAAGAGAGATATTTTAGTCTCTCCACTCTATTATGCACCAATTCGTTACTACAACTCCTTGGTTTTTCGAGCCTTTAGAGGAGAAAAATTGCTCGCAACAGGTGGGAATTACACTATTAAAGATATAGAAGGTGCCGGTTTTGCAATTTATACCGATACCGTAATAGCAAAAAAGATGCAAAGGGTTTAGATGCAAAAAGCAGATGTAATAGTAGGACTCCAATGGGGAGATGAGGGAAAAGGAAAGATTGTAGATCATTTAGCACAAGAGTATGATTTGGTGTGTCGTTTTGCTGGTGGGCATAATGCAGGACATACAATTGTAGCTGATGGTAAAAAGTATGCACTCCACTTAGTACCATCAGGCGTACTTAATAAGAGGGCTTTAAATGTTGTTGGGAATGGTGTAGTACTTTCGCCAAAAGACTTTATTAAAGAGCTCAAACAGTTTGAGGATATTAAAGGGAGAATAGTTATCTCAGATAAAGCTCATCTCTTGCTTCCATACCATGCTAAGATCGACCAAGCAAGAGAGCGACTTAAAGGCGATAAAGCTATTGGGACTACTGGTAAAGGCATTGGGCCAGCATATGGCGATAAGATTACACGAGTTGGTCATAGAGTAGGTGAGTTGCTCAATCCCCAAAAGCTCTGTGATGATATTATGAACTACTTTGCAATCAATAAGCCAGTCTTTGATGCTATGGGAGTAGAGACTCCAGATGCAGCTAAGCTTTTAGCAGAGTTAAAAGAGTATAAAGAGGCATTAGGAGAGTATATTACCGATACAACTCTTGTAGTCTGGGATGCTTTAGATTCTGGAAAGAGAGTGCTCTTAGAGGGAGCTCAAGGGACAATGCTCGATATTGATCATGGAACCTACCCATATGTAACAAGCTCTACAACAGTGAGTGCTGGAGCTTGTAGTGGTTTAGGGATTGCACCACACACAATAGGAGAGGTTGTAGGGATTGCAAAAGCTTATTGTACGCGTGTTGGGAATGGCCCTTTCCCAAGTGAGGATTTAGGCGAAGATGGTAACTATCTACGCGAGAAAGGTCACGAGTTTGGCACAACAACAGGCAGACCAAGAAGATGCGGCTGGTTTGATGCAGTTGCTATGAAGCACGCTGTTCGCTTAAATGGTGTGAGTAATATCTCTCTGATGAAGCTTGATGTATTAGATGGTTTAGATGAGATTAAAGTGTGTGTGGGGTATGAGTTTGAAGGAAAAGAGATAGATTATGTACCATACACACTCGATGGTGTAAAACCGGTATATAAAACTTTTAAAGGGTGGCAACAAAGTAAAGGTGCTAGAGAGTATGATGCCTTGCCACAAGAGGCAAA
Organism: Campylobacteraceae bacterium; assembly: GCA_027034975.1. Taxonomy (GTDB): domain Bacteria; phylum Campylobacterota; class Campylobacteria; order Campylobacterales; family Sulfurovaceae; genus JAADEQ01. Next base: position 2,909 of record JALVWQ010000061.1, read on the forward strand.
AGAGTATATAGAGGCACTCGAAAAGTTATGTGGAGCAAAAATTGGTATAATATCTACATCGCCAGATCGTGACGATACAATTATAAGAGATTAAGGAGTTTTTATGAGACTAAAGCCAAACCAGAGTAGATTTGTTGCGGGTAAGATTGCGGTAGATTTAATAAAAGCTCCCTTCGTTAAGCTTTTAAAAGGGAAAGAGGCCGTTGTAGAGGCTGCAGATAAAATTATCTTAGAGAACCTCAAAAGAGAAAAAGAGCTCGATGGAAAAGTAAAAGAGATTATCGAAGAGAATTATGATGAGATCGAGTTACAGCAAGCTGATGATAGACAACTCTTCTTTATGATTAAAAAGAGACTTGCTCCAGAGTATGGAATCATTATGAATTATGACGATCGCTATAGTGACCTCTCTCATAAGATACTTGATGAACTCTACGAAGAGTATCTGATTGAGTATGAAGTAAATGATAATCAGGTAAAGAATATTATCTTTAAAGCGTTTCAAGAGTATGCAAAATCGTATGATGAGATAGATGATATTGTCTACAATAAGTTACTAGCAAAAAGAGACGAGATTCCACCAGGAAGCAACGATTACGAGATACTCTATGAGCGATACTTCCAAGAAGAGTTAATTCGTCGCGGCATGTTGTAGGAGAGGGAGCAGTTATGAAAAAAGTCTATCTATATTTTGAAAATGGTCTCTTTTTAGAGGCTACAAGTTTTGGTGCAGAGGGTACAGCATTTGGAGAGGTGGTATTTAATACATCGCTTACAGGTTACCAAGAGATTATTACCGATCCAAGCTATGCTGGGCAGTTTATTACCTTTACTATGCCAGAGATTGGAAATGTAGGTATAAATAGTGAAGATTTCGAGAACCTCAAAGAGAGTGTCTACTGTAAAGGTGTTATTGTTCGTAACTACCAAGCAAGACCCTCTAACTTCAGAAGCGAAGGGAGCCTGGAGGAACTCTTAAAAAGCAATGGTACTATTGGAATTTGTGATGTAGATACTCGCTACCTAACAAAGATGCTTAGAGATCAAGGAGCTATGGAGATGGTAGCCTCTACAGAGATAAGCGATAAAGAGGAGTTAGCTAAGATTTTAGCTTCATCACCAAAGATTGCAGAGATTAACTACATTAAAGAGGTTACTACAAAAGAGCCATATACACACAGTGTAGGGAAATATGATGCAAGAACATTTGAGTACACAAAACCTACAACTACAAAAAAGATAGTAGCGTACGATTTTGGTATTAAAAGAAATATCTTAAACGAACTCGTAACAGCGGGGCTAGAGGTAGAGGTTGTTCCAGCAGATACGAGTGCAGAAGTGGTGATAGAGAAGTTTAATAGTGGTGAAATTGGTGGGGTATTCCTATCGAATGGTCCAGGAGATCCACTTGTTTTAGAGGAACAAAAGGCAATAACGCAAAAGCTTCTAGATGCTGATATTCCAATCTTTGCCATCTGCCTTGGGCACCAGATGCTCTCTATTGCTCACGGATTTAATACTTACAAATTAAAGTTTGGGCACCATGGTGGGAACCACCCAGTACAAAATAGCGAGGGCAAAGTAGAGATTACTGCACAAAACCACAACTATAATGTGCCAGAGAGTATTACCGAGGTAGCTGAGGTAACTCATGTTAACCTATTTGATAATACAATAGAGGGGATTAAGTATAAAAATAAAGAGGTCTTCTCTGTACAACACCACCCAGAGGCAAGCCCAGGCCCACACGAGAGTGCCTATGTATTTAAAGAGTTTGCGAGTAGAGTGAAATAAATAGAGTTAAAGGTAGAGAATGAAGGTAGCAATTATTTTTGGTGGCTCTAGTTTTGAGCATGAGATAAGTATTGTAAGTGCGATTACACTTAAGGGTGTTTTAAAAAAGTTAACGCCTCTTTTTATTTTTGTTGATGCTAATAGAGAGTTTTATCTTATAGAGCCGCAAAATATGAAATCGAAGTTTTTTAGCACAAAAGAGTACCAAAAAAAGAGTAAAAAAGTAACACTACAAAAGGGTGGCTTTACAATACCTTCTATGCTTGGGAGCAAAAGAGTCGATTTTGACTTTGCACTTAACCTTATTCATGGAAGAGATGGGGAAGATGGTAAAATTGCTGCTCTCTTTGACTTCTTTGGTGTTGAGTATGTTGGGCCAAGAGTGGAGGCGAGTGTTTTAAGTTTTAATAAACTCTATACGAAGTTTTTAGCAGAGCATTTAGGGGTAAAGACGATTAGCTATACCACACTTAAAAGAGGCGCCGATCGCAATATTGAGATTGAATACCCAGTAATCATTAAACCTGTACGGCTTGGGAGCTCGATAGGGGTTTCGATAGTTAAGAGTGAGCAAGAGCTTAACTACGCTTTAGATGTTGCTTTTGAGTTTGATGATGAGGTATTGATTGAACCGTTTATTGAGGGTATAAAAGAGTATAACTTAGCAGGAAGTTACGCAAAAGAGTGGTATCTTTCACTTATAGAGGAGCCCCAGAAAGAGGAGTTTTTAGATTTTGATAAAAAGTATATGGACTTTAGTCGAGATGAGCGTGTAAACGAAGCAAATATAGATGAGGTTATTGCTTCAAAAATTAGAGAGAGTTTTCAAAAGATATACGATCCTCTCTTTAGAGGCGCAATTATTCGATGTGACTTTTTTGTTATTGATAATGAGGTCTATCTCAATGAGATTAACCCAATTCCAGGATCTCTCGCAAACTATCTTTTTGACAATTTTGAAGAAGTTTTAAAGAAGACTGCTACGTATCTACCCAAAGAGAGAGTAATAAATATCGATTATCTCTATATAAATCAAATACAAAAAGCAAAGGGCAAAGCATAATTTTTGCCCATATATTGTACTCATTTACTGCAAGATAATAGTGTAAAACTTTTTTTGTACTCCAAAATTTCAAAAAAAAGCATATTTCTTAAAGTAGTCTTATAAAAAATAATTAAAATTTAAATATATTTTTTAAGTGAAAATATAGAAAAGATTGCATATAATCAAACTGTTACTGTTACTCTGTAACAAAAAAATCTTATTTAGGAGGGCTATATGCAGTCTAATGCAACTTTGGAATATGACTATTCCATA
>JALVWQ010000062.1 GCA_027034975.1 Campylobacteraceae bacterium
GCCCCATATTGTTTATTCTAAAGATCTTACCCTTGAGGTGATCTTGCCCACCTGCTACATTGACACTATATTTTGTTTTTAGTAATTTTCTAATATCCTCTGCATTTGGGTCAATTATTGTTGCCATAGCTTTTGCAGGTGCTTTTGGATAGATCTCTAAACCAATAGCTTGTAGTGCTGCTAAGAGTGCTTTTGATCTTGCAGCCGTTCTTCTATAGAGTAGTTCGGTTCCACCACTCTTTTCGATAAGTTCAAAGATCTTATTGAGTCCAATAATAAGTGTTGTTGCCGCTGTATAGGCTGTTGTATTCTTCCGCTGCTTTGCAAGTTCGCTTGCTAAATTTAGGTAGTAACCACTCCCCTCACCTATTCGCTCGATTGCAGCAGAGCTGATTCCTAGCATTGCTAGCCCTGGTGGAAGCATCAACGCCTTTTGGCTCCCTGTAATCAAAATATCTATATTGCTAACATCAATTGGCTCTACCGCTACTGCTGTAATTCCATCTGCAATTACCATTATATTAGGATTTTTCGCCTTAATGGCTGCGGCAATCTCTTCAACCGGATGTCGCAATCCACCTGCACTCTCGCATACCTGTATAGCAAAGGTATCGATATCGCTATGTTTATCGAGTACTTTTAAGACATCCTCTACAGATGCTGGTGTGTTCCACTCATACTTAAGCTCTACTAACTCTTTTCCATGAGCCTTTACAATCTTTCCAAACCGCTCCCCAAACTTTCCAGCATTTACTGTTAAAGCCTTATCTTTGCAAAGGTTTATGATAGATGCTTCCATTGCAGCAGTACCTGAACCAGCAATCATTACTGCATCATCCATTCCAAAAAGTTTAATGAGAGACTCTCTCGCCTCTTTAAAGATAGCCTCAAACTCTGGTGTTCTATGGTGCAGTGTAGGCTCTGCCATCGCTAATCTTGCAGCCTCTGGTACAGGTGTTGGACCTGGGGTAAATAAAAGCATACTCAAATTCCTTCTACTCTAACTAATAAAATAAATCGGAAGATTATATCTAATTTTCTATTAGGGGGAGTTTTGAACCCAAAATTTACATTGAGAGATTAACAACCTTTAGCAAATCATTTCGTCTAGGACATTTTCCAAATCTTTGCTAATTCCAACGAAAAGTTTGGTTTGACGCCCTTTGCATTCAAAACTTTACAGTTCCCAAAGAGAAGTAGGAAATCTCACTTCATTTCCATTTCTTTATATATAGTGTAATAAAGTCAGAACTTTTGGAGCAAAAGAGGAGTGGGAAAATTAATAAAAAATTAACAATTTATTTAAATTTTGCAACAATTTAAGTTTAGATAAAAGTTTAATATTATACAATATGGTATTCCCATATTAAAAAATGTAAGAAGCATTTTAGGAACTCTGCTTCTTACATTAAAACTGGGAAGGGTTTTAAAATGGAGTTGTGTCTTTAAAAGACACCTTTAGATTATAGCATAATCTTTATATAAACAAGGAAAGGTCTGTCATGAAAAAGGTAATTTTTTCAGTTATAGCTGCTACAGCTTTAAGTAGTTCACTATTTGCAGGGAAGAATGTTGCACCTGCTCCAGTACCACCATTACCGGTACCAGAAGCTCCGGCTCCAGAAAAGCCAACTGTACTTCCTCCATTAGGATTATATGTTGGTGGTGGTTTAACTTACGCAAAAACTTCTTGCGAATGTGCACCAATTCAAACTACTAGTGGTGTACAGAGAGGTAAAAGTTCAGGTAAATCTTATGGTATCAACCTAAGAGGTGGATATGAGTACAATGAGTATGTTGGTATTGAGGCAAGATATCTCTACACTCCATGGGGTGATAAAGATAAAACTATGAAGCACTACGGTATCTACCTTAAGCCAATGGCTCCAGTTACAGATAACTTCGATGTCTATGCACTTCTTGGATATGGTAAAACTAAATGTGAATACCATAACTTAGATGAAAAAGGCTTTGCATGGGGTCTTGGTGGAGAGTATATGTTCAGCGAGAAAAAAGAGGGTGCTAAAGATGGCTTTGGTATCTACGCAGAGTACTCTAGACCAATTAAGAAGAGTGGTGCAAAAACAATTAAAACTGATGTGCTAAGTACAGGTGTTTCTTATCACTTCTAAGAGAAACTGCTATTGAGTTTTCTTCTCCTTCAGCTATGTAGAAGAGTTGATTCTTCTACATAGTCCCATTTTATCTACATATTTTCATTAACTTTCAGTTAATTTTTATTTTTGAAATGTTACTATTGTGTATCTTTAAAACCATAAAAAGGATATACAATGAAAAAAATGAGATTAGCAATAGCAGCTATTGCAGCTCTTTCGATCTCTGCACATGCAGGAAAGAACTACATTCCAGCTCCAGTTGAACCAATACCGGTTCCAGTTGAAGTAGTACCACCACTAGGGCTCTATATTGGTGGCGGTTTAACTTATGCGAAGTCATCTTGCCAGTGTGATACATCAGTAAAATTCTCAGATGGATCAACAAGTAGGGTAAGAAATGGTAAAAGTTATGGTGTACACCTAAAGTTAGGATATAACTATAATGAATATATCGGCATTGAGGGGAGATATATCTATACTCCATGGGGTGATAAAGATCGAACAATTAAGCACTATGGACTCTACATTAAACCAACATACCCTGTAAATGAACACTTTGATATCTATGCCCTTTTAGGATATGGAAAAACTGAGTGTGAAACACTCAAGCAATCTTATAAAGGTTTTGCATGGGGTGCAGGTGCCGAGTATACCTTTAACAAAAAAGTTGAGGGGAGAAAAGATGGACTTGGAGTTTATGTGGAGTACCTAAGACCACTCAAAAAGACAGGAAACAAAAATATCAAAATCGATATGGTTAATGTCGGTGCTTCTTATAACTTCTAATAAAAAGCTCAGAGCCTAGAGCTCAGGGCTTAAAGCTAAGAGTTAAGAGCTTACTCAAACTCCAACATCATTATTTAACTCAAATTTTATTTTCCTCCTAGTACTTTTTTTAATGACACAATAACCAAATTTGTACTTCAAGCTTTCTGCTTTTAGCTTTTAGCTTTACCTCTTAACCAACCATTAACCCATACCCACTATACTTGCTACAAAATATTCTACGAAGGATAGAAATGAGCAGTAAAATTAACGAAATTAAAAATGAGATTAAAAAAGTAATCGTTGGACATGAGCGACTAATCGATGCACTCTTAATTGGATTAATTGCAAATGGGCATATCCTTGTCGAGGGTGTCCCAGGACTTGCAAAGACAACCGCAATTAATGCTCTAGCAAAAGCATTAGGTGTCGATTTTAAGAGGGTGCAGTTTACCCCAGACCTCCTACCAAGCGATGTAACAGGTACAGAAATCTATAATCCAAAAAGTGGAGAATTTTCTATAAAAAAGGGGCCGGCATTTACAAACTTGCTCTTAGCAGACGAAATTAACAGAGCTCCAGCAAAGGTACAAGCAGCTCTTCTTGAGGTTATGCAAGAGCGGCAAATCACCATTGGCGATAGAAGCTTTAAAGTACCAGAGCCCTTCTTAGTTATGGCTACACAAAACCCAGTGGAGTCAGAGGGTGCCTACCGTCTTCCAGAGGCACAACTCGATCGATTTATGCTCAAAGAGAATGTCGGCTACAACAGCTTTGAAGAGGAGATGGAGATTGTCGATAGAGTTGTTGTAAAAGGCTTTGGTGCAATTAATCAAGTTGCTACTGCAGAGGATATTATAGAGCTTAAAAAGCAACTAACTACAATTCATGTCGATAAGGCAGTGAAAGAGTATATGCTTAAAATCATCTTTGCTTCACGCTTCCCTAATGAGTATAGCATCGAAGATATTAGTGAATTTATAGAGTATGGGGCAAGCCCAAGGGCAAGTATCGATATCTATAAAGCAAGCTGTGCTTATGCAATTTTACGTGGGAATGATTATGTTACACCCCTTGATGTTAGCTATGTGGCTCCTTCTGTTCTTAGACACAGAATCATCTTAAACTACAAAGCACAAGCTGCAAATATCGATACAGATCATATCATTAAAAAGATATTGATGCAGATTAAAAAACCATAAAGAGGTTTTCTATGGAAGCTAGATTGCAAGAGATCCTCATCCGAGCCAAAAAAGATGTTTTCAGCAGCAGCGGCGATACACTAACAAAGCTCAAAGGAGATGGTCTCGATTTTCGCGAAATTAAAGAGTATGAGTTTGGCGATGATGTCAAAAAGATAAACTGGAAAGCAACCGCAAAAACTGGTGCTACAAAGGTTAATATCTTTAATATCGATAGAGAGCTCAATATTCTTATTATCTTCTTAGCTAGCGGCAGCCTCCACTTTGGGACAATGCGTTTAAAGCAAGAAGTAGCAACAGAGACTATTGCAACACTTGCCTACTCCTCTATTAAAAATAACAATAGGCTCAGCTCACTTATATTTAGCACTAAAGAGGAGAAATTTATCCCTCCATCAAAGCAGCTTGGAGCAGTCTATCAAATAAGCGAAGCAGTCTTTAGTGAAGATTGCCTAAAAAAAGAGGTCGACTACAATAAGCTCTGTGAGTATATCAACACAGTTTTTAAAGAGCGATCACTTATCTTTTTAGTAGGCGACTTTTATGGCGACAATATCGATTTAAGTTCAATCGCTTATAAGCATGAGCTCTATGCTCTTGTTGTGCGTGATAGATTCGAAGAGAATCCACAAATACGAGGCGATTTTGAATTTGTTTCGCCAATCGATTTTAGCCACACCGAGGTAACTATGAATAGTCAGAGTGCCAATGAGTATGCAAAGTTGCTCAAAGCTCAAGATAATGCACTCTTTGAGCACTTTAGCAAGCACGGCATTGCTAGTGGAAAAATCTATACTGATGAAGATGTCTATCTTCGATTAACGCAAATAATTAAGGGGTAAGTCGTGAAGAATCAATTAGAACAGACCCTATCGCAACTTAAAGATATTAAGGGAGTAGTAGCAGTACCCGATAACTCTTTGTATATCTTTATTGCTATTGTTGCTTCGATTTTGCTGCTTTTAGGATTTATACTCTATAAATACTTTACAAGGGTAAAAAGAAGCAAAAAAGCTACACCCAAAGAGTTGGCTCTAAAGCGGCTCAAAAACCTTGATTCTACAAATACAAAAGAGGTGGCTTATAGCTTTAGTGTCGATGGGTACCACTTTGTAAATGAGAGCAATAAGCTAGAGTTTGAAGCAATTGAGAAAGCACTAGAGCCCTATAAATATAAAAAAGAGACGCAAGCACTGCCAAAAGAGCTTGTAGAGAGAATAAAAGCATTTATAAAAGGAATAAAAGATGTTTCATAATTTTACATTCGAGTACCCATATCTACTCCTCTTAACTGTTCCTTTTTTGCTCTGCTTGAAACTTTGCAAACCAAAAAAGCTTGCACTCCTCTTTCCAAATGTTAAGCTTTTAAAAAAGGCGACAAGAAGAAGCCGTCTTACCTTAACACTCTTAAAGTTTTTTATGGTGCTCCTTACTATCATTGCCTTAGCAAGCCCAATAAAGCAAGATGAGATAGTCAATAAAGAGGATAAAGGGTATGAGATCTCTCTTATCTTAGATGCAAGTGGGAGTATGCAGCAAAACAATAAATTTGGTATCGTTAAAGCAATTGTTAGCCAATTTATCGACCAAAGAGTCCACGATAAGATAGGCTTAAGTATCTTTGCAGACTTTGCCTATGTTGCCATACCACTAACATACGATAAGAAGAGTATCAAAAGGCTCTTAAGCCGCCTCGAGGTTGGAATTGCCGGTGTAAACAGAACTGCACTCTATGAGGCACTCTTTTTAAGCTCAAACCTCTTTAAGAGCTCAAATGCAAAAGAGAAGATTGCCATTTTACTAACAGATGGAATCGATAACACCAATACAATTCCACTCGATGTAGCAATTAATACTGCTAAAAAGTATGGGATTAAAGTCTATACAATCGGTATTGGTGCTCCAGGTGATTACAATCCTGAAGTGCTACAAAAAATTGCCAAAGAGACTGGAGGTAAATTCTTTAGTGCCAATAGTGTCCAAAAGTTACAAGAGGTCTATCGTACAATCGATAAGTTAGAGAAGAGTGAAATTAAGAGCAATAAATATATTAAGAAGAGTTACTATTTTGCCTATCCGCTTACCGTAGCGATGCTCTTTTTGCTCCTCTACTTCTATCTACTCAATAAGGAGTGATGATGTTTGAATTTTACCATAGCGAGTATCTGTGGGGGTTACTAGTAATCCTGCCGATGCTCCTTTTTACAAAAGAGAAAAAAAATGATATTAGCAAAATATTTAAAAAAGAGATTCTAGAGAAGATTCGCATAAATAACGGCTCTATTAACAATAAGATGCGTTCACTTCTCTTAATAGGAAGCTTTGCCTTTATGGTCATTGCCCTAGCAAGACCTATTATTAATAATGGAAAGATAGAGGTAAAATCGAATTTTCTAAGCATGGTTACAGCTATTGATATATCGCAATCGATGTTTGCAAATGATGTTTATCCTTCTCGATTTGAGTTTGCAAAAAAGAAGTTTATCGATATGCTCCCCTATTTAAAAAATACAAAAGTTGCCCTTATTGGCTTTAGTTCGCAGACATTTTTAGTTTCGCCTTTAACTGAGGATTTCCACTCATTAAAGTATTTAGCTAAAAATATGCAGATGGGGAGTGTAAGCCTAAGAGGAACCGATATTCTAGCAACCCTTAAGAGTGCAAACGACCTTTTGCAAAACCAAAAGAATAAGATTTTACTCCTCTTTACAGATGGTGGCGATCAAAAAGATTTCTCGCAAGAGATAGAGTATGCAAAGACCCACAATATAACCGTGTTTATCTATGGTGTCGGAACCAAAAAAGGGGGCATCATGAGGGGTACAAATGGAGTTGTTAAAGATAGAAACGGAAATATTGTAGTTGTAAAACTCAACTCTAAAATCAAAGAGTTAGCACTCAAAACAGGAGGTGCCTATATGGAACAATCACTCAAAAAAGATGACATTAAAGCACTAATTACAGCAATGCAAAGCCGCTTTAAAGCCGATAGTGAAAGTAAAGATACCATTATTGATAAAAGAGAACTCTTTATTGTTCCATTAAGTGTAGCTCTCTTGCTTCTTGCTTTAAGCCTCTTTTCACTCCCACTAAAAAGGAGAAGCCTATGAGATCTATAGCAATCCTCATAATATTGAATAGCATCTTGTTTGGTGGAGTCTTAGATTTTTACCATCTTAAAAAAGCAGATAGAGCATACAAAGATGGCAACTACCAAGAGGCAGCAAAAGAGTATGGGTATCTTCAAAGCGACCAAGCAAAGTATGACCGTGCCAATAGCCTCTACAAAGCAAAAAAGTATCAAGAGGCACTTGATCTCTATAAGAGTATCAAGAGTAAAGATTTAGAGTTTAAAAAGCTGCACAATATGGGCAACACTCTTGCCCATTTAGGTAAAATTGATGAAGCTATTAAAGCTTATGAGCAGGCACTCAAGATTAAAGAGGATAAAGAGACACGATTCAACTTAAATCTTTTAAAGAGAGAGAAGAAGAAACAGCAGCAGCAAAAGAAAAATCAAAAGAAAAATAATAAAAACAAGAAGAACGATAAGAAAAATAAACAAAATAAAAATAATCAACAAAAAAATCAAAATAAATCTGATAAGAGTAATCAAGATAAGAAAAAAGAGCAAAAGAAGAATCAAAAGAGCGATCAGAAAAAGCAAAATCAAGATCAGCAAAAGAGAGAGAGACAAAAAGATCGGCAGCAGCAAGATCAAAAGAGTAAGCAAGATCAAAAGAGTAAGCAAGATCAAAAGAGTAAGCAAGATCAAAAGAAGAAAGAAGAGCAAAAAAAGCAGCAAGAGCAAAAGAAAGAGCAAGCAAAGAAGAAAGAGCAGCAGATGTCGCAAACTCAGAGAGAAAAAGAGCAAAAGAAAAAAGAGAAACAAAAAGCTCCAAAGTTACAGCAAGCAAAACTTAAAAAAGTTCCAATCTCAGATATGGAAGAGCGAAAATGGCAAAAGCTACTGAACCAAAATGAGGTTAATACCCTCATGTTACCATTAAGAAAAGGAGAAAAAAAGCATGAAACAACACCTTGGTAAAATAGTTTTACTGATACTCTTTACATTTAGCCTCTATGCTTCAAGTGTAAAGCTAGAGGTAAACACACCTACAATCTATAAAGGAGATTATGCCAAGTTTACTATACGAGCTAGTGGCAATAACATCGATTTTCCAACAATCAAAGAGATCGAAGGCTTTAGTGTGCATCCAAATGGCACAAGCTCTTCAATTAATATAATTAATGGCAATGTCACAAAAACATATGCCAAAAGCTATGTCTTTAAGCCAGACAAAGAGGTTACAATTCCCTCTTTTAATGTAACAATCGATGGCAAAATCTATACTACAAAGCCTAAAAAGATCACTATTTTAGAGCCGCAAGCTGCTACAAATGGTGATCCATACATCCTTGAACTCAAAGTTAATAAGAGCAACCTCAAAGTAGGCCAGAGTACACAACTCAAAATTCTCTATAAGCAGCGATTCGATGCCAAAGCTGATAAAATCAATATTAGTGAACCAAAAATCGATAACTTTTGGGTAAAAAAACTAAGAGATCAAAAACAGTATCAAGAGGGGAACTATATTGTCACTGAGTATGACTACCTTATCTTTGCCCAAAAGCCTGGCAAGTTCCATATTAAACCAATTATTGCCAATATTGGTAAATTTGTACAGCGTTCAATAAGTGATAACTTCTTTAATGACCCATTCTTTAACTCTATGTTCTCTGAACTCAAATGGAAAAAGGTTTACTCAAATGATTTAGCAATTCAAGTAGAACCGCTGCCAAATGGTTTAGAGCTCTTTGGAGACTTTACCATCTCTGCTACTGTTGATAAAAAGAGTGTCTATGCAAATAAACCGGTCAATCTAACAATTAAAGTTGAAGGCGTTGGCAATATCGATGATGTACAAAAGTTTGATCTCAATATCGAAAATGCAGTTGTCTATGCCGATAAACCAAAAATAGAGTCATTTCTAAAAAATGGAGAGTATGGGGGTATATTTAGCCAAAAGATAGCCATTATTGCCGATAGAAACTATACAATACCACCAATAAAGCTACAATTCTTTAGCAAAAAAGAGAATAGGATAAAAACAGTCAAAACGGAACCAATCTCTATTGCAGTAATTGGTGGCAGCACTACAACTACACCAACCACTGCGAAAGTAGAGACAGCCAATGGAGTACAAGAGAGTACAAAAACTGAGCCAAAAGTTATTACCAAAAAAGTAGAGGTCGAAAAAAATCCTGCTCTAAAGTATATACTCTTTATTGCAGGACTTCTCTTAGGGGCAAGTGCAGTTATTCTCTATAATCGATTCAAAAATAGAGGCAAAAGAAAAAAAGAAAATGATATAATTAAACGAATTAAAAATACTAAAGATAACAAAAAGCTCTTTGATATCCTCTTGCCATACGCAAATGATAATGAAGTGATTGCACAAACACTCAAAGCATTAGAGGAGAATATCTATAAGGGTGCAAAGAATAAAATAGACAAACAAAAACTCTATGATTACTTTTTGGATCTAGAAGAACAGAAAAGAAGCTAAGAGCATAGGGCAAAGAGCTAGAGGCGTGGCTTGCCACTTTATATGAAAGAGAATCCATACAAAAACAGAGAGCTCTAAGCTCTAGGCTCTGAGCTCTAAGCTTATTACGAGGGAGAGAAATTGAAAATTATAATGGTTGAAGATGATGAAGCCTTAGCAGATCTTATCTATCGCTTTCTTCTCAAATACGATATCTATCTTGATAATGTAAGCTCAGGAGAGGAGCTTCTTCAAAAACTTCAAAAGCCAAACGAGTATGAGCTACTTATCCTCGACCTTACCCTCCCCGATATTGATGGGCTCGATCTCATACAAAAGATAAAAGCCATAGCCGATATTCCTATAATAATCTCGAGTGCTCGCGATGATATACTCGATAAAATCAAAGGCTTCGAGAAGGGAGCCGATGACTATATGCCAAAACCTTATGACCCACGAGAGTTAGCAGCCCGCATAAAAAGTGTGATCTCTCGCTACAAAAAAGGGGCTCCAAAACCAAAAAAACTCTTTGAGGTCAAAGAGGATGAGCACACTATTCTTTTCCATGGGAAGCCGCTCGATTTAACTTTAGCCCAGTTTGATATTCTCTCACTCCTTATCAAACGAAATGGTGGCGTTGTCTCAAGAGAGGATATGATCTATTCTAGCCCCCATATCGATGATGATGCAGGACTAAAAAATATCGATGTGCTTATCTCTTATATTCGCAAAAAACTCAAAGCAATCGATGAGAAAAACTATATCCAAAGTGTCCGCGGCCTTGGATACAAGCTTGTAACATGAAAAGAATCTCTCTCTTTACATTCTTAAACCTTATCTTTGCAATGAGCCTGCTGCTCTTTGGGATACTCCTTTATATCTACTTCCAAATCGACAAAGCACACTACCTAAATACCCAAAAAGATCGCTACGCCCTCCTTTTGCAAAATATTCAAAACATGAATGAAGAGCAGCTTAAAGAGCTCTTTCAAAAGCAGCTTAATGCTAAAGAGGTAGCCAATAAACAAAAGAGATCAGAGATTTTAGAGCAGGCAAATAGACTCATGCACACCACAACCCTCCACACCACAATGGATATCTATAACTATAAAGATAAGATCTATATCTCTATTAAAAACTATAACCTCAATGTTATCTTTCGAGACGACCCAATGCGGCAATATGATTTCTCAAAAATTATTATCGCAGCTTTAGGAGTCCTCTCTCTTTTAGCACTCCTCTATCTTCTTTTACTTTTGAAACTAAGACCACTCAAAATTCTTAATGAGAATATTACCAAATTCAAAAAGGGGGACTTTACCCTCTACAACAACATCAACTCCCAAGATGAAATTGGTGCTATTAGCGAAAACTTTAACCAAGCCATAGAGAATATCAGATACCTTATCGAATCAAAACACCTCTTTATGCGAAACATTATGCATGAGCTTAAAACCCCACTTACAAAAGCACTCTTCTTAGCCAATATGATCGAAACAAACAACAAAAAAGAGAAAGAGGAGCTTATAACAACCCTTAACGATATGAACAATATAGTTAAACAGTTAGCCAATATCGACAAATTCCAATCACAATTTAGCAATTTAGTGTTAGAGAGTATCGATATAAAAGAGCTTATTGGAACAATAAAAGAGGAGTTGCAAACCGAAAATATTAAAGTGAAAGAGCACGAAAAACTCGAACTAATCGCCAATAGAGAGCTCTTCTATACAGCCCTAAAAAACCTTATTGAAAATGGTATTAAATACTCCAGCGACCAATCTGTTACAATTGAGATCTTTAGCAATAAAATTGCTATTAGCTCCAAAGGAGCCCCCCTCAAAAGAGAGTTGGAATACTACACTCAACCCTTCACCCAAGAGAAGAAAAACCAAAAAGGGTACGGTTTAGGACTCTACATAGTCTCAGAGATCCTCAAACTCCACCACTTTAAACTAGAGTACCAATATAGTGATGGCTTCAATATTTTTACAATTATTACAGAAGAAAATTAGAGAGGCTACTCCTCTTTATTGCGGCCTCTAAAGAACCAAATAGTAAAGAGAACTCCAAGTACAATATTAAAAAGAGAATTTTCGCCTAAGCTCTCTAGTTCTGTATAGAGTTTTGCTTTTAAGAAACTATCGCTGCTACTTGCTTTGAGAGCAAAGAAGTGTTTAATTTCGTCGCCATAGAAGTATGCGGCTACTTCTGGTACAAAAAAGAAAAAAATAATCCCAAGCAAAGCCCACCAACTACGCCCTGGTTGTAGCTTTGTTTTAAGCTCTTCTAGTTTTTCTTGATTAATACGAACTTTCATGGTTTTCCTTTGGAAAAAAGCTTAGAGCTAAGGGCTGAGAGCTTAGAGCTTATTGTGCGACTTCGTCGCGTTTGATTTGTGGCTTTGCCACATTAACAAAGGAGAAACCACCTTGTTGGCTCTTCGCTCTGTGCTCTAGGCTCTTAGCAGTAAGTTAAGCAAAGCTTAACTTACTCAACAGTAACTGATTTAGCTAGGTTTCGTGGCATATCTACATCGTTGCCAAGTCTAATAGATATCTCTAATGCAAGAAGCTGCGTTACTACCATCATCTCAAAAAACTCTAGCATTGGGTGACTAGCATATTTTGTCTGTATAAAGTCATCCGCTAACTCAAACGACTCTGGAGATATTGCTAAAATTGTGGCATCTCTTGCACTCAACTCTTCAACATTTGATTTTATCTTATCATAAAGCAGAGTCTTTGGCATAAGTGCAACTGTAAAGAGGTTGCTATCGGCTAGGGCAATTGGACCATGCTTCATCTCTCCAGCAGGATATCCTTCGGCATGAAGGTAGCTAATCTCTTTAAGTTTTAATGCTCCCTCGAGTGCTAATGGGTAGAAGAGGTCTCTACCTATAAAGAAGAATCCATGCCCATGAAGATAGCGTTTAGAGAGTCGATGGATTTTTGAGTGCAGGGCATCAGTAACTTTTAAAACAGTTGGGCTATGACGCATCGCCTCTATCTCGCTAGCAATCTGCTCTTTGCTTACACTCTCTCTTAATTGTGCAATATAGATCGCTAAGATCCAAAGAAGCATCGTCTGTGTTGCAAACGCCTTTGTACTTGCTACCCCTTTTTCGATACCAGCTCGTGTTAGCAAGGCTACATCGCTCTCTCTAACGATTGAAGAGTTATCTACATTACAAATTGTAAGACTCTTTAGTCCAGCTCTTTTTGCCATCTTTAGAGCCTCTAGAGTATCGGCAGTCTCACCGCTTTGTGAAATTGTAATAAAGAGTGTATCGCTACTTAAAAGCGGCTCTTTATATCGAAACTCACTTGCAATCTCTACATCGCAGCGAATCTTTGCCATTCTCTCAAAGAGGTATGATGCCGCTAATGCACTATGGTAGCTTGTACCACATGCACAAATCTTAATTGCATTAATGCCATCAAAGAAGCCACTCTCTATCTCATCTAAAACAACCTCGCTATCGAGCACTCGCCCCATCATTGTATCTACAATCACAGTCGATTGCTCATAGATCTCTTTCTCCATAAAGAAGCGATAGCCATCTTTTTGAGCAGAGACCTTATCGCTACTGAGTGGCTTTTTGGTAAACTCTACTTTTCCCTCTTTATTAAAGATAGCAACATCACTCCCTTTGGCATAACCATACTCACCATCTTCTAAGTAGTAGACTTCGCTTGCCTTACCAATAATAGCTGTATCAGATGAGGCAAAATAGATTCCATCTTCACCAAAGCCAATAAGCATTGGTGAGCCATGCTTTGCAAAAAAGATTGTATCTGGTGCATCTTGCGTAATAAGAAGCGTTGCATAGGCACCATCAAGCCGTTCTATCGCCTTTTGAAAAGCTTCGAAAGGCTCACTGCTCTCGCTATACTTCTCAAAAAGGTGTACAATTACCTCTGTATCTGTCTGGCTTAAAAATGTTACACCCTCAGCAATAAGCTCTTTTTTAAGCTCTTGATAGTTCTCGATAATTCCATTATGCACAACATAACTCTTTTTGCCTAAATGGGGATGGGCATTCAGCTCTGTTGGTTTACCGTGCGTTGCCCAGCGGGTATGGCCAATAGCAACACCAAAAGAGTCTGCTTTAAAACTCTTCGCTTTCTCTACTAAATTCTCGAGCTTCCCTACAGCCTTAAAGCTATTTAAGTTACTCCCCTCAATAACAGCAATTCCAGCAGAGTCGTACCCTCTATACTCAAGCTCTTTTAAGCCATCGAGCAAAATCTCTTTCTTTTCGCTGCTACCTACATACCCAACTATCCCACACACGCTAACTATCCTTTAGAAACTTCTCTATATTTGCAACTCTCTTAACAACTTCATCTAAGCCTATAATATACATTACTGCATCTAGCCCAGGCCCACTCATAGAACCAAGCAGTGCTACACGAAGTGGCTGTCCAAGTTTTCCAAAGCCTATCTCTTTAGCTTCGACAAACTTTTGCATCACTTCGTGATACCCTTCGATACTCTCTGGCTTTGCCTCTTGAAGCATTGCAACAAACTCTTTTAGATTCTTGATTGCTTCACCCTTAAAGGCCTTCTTTATTGCTTTAGGATCATACTCGCTTGGAGTTTGCACTATTTTATTAATTTCAGATGCTAAATCGACTAGAGTTTTTGCTCTCTGCTTTGTAGCATCTAAAAGTGCATCAGCCTTCTCGTTACCATCTAAATTTACACCAAACTCCTTTAAAAGCTCTACCAACTTTTCGTTACTACTATTTTTAATATAGTGAGCATTGAGCCAAAGAAGCTTATCTAAATTATAGCTTGAAGCACTCTTATTAATATCTTTTGGATCAAAAAGCTCTAGCATCTCGTCAATACTAAAGATCTCTTGATCCCCATGACTCCAACCAAGCCGGACTAAAAAGTTCAAAAGAGCCTCAGGCAGATAACCCATTCTTTTATACTCCATAACATCTAAAGCACCATCTCTTTTACTAAGCTTCTTCCCTTTTTCGTTATTAATCATCGCCACATGATAAAACTTCGGCGGTCTAAAGCCCAAAGCTTCATAGACAACCAGTTGCTTTGGTGTATTATAGAGATGGTCATCACCTCTAATCACATCTGTTAAACCCATCTCATAATCATCGATTGCAACAACAAAGTTATATGTCGGTGTACCGTCACTTCTGGCAATAATAAAGTCATCGACTTCGCTTGCAGCAATTTTAATACACCCTTTTACACCATCTTCAAACTCTATAAAGCCCTCTTGCGGAGCTTTAATGCGAATAACTGGCTCAACCCCTGCTGGCGGCTCACCCGTAAAATCTCTATATCTTCCATCATAGCGTGGGCGTTCACCCTTTGCCTCTTGCTCTGCTCTTAGGGTATCAAGCTCCTCTTTTGTCATATAGCACTTGTAGGCTTTGCCCTCTTCTAAAAGCTTTTGAATATATTGCTTATAAACATCAAATCTTTTAGATTGATAGACTACATCGCCATCGTAGTTTAAGCCTACCCAATTAAACGCCTCCAAGATAGCTTTGAGTGCTTCATCAGAATTTCTACTTAAATCTGTATCTTCAATTCGAAGCAGAAACTTTCCCTTATTCTTTCTGGCCCAAAGCCAACTAAAGAGAGCTGTTCTTAAACCCCCAATATGCAAATACCCCGTAGGACTTGGTGCAAATCTTGTAACAACCATTCTTTTCCTTTGTGAAAAGCTAAGAGCCAAGTGCCGAGAGCTTAGAGCTAACAAAGTAGCTTTGCTTTATTTATGCGGCAAGGCCGCAAATAAAACGCGACAAAGTCGCACCGCTAGCTCTGTTGCTCTAAGCCCTAAGCTCTTAGCTTATTTTAGCCTTTGTAGTCTTCTAAATATTTTGTATCGTAGTTATTGTTTATAAAGTCTTCGTTTCGCATCATTTTACGATGGAAATCTATAGTAGTTTTTACCCCTGCTACTTCGAACTCATCGAGAGCTCTTCTCATCTTTGCAATTGCTGCATCTCTATCTTCACCCCAAACAATGAGCTTCCCAATCATTGAGTCGTAGTATGGTGGGATGATATAGTTACAGTAAGCGTGTGTATCGATTCGAACATCTTTACCACCTGGTGCAATCCATTTTTGAATTTTCCCCGGACTTGGCAAGAAACTTACAGGATCCTCTGCTGTAATTCTACACTCAATCGCGTGCCCTTTAAGGTTTATCTCCTCTTGGCTAGGAAGTGGCTTCCCTTCGGCAACCTCTATCATCAATTTAATAATATCGATACCGCTTACCATTTCGCTTACACAGTGCTCCACTTGGAGTCTAGTATTCATCTCCATAAAGTAGAAGTTGTTATATTTATCAACCAAGAACTCATAAGTTCCTGCACCCTCATACTTTAAGAACTTCGTAGCTCTTACTGCCGCTTCATGAAGCTCTTTTCGTCTCGCATCATCAAGCACAGTTGCCGGTGACTCTTCAATCAACTTTTGATGGCGTCGTTGCATTGAACAATCACGCTCCCCAATATGAATCGCATTGCCAAAACTATCACCTACAATCTGCACCTCTACATGGCGTGGAGCTTCGATAAATTTTTCCATATATAGTGTGCCATCACTAAATGCATTTACAGCTTCACTCTCGCAAGCAAAGAAAGCATTTTCTATATAGCTTTCGTCCTCAACTATACGCATACCTCGACCACCACCACCAGCAGCAGCTTTTAAAATTACCGGATAGCCAATCTCTTTTGCTAACGCTTTTGCCTCCTCTGGAGTCTTAACGGCACCATCACTCCCAGGGATTGTTGGTACCCCTGCTTCGGCCATAAGCTGTTTTGCTTTTGATTTATCTGCCATCTTCTGCATAACCTCTACAGATGGACCAATAAACTTGATATTATGATGCTCACAGATCTCTACAAAATTTTGGTTTTCACTTAAAAATCCATACCCTGGAAAGATTGCATCGCACTCACTTAGTTCTGCTGCAGCAATAACTGCTGGAATATTTAAATAACTCTCACTACTCTTTGCAGGCCCTATACAAACAGCCGCATCTGCAAACTCTAAATAGGCAGCATCTTTATCACCAGTAGAGTAAACAACTACTGCCTCTTTTCCCATCTCTCTAATTGTTCTTATAGCCCTAAGAGCAATCTCGCCCCTATTAGCGATAAGAATTCTCTTAATCTCTCTTGCCATTTTACAGCTTCTCTACTCTAAAGAGTGGCATATCGTACTCTACCGGCTGCCCATCTTTTACTAAAACTTCTATAATTTTACAGTCATACTCAGCTTCAAGTTCATTCATAATTTTCATCGCCTCTAAGATACAAAGTGTCTGCCCTTTGCTTACTGTATCACCTTTCTTTACAAATGGTGGAGAGTCTGGAGATGGAGCCTCATAGAAAGTTCCAACCATTGGAGAGGTGATAAACTCGCCACTTGCTACCTCTACAGTTGCTTCATTTGCTGCTGGTGTAGCTGCTACTTGTGGAGCACTCTCAACCGCTACAGGAGTAGCCTGAACTATCGGAGCAGTAGTTGCTACAACACCTTCGCTCTCTTTAACCATAGAGATCTCAAACTCACCATCTTTTAGGCTTAATTCACCAAGTTTACTTCGACCAAAAACTCTAATTAACTCTTTAACTTCTTCTAAATTCATCTACTTTTCCCTTTAGCTCTATAAGTATCTCTACCTATAAAAGTAAAAAATTTTTAGGTATAATACCATAATTCTTATAAGAACTTCAACGCAAAAAGAGGATGTATGGGTTTAAAATCAGATAAATGGATACGAGAGATGTCACAAAAGGGGATGATTACACCCTACTGTGAAGATTTAGTAGGCGAAGGTGTTGTAAGCTACGGCTTAAGCAGCTACGGCTACGATATTCGCGTCAGTGATGAGTTTAAAATCTTTACCAATATCAATGCAGAAGTGGTAGATCCTAAAGATTTCGACGAAAACAATGTTGTCGATTTTAAAGGCGATGTCTGCATAGTGCCACCAAACTCTTTTGCACTTGCGAGAACCGTAGAGTATTTCAAGATGCCACCAAATGTGCTTGCAATTTGCCTTGGCAAAAGCACCTATGCAAGATGCGGCATTATTGTAAATGTTACACCATTCGAGCCAGGATTTGAAGGGCACATAACTATAGAGATAAGTAACACTACTCCACTACCGGCAAAAATCTATGCTAACGAAGGAATTGCACAAGTCCTCTTTTTCGAAGGTGATGAACCTTGCGAAACCACTTATGCCGATAGAAAAGGGAAATACCAGAGCCAAAAGGGCATTACACTACCTAGAATATTAAAGAAGTAGTCTGAATTATCAGTGCGAGTGTGAGAGTATTTTGCACCCACACTCACACTCTTGGACTCACACTTAAAATAAAAATCTAAAATTTTATGCTATAATACACCATAATTCAAAATTTAGGAGAGTATGTATGGGACTGTTTAATTTTTTTAAAGATGCTGGTAAGAAACTATTAGGTAGCGGAAACGACGACGAAGCTATCAAAAACGAAATCGAAAGCAGTTTCGAAGGTGAACCAGTACAAGGCTTAACAGTAAGCGTAGAAGATGGTATTGTAACTCTAGCTGGTGTTGCACAAGATAACGATACAAGAGAAAAGGTAATTCTTATTGCTGGAAATGTAGAGGGTGTAGAGAGTGTCAATGCAGACCAACTCTTAACTCCAGAGATGATCGAAGCAAGTAACGAACGCGACATTCCAGAGCCAACATTCTACACAATCCAAAAAGGCGATACGCTATGGGCAATTGCACAAAACCACTACGGCGACGGTAACAAATACCACGATATTGTAGCTGCAAATCTAGAAGTTATCAAAGACGCAGATAAAATCTACCCAGGCCAATCTATTAGGCTTCCAGAGTTAGCATAATTAAATTCCGCATTTGCGGAATTGAAAGCTTAGAGCCAAAGACGAAGAGCCTAGTGCTTCATCTTTGTAAACTTCAATACTTCCTTAAATCATCAACAAGCACAAGCAGAACCTATAGAATTGAAAAACATATTTATTAATCCTGTTGCAACTTTAGCTCGATTAAATATGATATCAGCAATTAACAAAAATACTATAACTAGGTACCCTAAATACCAAAATCCCAAATAGTCGTCATAAATAATAGTATAGAACCAATTTTGTTTAAAAACATAAAGCCAAGACGCTATAAGGGTAGACAATAACATCAATATTGTCAAAAAATTAAGCTGTATTGATTGTTTTGGCTTAATAAACAATAAAGATGAAATTAAAAGCATTGCCATAAAAGAACTTGCCACTGCAATTTGCATATCCTTTATTAGCTTGAATGTTATATTTACATATTTAACTTTAATAAACTCTTTTAGCTTAGTTATAGAGTATTTTACATTATCTATTTTTACTATCAAAAAAGATTTTATTAGAGCTTTTTTCTGCTTACGACATTCGCACTCTTCTTTACTTAATTTTTCCGTAATTAAATTTATCTGTGACAAGAGGTGTTTGTTTAGAAACTCTTTATACTTCTGCAACTTTACACTTTTTTCACTAGATTTATTCTTAATGAACTTTATCAATCTATTATCATTTAATTTATCAATTTTGGTATGAATCTCTTTTGATATCTGATATTTTATAAACTCTTTAGCACCAGCTCTTATAGTATCAGCAGATATGATAGAAACAAAAAATATAGCCCCATATAATAATGTCAAAATTAGTGTAATTGCTTTAAACACTTTAAGAAACATACAATTAAACTCAATAAACCTTAAGCTCATTATACAAACTATCCCGCTCTACAGGTATAAAGCCGCTATCTTGGATAAGTCCTACAAACTCATCTAGAGCCATGCCATTAGCACTTGCGGCACCGGCTGCACTTTGGATCGACTCTTTTTGGATTGTGCCGTCTAAATCGTCACAGCCAAACTCTTGGGCTAGTAGAGCTAGATTGATTGTCGAGGTCGCCCAGTAGGCTTTGATATGTGGTATATTATCTAAGAAAATTCGAGCAATTGCATAGGTTTTAAGTATCTCTTTTGCAGTTAGAAAATTTTCTACTTTGAGGTAGTTATTCTCTCGCTGGTAAACGAGCGGAATAAAGGTATTAAAGCCATCTGTTTCATCTTGTAACTCTCGGAGTCTTGCCATATGGTCGATTCTATCTTCCCTACTCTCTATATGCCCAAAGAGCATTGTTGCATTCGATTTTCTACCTCGGCTATGCCAAATTTTGTGGATCTCTAGCCACTGCTTAGAACTTACTTTTCCTTTGCATATCTTATCTCTAACATCTTCGGCAAAAATCTCTGCTCCTCCTCCAGGCATAGAGTCTACACCATGTGCTATCATTAGCTCTATAATCTCTTCGTAACTTTTGTTATACTCAGTTGCTAAAAAGTGTATCTCTGCCGCAGTTAATGCTTTTACATGAATCTCTGGCAGGGCTTTTTTAACCTCGCTAAAACTCTGTAGATACCAATCTAAGCCTACTTCTGGGTTGTGAGCAGAGACAATATGCACCTCTTTGGCACCCTTCTCCCAAGCACCCTTAGCGATTGCGACGATCTCCTCTACACTCATAGTATAGGGGTTTGGGTTCTTCCTGGTTGCAGAGTAGGCACAAAACTTACATGTATCTTTACATATATTGGTTGGATTAATATGCCGATTGATATTAAAGTAACTCTTTTTACCAAACTTCTCCTCTCGGATAGTGCTTGCTAACTCCCCTAACTCTATTAGCTCTAAATTGTAGAGTCTAAGAGCCTCCTCTTTCGTAACTCTCTCGCGATTTTCTATTTTTTTTATAATATCTTGCATAACTTCCCAACCTAAAGATTTTGTGCTATTATATCACTAAAAACTAGGATTTACTTTGAAAGAGTTAAAACTAAAAATCGAAGAGTTACTAGAGAATAATGCACCAGACTTTGAGATTGCAAAACTTATCAGAGAGGATCTAAAAGAGTACTATGCAACACTCCCAGAAATCTTTAAACAAAGTAGCGGCAAAGATTTTTTAGTCAAGTATACAAGAAAGATCGATAATATCATTAAACTTATCTACAAAGTAGCTACACGATCTATGTTTGAAGAGTTCTTTCCTACAAAGAATGCAGTTCCATTAACAATTGCAGCACTTGGGAGTTACGGTAGGGAGCAGCTGAGCCCAAAATCTGATATAGATATTCTCTTTGTCTATAAAGAGCTGCCTGCCTATAACACAAAAACACTTATAGAGAAGATGTTCTATCTGCTCATAGATACAGGCTTAAAGTTAGGACACAGGGTTCACGAAATTGGCGAGCTAGAAGAGGTTGCAAAAAGTGACATCACCATTAAAACTGCTCTGCTAGAGTCAAGATTTGTAGATGGTTCCAAATATCTTTGGTTCGATGTCGAAAATGCCTTGCAACACATACGCTATAGTGACCAAAAGGAGTTTATTTTAGCTAAAATTAAAGAGAGACGAAAGAATAGAGCAAAATACCCCCTTATGATGGAGCCAAATTTAAAAGAGGGAGTTGGTGGTTTTCGAGACGCAAACTTAGTCTACTGGATTGGAAAGCTACTCTATAATGTACCAGCGATCAAAGATCTCCCAAGCAATATTGTAGATGAGAAGGATTACAAAAAGTTTAGAATAGCTTTAGAGTTTCTCTTTAAAGTCAGATCTGCTTTGCATTTAGTTGTAGAAAAAAAGACAGACCAGTTAAGATTAGAGTATATTCCTGAAGTTGCTGCTATGCTAGGATACAAGATGACTCCCAACTCCCATTTAGTTTTTGCTAAAAGAGTTAATAAATCTTTAAGAGTTATATGGCTCTACTCTCGTATATGGATGGATGCCCTTGCAAGCGATATTGTTCCTATCTACAAAGATTACCTAAAGCCAAAGAGGAGTTTTAAAGACTCAAAAGAGGCTCTTCAGTTTTTAATAGAGCATGGAAATAGAAAATTCTTCTCGCATCCTAAACTAAATCTAGAGCTCCTCCACACCAAGAGAGAGAAAGACTCAAATGAGTTAAACAACATTATAGTCGATATTTTCAAAGCAAAATATACAAGTGCAATACTAACGGCCCTTTCAGAGGTAAATAGGCTTGGAATATATATATATCCAATTAAAAAAGTAGAGGCGTGGCCACAGTTTGATGGCTACCATAAGTTCCCAGTAGACACACACTTAATTAAGTGCGTTGAGGCACTAGAGGATATTAAAAACCCACTCATTAAAGAGCTCTATAATGCATTACCAGAGAGCAAAAGACTCATTTTAAAACTTGCTACTTTTCTGCACGATGCAGGAAAAGGAAGAGCAACAGACCACCACCAAGTTGGTGCAACACTCTTTAAGCTATACACTAAAAAGCTCGGCTTAAAGAGTAGAGATATCGAACTTGGCTCTAAGCTTATTCTCTACCACAATATGCTCAGTCAAACTGCACAAAAAGAGGATATCTACAACCCAAATGTTGTCTCTAAATTTACTGCTATTTTCCCTAGCAAATTAGAACTAGATATGATTCTTATCTTAACCTACGCAGATACAAATGGTGTTGGCAGTAACATATATAACGAATTTACCGCTAGACTCTTTAAGACACTCTATAACCATGCATTAGAGTATTTAAAACATGAAGAGTTTTTAGATGAGCTTACAAAAAGAGTAAGAAGGGTAGAGGCTCTCAAACGCTCTGAACAGTTTAAATCTCTACCAAAAAAATTACAAAATAAGATTTTAAGTATAGAGTCGAATCTCCCATTTATACGATACACCACCGCAAGAATTATTGAAATTGCAAAAAGAGCTGCCCAGATAGAAGAGTATGAGTTTGAAATTACAAATAATAAATTTTTAACTATCGAAATTATCAAAAACAGACCTATTGACTTGGGCTACCTACTCTCGAAACTCTCAAATATCAACCTCGTCAATATGGATATTGTGAAGCTATTTGATAATAAAAAGTACTTTAAAATAGACTTTAGCCAAAAGGTGAGCGAAGATAATATAAAAGAGATTAACCATATAATACACAACTCTTTCTTAGAGCAAAAAAGAGTAACCTTGCCAAAACCAGATATTAAAAAAGAGGAGATTACAATAGAGTGCGAACATAGTACAAACTATGCACTTATGCGTTTAGAGACAAAAGACCAAAAGGGGCTTCTTGCATACCTAATGAATATATTTGAAAGGATAGGAGTCGATATCGTATCTTCTAAGATCTTTACGCATAAAAAGAGGGTAAACGACCTTTTCTTAATAGAGAAAAATGGAAATTTCTGCGATAATAAAGAGTTTATAGTCGAGCAGTTAGTGAGATGATACAATCTCAACAAGCTCTTCTAGCAACTCTTTTGCCTCATCCTCTTCCATCTCACCAGCTTCAATTTCGATAAGAATCTCTCTGCACTCTCTATGCATCTCTTGAAGCTCCTCTAACTCCTCTTTTTCACTTAAAGAGACAGTTTTTTCCTTCTCAATTGTTTGAAAAATAGAGTCAATAACGCTCTCTAAATCTGGAATAATCTCGTTCTCTAAAAGTGCTTTTAGCTTTGTTATGCTACTCATTGTTATCCTTAAATAGGGATTTTGGTAAAATTGGAAAGATTGTATCATAATAAAATGTCAAAAATAGGGGATTTTTTCTATTTTAGACACTACCCTTTAAAAGGGTAGAAAAGTAGGGAGTAGAAAAATCTATTTTACTGAACAAGCAGAAACACCAGGAGGTGTTGTAGGCTGGATTGCTGCATTATCTGCCCCACCCTCTTCGTTCACTTTTTCCATAAAGCTCCAGATTTTACTAGCTGCTTCTTGGAAGCGTTTTGCAGTTTCGCTATCTGGCATATTATAAGTTACAGGTTTTCCTGTATCGCCACCTTTTCTTACATCTGGCTCTATTGGGATTCTAGCAATTAGCTCTGTATTAAACTCATCTGCTACCTTTTGGCTTGTACCCATACCAAAAATATCATACTCTTTGCCATCACTCGGGCAGATAAATCCACTCATATTCTCAACAATTCCAGCTGTTGGGATATGCAGTTTCTTAAACATGTCAAGGCTTCTTCTGCTATCATCAAGGCTTACCTCTTGTGGTGTCGTTACAGTAACACCAGCGGTAACTGGTACAGATTGAGCTAGAGTTAACTGAGCATCACCTGTTCCTGGAGGCATATCGATAACTAATACATCTAAATCGCTCCACATAATATCGCGTAAGAACTGCTCGATTGCCTTCATAACCATAGAGCCACGCCAAATTACAGATTGTCCCTCTTCCATAAGGCTACCCATAGACATAACCTCAACACCCATGGCTTTAATTGGAAGTACTTTATTGCCAACAACTTCTGGTTTTTGCCCCTCTATTCCCATCATTCTAGGGATATTTGGCCCATAGATATCGGCATCAAGCAGTCCAACTTTTTTGCCCTGCATTGCAAGAGCTACTGCTAAGTTTACAGATGTTGTCGATTTACCAACACCACCTTTACCTGAGCTAATCATTAAAAAGTTTTTCACCTGCGGTGCAATATTTTTACCTGTCATAGAATTACTTCGCTCAACCGGAGCTTTTGGTGCATTTATATCGATATAGATATCTTTAAAACCTAGCTTTTTAAGCTCTGTCTCTGCATCTTGGATAATCTGCTTTTTAACTTCCTCGGCACTAGAAGTAATATCTACTACAACTCTTACTTTATCACCATCTACTACTACATCTTTTACAAAACCAAAATCGACAATCGATTTTGTAAACCCTGGATAGATAACATTTTTCAGTGCATCTAATACTTGTTCTTTATTCAATTTAACTCTCCTTCATTTAGTTATTCATTAGCTCTTCGTTCGCCATCTCTTCGCCGTGCATATCCATAATATTCTGTGTAATTTTATACGAACAGAACTTAGGGCCACACATCGAGCAGAACTCCGCCTCTTTAAATACATCTTGCGGTAGAGTCTCATCGTGATACTCTCTTGCTCTATCAGGGTCTAGTGCTAACTCAAACTGCTTATTCCAGTCGAAGTTGTATCTTGCATCACTCATCAAATCATCTACATCTCTTGCATTTGGACGACCTCTTGCAATATCAGCAGCGTGAGCCGCAATTTTATATGCAATAATACCCTCTCTAACATCAGCTGAGTTTGGTAAGCCTAAATGCTCTTTTGGTGTAACATAACAGAGCATACTCGCCCCATGCCATCCACCAACAGCTGCACCAATTGCACTACTTATATGGTCGTAACCAGCCGCAATATCTGTAACAAGTGGGCCTAAGATATAGAATGGTGCTTCGTGGCAATACTCTCTCTCTAGCTTCATATTTCTCTCAATTTGATTTAGTGGTACATGACCAGGACCCTCAATCATAACCTGAACATCTTTCTCCCAAGCTTTGAGTGTAAGTTCACCTAAAACCTTAAGCTCGCTCAACTGTGCTTCGTCACTTGCATCGGCAAGGCATCCAGGTCTTAAGCTATCGCCAAGAGAGAGAGCAACATCATACTTTCTACAGATATCTAAGATTTGGTCATACGCATCATAGAATGGGTTCTCTTTATGGTGGTGCATCATCCAAGCAGCCATCAAAGAGCCGCCACGGCTTACAATTCCCATTTTACGCTTTGCAACATGTGGCATAAATCTTAGCAAGAAACCAGCATGAATTGTAAAGTAGCTAACACCCTGCTGTGCCTGTTTCTCTAAAGTTTGTAGCATCATATCTATAGAGAGGTCTTCTACCTTATCGTTAATATCGTGTAGAATCTGATACATTGGTACTGTTCCAATAGGTACAGTAGAGTGCTTAATTACCGCCTCTCTAATCTTATCTAAGTCACCTCCTGTACTTAAATCCATAATAGTATCTGCACCATACTTTAAGCAGACATCAACCTTCTCTATCTCTCCTGCAACATCACTAGCAAGAGCAGATGAACCGATATTTGCATTAATTTTACAACTAACCGCCATACCAATAGCCATTGGCTCTAGGTGTTTATGGTTAACATTGGCTGGAATAATACATCTCCCTCTTGCTATCTCTTTTCGTAAAAACTCTGCATCTATATTCTCTTTTTTGGCAACATACTCCATCTCTTCAGTAATAATGCCCTGCTTGGCATAGTGCATCTGAGTTCTAACGGGATCACTCTCCCTCTTCTTTACCCACTCTTCTCTCATTTTATTACCTTTAAAAAACAATTTTTTTTGTTGTAAAAAGTTATACCAATGAAATCTTAAAATAATTTGAAACTCAATTAAAATTGGAGTATATTTATCGTATTTATAGAATTTTACCCTTTGTAACACCAAAATGTATAAATTAGTTACACTTTTAAGGACTTTTGGCTAAAATTACACAGTTATTTTAAATAAAGGGGAGAAGTGAAGAGTATCTCTTTAATTCTTTTAGCAGCAGGTGATTCTACTCGTTTTGGACTCCCTGTTAAGAAGCAGTGGCTCTACCAGTACGATAAGCCTTTATGGCTCTATGTATTAGAGAGACTGCAAAACAGCTACAGTTTCGAGAGTATCGTTGTTGTTGCCAATAGGCAAGAGATTCCGCTTATGGAGCAAATGAGTGGTGTTACTTTTGTACAAGGTGGAAGTACACGGCAAGAGTCACTTCGTAACGCTATACAAAAAGTAGAGAGTGGCTTTGTACTCGTAAACGATACTGCTCGCGCCTGTGTTCCCCCAGAGCTAATAGATGCACTTATTCAAAAAGCCAAACCAAGCTGTTGTGTCGTACCAGCACTTAAGATGAGTGACACTTGCTACTACGACGGTAAGCCGATCGATCGCGAAAAACTCTTACGCATACAGACACCACAACTAAGCTGCACCGCAACACTCAAAGAGCTTTTGGAGTCACAAGATACATTTACAGATGAAAGCAGTGCCTTCTTTGCAGCAAATAAAGAGGTACTCTTTATAGAAGGAAGCAGCGATGCACAAAAGCTTACTTATAGAGATGATCTCAAATCGCTCCCTTGTCTTCAAGCACCAATCAACCAAAGCAGAAATGGTTTTGGTGTCGATGTTCACAGCTTCGAAGAGGGTAAAGATATGGTATTGGCAGGAGTCTCCATAGAGTCACCTGTTGGCTTTAAAGCTCATAGCGATGGCGATGTCGCTATCCATGCACTTATCGATGCACTCTTAGGTGCAAGCTCACTTGGGGATATTGGAGAGCTCTTTCCAGATAACGACCCAGCATTTAAAGATGCTGATAGCAAAGAGCTGCTTCGTAATGTTGTGGCACTTGTACAGAGTGTTGGATACTCCATAGAGCATTGCGACCTTACAATCCTTGCTGAGATACCTAAGATAACACCATACAAAGAGCAGATGCGAAAGGGCTTAGCAAAGCTCCTTGGCATTTGCTCTTCAAAAGTCAATATCAAAGCAACAACAGCAGAGAAAATGGGCTTTATTGGAAGAAAAGAGGGAGTTGCAGTCTATGCAACTGCTACACTAAATTACTACAGATGGGACAGAATATGAAAATTGTTATTATAGAAAACGAACTCTACTTGGCACAAAGTATTGCCTCTAAACTTGGTCAGAAAAATTTTGAGACAGAGATCTTTAGTTCAATAACTGACGCAATGGATGCAAAAGGAGATATCTATCTCCTCTCTACTACAATACCAGGGCAGAATCCAGTCAAGTTTATTGAGAAGTTTAAAGATAAAATTATTATTCTTATTGTCAACTATATTAATAATGATACCGTTGTAAAACCTCTTGAAATGGGAGCACAAGACTATATTGTAAAACCATTTAAAATAGAAGAGTTGATCCGAAAAATAGAGCACTACTACGAATATAAAAAACTACAACAGAAAAATGACTTCTATACTACCCTTTTAGAGAGTATCTTTAAAGAGGTAGATATTACAGTTGATGTAGAACAGTTAGATCTTCCACTGACTCTCTATACAAACTATCAAAAAGTAGCAGATAAAGTTGCTCTTCTCTTTGCTCAAAAACACAATACATTCCTCTACTTTATTGATCTCCAAGAGGAGAATTGGCAAAAAGAGGTTGAAGCACTTGCACATAACCAGATTGGATACATCACACGCGTTGATAAACTCAAAAAAGATGAGCGAGAGAAACTCTTTGAGATGCTTAAAGAGAAGCGATTTATTCTAACATCTCTCGATAGCTCAATAGAGACGCCATATGAGAATATTACACTCAATAGCAACAATAAACTCTACGATCATAACAATATTTTAACTATAAATGAGTATGTACAGTATATAATTAAGAAGTTCCAGTACCAATATCCAGATACTGAGCTAAGTAAAAAGTTAGGAATCTCTCGTAAAAGTCTATGGGAGAAGAGGAGAAAATTTGAGTTATTCAAGAAAAAATGATGCCCTCTTTATAGATACCGAAGCACTCTCGAGCTTAGCCCTCGTTCAAGAGGGTCTACTTGCACCCGTTACAGGACTCATGGGTAAAGAGGAAGCCCAAGATGTTGATACTACAAGAAAATATAAAAATATTCCTATGCCCTACTCCTTTATACTTGCTCCAAAAGGAAAACGAAATCAAAATGTACTTAAAAATGCAAAAAAGGGTGACCGATTACGCTTAGTAACACAAGGGAAAGATGTAGGCTATATTGAGGTAGATGATATCTTTAAGATAGACCCTCTTAAGAGAACTTTCCAAATATATGGGACAACCGATACAAGTTTTCCAGCGGTCAATCGAGCTCTTAAAAGACTTGGTGAGTGGGCTGTAAGTGGTAAGTATGAAGTTGAGTATCCATCGATAAGAGAGAATATTAAAAAAGTTCAAGATGCTATTAAAGAGAGTGGTGCAAAAAGAGTTGCTGGTATGATGCTTGGTGCCAATCCATTTAACAGAGCTCATGAGAGAATTATCCGCCAGGTACTCGATAGCTGCGAGCTCTTAGTAATCTTCCTGATGAAGCCTTTTACAAACGAAGGAATCGACTACAATATCCGTAAAGAGTCACTCTCTATCTTTATCGATAACTTTTTACCAAAAAACCGTATTGTTGTTGTCCCTTTTGAGAATAGCTATATCTTCTCTGGATACAACGAACTTATCCTAGATGCAATCTTAGCAAAAAATTATGGCTGTACAGAGCTTGTTGTTGGCCGAAACCACCGTGCTCTTGGTGCAATCTATAGCGAAAATGAGATGAATACAATCTTTGATAATTTTAAAGATATTGATATACAAATATCATTAGTGAACGAAATAGTCTACTGCGATATGTGTAGAACACTTGTAAATCAATCAACCTGCCCTCACGGACAGCACCACCATATCCACTACCACCATAAGCCACTTATGAAGCTTATACAAAATGGAATTATTCCACCAACAATACTTGTTCGAAAGGAGATCTCTTCGCATATTCTTGCTTCTCTCTTTCCAAATAGATTCTCGAATCTCCAAGAGACATACGATATGCTCATCCCTAGCGGAGGGTTGCTTGAAGAGAAGAGCGAAAAAGATTTCTATATAAAACTCATAGAGCTCTACCAGACAAGTGGTTTAACATAAGGAAAATAATGAATCTACAAAAACTCTTTTTAACTTTTTTTGGTAGCGGCTTAAGCCCTGTTGCTCCTGGAACTGTAGGTACAGCTGCGGCTATACCTTTTGGTTTAGCTATTATGTATTATTTTGGAGTAAACTCTCTAACAACTGTTGTTATCGTTTTTAGTATCATTGCAATCTTTGAGATCAATAAATACGAAAAACAAGGGGGAGTACACGACGATAAATCTATTGTAATCGACGAAGCAGTAGGGGTTTGGCTTACTATGGCAATAACTTATGGTGGGTTAAGCCTCTGGCAAGATCCATACAATCAATATCTAGCACTACTCTTAAGCTTCCTAACTTTCAGACTCTTCGATATCTGGAAGCCCTCTACAATAGGCTATATAGATCGTAAAGTAAAAGGAGGTGCCGGTGTAGTACTCGACGACCTCCTAGCAGGCTTTGCAGCAGGAGTACTAAATCTCCTTATCTTTCGAGCTCTAGCCTACTTTAATATTAGTAGTGTCAACCTCTAAAAACAGAGGAAGCTACTGAGCTGCCTCTTTCTATTTTCTATACTTTAAAATCAATGCGAGAGCCTCATCTTTTAATCGTAACTTCTCTTTCTTTATTGTCTCTAACTCAAAATCATTCAAGTGCAATCTACCCTCATCAGCATCTTTCGCCTTTTGATCAAGCTCATTATGCTTCTCAAAAATCTTCGCAAAATGTGCGTTTTGCATCTTTAGCTCTCTAATCTCATCTCTATATTCATGTAGCATATATGCTCCTTTAATTAGTATAGTTTTATTATACCACTTTTAAGAAGCTTTATATGCTCTTGCACCAAATTAACTCAAAAAATTATGTTCTATACTCGGCATTTATCTTTACATACTCATAACTCAAATCGCACCCATAGGCAGTATATGAACCCTCTCCCATTCCTAGTTCGCAACGGATCTTAAAGCTCTCTTGCTTCATTATCTTATAGGCTCGCTCTTCTGTTTTTTTATCGAGTTGGGGCTTTTGGCTACTGTAGATTAAGAGGTTATCATAATAGATTTTTAAAGTCTCCTCAGAACACTCTATTCCACTTGCTCCAATTGTCGAAGCAATTCGTCCCCAATTAGGATCCTCCCCAAAAAGAGCTGTCTTTACAAGCAAAGAGTTGCTCAAATTAACTGCGGCAATCTTTGCTTCGTTATCATCTTTTGCACCCACAACCTCAAAGGCAACAACCTTATTGCTCCCCTCGCCATCTTTTAAAATCATCATTGCAAGCTCAAATGTTATTCGATCAAGTGCTACTTTAAAAGCCTCTTTATCATAAACACCACTTGCTCCATTTGCCATTAAGTAGACTGTATCATTTGTAGAGGTATCGCCATCAACACTAATCTTATTAAAAGAGCTATCTGTAGCCCCTTGTAGTAACTCTTGCATCTCCTCTTTTGGAACTGCAGCATCTGTTGTAATAAAACAGAGCATTGTTGCCATGGCTGGATTAATCATCCCAGCACCCTTAGCAATAGCTGCAATTGTAAACGAAGAGCCACCTTCAAGCGTCACTTGAAAACAGAGCTCTTTTTTAAACTGATCAGTTGTCATTATAGAGGTAGCTGCTGCATCAGAATTTTTCGCATTAAAATCGAGCTTCTCAATACCTGCAAAAATCTTCTCTTTTGGAAGACGATACCCAATAACACCCGTAGAGCTCATAACAGGATTAACAAGCTCCAACTCTTTTGGGAGAGCATCTAAAATCTCTTCGATATCTTCAATACCCTTTTTGCCAGTCATTGCATTTGCATTCTTTGCATTCATTAAAATAAAGTTTCCTTCAAAAACCTTACCATAACGCAACGCATGCTGAATTGGAGCTGCTGCAAAACGATTTGTCGTATAGACAGCTGCTATATTGCTGATCTTTTCACTACGGATAAAAGCTAAATCCCCCTGCTCGCTATTTGGGCGAAGCCCACAATTAACGCCATCACAAAAGAAACCGCTTACATTCTCTATTCCATTTTTTAATGATAATATCTCAAACATAGTAACCTCGATAATAAATTTAGAAAGTTCTCTATTGATAAATTTTTATCCCAATTTTTGCATTGGAATTAGCAAAGATTTGGCAAATGCTTTTGTTTAGGGTGTTTGCAAAAATCTTGAGCTTAACCCATAGGTTAAGTGATGGATTTTAGTAAATGCCCTAGACTAAATGATTTGCTAAAGATTGTTAATCTCTAATGCAAAATTTGGGTTTATGTATTGTACTTAAATAGTGGTAAAAAATAGGAGGATTTAAATAGATTCGCCCAAAAGGGCAAAGAGGAGTTAATTACGCTTGTGCCTCGGCAGCTTTTTTTCTCATTGTTCTTAAAGTTGAAGCTGCTACTTTAATCTTCTTTCTTGTACCATCTTCTAAAGTAACTCTTACAGTTCTTAAGTTAGGAAGCTGGCGTTTTTTTGTTTTATTGTGAGCGTGTGATACATTATATCCAACAAGTGGACCTTTGCCCGTTACTTGACATCTTCTAGCCATTTCATTGCCTTTATATAAATTTGATCTCTATGGTTATCCCATTAGAAAAGTTTTGCGATTTTACAAAAAATATGCTTAAATCTTCGTTAACTCAATAGTACTTTTACTCTTTTTCCTCTTTCAAAGCCTTAGCAATCAACTCAATAGGATTCTTAAACTCCACATCTACATCGTTTTGATGCAAAGAGTTGCTAATTTGCATTCTGCAGGCACTGCACTCTGCGGCTACTATATCTGCTCCGCTCTCTTTAATCATAGCGGCTTTTGGCTGCCCTGCGGCTTGGGCTAGGTGGAACTTTTCGGTTTGCATGGTTACACCACCAAAGCCACAGCATCTATTAGGGTCACTCATCTCTTTTATTGTAAAGTTACTCTTTAGTAGCTCTCTTGGCTCTTTTTCTATGCCTTGTACTTTTTTAGCGTGGCAAGCGTCGTGGTAGGTTATGCTCTCTTCAAAATTTATATTTTTGCTATCTAGTAACTCTTTTAACTCTGTATTTTTATAGAGCCACTCTGTAACCATAAATATCTTTTTATTTAACTCTTTAGCTCTATTAGCCCAATCATCCATTCCGCGGTTTCTAAAGAATACATCCCAATCGTGCTTTATCATTGCACTACAGGTTGCTTCGGGAATAATTATTGCCTCTACATCATCTATAAAGCTCTCAAAATACTCTATATTTTGCTTTGCTAAGGTCTCTACAGTATAAAAATCACCCGTAAAGTATGCTGGAGCGGCACAGCATTTCTGCTTTTTTGGGATAAAGATATCTATATCAAGCTCTTTTAATACCTCTACTAAGCTATCGCCTATACTTGTGTAGTTGTAGTTTGCAAGGCAGCCAATAAATATTGCTACTCTTCGTTTCCCCTTCGCTTTTATCTCTTGTGGATACTTATTTAAGAAGCTCGTTTTACCAAGGCTTGGCAGCAATCTATCGGCTTTTATAATTGGCATATTAAACCTTGGTAGCATTCCACCCTTTTTAGGCTCTTGCTTAAAGCCACAAGTCTTAAATGCCCAACCGAGCTTCATCATAATATCCATGAGCCATCTATGGCGAAGCAGCGTAAAGAATACCCTCTTAAACCAAGCAATACCAAATTTGTCTGCAATATCAGCACGAACCTCTTCGATAACCATATCTGTAGGCAGTGAGTTAGGGCAGACATCCGTACAAGCAGTACATAAAAAGCAACTCTCAAAAATATCTTTTGCTTGCTTATCTAAATCTAACTCATCTCTCTGGTATGCACCTAGCAGATCTATAAACCCTCTCGGACTCGTAACCTCATCAGCATTTACCTGGTGGATTGTACAAACCGGAATACACCTACCACACTTAATACACTCATCACTTGTAGCTGTAAAATTAAATTTATCACCCATTTATAACCTTTGGTTAGTTAAAGCTTAGAGCTGAGGGCTTAGAGCTAGTGGTGCGACTTCGTCGCGTTTAATATTTGTGGCTTCGCCACATAAAAAGGCGAAGCCACCTTGTTAGCTCTTGACTCTTAGCCCTACGCTCTTAGCTTCAAAAACTGTTACACAGTTTTTGAGAAACTCTTCTTGCTCCCCATATACTTTTGCATATAGGCATCAAACGGCATTGCTATATTACGAATTAACAAAGTTCCCGTTTCGCTCACTTTTAGCTTATCTTCGCTTAAAGTTACAAGCCCTTCTTCTATAAATTCATTCAAAGATTCGAGAGAATCGGCAAAATACTCTTTAAAGTTGATGCCAAGTTCACTCTCTACTCTTTTAATATCAATAGAGAAGTTTGCCATCAGCTCCATAATGACCTGTTTTCTGATATAGTCATCTTCGCTTAACTCTACACCTCTCTCAAATGGCAACTTGCCACTCTCTATTGCATCTTCATAGGCTTTCATATCTTTTGTATTTTGAGCATAGTATCTAGCACCCTCGCCAATACTTGTTAGCCCAATGCCAATTAGGTTTGCACCACCTTTTGTTGTGTAGCCTTGAAAGTTTCTATGTAGCTCACCCTTCTCTATCGCTCCAAATAGCTCATCTTCAGGCTTTGCGAAGTGATCCATCCCTATCATCTTGTAGCCATTCTCTGTTAAAAAATCTATTGTATACTGAAAAATTGCTAACTTTGTTGCTGGGCTTGGAATTGTTGTCTCATCAAACTTACGCATAGTCTTTTTAAGCCACGGTACATGGGCATAGTTAAACACAGCTAATCTATCTGGATTGAGCGTAACAATCTTCTTAAGTGTCTCTTGAAAGCTCTCTAAACTCTGGTATGGCAAGCCATAAATGAGGTCTGTATTGATACTATTGATCCCATAGCTTCTTGCTAAATCAACAGCAGCTTTTGTTAGCTCATAGGGCTGGACTCTATGCACCGCCTCTTGTACTTTAGCATCAAAATCTTGCACCCCAAAGCTAATACGGTTAAAGCCATGGCTTTTAAATACCTTCATCTGCTCTTCGTTAAAAAACCTTGGATCAATCTCGACACTAATCTCTGCCTCGCTAGAGAAGTTAGGAAATGCCTTTTTAATGTAGTCCATTATTGCATCTAGCTCATAAGCACTATAGTAAGTTGGCGTGCCACCCCCAAAGTGAAACTGAATAACTTCGCGAGAGGTATCTAAATGCGAGGCTAAAATATCTATCTCTTTTTTTAGATACTCTACATAGCGACTGAGCTTATTCTCTTTAGAGGTAAAGACAACATTACACCCACAAAAGTAACAAGCACTTCTACAAAATGGCAGATGCACATAAAGCGAGAGTCTCTCTTTGCCCTCCTCTAGGTACTTTAAGTAGCTCTCATACTTAAAGTCGTCACTAAACTCTAGTGCAGTTGGGTAGCTTGTGTATCTTGGTCCTGGTTTAGAATATTTACTAAACTGCTCTAAATCTATACTCATTACTCACCTCTTTTGCTATCTAGCCAAACCATAATACCCTTTTGAGCATGGAGTCTATTCTCAGCCTCGGTAAAGACAACTTCTGCATGCTGCTCAAGCACCTCTTCGCTCACCTCATACCCCCTATAGGCTGGTAGGCAGTGCAAGAAGATAGCATCGCTCTTTGCTAAAGCCATGAGATCGCTATCTACCATAAAGCCACTAAACTCTTTAATTCGCTTCTCTTTCTCATCCTCTTGCCCCATCGAAACCCAAGTATCTGTTGTTACAACATCGCAACCTCTCACAGCCTCTTTTGGATCGTTCCCAAAAATCAACTTTGCTCCACTTTTCTTTGCCAACTCTAACGCTCTGGCTACTACAGCTGCATCACACTCATATCCTTTTGGCGTTGCAACTCTTAACTCAAACCCCATAATTGCAGCCAAATAGAGCCACGAATGAGCCATATTGTTCCCATCACCAACATATGCAGCAATAGGATTCTGGGCTTTCCCAAACTCGATCATTGTTAAGTAGTCTGTCATTAATTGCACTGGGTGGTAGCTATCTGTTAAACCATTAATTACAGGTACCTTAGAATACTTTGCAAACTCCTCTAAGTCGCTTTGCTTATAGGTTCTAATCATCACCATATCGACCATAGAGCTAATGACTCTCGCAGTATCTTTAAGCGGCTCACCCCGCCCTAACTGTAGATCGTTACTCGATAAGAAGAGTCCAACTCCACCAAGCTGATAAATTCCAACCTCAAAGCTCACTCTTGTTCTTGTAGAGCTCTTCTCAAAAATCATCCCTAAAGTCTGCTTCTCTAAATAGGGTACAAAGTTTCTCTCTTTTGTCTGCTTCTTTATCTTGATAGCTAAATCTATCATCTCTAAAAGCTCTTCTTTACTAAAATCGGCTAATGTTAAAAAGTGTCTCATTGGGTTTCCTGATATTGTAGAGTAAGATAGTGGAATTTTCCATATCGTAACTAAAAAGTGTATTTTACCATAATCTATCCCAATTATATTTAACACAAACTCTAAAAATAAGGGATAGTTACATTTATATAATTCTAAAGACAACTAGAGGACTCAATAAGAGTCCTCTAGTCTCTCTTAGATTGTGCGTAAAGTGCGTAAGATAGTTACTTTAAGAGCCAATATAGTAAAGAACACAATTTATCGTTAATCTTTTGTTAGTCAAGAACTGTTATAATTATCATACAAATACTTTAAAATTAAAGAAAATTCAAGAGGGATACATGTTAAAAAGAATCTATACAATATTGTTTACCGGTACGCTACTGAGTATGCAGCCAATTTTTGCAGCTCCACAAAAATCAACAAATATCAAAAAAATCATCCAAAAAAAAGATAAAATTATTGTAATCATCCACGAAAATGGAAAAGATAGAGAGCTTACACTTACAAGAGATGCACTCAACATGCTTCTAAAGAAGAATAAAAAGAGTGCAGCAAATAAAAAGAAAGTAACCCAAACAAAAACTACCACAGCAAAAAAGAGTACTGTTGAAGAAAAATTAAAAAAAGAAGAAGCAAAAAAGAGCATTACTAAAAAAACTACAAAAGAAAATAAGAGTAAAAAGGTTACTGTTCAGAAGAAAGAGAAAACAAAAAAAGTAGCAATACAAAAGAGTACGAAAAAGATTGCTCAAAAGAAGAGTCAAGAGAAGATAAAAAAAGGTCAGTACAAAGTTGCAAAAGGTGATACACTCTTCTCAATCGCATTAAAATATAAGGTCTCACTTGCAGATTTGGTAAAACTTAATAAACTAAAATCGACAACACTTATTCATCCAGGTGACATAATTAAAATTCCAGGTACGAGCTTTATTGAGAGTGCAAAAAAAGAGGTTGCAGCAAATAAGAAAACTGTCTACAAAGTACAACATGGCGATACACTCTATTCTATCTCAAAAAAGTATAATATGAAAGTGGCAACACTTAAAAAACTCAATAACCTCATACCACACCCTAAACTAAAGCCCGGTATGGAACTAACAGTCATTGGCAAACCAGTCGAAATAAAAAGAAGAAGAATTCCTACAAAACATATTGTCAAAAGTGGCGAAACTATCTGGACAATTGCAAAAAAACATAATTTAACAATCAGACAATTAAGACTCTTAAACCCAAGAATAAAAACTCATAGACTAGAAGTTGGTACAATTCTTAATACCTCTAAAAGAGCTGCTTTGCAATTAGAAAAGTTAGCGAGATATAAAAAACGCTCTAGCAGATTAAGTGGTGTACTTGCTCGATACAAAAGACAAAGTAGATCTGGTAGCTCTAGAGATGTTGTAGCCTATGCAAAACGCTTTTTAGGAACTCGCTATGTTTGGGGTGCATCAAGACCTGGAGCATTTGACTGTTCAGGATTTACACAATATGTTATGCGTCATGCTAAAGGGCGTTCAATCCCTCGAGTCTCAAGAAGACAAGCTTACTATGGTCGCTATGTCTCAAGAAGAAACCTAAGAGCTGGTGATCTTATCTTCTTCGATACCTCTCGAAGAAGAAGAGGCTATGTAAACCATGTTGGTATCTATATTGGTAATGGTAAATTTATTCATGCAAGTAGTGGAAAGCACCGCGTCGTTATCACAAGCTTAAATAAACCTTTCTACAGACAACGCTTCATGTGGGGAAGACGCATTAACTAAGCCTCTCCCACAAAAAAATTACAACTTTATATTTGTCATATTGTTTTTTAAATTTTAATTTACAAATAATTAAGATAGAATATAAAAAAATTTTTGGATAGAGATATGAAAAAAGTATTACAGATAACACTTCTAGCAACCACGCTATCACTTATGCCGCTGCAAGCAGCAATTGCAGATGATATTAAAAAAACTGTTGAGAACTCAGGAAAAAAAGCTCCTTATGCAAGTATCTACCGAGACAACCTCTACGAACCCCTTTGGATTACCAAAAGTGGACTCAACGATCTTGGAAACGAACTTATAGAGCAGATCAAAAATGACAAAACAGTTACCCCTGACCAACCATACTACAAGCTCTATAAAAGGGTAAGAAAAGCTCTTAAAAGTGGAGCATATAGTGCACAACTCGATCTTTTAATAAGCAAACTCTACTTTGCCTATATGAATAACCTCATCAAAGGGAGTATCGATTGGAATAAGTTCGATGCTGAAATTGCAAAATTAAGAAAAAAGTATGACTATTCAGTTGCATGGGAGCACTATGCACCACCATATAGTGCTAAGAAAATATTACAAATTGCACAACTCAATGGTTCATTCCAAAATGCTTTTAAAAAGGTAGAGCCTAGAAAATTCAAATATAAACAACTAAAAAAATATTTAGAGAAGTATATCGCTATAGCTAATAGCGGGGGATGGAAAAGAGCCTATCCGAAAACAACCATTCGAGTCGGAGATTCAAATCCATCAATACCAACCATCAGAAAACGATTAAAACTCGTTGGCGACCTTAATGGTTGTAGTGAGCCTATGGACTCTACTGTGTACGATAGCTGTATGGCTAAAGCTATAAAACGCTTTAAATTACGCCATGGATTAAAAGCATCCTCTACAATTGGTAAAAAAATTCGCAGGGAACTTCAAAGACCAGTGGGATACTACATTAAAAAGATACGTCTTAATCTCGATAGAATAAAATGGAGTAGCCGCAAAGAGAGTAGAGTGCATATCCACCTCAATATCCCTGCCTTTAGACTCTATCTATACGATGGACAACAACTCGTAACAACAATGCGAGTTGTCACAGGAAAACCAGACCACCCAACACCAGTCTTTAGTGATGTTATGACGAGTATCGTCGTCAATCCATACTGGAGAATTCCAGAGAGTATTGTAAAAAAAGAGATGTTAAAGCATTTAATCAAAAATCCTCACTACTATGATAGACAACATAAATATCTCTATAAAGGATGGGGTGCAAACTCTGAAAAAATTAACCCTTCGACTATCAATTGGAAAAAATACTTAGCCAAAGATAAACATATCCCATACCACTTTATGCAAGAGCCAAGTAGAAAAAATGCCCTTGGTAAGATAAAATTCCTCTTCCCAAATAAGTACTCTGTCTATATCCACGATACACCAAGTAAAAGACTTTTCTTTAGAGAGACACGAGCATTTAGCCATGGTTGTATGCGAATCCAAAAACCAAGAGAGCTTCTAGAGGCTCTCGCACTCTACAATAGCAATATCAATGTAGACAAAATGATGAAAAAACTAGGAACCAATAAAAATACCATCTTAGCTCTTCGACGCAAAATTCCAATAGATATTACCTACCTTACCTCATTTGTAGACGATTATGGTAACCTTCACTTTAGACCAGATATATACGGATACGACAGACTGCAATTAAAGTCTCTTAAACGACAGGTAGCAGCCACTCCGAAGAGTACAAAGCATCAAAAAGCTCTCAAAAAGAGCAAAAAAGCAAAAGAGGCAAAAAAGAGCTCAAAATCCCAAAAAGAGAGTGAAAGAAAAGGTAAAAAAGCTTTAAAAAAGAGCACTCAAAAGATAAACAGCCATAAAAAAACAACAAAAACTACTCAGCACAAAAAAAGAAAAAGCGATTATGAGGTAGTTGAGATAGGCTACTAAGCTCATCACTTCTCCTCTCTTGCTTAAACCCAAATATAAATTCTCTATCATAAATAAAATACATAAAAAATACATAAAATCTAAAAATTTATTTTAAATTAATCCATAAAATGGTAATATATACAATTAGAACAAAAAAGGAATGAAGATGAAAAAGCTATTTCTACTTCTGCCTCTACTCTTTCTTTTTGAAGCTTGCAATGTTGAAGAG
Organism: Campylobacteraceae bacterium; assembly: GCA_027034975.1. Classification (GTDB taxonomy): domain Bacteria; phylum Campylobacterota; class Campylobacteria; order Campylobacterales; family Sulfurovaceae; genus JAADEQ01. The sequence goes on from JALVWQ010000062.1 coordinate 39,491, forward strand.
CATAGTGCAAAAGTGGTTGATTCTGAGGTTGAGGGGTTAGAGTATCAGTGTGCTGGTCTCTTTAAGTATACAGATAAAAATGGCTCTATAAGCTGCAACCATATGCCTGTTGCCTTTATGCTTGGTCAAATAAAGCTTGGCTTGCTCTACGAAATACCTCAAGACTCTCTTGTATTTCCTCAAGATATTGTAAATGTTTCACGAGAGAATGGAGATGATAAAAACCTTATTAAAGTACTAACACTCCTACAATCACTCGACGAAGACCAAAACCCTGAAAATGGCATTAAAATCCCTCTTGAAGTCCATAAAAAACTTACAACTTTTATCGATATAAAAGATATGGAGATAGAAGAGATTCAAGAGCTTGTCGAAAATCAATTAGAACGAAATATCACCTTTAAAGAACCAGTTAAAGTACTTCTGCATCTTCAAAAATCGATGAATCGTTATCACCTTCCTAAACTAAAATCAAAAATCTTAGAAGAGTTCGATACAGTCATTAATAATAACTCAACTGATAACAATTCTTCTGATAATAATATACAAGATAACAATGACTCAAGCAACAATAAATGGGACAACAATAGCACAGATGATAACTCCTCTTTAGAGACAAATGCTACACTGCCCAAAAATAGTTCAGAGGAACTCAATAGTAGTCAAGAGAAGACGCAAGAGAATAATAGTAGTTTAGAGTCAAATGCAACAAAAATGCAAAACTCATAATGCTCCAAAGAGCATATAGTTCTAGGAGTGTAGCAATTTAGCAGCCTCTTTGGCATGGTAGGTTATTATAATATCAGCTCCTGCTCTCTTAAAGCCTAGCAGGGTCTCCATCATTACTCTCTCATAGTCAATAACTCCAGCTTTTGCAGCCATCTTTAGCATAGAGTATTCACCACTTACATTATAGACTGCTAGTGGTAATTTAGAGCTGTTTTTTATATCTCTCACAATATCCATATAGGCTAGGGCTGGTTTTACCATAAGGATATCGGCACCCTCTTTTTCATCCTCTAAACTCTCTAAAATTGCTTCGTTTCTATTTGCTGGATTCATCTGATAACTTCTTCTGTCGCCAAAACTAGGGGCACTCTCTGCTACATCACGGAATGGTCCATAGTACGCAGAGGCAAATTTTGTAGAGTAGCTCATGATTGGTATATGTTTAAATCCAGCTTCATCTAAAGCCTCTCTAATGGCTACAATCATTCCATCCATCATACCACTTGGTGCGATCATATCAGCCCCAGCTTTTGCATGAACTACCGCTTGCAAACCCAAATTTTTAAGTGTTATATCGTTATCGACTGTCTCTAAGACCGGATCAAGCACACCACAATGCCCATGGTCAGTATATTCACAAAAACATAAATCTGTAGTTACAAAGATATCTGGATGAGCTGCTTTAATCTCTCTAACAGCTGTAGCAATGATTCCATGCTCACACATAGCATCACTTCCAACACTATCTTTTACATCTGGAATTCCAAAAAGAATAATCGACTTAATACCAAGCCTCTTTAGCTCATCACACTCTTTGACAACCTCATCTATACTCATCTGAAACACACCTGGCATAGAGGCAACTTCATTCTTAATACCCTCACCACTTCTAACAAAGAGGGGATAGATAAAGTCATTCACACCTAGTGTTGTCTCTGTTAATAGATCTCTCAAAACCGGATTTAATCTTCTTCTTCTAAATCTTGCAAACATTGTTTTCCTTTATGAAAAGCTTAGAGCTCAGAGCCAAGAGCTTAGTGCAAATTGTGCGACTTCGTCGCGTTTTATTAAAAGAAGTTACCTTGTTAGCTCTCTGCTCTCAGCCCTTAGCTCTTAGCTCGATATTAAATGCAACAGCATTTAATATCGATACCCCGCTTTCGCTAACTCTTGTTTAATTCGTCCCATGAGATAGTTTTTACTCTCACCACACCAGCTAGGAGCTAGCAGAGAGTCATCTTCTATTCCAGCTGTAACTCTTTGTACTATTATATCTTTTGGCATCATCTCAATCGCTTTAATAAGTGTATCTATATACTCATTTAACTCAATTGGGGTAAATTCTCCACGATTATACTCGTTTGCTAGTATTGTATTTTTTACCACATACAATGGATGGAACTTTATAGAGTCTATCCCCCACTCATATGCTGCTTTTGCGGAGTTGAGCATCATCTCTTGGTTTTCGCCTGGCAAGCCAAAAATAAGATGGCCACACACATTCAAGCCATACTCTTTCGCCCTCTTTATAGCCATCTCAACATTTTTAGCATCATGCCCTCTATTGATCCGATTGAGTGTCTCATCATAGATCGACTGAATGCCATACTCTATCCAAATCTCATGGCTCTTGCTCAATTCGCTTAAATACTCTAAAACACTCTCCTCTACACTATCGCTTCTTGTACCAATGCTAAGTCCAATAACATCTTTCTCCTCAAGAGCCTTAGAGTAGAGCTTTTGGAGAGTATCAAAAGGGGCATAAGTGTTTGTAAAAGCTTGAAAGTAAGCTAAGTACTTTTTGTATCCAAGCGGTTTGAACTCTCGCTTTGATCCATTAATTTGCGAAACCACTTGCATTAACTGAGACTCTATTAATGGATTCTCCTGCGAGCTTAAGTTTAGAAAAATCTTATCTTTGTTTTTTGCAACATTTGGACTAAAAGAGTCATTTAAGCAGAAGGTACAGCCACCTTTAGCAACAGTACCATCGATATTTGGACAGGTAAAGCCACCAATTGCTAGGGGGATCTTTTTAACACGCACCCCATACTTTGCTTGTAAATAACTTCCAAATGTTCTAATTTTTTGCATTTAGTTTCCACTACAATTTAAAGACTCTGCACATCCACCAGCAAAATAGTCTCCATCAAAGCTTACAAGAGAGTACTCTCTATCTCTTCCAAGTGCATTTTTTAAGCCCTCAATACTTAAAAATCCAACACTCTCGGCTCCAATCTTCTGTGCAATCTCCTCAGGAGTATGGCTATTAGAGATCAGCTCCTCTTTTGTAGGAGTATCTATACCATAGCGACATGGGTACTTAATCTCTGGTGCCGCAATTCGCATATGCACCTCTGTAGCTCCAGCATCTTTAAGCATCTTAACAATCTGACGCGAAGTTGTACCACGCACTAAAGAGTCATCGATAATTGCTACTCTTTTCCCTTTTATTAAATGCTTAATTGGAGAGAGCTTGAGTTTTACTTTTAAATCTCTTATCTGCTGCGTTGGCTCGATAAATGTTCTCCCCACGTAGTGGTTTCTTACAATTCCCATATTAAACGGCTTGCCAATCTGCTCTGCAAAGCCCATTGCAGCAGCAACTCCACTATCTGGAACAGGTAAAACCAAATCTACATCGATTGGTTGCTCTTTTGCAAGCTCTCTACCGCATTTTAACCGCTTCTCATAAACATTTTTACCATCAATATTAGAGTCTGGTCTAGCAAAATAGATATACTCAAAGGCACATGGTCTGTAATCTGGCTCCATGAGCTGTACACTTCTTGGCTCTTGCCCCTCTTTTTCGAAAATTAGCATCTCGCCAGGATTCACATCTCTTACAAACTCTGCATTTACCAAATCAAATGCACAAGTCTCGCTTGCAACTATATAACCCCCATCTGGCAGCTTTCCAAGGCTGAGTGGGCGAATACCAAAACGATCACGGATCACAAACATTTTTGAGCGGCTCTGAATAATTAAACAGTACGCCCCCTCGATCTTTTTAATCATATCTATAATTCTATCATAGAGGCTCTCTTTTTGGCTCTTTGCAATCAAGTGTACAATATTCTCTGTATCCATATATGTCTGGAATATCGCACCCTTATCGATGAGCTCTTCTCGCACCTCTAACTTATTTGTCAAGTTTCCATTGTGTGCAACAGCAATCTCACCAAGCTTATAGCGAGCAAATACAGGCTGTGCATCAAGTACCGAGTCTTTTCCAGCAGTAGAGTAGCGGTTATGACCAATAGCACACTTCCCCTCTAAGACCTTAAAGCTCTCTTCATTAAAAATATCGGTTACTAAACCTCGCTTCTTGATTAAACTAATTGTCTCTCCATTTGCGGCACTAATTCCACTCGACTCTTGCCCACGATGCTGCATTGCAAAAAGTGCATAATATGCAACCTTAGAAGCCTCTTTGCACCCATATACCCCAACAACTGCACACATTTAATGTAACTCCTTATATACCAATAGCATCATTTATGCTATACATACCAGGCTTTTGCTCTACAAGCCACTTTGCAGCTCTTAATGCCCCTTTAGAAAATGTCTCTCTGCTAGTTGCAGTGTGCCCAAGCTCTATATATTCACCATCGTTATAGAATCCAACCGTATGGCGACCAACAATATCGCCACCTCTAAGAGCCATTACTGCAATCTCATCTTTCGTTCTTGCACCAATCTGCCCATCTCTACCACTTACTCTCGCTTTATCTAAGTCTAAGCCTCTGCCCTCGGCTGCAAACTCTGCCAAAGTCAACGCTGTACCACTTGGAGCATCCACTTTATGGCGGTGGTGCATCTCTACAATTTCGATATCGAAATCTTTGAGCTTGCTCGATACATCTCTAACAAGCTGCTTTAAGAGTGCTATCCCTACAGACATATTAGTCGAGTAGAGCACCGGTGCAACCTTCGCAACCTCAGCTAAGAGATTTTGCTGGTGTGGTGTAAATCCAGTAGTTGCTACAACAATAGGTTTAGGGTTCTTTAGTACTGCTTCACAAAGAGCCTCTGTAGCTGCTGGTGCAGAGAAATCAACAATCACATCTGCAACCTCAACAAGTTTATCCATATCGTTGGTTATTAATATACTCTCTGGAACTTGCATATTTAACTCATCAAAAACATGCAAAACTGCTAAATCGAGTGCTTCATCTTCAAGTGTATTTTTTATTAAGTGGGCACCCATTCTCCCTGTGCTTCCTAAAATACCAACCTTAACCATTAAACTTCTCCTGAACATAATTTAAAGCTTCCATACCTGCAACTGCTCCATCTCCAGCAGCACAAACAACCTGTTTTGCGGCATCTACTCGTATATCTCCTGCTGCAAAGAGTCCAGCAGTTGAAGTGTGCATCTTTAAATCAACCAACACCTCTCCCCAGTCGTTTAAGTCGCAAAGATAACTGCCATCACTCTGTTGGAGAACCTCATTATTTACATTTCTACCAACAAAAACAAAAATACCAGGCACTTTTAGATCGATCTCTTTACCCTCTTGTTCAATCTTAAGCCCCCCTAGCCCCATTGCAGAGCCATAAGCCTCTTTAATGGTAGCGTTTAAAATAAACTCTATCTTCTCACTCTTAGTAGCTCTCTCTACTGTTGGAGGAGCTGCTCTAAAACTATCTCTTCTATGGATTACATAGACTTTCGAGCAGATATTCGCCAAATAGAGAGCCTCTTCAAGTGCTGTATCGCCACCACCTAAAACAGCCACCTCTTTATCTTTATAAAAAAATCCATCACAAGTTGCACAAGTACTTACACCCTTGCCAAAAAACTCATCTTCGCCCTTAAATCCAGCCTTTTTAGGGGTGCTTCCTGTACAGACTATAACACTCTTCGCCTCATACTCGCTACTTGCTGTCTTCACTTTAAAGATATCACCCTCTTTGGTTACCTGCTTCACCTCTGCCATCTCATGCTTTAAACCAAAATGCATACACTGAGCAGGCCACGGCTCCATAAGCTCCATACCGGTCAATGGTGGATCTTCTCTAAAGACTCCTGGGTAGTTTTCGATCTCACTACTTTGGGTAATCTGCCCTCCTGGCATACCCATCTCAAACATTACAACCTCTTTTAAGCCACCACGCGTCGCATAAAGCCCCGCAGTTAAACCTGCTGGACCTCCACCAATTATCGCTAAATCTAACATTTTGTTACCTTTTTACACATTAGTATAGTTTATAAAACTCTCTTGATTATAGTAACTCTTCTTGTAGTATCTGTGAAAAAGAGAAAATTAAAAACTATACCTCAAAAAGGGTCAGGTGACCCCATCGAGAGATTAGCTTACGCTAAAAGAGCATCTAGCTTCTCAGCAAATACCGCTTTACCAGCAGCACCTACCATTTGGTCAACTAACTCACCATCTTTAAAGAATAGAATAGTTGGAATAGATCTAATCCCATACTCACCAGCAATTGATGGCTGCTCATCTGTATTTACTTTACAAATTTTTGCTTTTCCATCGTAATCTTCTGCCAACTCCTCAATTACTGGAGCAATCATTCTACATGGTCCACACCATGGAGCCCAAAAGTCCACGAGTGCAACACCTTCGCTAATTGTCTCTTTAAAGTTGTCAGCTGTTAACTCAATATACTTACCCATAAAAATCCTTTCTTTATGTAAATTCAAGATAAGAGATTATACCTTTTTAAAACTAAAAAGCAAATATCTCTTTTACAAAAGAGAATATAGCATCTATTGTTTAAAGAATAATTAAAGCAAGCTCATTAAAGAGCAATCTCTTTAAATTTGCTACTTCGTGTACCCTCTATAGCTTCTACGCTCTTCCCTTTTACCGTATAGACAAACGAAATTTTATCCTCATCACTCTCGTTTGCATTGGCACGGTGGAGCAGCTCTGAGTGGAAAAGTACAATATCGCCAGCCTCTAAATCAAACGAAACCCTCTGTTCAATCAACGTTTGATTCTCCTCTATATCGGCTTGAAAAAAGCTCTTCTCATCAAAAGAGCTCTCTTTAAGCTCCATTTTGTGGCTTCCTGGAATAAACTCTAAAACTCCATTTTGGCTATTCTCGACCCCAAGGGCTAGCCAGACGCTTACTAAATTATCGCCACTATAGTTCCAGTAGCGGCTATCACGGTGCCAACAAGTCTGTGTCGAAGTGTGAGCAAGTTTTGTCATTATAGAGTTGTGATGAGCGGTAACTAAAATCGGCTCTTCATCTAAAACCTGCTCTAAAATAGGGCGAATCTCTCTATTCTCCATCCACTCTTTAAAAACAATATCTCTATCATAGACTTGTCGCAAACGGCGTACACTCTTTTTATAGATATCTTTCTCAATACCGATATACTCATACTCTGTCTCAATCGGCTCTATTGCATATTTCAAATGCACCTTTGCAATATCTCTAATTACGCTGCAACTTTTTTGATCCAAAAAGCCCCTAATAAGCAAAAAACCATCTTTCCTAAACTGCTCTAACTGCTCTTGATTTAACTCCATAAAACCACCTATAGTGTTATATTTTCTATAAGTTCTATTGTATCATCTTTTACTATAAGAGCATCAATACACCAGTCAAAATTGAGCCGTTTCTTCTTTAAATAGTAGTGGGCACTCTTTATAATCTTCTGTAGCTTTTGTGGTGTAATATTATAGATAGGCTCAAAACTCCCTTGAGAGGCTTTCACCTCTATAAAGTGCAAAACATCACCATTTTTTGCAATTATATCTATCTCTCCGAGCTTGCTGGCATAGAAGTTTCGCTCTACAATCGTAAAACCTCTCGCCTGCAAAAACTCTATAGCTCTATCTTCGCTCTTTTTCCCAAAGATTTTGCTTAAGAGCACGGTATGCCACTCCCTGCAGGTATAACATCAACCTTAAGCGACTTAAAGCGTGCCGTCATTACAAAGCTATCGCACTCATCCCCAAAGAGGGCATTTATTCGCGAACTACTGTGGTGGAATGTACAAAAGAGTGTCCCCTCTTTAATAGTGTTACTATACTTTACACTCAGCACTTCACTCTCTCCATTTTCGCTCTTTAAAACCACCTGCTCTCCAAATATCGACTCTGCACTTGGAGGTGCTAAGAGAATATCTCTATCATACTTGGTAATAAGCTTTTTACTCCGCTTTGTCTGTGCGGCATTATTGTAGTGTGGCAATACTCGCCCGGTAGTTAAGTACCACCCTTTAAGTGGGTCTTTATTAAACTCGCCTGCTAAGATCTCTGCAACCATCCCACGCTTCTCCCACTGGTTATAGACAAAGTTTCCTAAACCATCTTCGGTTCTAAAATCGAGAAGATGTAAAATCGGTGTATCTTCGTGATAGATTGGCCACTGCATACCCCTTTTGCTGTGTCTTTTGAGCCTATAATATGCTGCCCCACTAAAGCGTCGGTGGGCAACCTCGCGAACTTCATTCCATATCTCTTCGCTATTTTTGTAATTAAATTCTCCACCCATCTTATTATCGATCGCTTGCAAAACTTCCCAATCATCTGGCAAATCAGACGCCACAAGCGGCTGCGAAAGGTGCAAACGACGCATAGCATTTACATAGACACCCTCTTTCTCATACGCCGACTTCACCCCAAATACAATATCTGCCCTGCTTGCAATATCATTTATAAAGAGCTCTTGCACTACAAGCAACTCTAAACTCTCTATCGCCTTTGTGGTCTTATTTACATTTGGGTGAATATGGGTAATATCTTCGCCCATATTAAAGAGTGCTTTTACCTTGCCCTCTAACATCTGCTCTATCAGTTGTGGGGTCATTAAACCAATCTCTTTAGGCTCTTGATAATCTGGTGCATAATAGGGCAAGCACCCCATATCGCAAGCCCCTTGCACATTGTTTTGCCCACGAAGCGGCATTAATCCTGCTCCGCTCTTTCCGATATTTCCGGTTAAGAGTGCCAAATGGGTAATTGCCATAACCGCCTTTGAGCCATCTATATGCTCCGTAATTCCTAAGCCCCAAAAGATCATCGATCGCTTTAGAGCATACTCTCGTGCAATATTTGGTATCTGTTTTGCAAGCTGCTCATACCCCTCTACCTGCTTAAAAAACTTAGGATCCGCATAAGGATCGTTTAGAATCTTCTCTTTAAACTCCTCAAAATTGCGAGTCCGCTTCTGCACAAACTCCTTATCATAAAGCTCTTCGCTAATTATTACATACGCCATCATATTTAAAATAAGCAAGTTCGCCTCAAAAGGGATAATAGTATTATATTTCGCCCGCTTCGCAAGCTTTGTCTCTCGCACATCAATAACGGCAATATTATCTTTTGTCGCAGCTACCTCTACAAGTCTATTAGCAACAATAGGGTGAGCCTCGATTGTATTTGACCCCATTACAATAATAAACTCAGCTTCATAGATATCATCGTATGGATTGGTTGCAGCACCCTCTCCAATTGTTGCCCGCATCCCCTTAAGACTTGGAGAATGGCAAACCCTCGCACAGTTATCTACATGCGGAGACTCCATAGACTCCCTACAAAATTTCTGAAACAAATAAGCATTTTCGCAACTCGTTCTTGCCCCACCAATTGCACAAAAGCTGTGTCGTCCATATTTGGCTTTAATCTCTTGCAGTTTACGGGCTGTAATTGTTGTTGCTGTCTCAAAATCGGTTGCATAGAAGTTGCTATCGTATTCACTGAGGCTCTCTTTAAACTCGCTATAGAGCTCTCTATTTCTTTCTAAAAAGCATTTAGCAATTAGTGGCTGACGCAATCTATCGCTTGCATCAACAAAGTCATAGCCATATTTTCCCTTTATACAGAGCTTCCCTTGGCTAACCACGCCATCTTTTTGTGCATAAATTTTTTCTATCTTATTATCATCTACTGCTGCTGTAATATCGCACCCTACCCCACAATAGGTACAGACACTATCGATCTCTTTTTGCATAATAAAACCTTTTATCAATTTATGCTATTCTTCCATAGTAAGCTTAAAAAAGTAAGAAGTATTTAAAAGTTTTTTTCTTAAAGTCTTTTACTATCTATTATGAATGTCACTGGTCCATCATTGAGTATCTCTACCTCCATAGAGGCACCAAAAATACCACACTCTACCGGTATATATTGACGCAGTGCTTCAATAAATTCAAGGTAGAGTTGCTTTGCCTCTTTGGGCTCTTTTGCCTTTGTAAAGCTTGGGCGATTCCCCTTCTTTACATCGCCTGCAAGGGTAAATTGGCTAATAACGAGCGCAGCACCACCAGAATCTATAATATTCAGATTCATCTTGCCGCACGCATCACTAAAGATCCGCAGCTTCACAATCTTATTTACAAGCTTTGCTATATCCTCTTGAGTATCCTCTTCTACTACGCCTAAGAGAATATTCAGACCCTTGCCAATGGAGCCAACAACGCTCCCATCAACCTTTACTGATGAGTGGCTAACTCTTTGAACTACTGCAATCATATCTATTTAAAGTTACCAAAACTAAGTGGAGCCTTCAAATCAAGCTGCTTTACAGCCGCAATCACCTTTTGGAGATCATCTATCTTCTTACCACTCACTCGCACCTCATCACCCTGAATTGCTGGTGTTACTTTAAGCTTGAGATCCTTAATCGCTTTTACAATCTTCTTTGCTTCATCTTTCTCGATACTATCAACAATCTTATAGGTTACCTTAATATTGCCGCCGCTAATGCCATCTTGCTTTATCTCTTCAAGCGACTTTGGCGAGAGACCTCGTTTAATCATTTTACTAATTACAATATCTTTGAGAGCATCAATCTTACTATCGCTAGAGCTAGAGAGCGTCAAAACCTTCGCCTTATCATTGAGCTCAATCTCAACCATCACACCCTTAAAATCAAAACGGCTTCCAACCTCTTTTTTAACCTGTTCAATGGCATTTTTCATCTCCATAAAATCAAGCTTTGCCGTAATATCAAAGTAGTGCTCTTTCGCTTTTGCCATAAGAATACCTTTCATTTTTACTAGAAGTATAACATAAATATAAGTATGGATAAAAGTTTATAGTATTAATACTTGGGCTCTAAGCCTAAGCTCTTGGCTTTTAGCTTAGCGTTAGCTCTATTACTCCACAATCCGAAGCATAGAGATATTTCCATCACCTACGCTCTCTAAGCCCTTAAGCGACTCTATCGCCTCTTCGATTTGGCTCTCTTTGCAGCTATGTGTCGTTAAGAGAAGCCTTACTCTATTTTCAATACGGGAATCCTTTTGCAGTACCGAAGAGATCGAAATACCCTTATTTGCCAATACAGAAGTAACAGCCGCCAACACTCCTGGCTGATCAATAACTTTTAGTTTTAAGTAGTACTTAGAGACAATCTCGCTTCTATCAAGCAGCTCAAAGCCACTCTCTAGCCCCTTCTTGTAACCTAGCATTGGACCTCTATTTCCTCTTGCAATCTCGATAATATCAGCAATTACAGAGCTTGCCGTTGCATCACCACCTGCTCCAGGCCCATAAAACATTGTCTCACCAACTCTATCGCCTACAACACTAATAGCATTCATCACGCCATCAACTTTAGCAATTGCATGCTTTTTTGAGACAAGGGCTGGATGAACTCGTATCTCAACACCTTTTTCTAATTTTTTTGCAACCCCTAAAAGCTTTATCTCATACCCAAACTCTTTAGCAAAATCGACATCACTAGAGCTAATATTCTCAATACCTTCAATTAAAATATCTTCTGGTTTTGCATCGATTCCATAAGCAATAGAGGCTAAAATCAGTAGTTTGTGTGCCGCATCAAAACCACCCACATCAAAAGTAGGATCTGCCTCGGCATATCCTAACTCTTGAGCCTCTTTTAAAACAGCATCGTAACTGACACCCTCTTGAATCATCTTTGTGAGCATATAGTTACAAGTGCCATTTAAGATACCTATGATCGACTCTATATGGTTCGCACTCAAACCATTTCTAAGTGCCCCAATAATCGGTATTCCCCCTGCAACACTCGCTTCATAAAAGAGTGGCAAATCACCTGCAATCTTTTGCAGATCATAGCGGTGGTATGCTAAAAGAGCCTTATTTGCAGTCACAACACTCTTGCCATTCTCCAGTGCTCTCTTTACAAGCTCATAGGCTTCCTCTACCCCACCCATCAGCTCTACAACAATATCGATCTCAGGATTATCAACGACACGGCTAGGATCATCAGTGAGCTCAATTGTAACATCTCGCTTCTTCTCTAAATTTTTTACCACACCAATTACTGGAACAATCTCGACCCCAGCTCTTGCACTAATAATGTCACTATTCTCACGCAGAATATTTGCGACACTTGTACCAACTGTACCAACTCCAATTATCCCTACCTTTATCATTTGCCCTCTTTCTCTTTTTTTAATTCAGCTAAATAGTGTTTAATATTTTTTGCAGCTTGGCGAATTCTCTTTTCATTCTCAATAAGTGCAATCCGTACATACTCATCACCATACTTTCCAAAACCAATCCCCGGACTTACAGCAACTTGTGCTTTAAGTAATAGATCTTTAGAAAACTCTAAACTCCCCATATCTCTTGCAATCTCAGGAATTTTTGCCCAGATAAACATACTTGCATTTGGTTTTCCAAGCTCCCAACCAGCATTTCTAAACGCCTCAAGCATCACATCGCGTCGCTTTTTATACTTTGGAATTACAATCTCATCTACTAGATTCTCATACTCATCTAACGCCACAGTTGCAGCCACCTGAATAGGGGTAAACATCCCATAATCAAGCCACGACTTAATCTTTTGCAGAGCCCCAACTAATTTTGGATTTCCTACAATAAAACCAACTCTCCAACCTGCCATATTGTAGCTTTTACTTAGAGTAAAACTCTCAACTGCTACATCTTTTGCACCCTCTACTTGCAAAATTGAAGGTGTTTTATACCCATCAAATGTAATATCTGCATATGCAATATCGCTAATAATATAGAATCGCTCTCTTTTTGCAATCTCTACTAATCTTTTATAGAAATCGAGCGTCACTGTTGCTGTCGATGGATTATGTGGAAAGTTCACCACAAGATACTTCGGCTTAGGTACAGAGTTTTTGAGTGCATACTCTAAATCTTCGATAAACTTATCCTCATCCACTTCGAAGTTTGCTTCATTAAATGTTAACTTCATCTTCTCAACATTTCCACCAGCAAGAATAAAAGCGTAAGAGTGAATCGGATAGGTTGGATCTGGCACAATTGCAACATCTCCAGGGTTTGTTATCGCTTGCACCAAGTGTACATACCCCTCTTTAGAACCCATCGTTGCAACTGCTTCTCTCTCTGGATCAAGCACAACTTCATACTTTCGTAGATACCAATTGCAAATTGCAAGTCTAAGCTTATAGATACCCTTACTTGCACTATATCCGTGTGTATGTGGTTTTCGTGCAGACTCTACTAGTTTATCTACAACAGGTTCAAAAGCTGGACCATCAGGGTTTCCCATAGAGAAGTCTATAACATCAGCTCCTGCTCTTCTTTCTGCCATCTTTAGTTCGTTTACCTGAGCAAAAACATACTTGGGTAGCCTATCTATTTTATTAAATCGTATCTCATCAAACATCTCTATCCTTTACCACGCTCTACTTTTTGTAAGCCGTTTATACTCATTTTTACCAATCTCTCTAACCTCTTTAGGAGATACTAACAGATAAACTCTCCCTTTCTTTGGAAAACGCATCGTTTCTAAGGTCTCTCCACTTATCTCTAATCTACTATGACCAGTAATAATTGCATAGTTCCCATCTACTAGAAACTTCACCTTACTAGTAATAAATTTATTCACTCGCTTATGGGTATCAAGATTATAAATTCCTAACCACAATCTTTTTGAGAGTGGCTTAATAGCGATCTCTGAAATAGTCGCTACACTCTGCGAAGTACCACTATCCTCTTGCAAACTCTCGTTACTCTCGCTTGCGTTGCTATCGCTTATATTACTCTCTTGCAAAGCAGTTTGCTCTTGCGAATTATTTATCTCAGTTCCAGCAACCGTAATCTCGTTAACAGTTGTATTACTCTCGCTACTCATTTGTGATGAGCCATTAGACTCCTCAACTACACTTGTGTTGCTCTCTGTTTCAGTTACTGTACTACTCTCGCTAGAAGTAGTGCTACTTAGGGATTCACTACTCTTCTCTTCCCTTGTTGTATCGCTACTATTCTCTTCATTAGCCACAGCTGTAATATCGAACTTCTTATGCTCTTGGGCTCCTTCTGTCACTACACTCTTTGCCTCTTCTTTGGCTATAGTCAAGTTTTGTTCATTGTTAGCTTGCGTTACTTTGCTCCTATTTTCCTCTGCAACTAGACTACTATTTGTCTCATTTTCATCACTTATCGCTCCCTTAGGGACTGTTACTTGCATCCCTAAAAGCGATTTAACACCCTTAAGGGTCTCCTCAAACATTCCTGGTTTACTAACATTACTTTCGATACCCTGACTACTTTTTGTATCATGCTCTTGCAGATAGTACCATGTTGCATAGGCAACCACTGCTAAGCTAAGTAGCGTCACAAAACCTGAAATAAGTTTACTCTCACTCTTTACTTCTGTGGCTCCAACAATATCTATTGGGTTGTGATTGACTTTTGATTTATGCTCTTTATAGTAGGCTTTTGCATCGGCTTCGAGATCACTTAAATCTAATCCATACTTCTTCTCAATAATCCGTATAAAACCGATAACTTGAGGCTCTTTCATCTCGCCCCACTCTCGATTTCTTAATCGCTCAAGACTAATAATTGAAATCTTTGTCTTTTCACTTACTGTTTGTAGTGAATACTCTTTAACTAACTCATTTAATGGCATAACTCATCCTATGTATAAATATTGCTGCTGCTGCACTTACATTGAGAGAGTCAAACTCTCTTTGCATCTCTATTTTGTATATTTTATCTAACTTCTCTTTTGCCCTCTTTGAGAGCCCTCTTCCTTCACTCCCTAAAACGAGTGCCCGCTTAGTAGCAAAAGTAGCCTCTTGAAGCGGCTCCCCCTCTAAGTCGGCACCACTTAGCTCAAAGCCCGCTTGCGAAAGCTCATTTAAAAGATCAAAAATATTTTTTGTTACCACAATCGGCATATCAAGTGCCGCACCCGAACTTGTACGCACAATTGCAGGCATATTAAGCTGCGAAACACCTGTAGCAATAACAGCATCTGCCCCCAACGCATAAGCACTTCGCACAATGGCTCCTATATTTCCAACATCTGTTAAGCCATCTAGCACCACTAAAAAGTCACCTTTTTTAACCGCTTCGAGTGATGGTTCACTAGGCTCTTGCATCTCTACTAAGATACCCTGATGGTTCCCACTATGGCTTAACTTCTGTGCCCACTTATTCTCTATCGTCTTTATCTTTGGACCAAACTCTTTTAAGAGGGCTTTTGGCAATAGAGAGAACTTATTCAGATATACTGTTTCAACTTTTTCGCCATGCTTTTGCAGTGCATAGAGGCATGTCTGTTTTCCGTAAATAATCATAAAAGATTTTACCTTTTTTTTGCTAAATATTTTAAGAGTCTACTACTTTTTCTGCAGCGATTCGTAGCACTCTTTAACACTCTTACCACTTAACTTTGCCATAAGCTTTGCTTTTGGCTTTGGTGGCATATCGATCTGTAGCAACTCTTGGTAGCTTAGCGTTGGCTCCTCTTCGCATTTGCCTGCAATCACAACTGCCCACTCACCCTTTATACTCTCTGTGCGAAGCAGTTCTAGAAGTGTAGATGCTTCCATTCTGTAGTACTTTTGGTGCCGCTTCGTAAGCTCTTTTGCTGCAAATAGCTCTCGATTGGTATCGATTGTAGCTATCTCTTCGATAAGCTTTAGAATTCTATGTGGTGCTTCGTACAAAATTGTATCGATTCCATTAGCCATTACCTTTGCTAACTCCCTACTTCGCTCGCTCCCACGACTTGGTAAAAAGCCATAAAAGTAGAACTTCCCACTCTCAAAGCCACTTGCAGCATAAACTAACGGTACCGCACTTGCACCAGGCAGAACATCATACTCTACCCCATTTTTTTGGCAATACTCTACCAAAAGTTGCCCCGGATCCGAGATAACTGGCATTCCAGCATCACTCATATAGAGAACATTTTCACTCTCTAGTCGCTTACCTAAACTGCTTAACCGCTCATTGCCATTATGTTCATGAAAGGAGAGAATATCTTTATAAGAGGTCTCTAAAGCATACCGCTCTTTTAAAAGCATTAAAAGCTGTTTTGCTACACGAGTATCTTCACAAAGAATAAGATTACACTGCTTCAAAACTTCAAGTGTTCGGTAAGTTATATCTTGTAAGTTCCCTATAGGGGTAGGTATAAGGGTAAGCATATGAAAAAGCTCTCAGCTCTTGGCTTCAAGCTCTAATCTCAAAAAGGGGGAAACCCTTTTTGTTAAGAGAGTTTATATTTTTTCTTAAATTTATCTACACGCCCAGCAGTGTCCACAATCTTCTCAGAACCTGTAAAGAATGGGTGACACTCATTACAGATATCGATTGTCATCTCAGGCTTGTTTGACTTCACCTCAAAACTGTTACCACAAGCACAAGTTACTTTGCACTCTACATACTCTGGATGGATACCTTTTCTCATTATAGCTTCCTCAATAATTTTAATAGTTATTCACTGCAACGCCCGATGCGAGACAGCAAATAGAAAATTTGAGTGCAATTATAGAGGAAAAAGATTAATTTTTGGTTAATTTTAATCTTAATTCGTTATGATTGTATTTAATTCAAGAGAAAAGGAGAAGTAATGTATTTTTCAATTACAAATATTCAAACATTCTACACAAAAGCTTCTTCTATTCTCCTGCTCTCTTAACCCCTCCACATATCACATCCACAATATATACAAAACGAAATTTTAAAAGGTAAAAAAAATGAGTAAAGATCAAATTATAATTTTCGACACAACATTAAGAGATGGCGAGCAGAGCCCCGGTGCTTCGATGAACACCAAAGAGAAGATCCAAATAGCAACACAGTTAGAGCGATTGGGTGTAGATGTAATCGAAGCTGGCTTTGCAGCTGCTAGCCCAGGGGATTTTGATGCAATTCATAAGATTGCACAAGTTGTTAAAAACTCAACTGTGTGCTCGTTAGCAAGAGCATTAGAACGCGATATAACAGAGGCTGCAAAAGCAATTGAAGCAGCACCCAAAAAGCGAATCCACACCTTTATTGCAACGAGTCCTATCCATATGGAGTACAAGCTAAAGATGACTCCAGAGCAAGTTATTAAAAAGGCTGTTGAGGCAGTAGCTTTAGCAAAAAGCTTTGTAGATGATGTCGAATTTAGCTGCGAAGATGCTGGTAGAAGCGATATAGGCTTCTTAAAAGAGATAAGCGATGCCGTCATCGAAGTGGGGGCTAAAACAATCAATTTACCAGATACTGTAGGGATTAGAATGCCAAGCGAAATTGCAGATATGATTAGCCAAATGAAGGCTCATATTGGCGAGAGAGCCATTATCTCAGTACACAACCACAACGACTTAGGTTTAGCCGTAGCAAACTCTTTAGAAGCTATCAAAAATGGTGCAAGACAGGTTGAGTGTACCATCAACGGCTTAGGCGAAAGAGCAGGAAATGCAGCATTAGAAGAGATAGTAATGGCTCTAAAGGTTCGAGAAGATATGTTTAGCGATGTAGAGACAAAGATCAATACAAAAGAGATCTACCCAACTAGCCGTATGATTGCTACAATTACAGGCATAGAGCCGCAACCAAACAAAGCAATTGTTGGAAAAAACGCCTTTGCTCACGAGAGTGGCATCCACCAAGATGGTGTCTTAAAGCATAAGCAGACCTACGAAATCTTCTCTCCAGAAGAGATTGGATTAAATAAAGATGATACCTTAGTTTTAGGAAAGCACTCAGGTCGTGCAGCCTTTAAGGATAAATTAGAGAAGCTTGGCTTTAACCTAACCAAGGAGCAGTTAGATGAGACATTTCTACGCTTTAAAGAGTTAGCAGATAAGAAAAAAGATATATACGATGATGATTTAAGAGCATTAGTAACAAGCAATATGACCTCTATAGAGAAGAGCTTTGAGATTGTAGCCTTACAGCTTATGGACTCAACTGGTGGAGTTCCAAGTGCAGCTGTAACTATTAAAAAACCTGATGGCACAGAAGTTACAGATGCTGGCATTGGCGATGGCACTATAGATGCTATCTTTAAAACAATCGATAGAATCACAGGACATAGTGGTAGACTCATGGATTACAAGGTAAAGTCGGTATCAAAAGGTAAAGATGCCCTCGCAAATGTAACGGTTCAAGTAAACTTTAACCAAGATGAACCAGCAGTTATTGGACACGGCTTAAGTATCGATACAATGCTAGCAAGTGCTAGGGCATATATAGGAGCATTAAATAGCTATATATCAATGCGTGGAATGTTAAAAAAACGAGGGAACTCCACATCAAACATCATATAACTGAACAGTTTTTAAGCTTGAGACAGTTATAATACTTACAAATATTAAGAAGGAATATTATGGATTTAAAAAGCGGTTTGCAAGAGGTAAAACAAGAGTTAAGTAGCGACGAAAAGCTCCTAGAACAAGCGTTCCAACTAGAGCGGTTCTTTAAAAAGTATAAGATGCTCATCATCTCTGCTGTAGTACTGCTACTACTTGCATTTATTGGCTATAAGGTTAATGGCTATCTCAAAGAGAAACGATTAGAGAGTGCAAATAGTGCACTCCTAACTCTCCAGAAGGATCCAAAGAATAAAGAGGCTCTAGCAGAACTTAAAGAGAGCAATCCTAAGCTCTATGCACTCTATAGTTACTCTACATCTGTAAACAGTGAAGCAAAAGAATCGTTACAAAATGTCCCAAAAGAGAGCAATTTCCTCAAAGATGTGATAAACTATCATAAGAGTGTTTTAGAGAAAAAGCCACAAGACTCAATCTACTATAGAAATTTAGTATTGATTGAAAAAGCATACCTTTTAATCCAAAAAGGGAAAAAAGAGGAAGCAAAGAATATCCTTGCAAGAGTTCCTAAAAACTCTCAGCTTGCACCGGTAGCAAGACTCTTAAAACACTTTACTATTCAGTAGTCAAGAGGGAAGCATCACTATTAATCCTTCTTACTCAATAAGTCCTCTTGGACTCTAAAAAAGGATTTAAAACTATGAAAACTAAACTCTCTCCCCTTCTAATAACAGCAATTCTTCTTAGTGGTTGTTCGTTTAATGCAGATAAATTTATTCCCGAAGGCTTTAAGGTCTCTCCAGGACATAGCACAAACTCTTATACCGAAAGACTAAATAAATATGCAATCAATGTAAGTAGAGATGGAGTAACCTTTAATGATGGCAGCTATATCACACCAGAAGGTGAAGGAAGCATTATGCTTCCTCGAGGCTACTACTATGTTAGCAGCGATGGTGGAAGAATCTTAGCTGCAAACAATAATGGGGAGATTATGGTTCTTAAGAGTAATGGAGAAGAGATAGCCTCTACAAAACTCGAAGCACCACTTGTAAGTGGTGTTGCCTACTCTCACGGTATTGCCTACCTTCTTCAGGGTAACCGTTTTGGTCTCTATGACCCTTTCCAAAATAAAATAACCTACCAAAAAGAGTTCCCAGGTGGCAACACAGTAGATACACGACTTGCAAACCCTATTGTTACAAACAACTTTTTAGCCCTCCCTACACTCGATGGAAAACTTATCCTTATCAATATGCATACCCCCTCTGAACCAGGTGTTATAACTGTTGGGAAGAATAAAAGCTATGGTAATATCATTTTCGCAAAAACAGTTGGCAACATAATGATTCTAGCAACTCCAAATAGACTCCTCTCAATTGCTCCTGGGCAGAAGAAGGAGCTCAATGTAAAAGTAGCCGACCTTACAGTAAAAAATGGAATTATCTACCTCTTAACACGTGATGGAAAGGTGCAAAAACTGACAACAAATCTTGAACCTATTGCAACAAGAGAGTTTCAGTATGCTGACTTTGCAACAGTTGCTTACCTAAATGGCAGAGTCTACGCCTACGCAAAGAGTGGTTCACTTGTTGTTTTAGATGATAATCTTCAAAAGTATAAACTCTACAGTATTGGCAGTGCTCGAAAATATAGCTATGTCTCAGGACACTACCTCTATACAGATAACAAAAGGGTAGATCTTAGTGCTTTAAATTATGAATAAGCTTATAGAGGCATTCTCAGAGTACCTTATTATCAATAAGGGGCTTAGCAGAAACTCTCTTGCCGCCTATATAAACGATATAGAACAGCTCGACTCCTTCTTAAAAAAAGTGCTCTTAGAGTATGAGAGTAGCGATATTATTAGCTTCCTCTCACAATTTAAAAACCCTCGAACCCGCAACCGAAAACTCGCCTCTATCAACGCATTCTACCGCTTTTTAAATGAACTAGACTTTAGCAACAAGAGCCTTAAACTCCCAAGTGCAAAAGTACCTGCAAACCTTCCACTATACCTTGAGTATAAAGAGATCATGGGTGCTGTTGAGAGCATAGAGCCTACAAATTGGATTGCCAAACGCGATAGAGCCTTGATCCTCTTTCTCTACGCAAGTGGTGTTAGGGTCAGCGAAGCAGTCAATGCAAAACGCGAAGATCTCAGTGATGGCTGGCTAAGAGTACGCTACGGAAAAGGGGCAAAAGAGCGGATCGTTCCAGTCGCAAATATCGCCCTTATTGCTCTTACTCTCTACCTCAAAGAGCGAAACGACAATAACCCATCACTCTTTATTAACTACAAGGGTGGAACACTCAGTCGCATCTCTATCTTTAAGATAACCAAAAAGCATCTTGGTGTATCACCCCATGTACTGAGACACTCCTATGCAAGTAGCCTTATTTTAGGAGGTGCCGATCTGCGAATAGTACAAGAGCTCTTAGGGCATAGTTCACTCATCACTACACAAATCTATACCCATATCCAAAAGCCCCATCTTCAAGAGACACTCAATAGCTATCATCCACTCGCAAAAGATACAAGCACCATATAGTATGCAGTAATAAGTGCCGCTAAGAGTAGTGTTGCATAAAATATCTTTTTGCTCCAAATCGATGCTATAGAGAGAGCAATATAGAGCAGAATTAATGGTGTTGGCATCTCAATTGCCACAGCACTTTTTGGAAGATCAAAGAGTGCCAAGAGTGCAGGATCAAAAAGATCCCCCATTCCAAGTAGATGCACAAAAAGCGACACCGGATAGAAGAGAATAAACGCAAGCGAAAGTGGAGGCGACATCAACTGCCAAGGTGTCGTATTTTGAAAAACAATATGCCCAATTGGGAACATCAATAAACACACCCCTACCGGTATTGCCACAACGGTAATAAACCATGTTGGGTAGTCTCGAAACCAGCGAATAAGCAAGAAGATATAAAAGACTCCAGCAACTGAGAGCCAAAAACCTAGCGAAGCAACTAAAGATGGCTTCAAAAGCAGTATCAACAAGACTGCAAAGAAGAGAAATTGAAAACTAATAAGCTCCAACCCAAGCACCAAGAGAAGCCAAGTGAGCGTAAGCATAACATACGATCGTGTCAATGCAGGTGGTGCCCCTACAAAAAGCACAAAGAGCCCTAAAATAGTAAGGGTTATAACCCCCAAATCGATATTTCTATGCCGCCACGGAAAGTAACGAATCTGTAAAAACCGGTAGGGAATAAAGAGGATCCCAAAGATAAAGAGCCACATAATCCCAAGGTGAAAACCACTAATGGCAACAAGGTGCGAAACCCCTAAATTCGAAATCTTCTCACGAAGCTCTCTATCAAGTGGATCTGCTAAAAAGATCGCATGGTAGAAGGTGTTGATACTACTCTTACTATCGTGCTGTTTGTCGATCAGTTGCCGCAAAAATGCCCGCGGATCAAAACCATCCTCTATTGGAGCGACAATATCTCCATTTGCAAAAAAACCAGCCAGATACTTTATAAATGAGGTATCCTCTTTTAAGCGATACTTTACTCGCACCCAACTAAATCGCTTTGGAGGCTCCTTTTTCGTAAAGAGGTAGAAAAGTTTCCCATCTTCGCTTTTAAGCTTTAAAAGCGTAGCTCCATTCTTATAGTATTTTCTATCATAGAGCTTCTCTACTTGTGCATCGCTATAGTAGTAGCCATCGAGTGATTGTAAATTTTGATACTCTTTATAGCTAAAGAAGAGCCGCAGTGCAATGAGAGCTATAATAACTAACGAAACAATTGCAAACTCTCGATTATTCTTAAAAAGTGGTGGTGAAGCTAACATCGCTATATCGTTGGAGGAATCTCAACTTTACCCTCTGAGGTGTCATAATCTCCACTCTCAAAAATTACCTCATAAGGGGCTGCTTTAGGATTTTTATCGATAAATCGAGTAAAGCGTTTTTGAAACAACAACTCTACTGTACCTGTTGGACCATTCCTCTGCTTTCCAATAATAAGCTCTGTCTCATCCTCCTCTCTTCTTTTGAGTTCATTATAGAGAGCCTCATACTTCTCAACATCACTCTGTTTATCCTCTGCCTTTGCTCGCTCGAGCTTCTCTTTAATCTGGTTCTCTTTATAGATCCCATCGCGGTAAACAAAGAGAATAATATCGGCATCTTGCTCAATCGCCCCAGACTCCCGAAGGTCACTAAGCATTGGGCGTTTATTCTCTCGGCTCTCTAACGATCGGTTCAGCTGCGAGAGTGCAATAATAGGAATCTCTAGCTCTCTTGCTAACTGCTTAAGCCCTCTTGAGATTTCGCTGATCTCTTGCTGTCTGCCTGCTTGGCTTCTATTCTCGCCACTCATAAGTTGCAAGTAGTCGATAATTGCAAGCGAAACCTCAGGGTGTTGCGATTTGAGTTTTCGCAGTTTGCTTCGCACATGGTGGATAGTCGCATAACCACCATCATCCACAAAGAGTTTTCGACGACTCATCTCATCCATAGCACTTGTTAAACGGGTCCACTCATCATCTACCAAATTCCCCACACGCAACGCCTGCAAAGGAATCGAAGTCTTTGCTGCAAGCATACGCATCATCAACTGCTCCGCTGGCATCTCTAAAGAGAAAAAGGCAACCCCCTCCCCTCTCTCAAGTGCCTTTAGAGCCATATTAAGCACAATTGCCGTTTTCCCCATTGCTGGTCTTGCAGCAATAATTACTAAATCCCCTTTACCAAAACCGCTTGTTTTATCATTTAAGTTCTCAAAACCTGTATCGACACCAATAAGTTTTGAGTTCGAGAGAGCTTTTAACCGCTCTATCTCATTTAGAGTATCGACAGCAATCTTCTCCGAAGCCTTAAAGTCATCATTCACACTCTCTTGGGTAATCTCATAGAGTTTTTGCTCCACCCTATCCATTACATCGATCGCCTCAAGATCATCTTCGATGGTTAGCTTCTTAATCTCTGTTGCTAAAGTAACGAGTGATCGTTTGTTTGAATATGCCTTAATCTCGCTCACATAGGCTTTCGTATTGGTAATTGGGTTTGCAGAGAGCACCTCTATCATCGCTATCTCATCAAACTTATCCTCTTTTTGTAGCTCTTTGCGTAAGAACTCTTCATCAATTGGTTGCTCTTTCTCAAAAAGCCTCTCCATCGCTGCAAAGAGGTGTTGATGAAATGGCAAATAAAAATCTTTTGGCTTCAGATAACTTGCTACCTCTTCGTAGATCTCCGGATCAAAAATAATCGCCGAAAGAACTGCTCGCTCGATATTTAAATTATAGAGCTCTTGCATTAGCAACTCTCCTTAGCAAACTTCTCTACCTCTTCTACAAATCTATCAACTAGCTGATTCTCAGGAAGCTTTGCAACTACCTCTCCCTTTACCATTATCAAGCCGCTTCCTTTCCCATAAGCAATCGCTACATCTGCATGCTTTGCCTCGCCAATTGCATTGACAACGCATCCCATTACCGACACATTCATCGGCTTCGTAATATGCTTTGTACGCTCTTGCACCTCTGCAACTGCACTTACCAAATCTGCCTCTATTCGCCCGCATGTCGGACAAGAGATAATATTCAACCCCTCTTGCAATCTACCACTATCTTTTAAAATATCTTTTGCAACCGTTATCTCCTCTTCGAGTGCTCCTGTAATTGAGACACGCATTGTATCGCCAATTCCATCGAGCAAGAGAGCTCCTAGCCCAATAGCCGACTTAATTGTTGCATGGTGGATTGTCCCAGCCTCTGTAACGCCTAAATGGAACGGATAGTTATTCTTAGGTCGAAGCATTCTATAAGCAGCAACCGTTCGCTGCACATCACTCGCTTTAAGTGAAACCTTTATATCAGTAAAGTCTAAATCCTCTAAAAATTTAATATTATACTCAGCACTAGCAACCATACCCTCAGCTGTTGCACCATACTTTTGTTCAAACTCCTTCTCTAAAGAACCAGCGTTCACACCAACTCGAATCGGCAAACTACGCTCTTTACACGCCTTTACAATCTCTTTAATGCGACTCTTTTCACCAATATTTCCAGGGTTAAAGCGGATTGCGTCGACCCACTTTGCAGCTTCTAGTGCTAATTTATAGTTAAAGTGGATATCGGCAACTAGAGGTAAGGTCGATTCTTTACTAATTTGCTCTAACGCTAAAGCAGCCTCCATATCTGGTACAGCAACACGCACAATATCAGCACCCGCAAAATGCAATCTCTTGATCTGCTGCAGTGTAGCATCTGCATCTCGGGTATCGCTAAAGGTCATCGATTGCACCGAAATAGGAGCATCACCGCCAATAGCTAAATCTTTAATATATATCTTCTTAGTTGGGTATCTCTCTACCATAATTATATTCTACTCTTTTTTACTCTATTGTAGCAAAAATTCTTGAAAAAGAGAGGGTACCATTACTTCTAAAAACTCTAAAATGTCTTATTTAAAGTTGTACTCTTTCAACTTATCTGTATACTTTTAATATATATCATACTTTCCAAAAATCACTGAAATATTTAAATTCAACGAGTAATTTGGCTTAAAGTGATGTTCTCTGTCCCAATTAACAGCTGGAATAATGTCGAAATAAAGCCATTTGTTTGACATCGTATGTCTATAAACTGTTTTAAATTCATATGTTGAAACTTTTGGCGTACTTTTGTTAAGGTTTTTACTCAAACCTGCCACTGTTGCACTATAGATAAAATCATCTTGCTTTGTTAAGTGATGGAAAAGCATAAGTGAGTGGGCTATCTCAAAAGAGTCCTCTTTATTTTTATAAATTAGATTATTTGAGACTCTAAACATAAAGTCCTTATCAATTTTCTTATCAAAATTGAGTGTCGTAAACGATTGAAAACCCCTATGCGAAAAGAGATAAAACTTTTGCTCCCCAATCATTTGCCAATCTCTATTTAACTTGACTGTTTTAATCAATTTTGCCCTTGTATAAAAATCGACAGGAGATCCCAACTTAACTCCAGCAGAGAAGCTTGTTGATGCAAAAAGCCTATTTTTTAAAAAGTATTTAATCCCTAAAAGGGTACCATACTTTTTTCTCTTCTCGCCATACTCTTGCTGTATATCTTGGTGGGTAATCTCCTCATCGTGTTCAGTTAAAATAAGCTGCATCTTCTTTTTTGTTTTTGGTAAATCGATTCTTGCCTTCATAGAGGGCTTTATCTTTACTTCATTTCCCTTAATCTGCAAAGAGAGTGTCACATCCAAATAGTTACCCTCATATGGAAAAAAGCCATAATAGTCCCCAGAGATATAACTATCTAAATCAGAAGTAGCCTTTACAAACTGCTGCGAGAGCGTTTTTCTCTTCTGAAAGAGATAATCCAACTTTTCACCCAACGATGAAGCAAACAATGAAAATGATAATAATGGAATCAATACTACTTTTCTCATTACTTCATTATATAAAAAATAGCTTATAAAGAGAAGCAAAAAATATATTTTGCAACAACTCTAAAGAGCAGTTTTAAAATGTTCCTATAATTTGCAACTAAGAGATTATATTCTATAATACACCCCCTCGCTCCATATCCCCAGATATGGAGTGTTACTGCTGTTGGGCTTTGCATTCATTTTAGGTGGTGGGTTGTTTGTGATTTATGGTATCTGTTTATTAAAAATTTTAAAGAAGGATTACAAGAGTTAAAACTCATAAAAGAGGGTAAATTGAGTTCTAGAACTCTTCAAGAGTTTCTCAATGAACTATAAGATCGAAACAATCCCAAGATTTGAAAAAGATGCAAAAAGGTTAAAAAAAAAGTTTCCTAAAATTAAAAACGATTTAGCAACTTTAATAAAGAAACTATCTTTAAATCCGGAACTTGGTATCAATTTGGGTGAAAATTTAGTTACAATTTATTCAAAAACAGAACAAGAGAATCTTTTAACAGAAAAACTTAAAAAAATTATCCAAGAAGAGATTAGGAACCAATGAGAATATCAACTAAAATTGACCGGATCCATATCTATCTCGACCTCTCTAATACTTGAGACACTATGCAAGGCTTTTAGGAGTGCTACTTTGCTGCTGCTTCTAAGAAGTACTATAAAACGCCATTTGTTGGCTATTCGCTCTATTGGGGCGATTCCAGAGCCTACTATTTCGATATCTTTAAATCTTTTTAAGCGAGTAACGATACTCTCTAAGAGTGCTTGCCCTTTTTGGTACTCTCTGTTTGCTAAGAGTATGCGTGCTAGGTTTTTAAAGGGTGGGTAGAGCTCTTCTCTAAATTCGAGCTCCTCTTTTAAGAAGATCTCGTAATCTTTAATGTAGGGTTTAAAAAAATCTGCTTGTCCACTCTGTATAAGGATTGTTGCATCTTTTGTCCGTCCGCTTCTGCCGGCTATTTGGTGCATAAGGGCAATTGTTCGCTCTTTTGCTCTGTAGTCTCCCATGGCTAAGGTGTAGTCAAGCCCTGTTATTACACTAAGTGTAATCTCTGGGTAATCATGCCCTTTGCTTAGCATTTGGGTACCTATAATAACATTGGACTCTCCGCTGCTTACTCTTTGGAGAGCTTTAGCAAGTTTATTGACAGTAGTTATGTTATCTTTATCGAAGATCTCTATCTTTGCACTCTCTATCTCTTTCTCTACCAACTCTTTTACCTCAGCTGTTCCTACTCGCTTTGTACTAAGAGCATCGCTCTCACATACATGGCAATGTGTTGGTATCTTTTGGGTATAGTTGCAGTAGTGGCACACAAGGGCTCTTCTTTTGGTGTGGAGGCTCATGCCAATAGAGCAAAAGGGGCACATCTGTGTACTACCGCAATTATTACAGATAAGATACTTAAAGTTTGCTCGTGTCGGTACAAAAATAAGTGCCTGCTCCCCCTTTTCTATAACAGATTTTACTGCCCCTATAATCTCAAAATTGATCTCTTCGCCAGCGAGAAACTTATAACTCTTCTTTGCCTCTTTATAGGGTTTTTTGAGCCGCACAACATCAAATTTATAGTAGTCACTTACAAGTGGTGTAGCACTCCCTAAAACAACCTTTATACCATACTTTTTACCGATATAGATACTTAAATCTTTTGCATTATAGCGAGGGCGATTCATCGCTTTGTAGCTATCGTCGTGGGCTTCATCGACAATAATTAAGCCTAGTTTGTGCAGTGGCAAAAAGAGTGCTGAGCGAGCACCTATCACTACCCGTATAGTCCCATTTGCTATACCTTCTAAAATCTTCTCTTTTTGCTTTTTAGTTACTTTAGAGTGCCAAGTCGCTACGGCATCACCAAAGTGATTCTCGATTCGTTTTGTAATTTGGGGTGTTAGAGCAATCTCTGGCATCAATACAATTGCACTTTTACCCTCTTGCAACACTTTTGCAATAAGATGGATATAAATTTCTGTCTTACCAGAGCCAGTAACACCAAAGAGAAGCGAGAGCTCTTTTTGCTCTATCTCCTCTAAGGCTTTTTGCTGCAAGGGGCTCAGCTGTGGCAAACTCTCGATAATTGGTTCATTAAAGGTGCAATCGCTATTTTTAAAGGGAAGAAAGAGAGCAAGTGCCTCCCCATAACTGCTAAAGTAGTACTCTGTTATAAATTTTGCAATCTCTAATTGTCTGCTGCTGTAGTATTGGCTCTTAAGCTCAATAATCTCTTCGGTTGCAAAAGAGGGTTTTGCTACCTCTTTAATAACAACCCCAAGCTTTTGCGAATTTTTTAAAGGAGCAACAACAACAGATCCAAGTGCTATAAATCTGCTAAAACTATAAGTAAAAATTGGAGCATTTACCCCTAAAAGTGCAACTTCATAGTACTGCATTAACGATCAAGCTTTGCACAAAGTGCATCTGAAGAACTACTATCACACTCAAAACGGTTATTATTAACCTGAAAATCAACACTATCACCAATACTTGCAGGAAAGTAATATCTATAAGTGTTTTCACCTGTTCGCATCCAACAGCCTCTACTCGAAGCAGTTTTACAAGAGTGTGGTGGATACTCTAAGATCCTTCCATTTTGACGATCCCCATCAAAAAAATCAAATATAGCTTTATCGTGCTTATTTTCTTCTCCACCTAAGTTGCTAATTGGTGTATAGTCGCCAGCCATCTGTCGCTTTTGTACCTCTGTAGAGAGAGCAGAACGAATAGATGCAACTGTCGTTCTTGCCTTCGTTAAGGTTGCATCATCCCTTGTTGCACTAAACCTTGGCACTGCAATTGCTGCTAAGATGCCTATAACAACAATTACAAAAACTACCTCTACCATTGTAAATGCTTTTCTCACTTTAATCTCCTTTATTTCGAAAAAATGGGCTATTCACCCATATTTTAAAGTGATTATAGCATAAAGTTACAAAAAAGAACCAACGACTCTTTAGTGCTCTTTTTCTCTAAGTGTAAGCGTTGCAATATATATAAAGAGTAAAAGCCCCAATACAGCAAACGGATTTAGCGACGAAGCAGATACCTTTTTATACTCATTTGGATGTACTTCGAAATCATCACACTCACAATAGATCCCAGCATCTATTGTCATATTATTTTGCCCTGCTTTTAATGTTACAACATGGCTCCACCCACCACTATCGACATCACTATCCTTTGCATCACTCCCTTTATCTTGCAAAGTAAATAGGTATGTATTTGGTAGATCAAATTTTACTTTATACTTTCCTGGTTTTAAACCACAGAACTTATAATTCCCATTTGCATCTGTCTTTGTAGTAGCAATAAGTGTACCACTCTCGCTATAAAGTGATACTCCAGTATCTACAACACCTGGTTCACCAACATCTTGAATACCATTTAAGTTATCATCTAGCCATAATCTATCACCTAAACACGCCTCTTCTACTACTCCTGTATAGTGGCTTGTATCGCTATCTTTTACATCTCCAGTATTATCATTATGTGCCGTAACTGTTGCTTGGTTCTCATAATGCCCCTCTTTAACTGTACCACTCTTTGTACAAGTCATACTCTCATTTACATCTAAACTATCTTTTGGACAACTAATAGTCCCCTCTTTATCGTCAACTACTGTGATATTGTCAAGAGGTACATTTCCTCTATTAGTTACAATATACTCCCAAGTGACACTCTGCCCAACTTTTAGTTCTGCACCTGGTGCTGCATCGGAGTCTTTTCCATTCGTATGCTTTTCTATATCGATCTTTGCTACAACGCCATAGTAGTTACTTGGATACTCATCGGTTACATTTTTATCTGGTGTCTCTCCTGTAACTCGTCCCATATTTGTATAGGCACCCTCTTTTGCTACACCGCTCTTTGTACACTCCATACTCTCACCTGGCTCAAGTGAAGTTTGCGGACATGTGATATTCCCCTCTTTGTCATCTGTTACCTGAATATTATTAACGACTACTTTAGTACTATCATTATAGACTATATACTTCCATATTACAGGGTCACCAACTTTAATTTGTGGAATATCCTCTGGATTCTCTACCAATATATCATTTGTATACTTCTCCATATGAAGCTGTGCACATAACTTACAAATAAGCCCTGCATCCAAAACGCCTACATCACCAGCTTTAAGATATACACTTTCACTTCTCCATGGCCAATTTACAATATCGCTATCCCTACTTGCATCATCACCCTTATTTTGCAAAGTAAAATCGGAGTAATTTTTAGGAAGATCTATCTTAATTGTATAATTAGCATCTGGGTCAAGATTTGTAAATGTATAATTCCCCTCTCCCATAGTCTCAGTCTCTACCATCTCTCCAGTATCTTCACCATTTTTATAGAGATGTACACGGATTTTAGCAATCCCTTTACCAATCTCATCTTGAATTCCATTAAGATTCTCATCCCACCACACTTTTCCTGTGAGTGTCGCCATATCTTTATCTACTCCATCATGCGTAACCACACCCTTTGCCTGTAAAAGAAGTGTTGATAAAAATACTCCTAATAAGAAAACCAATAACCTTTTCATTCTGCACCCCTTTAATATGATCGTTATAGAAATTATATTTCATAATTGAAAGGGAGTTGTAATAATATGACAAAATGAAATTTTATTCGATTTATTGGGAAAGCTTACAACAGTTAGTCTCTATTTGGTACGCCCTAGACTAGGGCATTTGCTCTATTTTCGCACTAATTTAGGTAGAAGCCAATGCATAAACATAATCTGTGCAAAAATTGGAGCAAAAAGGTTGAGAATTGGAATATAGTTAAACAAAGAAGCAATAACTGCAACTATCCAGATAGACTTTTGCCCTAGATAGCTCTTCTCATCCTCTATAAAGAGAGAGGAGACATCATAAAATGTTGGCTCCTTAATAAGAATTGCCCAAAGTATTAACATTACAATCTGCCCTAATACTGGAACAAAGAGGAGTGGTAAAGCAAGAATCAAGAGAATTAAAAAGATCAATCCAGCTTTTATATTATAATAGAGTGATCTTGTCACTTTACTTCTATCCACACCCTCTACACCATACTCTTTTTTAGCTAATCTCAAAAGAAGTTTTGGGCTATAGAGAGAGGTTAAAAGAGAGATAGTTGCTATAATAATCCCATATGCTACAATCAGAGCTGCAATAAAGGAACCGCCACTCTTCACAAAGCCAAAACTACCCACAAAAGGAATAGCAGCGACCAAAGAGCCTACAAAGTAGCTAAAACTATCCCAAAATAGCCAAAAAAAGAGCACCATTAAAAAAAATGCCCCAAGTGATACTTTAAAAATAAACCCTAGTACAGGTGGACTCAAAATATCTTTCAAACTTTTTATAATAATTTGTAACATTTAATTTCCTTTAAAAACCGTGATGTGGCAATAAAACTTCGTACTCAAAATTCGAAACTCTAAACACGGAGTACAGAACTCTAATCTTTATACTCACTCATAAACCCTACATAGCGTTTTGCAGAGGCGTAGAGCTCTTCTACCTCTTCGTCTGTCAACTCTCTAACAGCTTTTGCTGGGCTACCAATTATTAAAGAGCGGGGTGGAAATCTCTTTCCCTTTGTTACGAGTGCTCCAGCACCTACTATCGACTCTTTACCAATTATAGCATCATCGAGTATCGTTGCACTCATTCCTATAAGGCATGCATCCTCTATTGTACACCCATGCAGCATCACTCTATGCCCTATTGTAACATCATTTCCAATGATTGTTGGGCTTCCATCGCTTTTATCCTCTTTTTTATAGTGGGTAACATGGATCATCGAGAGATCTTGCACACTTACTCGCTCTCCAATTCTGATTTTATGCACATCCCCTCGTACAACCACCCCAAACCAGATAGAGGAGTCTCTCCCTATCACAACATCACCTATAACAGTTGCCCCTGGAGCAACCCAAGCTGCACTATCTATCTTTGGCAATACCCCTTTATAGGGTAGAATATATGGTTTCATTACATAATCTCCTTTTCAAGAAGCAAAGCTCCTTGAAAATTCCTCTCACTAAAGCTTTGCCTTTGGCAAGAAAAATTTTCATAGTTTTTATTTTTATTTACATATTTGAAATATGAAAATTTCATTACATAGCCTCCTTTACGACTCTTTTAAAAGCTTCTTTGCAAGCTTCGATATATGCTTCGAGCTACTCTTGGCTACAAGCTTGCTCACTTTAGTAACATAGAGCTCCATCTGCTCTTGCGAATTTATTGGATCCTCTCCCTCTTTTGGCTCGACCCGTTTATACTCACCACTGCTTTGCAAAATATAACGGTGGGTATTATCGGCGATCTGTAGGCGTAAAATCTGCTCCAACCTCTCAGAGAGTTTTGGTGCCTCTATTGGAGTCATCAACTCAATTCTTCTATCGAGATTTCGTGGCATAAGATCGGCACTTGAGATAAAGGCATTCACTTTAGTATGTTTAAACCAATAGATTCGTGGATGCTCCAAATACTTCCCTACAATAGAGTGTACCTGTATATTCTCGCTCACCCCTTTTATACCTGGCTTTAAGCAGCAGATACCACGGATTATAAGATCTACCCTACACCCAGCCATCGAAGCTTTATAGAGTGCTTTAATAATTACTTGATCCACAAGAGCATTAGCCTTTAAAATCATATGCCCCTCTTTCCCAAACGATGCCTCTTTCTCAATGAGTCTTAGCAACTTAGGTTTAATCTGCGTTGGAGACATATAGAGACTCTCTAGCTTTGTATCGGCAGCAAAGCCTGTTAAAAAGTGGAAAAACTTTGTTGCATCACTATTAAACTTTTTATTACAAGTAAAGAAGCTCACATCGGTATATATCTTTGCAGTCGTTGGGTTGTAATTCCCAGTTGCTAAGTGTAGATAACTCTGCAAAGAGCCATTTTTATGCTTAATAACCTGGGCAATCTTTGCATGCACCTTAAGCTGCGGAATGCCATAGACTACATGGGCTCCTGCATCCTCTAGCTTCTTCGCCCAACGAAGGTTGTTTGCCTCATCAAAGCGAGCACGCAACTCTACTAATGCTGTTACTTGCTTTCCATCTTTTACTGCATCGATCAACGCTTTTACAATTGGCGAATTTGCCCCCACACGGTAGAGTACCATACGAATCGAAAGTGTATCTGGGTCATACGCTGCCTCTTTAATAAACTTTACTACTGGGTCAAAGCTCTCATATGGATGGTAGAGCAAAATATCTCTACTCTCCATCGTCTCAAAGAGATCTTGATGGTCAAGTGGTGGTAGGGTTCGTGGCATAAAACTAGGACTCACTAAGTGTGCTAACCTCTTATCGCCAACAATTTGCCAAAAAGAGCCTAGATTAAGTGGAGTATGTTTATAGTAGTAGATATCTTTTGCTTCAATATTTAAGTGTGTAGAGAGAAAGTCTACCAAATCCTCATCAGCATCACCATTGAGCTCGAGCCGTACAATCGCCCCCTTGTTTCGTGAGCGAAGCCCAGCTTCTAGAATCTCTAAGAAGTCATCTGCCTCCTCCTCTTCTATCTCCATATCGGCATTTCGAGTGACTCTGTATGGTGCAGAGACAACAGGTTTAAAACCTGGGAAGAGTTCACCTAAAAAGTGCTCTACAATTGATTCAACAAGCACAAAGGTACTATCTATCTCTACAAATCGCGACACAATTCGTGGAATCCTTACTAGCCCATGTTTGATCTGCCCATCTTTGCCCTTAAGCTTTATAGCAATACCAAAACTTAAGTTATTCAGATGCGGAAAGGGGTGTGTTGCATCAACTGCAATAGGTACAATAATAGGGTATATATGCTCGAAAAAATAGTCATTTACCCTCTCTTTTTCACTCTCGTTAAGCTCATCGTAACACTTAATATAGACACTATTTTGCTCCAACTCTTTTTTAACTTTTCTATAGATACTCTCAAGATTAGGCATAATCGCTCTAATCTCTTCACGGATCTTGCTTAACTGCTCTGCAGGCGTTAATTTATCGGGCCCTGTTGCATTTACCCCTGCTTTAAAAAGCGACTTTAAGCCTGCAACACGGATCATATAGAACTCATCTAAATTAGTTCCATAGATTGCTAAAAATTTTAATCTATCTAACGGCAAAAGCCCTTTATAGGTTGCTTGATCCAATACCCTTTTATTAAAGTTTAACCACGACAACTCTCTATTTATATAAAGAGTTGGACTCTCTAAATCTATACCCATACATACCCTCTCATCTCTAACTTTCAATAATTATACAATAAAAAGCTCTTTTGACTCTATAAAATTATCTTTTGAGCATAAATCCTCTAAGCTCATCTTCATCTAATTTCTCTTTATCATACTTTACTACCAAAATACCCTCTGTCTCATTAATATAGGTATCTGTAATCCCATCTTTCGCTCGAAGTGCATCGAGTTTTCCAAAATCAAATATATCCCCTCTAAGGTAGATTGTTCCTCGCAATCCTGGGTTTCGCATTCCAGCTATCCAGATAGCCCAAAATATTGCAATAAGCAAAACAACAAAGGCGACACCACTACGATTACTATACTCAAATATCTTTCCAGCAAGTGTAGCTCCAACCCCCATTCCAATATAGGCAAATGTATTGGCAACTCCTAAAGCTGCCCCTTTTTGGTGAGCTTTTGCAAACTTACTTACAAAGCTCTGTAGAAGTGGCTCGAACATATTAAAACCAATAAAGAAGAGCACAACCCCAACCCCAAAGAGCCAAAGCACATTCGCAAAGCCTATTAAGATAAATGCAAGTGCAATGGTAATAATCGAAATTAAGAAAATCTCTTTTCCTTTATTGTACTTCTCGCCAAAAATGGCTGCTGGTGCCATAGCTAAAATTCCAAAAAAGACTGCTGGAAGATAGATCTTCCAAAACTCATTCAGGGGGAGATGAAAACTCTCTTTAAGCACCATTGGAATCAAAAAGAATGCTATCGCCATCGTCGAGCTATGGAAGAGAAAAGTGATATACATTCTCTTTAGATCCCCATCTGCAAAAACGCTTCTAACATTTGCCTCCTCTTCGCTGAAGTGGTGCTGGATCTTTGGAGACTCTGGTACAATTGTAAAAAGTAACACTATCGAAGCGAGTGCCATAAATGCCGTAAGGTAAAAGAGGCTCGGAACCCCCACAACACCGCCCACAAGTGGCCCAAAGACCATTGCTAATGTAAAGGCAACTGCTATGACCATTCCCATAACAGCCATTGCATGAGCTCTTTGATCCTCTCGAACATGGTCACTTATCATAGCAATAATAACTGCCCCAATTGCTCCAGCACCTTGTAAGAAACGCCCAAGAAGTAGTGTGTAGATATCACTTGCAGCAGCAGCTATTATAGAACCGAGTGCAAATATAATTAAACCGATAAAAATTGCTTTTTTTCTGCCTATCTTATCGCTTAAGAGACCAAATGGTACCTGTAAAGCTGCTTGCGTAAAGGCGTAGCCTCCTACTGCTAAGCCCACAAGTGTCGCTGTAGCCCCCTCTAGATGGAGTGCATAGGCTGAGAGTACAGACATTACTATAAAGAGTCCAAAGAATCGCAACCCAATAATTAAACTTAAATGCCACACTTTTTGGAAAATTGGTTTCATCTAAAGATCTCCTTTTCAAGAAGCAAAGCTCCTTGAAAATTCCTCTCACGTTTAGGGCTCCCATAAAATTTCCCTATTTTATGGGATAAACTTATGCTACGCCTTTGGCGAGAGAAACTTTCATGATTTTTGCTTTTGTTTATGTTTTTGAAACATGAAAATTTCACTTATTTACCTTTCTATGGATATAATTATACGATTATATAATTTTTAGCGAAAAGAAGCCTTAAATGAGACTAATTATTGCAAGTGGAAATAGAGGAAAGATAGCAGAGTTTTCTGCAATGATGGAGTGCACCATAACCCCTTTTTATGAAGTGATCGAAGAGATAGAGATAGTAGAAGATGGCACTACCTTTGCTGAAAATGCACTTATTAAAGCACGAGCTATCTACAATCAGTTGAATGATAACTCTATAGTTATAGCTGACGATAGTGGTATAAGTATCGATGCTCTTGGTGGTGCACCTGGTATCTACTCGGCTCGCTTTGCAAAAGAGGGGGCTACAGATAAAGAGAACCTTCAAAAAGCGATAGATGAGCTTCAAAAAAGAGGGGTTGCAAGTTCACCTGCCCACTACACAGCAGCTCTTGCAATTGTAAGCAAATATGGCGAATACGTTGTACATGGCTGGATGTATGGGAGTGTAATTAACACCCCTCGAGGCAATAAAGGTTTTGGCTACGACCCTATCTTTATACCAAATGGCTACAACAAGACACTAGGGGAGTTAGATGATTCTACAAAATCTAAACTCTCTCATAGAGCGAAGGCTCTTGAGTTAATAAAACCAATTATTATGATGCTAAAGGAGAAAGCATGAGAGAGCTACAAGAGAAGTTTTTCAAAGATATAGAGCTTATCTACAACGAAATCGATGCAAGAGATACAAAGCTAAATAGCTACTTTGCACTCTCTAAAAACAGAGAGTATCCAGAAGCTTCGGCACTTGTCGATGCCTTTTTAGAGCATATTGGGATAGCTCGAGACAAAGAGAGTACCCTTGCCTCGCTTACCTATATTGTAAATCTTCGAGAGGATGCCCTAACACAGCTTATGAAAAAGAGAGGTTTTACGCAAAGTCAGATAGATAGCAAATTAGAACTTGCTTACCTCTTTAATGCCAAATTCTACATGGAACGGTTTGAGTCGCTCTTAAACTTTATCGAAAGCAATCAGCTTTTAAATCCATTTTATCGAGCAATTTTAAGTGGTGTCCATACAGTTGGCGAGACAATTACGAAGTGGCAAAACCATTGGCGAAAACATATTATACAGAGTATTAACCGTGATCTCTTTAACCTCTTTGGGGGTGATGAGTCTAAGATTTTTCAAATGCTCCACCAAGAGAAGCTTCTTGATTGTAAAAATGGGCAGATAGCTGATCGCTGCTACTCTGTTTTAGTACCCAATAAAGATGGCTACAGACGCTTAGCCTACGCCGATGCCTTTGCAAATGAAGTGATAGAGACAAGCAGCAAACTCGAACTTCTTATCGAAACTCTCCACTCTTTGGAGGATCCAATCTTTAGACAAAAAGATGCATGGATTGCCTACTTTTTAGCAATCAAAACTGCACTTACACACACCAATGTCGATAACCTTGTAGCTCTTTGGGCAGATGTCGATAGAGCATGGATGCAAATTACAACTCCTATCCAGATTGGACACCCACTTGAGTACTACGAAGATAAATATAGAAAAGCAGTTGCCCTAGAGTGGGATGTTCGCATTGTCAACCCAAAAATGCAAAAAGAGTCCACCACAAAAGAGAGCATAAAAAAGATGGCATACCACTTAGCAAAAGAGTTTGGCGATGCAGCCTTAGAGACGATTACTAAAAACCTTTTACAAATCGATAATACACAACTCTATATTAGCCGCCCTATGTTCTACTATGGAGCAGAGCTTAATGGTCTCTTCTCGGCACAAGTGGTGCCAAACGACGAAGAGGTCTCTAGCGAACTTGGAAAAAAGATATTTGCCTATGTAGATTTTGTACGCGAGAGCAAAAAAGCTAAACCGATCATGCAACTAGCTATTAATACCTTTGGAATCGACTTTATCCAAAAGCAGCAAGAGCTTCTACAAAACAACCCAAAACTCTGGAATAAAATTTACGATATTACCACTATTGGTCACGAATTTGGGCACATCTTATGGATCGATAGCGATACCGAAGTAGCAATGAATAGAAATGGACAATTTAAAAATATCGAAGAGTTCAAAGCAACTACAGGTGGTATTATGGCATTTTTCGAAAACGAAGAGCCAGCACTTAAAGAGGCCTTTATCAACGAT
The DNA here is from genome assembly GCA_027034975.1 of Campylobacteraceae bacterium. Classification (GTDB taxonomy): domain Bacteria; phylum Campylobacterota; class Campylobacteria; order Campylobacterales; family Sulfurovaceae; genus JAADEQ01. Next base: position 76,992 of record JALVWQ010000062.1, read on the forward strand.
ATAGTAAGCCGTGCAGTAAGCCTTATGGCGTGGCGAGAGGTAGACGAAGTACTACCATACTACTGCGAAGGGTTGATCCACCTTGAACTACTATACGAGAGTAAAATTATTGCATTCAATAATGGCATGGTAGAGATAGACTATAGTAAATATAGCAATTTTAAAGTAATCTATACCCAAGCATATAAAGAGCTTGCGAAAAACTACCTCGAAAGAGTCGATGCAGGTGAGTTCCTAAATAACTTTACCCAAAAAGAGGAGAAGAGCTACCTTCCAAAAACAGATGTTGTTAGAGAGTTCGTCGAAAACTACTACAATGCATATAAAGAGATAGGAAATCAAGTTGCAAAAGAGTTTCTTTAACCCAAATTTTACATCAGAAGGTGCATTAGATATGTTGGTGCTTGATAGTAGGGGTGCTGGAGGAAAACACAGGCACACCCGGAGGGTGCGTCGAGGCTTTACTTCAGTGCCCTTGCTGCCAATGACCAATGCAGATGATCTATCGGCTAATGCAATTTTTGGGTTTAAGATACAGTGGCTCCAACGGAGCATTATAGTTGCCACTCTGCTAAGCACATTTTTGAGTGCACAATCTGCACTGGAGCTTGCGAAGAGTTACTACCAAAAAGGGAACTACAAAAGAGCCAAGGCTCTCTTAACAAAAGAGGCACACAGAGGAAATATAGAGGCAGAGCTTTCACTTGCAAAGATCTACAAAAAAGGAATTGGCACAGCACCTTCTAATGAGAAAGCTCTCTACTGGTATAAAAAAGCGTGCAAAACAAGTAGCGATGCTTGCTACCAAGCTGCCAAAATCTATGAAGAGGCAAATAGAAGCAAAGAGATGCTTCAATACTACCAAAAGGCTATCAATAAAAAGAGTACAAAAGCTCTCTTTGCATTAGCTACCCTCTACTACAACGGAAAATTATTAAAAAAAGATATACCTCAAGCAATCAAACTCTACAAAAAAGCTGCAAAAAAGGGTGATACCCTCTCAAGCTACAACCTAGGATATATCTATGAACATGGTATTGGAGTGGATAAAGATTTTAAAAAAGCTTTTGTATACTACTCTAAAGCAGCAAAAAAGGGCTATATAGATGCAGCATATAATCTAGCAACACTCTACTATTTAGGTAAAGGAGTCAAAAAAGATCCCCAAAAAGCCTTTGAGTGGTATAAAAGAGCTGCCCTTCAAGGCGATAGCGAGGCTCTTTACAATGTGGGGCTCATGTACTATAAAGGCGAAGGTGTTTTAAAGAATAAAATCTTCGCATTTCAATACTGGCTCGAGGCTGCAAAAAAATCGCACCAAAAAGCTCAAGATGGGCTCGATAGACTTTGTAAAGAGAGCCCTTGGGCTTGCCGTTAATTTATCTTTAATCTCATTAAGATTCATAAGATGGTGATATTTATATCTTTTTTCTAAAATTATGTTATAATAGTGTTAAATAACAATAAGTTTTTAAAGGTTTATTATGAAATACATCAATCTCTTAAGTATCATAATTCTTAGCACTACACTCCATGCCTATGAAGCATCTGATGATGGTAGCGCAAGTGATGGTGACAAAACAAACAATGTTGCTATAGGAAATAGTGCAACATCAACAGCAACATCAACAAGTAAAGCAAGTACAGCAATCGGAAATAATGCAAGTGCTACTGCTAATAATAGTGTTGCTATTGGAACAAAATCACAAGCAAGCGATGTAAATACTATTGCGATTGGTACTAAAGCATCTGCAACAGATACTACTGCCACAGCTATTGGTTATGAGACCGAAGCCTCTGGAGATAAAGCTACAGCTGTTGGTACCCATGCAAAAGCAAGTGGAAAGAAATCACAATCGTTGGGGTGGAATGCTGAAGCAAGTGGAACACAAAGTACAGCTATTGGCTCATCTAAAACAGTTGCAACACGAACAAAAGCAAGTGGTACAAGAAGTACTGCAATTGGCTCTAGTGCTCAAGCTACAAAAACTGATACTATCGCTATAGGTTCAAATACACAAGCAAATCAAAAAAGTGCCATTGCTATCGGCAAAAATAGTAGGGCGACAACAGCAAATAGTGTTGCTCTTGGAAGTGGGTCAATTGCAAATGAAGCAAATACAGTATCTGTAGGTAGTGCCGGAAATGAAAGAAAAATTACCAATGTAGCCGAAGGTATTAACGATACTGATGCTGTAAATGTAAAACAGCTCGATAAAAACAATTGGAAAAACGAAAGTGCCCAATTAGAGAATGACAAAAAGACAGTAACTATCACAGATAAAAACAGTGCCGGAGATAGCAGTAGTGTTAGCCTAAACCTCTCTGGGTTAGAGACAGATCTAGGAAAACAGAATAAAGATGACATTGCAACAAATAAGAATGATATTAGTACAAACAAGAATGACATTGCAACCAACAAGACCGATATTCAAACTAATAAAGATGGTATCGCTACAAACAAGAATGATATTAGTACTAATAAAAGTGACATTGCAACAAATAAGAATGATATTAGTACAAACAAGAATGACATTGCAACCAACAAGACCGATATTCAAACTAATAAAGATGATATCAGTACAAACAAGAATGATATTGCTACAAACAAGAATGATATTGCTACAAACAAAAATGATATTAGCACAAACAAGACAAACATAAATACTAACAAGAATGATATTGCAACCAACAAGACCGATATTCAAACTAATAAAGATGATATCAGTACAAACAAGAATGATATTAGTACTAATAAAAGTGACATTGCAACAAATAAGAATGATATTAGCACAAACAAGAATGATATTGCTACAAACAAGAATGATATTGCTACAAACAAGACAAACATAAATACTAACAAGAATGACATTGCAACCAACAAGACCGATATTCAAACTAATAAAGATGATATCAGTACAAACAAGAATGATATTAGTACTAATAAAAGTGACATTGCAA
>JALVWQ010000063.1 GCA_027034975.1 Campylobacteraceae bacterium
TGGAGATATTCTAAAAAGGGGCTCACTCTCTTTAGCTATCCAGAGAATAAATGAGTTTTTTTCGATAAAATGGGGAAAAAGAAAGGATCCTTACGATACATTTGATTGGTTAATGGATAGAAGCGAAACAAGAGGGATTAAGAGTAGATTCTACTTTATGAGCGGTGGTGTAACAGCATATGATAACCGATACAGAATAGATGATCCAAAAGTGGTAGCATTAATAAAGAGAATAAAAGAGAGAGGTCATATTATTGGGATTCACCCCTCCTATAACGCCTATAAGGATGCAAAGCTCTTAAAACGCGAAAAGGAGCTGCTTGAGGAGGTGTGTGGATGCCCTATTGTGGAGGGGAGAGAGCACTATTTACGCTTTGATGTACCTACAACATGGCAGATTTGGGAAGAGAATGGCATGAGAATCGATAGCACATGCGGTTATGCAGATCAAGAGGGTTTTCGTTGTGGTACAGGGGATGCCTTTAGTGTCTTTAATATCTTAACACGCAAAAAGTTGCAGCTAAAAGAGCGGCCGCTAATTTTTATGGATGATAGCTTTTACAGTTATGTAAAGCTTGATTATGTTGAAGCAAAAAAGCGAATAGAAACAATTTTTATAAATGCCAAAAATTATTCATCTCAAGTAACTATTTTGTTTCATAACTCAATATTTAATGGGAAAAAGAGCATCGGTTTTGAAAAAATTTATAATGAAATTTTGGAGTTAAAATGAGTAGAATGGGGTTGTTGATTCGTTATTTAAAAAATGATAGGATCAGAGAGTATGAAGCAATTTTGCAAGCTGCCCACAAGAGGGGGTATGCTCTCATTAGTTTGCGTGATTATATTTTAGGCAATTTTGATAGTAGGAAAAAGTTATTGATTCTTCGCCATGATGTAGATCACTTTAGTGGTGGAACACGAGCAATGTTTGAGGTTGAGAAGCGATATGGTGCAAAAAGCAGCTTCTACTTTAGAAATAGAACCTTCGAGCCACAACTGATGCAAGAGATCGAAGCGTATGGGAGTGAGGCGAGTTTACACTTTGAACCAATTGCCGATTTTGTTAAGGCAAATAGGGTAAGAAGCAAAGAGGAGTTAGAAGCATTTGAAAATTGGCAAGAGCGGTGTTTGAATATCTTAAAAGCTGATTTGGAACGCTTTAGAAATCTACTCGATATTCCATGCCTTACAATTGCAAGCCATGGAGAGTATGAGAATAGCTTGGTAAAAACCCCCAATAACTACTTAACAGAAGATATATCAACTTATGATAATTTAGGTATTAAACTTGAGGCCTACAACAAAGAGTTTATCGAGAGAGTCACTTCTTATATTAGCGATGTTCCAATAGAGATAAATGGCGGCTACCGCTATGGTGTGACACCCTTTGAGGCAATCGAGCAAGAAGAGGAGATAATTCTCTTCTTAACACACCCAAACCATTGGTACTATAGCCCATGGAAGCAGTTTAGAAAATTGATAAAGGTGCTCTTAAAAGGTGGTGAGCAAAAAGCAGAGGAGTTTAAGCGGATATGAGAAGGCTCTTTTTGCTCCTCTTTTTACCACTCTTGCTTTTGGCAAACTGTTATCCAATAGAGAGTATGGGGGATAAAATTAGTGTTCTTGATGATGGTAAGCTCCATTGTACTACCATAGATCAGCAAAATATTTGTATTGAGAGAGATATTATTAAGCTTAAAAATAAGGGCTCTAATGCGTATGAGGCAATTTGCCTAAATGGAGAGCGGCTTGCATCTGGATACCCATATTTAAAGGGGAGAACAAGTAAAGTTGGGAGGTGGTATAGTATTGATGGAGTCTATGTAAATGCTAAGGGGGTCTCTTTTTGGTATAGGGGGCAACTTTTTGGGTATGACTTTAACACTACTACCTTTAGAGTGCTTGACCTACCTAAAAAGATTATACAAATAAAGGAGCTTTATGGTAATAAGTTGGCAATTGAGTATATTAATGATAAGAAGCTTCGTTTAGGGATTTTAGATAAAGAGAGTTACATTTTTAAAGTGCTCAAGAACTATGGGATGCATACCCATCTTCGAAAGAGCAATGTTATAGATTTTATACAAAGCAGCAGTGACTTTGTAAGCTATTTAGAAAATGAGCTTAAAAGCAAAAGGGGCAGCTTTGGAGAGTTACTTCAAGCAAAGAGTGGATTTGAGAGCAATCTAAAGAAGTATCAGCCTCCAATTGGGGCGAAATTTCAAAAGATTGAGCAAAAAGATATAGAAGATGCCATCTTGCCTCTTTCTAATTTTGCTCCTTTCAAGAGGCAAGATAGTAAAGATCTTGTTATCACTTCGCTCTTATTCAATGAGCATCTACAGCCACTCTCTCTAAAGCATTTTTCGATGACAAAAGAGGAGTATAGCAAACTCTTGCATGAGAAGTTTGAACAGATGCAAAGAGAGCTTGTCTGGGGCTATAAGAGCTATCTAATTTTGCTCTTTACACTCTTTTCGATTGGGCTTATTGTTGTGTGGGTAAAGCGGCTTGTTGGAACTCTCTCTTTGCCAACAATCTCCTCGTTTTTTCTTTTTTGGTATATCTTAATTCCTGTAATTGGTTCGACCTATATGAACCTTTTTTATACTGAGTATGAGTATAATTTAGGCTTTTATGAGCGAAAAGATTTGATTTTTACCACATGGCTCTATGCAATTGCGGGGCTCTATCTAATACCTCTTGGAATGCAAATAGCCAATTGGCTCTTTAGGTATGATGCAAAAAAGAGTTTTCAAGCCTTTTTGGAGCAGCCAATTAGCTACCTTTATGAGAGAGCCCTTTTTGTAGTCATTGTTATAAGTATGGCTATCTCTTTGGGAGTTTTGTATATCTATATCCAAAAGATTGAAACTCTCCCAATCTTAGGGGTATTTGAGAATTTAAGCCCAACAAAACTTGCAGAGCTTCGCAGTCAGGCTGGAAATAACTTTGATGGCAAACTCTATCGCTACATCCTCTTTATAAAGACACTCCCACTACTGTGGCTTATTGTTGCTTATTTTTATAAATTTATAAGTAAGAAGTGGTTTATAACCTTTATTCTCTTATTAATCTATAATATCTTTGTCTCAATTATGGATTTAGAGAAAGCTCCACTTGTAAATCTTTTAATGATTCTGCTTATTGTACACTTCTATATTGTTGGTAGGATCAATTGGAGATATATTATGTGGTTTATTGTGGTTGCATTAGGATCTTTAGTTGTAATGTATCACTACTTTATGGGGCTAGGGATAGATAGATTTTTTAATGCTTTAGCAGCACCATTCCATCGAGCCTTTATTGGATCGATTAGCCCATTTTTTTGGTGGCAACTCTATAGCGAGCAGTTTGGATTTTTGCATGGCTTGACACTTCCAAATCCGCACCATATCTTTGATTTTAGGAATATTCCAATCTCAAAAGAGGTGATGGCTTTTGTGCACCCTGAGCTGAAAGATTTAGGGATAGTTGGGAGTATGCCAACAGTATTTTGGGCAGATTGGTATATAAATTATGGAACTTTTGTGGCACTTTTTGGTATGATTCTCTTTGGATTTATAATGCAAAGTTTGGATATATTTTTGATACATAGAATGAAAAAGAGAAAAAGAGTGCTAATGTTGGCACTTTTTGTTTATACTCTTTTCTATTTTAAAAACTATATTGCAACGAGCTATTTTGGAATTCTATTTGATACCAACATTGTTTTACCAGCTCTCTTGCTGTTAATTATAAATTCAATTTTGAAAAGGAAATTTGCGATAGATGAAAAGAGTAATCTTAATCGTTCTAAATAACTTTAAAAATGATAGCCGTGTCTTAAAAGAGGCTATCTCTTTACAAAATGCTGGTTTTGATGTACAAGTTGTGGCTTTGCATGAGGCAGGGCTAAAAGAGTTTGAGACTATTAAAAATATTCCTGTATATAGGATAAAGCTTAAAAGCCGCAACTGGTCGAAAAACAAAGCTGTACAACTTTTGAAATATTTGGAGTTTTTATATAAGGTAAGTAAAGAGTTTAAAGATGCTGATATAGTACATTGCAACGATCTAAATGCATTAACAGCAGGCATTTTAATAAAAGTATTTCATAAAGATACTAAGATAGTATATGATGCCCATGAATATGAGATAAACGATAAACCAAATCAGAGCCGATGGAGTATACGACTAAAATATCTATTGGAAAAGATTTTAATAAAGTATGCTAAGAGAGTTATTACAGTTAGCGACTCGATAGCAAGTGAGTATGTAAAGCTTTATGGTATAAAAAAACCAGCATTGGTACTGAATACACCCCCCTATACAATTATAGAAAAAAAAGATCTTTTTAGGGAGAATTTAGGTATTGGTAAAGAGAAGAGAATATTTCTCTACCAGGGTGCCCTAAGTTATGGCAGAGGTGTAGAGATACTGCTTGAAACATTTAAAATCTTAGAGAGGGAAGGAGTGCATCAGCCTTGTATAGTCTTTATGGGGTATGGCCCTTTAGAAGATTTGATAAAAGAGGCAAGCAGGAAATATGCAAATATCTATTTTCATGAGGCTGTAGATCCAGATATTTTGCTCAATTTTACAAGCAGTGCAGATTGCGGAATATCGATGATAGAGGATAGTTGCTTAAGTTACAGGTACTCTTTGCCAAATAAGCTTTTTGAATATATTATGGCTGAAATTCCAGTAATTGTATCGAATCTTCCAGAGATGAAGAGGCTTGTTATGGAACATAAGATAGGGGTGGTTGCAAAAGAGAATAGCATAGAGGCGATCAAAGAGGCGATAAAAGATGTGCTTAAGTTCAATAGAGTACAGCTGCAAGAAAATATTCAAAGGGTAAAAAAGATATACAATTGGGAAGAGCAGGAGAGAGTCTTGCAAAAATTATACAAAGAGTTATTGTAATGTGCGGTATTAGCGGTATAGTAAAGAGAGATAATAGCACTGTGGATTGTGCAGAGATAGTGAAAATGAATAATCTGATTATTCATCGAGGACCAGATGATGAGGGGTACTATTTTGGAGCAAATTTTGCATTTGGCCATAGAAGACTCTCAATTGTAGATCTAAGCTCTGATGGGCACCAACCTATGCACTATCTTGATAATTATATAATTACCTATAATGGAGAGATATATAACTATCTTGAGATAAAAGAGGAGCTCCAAAAAGAGGGATATCAATTTTATTCCCAGACAGATACAGAGGTTATTTTAGCAAGTTATGATAGATGGGGTAAAGAGTGTGTTAAAAAATTTAATGGAATGTGGGCTTTTGCAATTTATGACAATGTGAAAAATATTATATTTTGCTCGCGTGACAGATTTGGGATAAAGCCTTTTTATTATACTGAGACAGAAAATAAGTTTATTTTTGGTTCCGAAATAAAGCAGCTTTTAGAGTTTTATCCTAATCGTTATGTAAATAAAAAAATTTTATTAGATTATTTAGTGATAGGGTATGAAGAGCATACTAATGAAACTTTTTATAAGAATATTTTTAAATTGGAACAATCACATAATTTAATTTATGATTTAAATACACACAAATATAAAATAGAGCGATATTATGATATATTTTTAAGAGAAAATTTAAAAGGGTTAGCAGAAACAGAATCTGTAGATTTTTATAAAAAAAGGCTGCAAGAGGCAATTGGTTTAAGATTGCGTTCAGATGTAAAGGTGGGCACCTGCTTAAGCGGAGGCTTGGATAGTTCATCTGTTGCAGCAATAGCATCTAAAATATATTTTAAAGAGGCTAATGATAAGTTTATTGCAATCCATGCAAAATCGACTCTAAAAAGCAGTGATGAGAGCAAATTTGCTAAAGATG
>JALVWQ010000064.1 GCA_027034975.1 Campylobacteraceae bacterium
CTCCTATTTGGACTATTTGGCTACTTTTTTGGGTGGAGCAATAGCTTAAAGAGTGCACTTTGGCTCTTTACTTTAGGCTTTTTTACCTTTATAATAAATGGTCATCTTTTAAAGATAATTCCTTTTTTAGTTTGGTTTGAGCGATTCTCTCCACTTGTTGGCAAAAAAAAGGTTCCAATGCTGCATGAGATGCTACCAAATCGCGATACAAACTTCTCTTTTTGGTTCTCTCTTGCTGGGTTAACTTTTGGAGCATTTGGGCTCTTAATTGGGAGTGACTCGCTCTTTAAAGGAGGGGTTACCCTTTTAGGATTTGGTGCAATATTTATGCTAAAGAGTGTAATATTTATCTTAAACTATAGTGAGGAAGATTATGTGTAGTGTTACAAAAGAGCAAATTTACAATGAGTTACGAAAAATTATAGATCCAGAGGTTGGCTTTAACCTTGTTGAGATGGGGTTGATTTATGATGTCGAAATAGATGATGAGTGTAATGTAAAGGTTACGATGACACTCTCAACAAAAGCATGCCCAATGCATCAAATGATTGTTCAATGGGTTACAGATGCCCCAAAGCAGATAGATGAAGTAAAAGATGTAGAGGTTAATCTTGTATGGGAGCCAGAGTGGAATATCTCCATGGCCGAAGAGAGTGTAAAAAAAGCCCTTGGAGCTATCTAAATGAAAGCTCTCAAAACTGTCCTAAAAGACCTCTATGGAGCTGGGATTCTCTTCTTCTACTACGCAAAATGGTTTATTGTTCTTGGACTCCCAGTACTCTACTTTGCCCTTGACTACAAAGATAACAAAATCTTAGACATTCTCTGGATATGGTGCATTATCTTAATTATTAAAGATTTTATCTATAAGTTTGTGCTTAAAAAGAGTTACTGTAAAAGTGAAAATTGCTCAAGTAGCAAAAGGAGTAATTAATCCTCTCGATAGAGCAACTCCTCTAAGACTGCCTTTGTATAGTATGAGTTCATATTATCAAGATAAATACATCTTGCACCACTTCCACTTAATTTTACTGCACCATAGTTTGTTACACTACATCTTGCCTCTTTTTTATCGACCCAATGGTGTCCATACCAGCTATCCTCTACTGCACCATATAATAGTGCCTCGAAATCTCCAATATGAAGCTGCTTGTCATTATACTTTCCATGCGAAATAAAGTACCATAGGGCACTTGTTCGATCCATCTTAGAGGTATCAAGCACTGGATAGTTTGCATCTGGATCACTCGCCATTATAATTTCGCCCTTAAATTTACTAAAGACTATTTGGGTTGCCTTAGAGGTACTCGTCTCTTTATAGACCCCCTCAGAGAGATTCATCTCAGGCTTTCCACTTACGCGATCCTCCCAACCTGTAGAGATGACAATACGATCTACTTTTTCATTTACAAGATCTGCATCTTGCAGCAGTAAAGAGGCAAAGTTATGCAGATGTCCACCAACAACATAGACTACCATTTGCTCCCTATCGATCCCTTCTAAATCAGAGAGAATATAATCAGTACTATCTAATGCCTCACTGTCAGAAATTACTGTATCTACAAATCGATCTAGCTCAGGAAATCTCGAAGTTGTAGGTGTTAGACGCCCATAGAAAGAGTGATTAATAAGTACTGGTATATCGACATCACTCCCTAAAATTGCACGGAAAACATTCGATACTTTATTGCCAGCATCTTTACCTGTAATATCTACGGCTCTTAGATCAATAAGCTCTCGCTGGTGCAGCTTTTTAGCGGCAGCAATTAGCGAGTAGTTATCTCTATCCCAAGTATCTTGCGAAAGATAGATGAGTGGAATATCCTTATACTCCTTTACTCTAATAGTAGCTGTTGCAACTGCAGTTGCACCATCGCTATCTTTAATGCTATAGCGTAAACTATCTACCCCTGTAAAGTTAGCATCAACTAGATACTCTATTTTGTCACCAACTATGCGTGCTTTTCCATGTTTTGGCAAGCTAAGAATCGAAACTAACTCAATAGCATCTCCATCAGGATCGCTATCGTTTATAAGTAGATCCAAAAGCTTTGCCTTTCCCCTATTCATAAACGAGATATTATCATCTTTCGCAATGGGTGCACTATTTTTTACTTGAAACTCAACTATAGTAGTAGCACTCTTTCCTCCACTATCGGTAGCTGTAACCTCTACTCTATAAGGACCCTTAACACTTGCACTACTAGGAAGCTTACCACTAATTGTACCATCATCTAAGAGTGTTAAAAAATCTGGTAGCCCCTTAATGGTAAACTGCAGCTTGTCTCCATTTTTATCGCTAAAGATGTGATTTAAATCGAAGCGAATCTCTTGATTATCGCTAAAGCTCTCTATATTCTCCTTAACAGTAACACTTGGAGCAAAATTGAAGTTTTTTGCATCCACTACTACAACAACTCTTTGCTCTTTGGCACTATTGCCAGCACTATCTGTTGCATTATACTCTATTGTGTAGCTTCCAACTTGCGAACTATTTAGATCACCACTTGTAACTACGGTTATATTTTTATCGATATTATCGATTACCTTTACTCCAGGATCTTTAAACTCAGATCCAGATGGAATCTCGATTCGGCTCTCACCCAACAGCTCTATCTTTGGTGCAGTTGTATCTTTATAGATTCTCAATTTTTGTGTAGCTAAGCTATTACCACTGCTATCTTCTAACTCCAAAAGAATCTCTTTAAGCCCATCTTCACCTTCAAGAGCTAAAGAGATATTAGCATCTTCCGATTTTTCAAAACTCTTAATAAGCTTACTATTGGCATAGAGCTTCTCTCCAGTCTCACCACTTACAATTAGATCTACACTCTCTCTTGCCACTTTTGCTATTGAGTTTTTAATTGTAATCTCTCTACTCTTTTGCAAAGCATCACTTAAGGCATCACTCTCTTGGCATGCCGTTAAGAGAAAGAGTAGAAGAGAATATATTACTACTTTCAACATTTCTTACCTTTTATATATTTAAGTAGGTAAATATAGCATAATATGGATATATTATACATTAAATTGCCATTTTATATAACGATTTTCTTCTAAACACTTTAGAGACTATACACTTTTTAATCTTAATTTCTATATTATTAAACAAAAAGGATTTATATGAAATATAATAAATTAACGCCCCAAGAGGAGTATGTCATACTCAATAAAGGAACAGAGTTTGCTTTTAGTGGCAAGTACTGGAACCATAAAGAAGATGGCACCTATATCTGTAGACGCTGCAATACACCACTTTTTAGCTCTAAAAGTAAATTCGACTCAGGTACTGGCTGGCCAAGCTTTGACGATTCCCTCCCAAATGCAGTAAAAGAGCTACCAGACGCAGATGGTCACCGCACCGAAATAGTATGTGCAAATTGTGGCGGCCACTTAGGGCATGTTTTTAGGGGCGAAGGTTTCACACCTAAAAACACAAGACATTGCGTAAATTCGCTCTCTTTAGACTTTGTGCCGCAAGGTGAGTCGTAATTTGGAATCTAAAGATTCCCATTTTCTAGAGAGATAAAGTAATATTATTAGTGAAGAAGCAATTATAATGAAAAAATGCTTTTTAATTTTCTTTATTATTTATGTTTTATCTATATGGCTACCACCCTTTTTAACTATGCTGTTTCCTGTAAACACTAAGAAAATTATAGGTAACTATATTTTAAGTACTTGCACTACTAAAGATTGTGCATTTTATAATATACATTTCAAAAAAAATAATGAAGTAATTACGCAATGTATTAACAACGATGGAAAAATAAAAAAACAAAGTATAAATAAATGGCAAATAAAAAATGGTCATACAATTGAATTAGAAGAAAATTTTGATGACTTTATGTTTCCTCGATTTGGTGATATACATCGTAATATTTTTTTTCCTTGGGAAATTAAAATAGAAACACAAATTAATGGACAATGTCAATTTGATGAGTGGAATTTTGCGGAAAAATTAAAGTAACTAAAAAAACTAGAAGTTCCAAATGATAATAACAACCTCTAGGCTCTAAGCATTACCAAGTCTTTTTTTATTTTTTTAGAAAAAAAACGAAACAAAATTAGCAAATGCAGTTTGCGTAGCAAAAAATTTCTTTAGAAAAAAATCGCACAAGAGTTGAGATTTTCGGGAGAGTTGTTTAATCTCTGCTAAAAATGTAAAACTCACAAGCATTGCTTGTTCAAACAGTTGCATTTTTTTAACGCTACAATTTAACAACTCTCAATTTCTGAAAATCTCAAATTGTGCAAAAATAGCCAATACTTGACGATAAAAACAAAAGGCAAAAAATACAATGACTTTTGCTCTACACTCTAAGCCCTTAGCTCTTAGCTTTACCAAGTCGTGGTATAATAGCAAAACTACAAGGTGGCTCTTTTAGAGCTGGGGTCTTTGTGCTTGGAGGCGGTAAGTTTGCCAATGGGGCTATGAGTGGGGCGTTTGTGCATTTGTTTAATGGGGAATTTGATTATTTATATTTAAATGGTAAAGGTGTCCCTGCAGCTGGAGGTGGTAATGGAAAATGTAGCGATCCTGCAACACTTGAAAATGTTAAAAATTTTACTGTTGAAACAAAACAGGGATTAATTAAAGGTTTAAAAATTACTAGAAAAACATCAGGTTATATGGCATATGCTTCAGCTTTAGCAGGACAACCGGAGGGAGTAGCTTTCTTTACTGCAACAAGATTTGCAAGTGATAGTTTAATATCTTGGTTTGGTGGACAAGATAGTATGGCTATATATAGGCATGGATTGATAGATGTTGCAACTGAATATATTCCAAATACACCTATACCTGCAAAATTATTAATCAGAGATTATGTAAAATCACAAGGAGATAACTATGCAAATACTCATTAAAATATTATATATTATTTTAGTTATAGTAGCATTTATCTCACTTTATTTAATGAATGATGATAGCATGAATAATATGGCTAATTTATTTTTTACAATAGCTATAGCTTTAATGATTGTTATTAGTTATTTGAAAGGAAAAACAGGATGAAAGACTGTAGCAAGTTTATAAAAAAACTATACATTGGAATTGTAATATTTTTTATTATGTATTTAATACTAAAGATAAGACTAATTTCATCAATAATTATAATACCAGTAGCGATAGGAGTATATATTTTTGCCCTAACATATATACTTCCTTATTTTAGATGCTATGGTGAAAATATGAGAAATAATAAAAAGTTTAAAAACTAAACTTCCCTTGCTCCCACTGTCCAATACTGGAAAAATCCCGAATTTAAACCCAAAGAAGTAATAGGATAGTCGTCACCTGGAAAATATCACTAGTTCCAATCTCCTAATATAGAACTCTGCTCTAAGCTTTACTAAGTCTCTTTTCATTTTTTTTAGAAAAAAATGAAGAAAAAAATCGCACAAGAGTTGAGATTTTCGGGAGAGTTGTTTAATTTCTGCTAAAAATGCAAAACTCACAAGCTTTGCTTGTTCAAACAGTTGCATTTTTTTAACGCTACAATTTAACAACTCTCAATTTCCGAAAATCTCAAATTGTGCAAAAAAGCAAATACTTGGCGATAAAAACAAAAGGCAAAAAATACAATGACTTTTGCTCTACGCTCTAAGCTTTCAGCTCTTTGCTTTACCAAGTCGCAAATAAATAGGGTCAAATGATAATAATAACCTCTAAGCTCTAAGCTCCATATGTAAACTTTGAATAAATGGAAGAAGATGGTATAATTAAAGAAAAAAATTTTGCAATTTCATTATAATAAAAAGATTGGAGGCTTATGGATATTCAAATAATACAAAAATT
>JALVWQ010000065.1 GCA_027034975.1 Campylobacteraceae bacterium
GATGGTAAAATACTTATTTGGTACATGAAGGCTGATGGTGCTCATACTACTAAAAGCTTAGGTACAATTACAACTCATTACAAGATTGCATCTACCTCTGACCTTAATGGTGATGGTATTGCCGATATTCTTTGGAGAAAAGACGATGGTAAAACACTTATTTGGTACATGAAGGCTGATGGTACTCATACTACTAAAAGCTTAGGTACAATTACAACTCATTACAAGATTACATCTACCTCTGACCTTAATGGTGATGGTATTGCCGATATTCTTTGGAGAAAAGACGATGGTAGAACACTTATTTGGTACATGAAGGCTGATGGTACTCATACTACTAAAAGCCTAGGTACAATATCAACAAGTTGGCATATTATTAAATAAACACTCCATAGAGACCTCTTTTGGTCCCTACTTACCTTTGACACAATTTAATTTTTTAGAAATAGAGAGTTATTTAATTAAAACATTAAAAAATACAACCACCTAAAACAAAAAGCAAAGTTTTGCACTTTTTAGCAAATTTCCAAAAAACCTCAACTCTTGTGCGATTTTTTTACGAAACAAATTTTTGCTTCGCAAACCGAATTTACTAATCGTATTGTTATTTTTTCTATTTTAACAAGATTGACAAACTATTTCAAATAGTCAATAATTGCTGAAAACCACTTATCGGCCATCTTTTCGTATCCTTGCTTATTTGGGTGGGTATTTTCAATATAATCACCACTTTTCATACTTAGCAATCCACGCATATCAACTTTAATAACATATGGGTCATTTAAAGAATCTAAATACTTTTCAAGATTTTTATTATACGCTTTAATAGTATAATCAACATACTCTCTATTAATAATTAATGCTACAAATATTCTAATCTTCATTTTATGAGCTTTAGCAAACTCTTCAATATTAGCAATTGCTCTTTTAGTACCATCTATTTTGGATGAGTGATCATTTGTTCCTATGTGAAGCAATATAATATCAGCTGGATTTTTTTCTAAAAACTCTTTTACATGATCTGCAATTTGATAACTTGTCCAACCTGGATGCCCTTCATTATCTGGGTCAAAAGGTGGTTCTATACTATACCCAGCTCTTCTGCTTCCAACAAAATCATATTTCACCCCAGCCTCATCTAATCTACGAGCTAGAAATACTCTATAACCTGTTCTTTTACCAGCAGGTACAAGATTTTTTCCATTTTTATCATAATATGCATGTGCATAATCGTATGTTATAGAATCACCAAGTGGCATAATTCTAATTTTTTTAGCTGAGTGCAAACTACCATTTGTTTCATTATTATTAATTATATTCGAACTATTATTGTCACCATTTAATGTGTATTTCACCTGATTATCATCTTGGCAAGAAATTATAAAAATACTAACTAAGACAGTTATCAATAATCTATATAAAACATTCACAATAAACCTTTTAAGCAACTAATTATAATATGAATTAATTTTACACTATTATTAATAAAACAACACCAACAAGAGTAAAAAGCAGAAATTAAAAAAGCAGAATTGATTAATTAGGTAAAAACCTAATTAATCGCTTAAATATTTAATTGTTGCAAATGGTGAGAGTACACTACCTACAGATTTAAATATACTTGTTACATTATCAGAATTTACTTTAAATTCTTTCCATTCATTAGGTTGGACATAAACCACATCATTTGGTCTAAGCATTAATGAACCATAATTCATAGTATCAAAGTTCGTTAAATCTACTCGTCTTAATGCTAAACTATTGCTACCTTCCTTGCTTAAGATAATAATATTATTTTTAACTGCAGAATCTTTAAAGCCTCCTGCATGTGCAATTGCTTCAAAAAGTGTCATTTTTTCTTTATCGATTGTTACTACACCTGGTTTCTTTACTTCACCTAATACAAAGAGTCGTTTATTCATCGCTTCAACATAAACAGATGGGGTTTTAATATATTTTCTATATCGTCTCTCAATTTTCTTTGCAGCCTGTGACTGTGTTAAGCCAGCAACATGCACTCTTCCGATAAGTGGCATCGAAATATTACCAGATGCATCAACCAAAATACCTTTTTTATTCAGAGTTTGTGCAAGACCCTGACCTTGTACAATAGCAGCAGCACTCTGTTGTGGATCATTATAAATTACAACCTGTAATCTATCTTGTGGTTGAATTCTATATTCAATACTCGCAGCAGATGTATTAATATATTGCGATTGTTGATCACCTTGTGTTTGAAGCATCTTTGTGCTTGTACATGCACTCAACAATAGTGTTAAAGCAATCACAAGAAACTTTTTAAATGTTAGCATCTCTCTTCTCCCTTTATATAATGTAGCTAAAATTTTACTATACAATCTGTTACAAAGCTCTTAAAACTATAGGAAAAGACCATTTTTAATATTGTTATTTAGATGCACTCTTTTATATGCATTACTCTTTACAACCTTCTTCAAATTCTCGACTTGATGTATATTATGAGTATCAGAACCTAAAAAGTCTATCATTCCATTATTGCTTAGAAATTGTGCATTTTTCTGAGCGACTGATCCGTAATAACCATTCAATGAGTTTATATTGACTTGGAATTGCACATTTAAGCTCTTTAAATGTCGATATTCCTCCTCTTTATTTTTAATATACCTATAGCGTTCTGGGTGAGCTAACAAAGGTGTATAGCCAGCAGCTTCTATCTCAAAAATTACCTCTTCAAGCTGATAGGGTCTATGTATATATGAGGTCTCAAACAGTATATATTTCCCTGCGATAGCCAGTAACTCATTTTTTCTAATAAGTTTCAAAAAACCCTCATCCACATAATACTCAGCAGCTGCTTCAATCTCCATAGGAATATCCCTGATTAATAGCTCCTCTAGTAATTTTTGTAAACCTTCAAGAATACTATTGGGTGTATTTTTGTAATTATCAAGCATAATATGTGGTGTAGTAATCAGCTTGCGATATCCAACTGTTTTTAAAGCTTTTATAAGTTCTAAACTATCATATATACTCTTTGCACCGTCATCAATTCCAGGAATGAGATGCGAATGTAAATCTACCAACAAAGGTAATATAGCTGGTAATTGGGTCTCTTTTTTATTTTTTTTGAAAAAAGAAAACACTACATTTTATCCTCTTCATAGTAGCCGTAGCCGTAGCCATACCCATACCCATACCCGCTACTATCTGCTTTAATTGCATTAATAACAATACCTAATCCAGAAATTTTATGCTCTCTTCTCAATCGATTAGCATTCTCTATAAAACCTTTTTTGCTCTCTCCTGCCCGAACAACATAGAGAGTAATATCCGATTTTTGCATTAAAGCGATTGCATCTGTCACCAAACCAACTGGTGGTGTATCAAAAATAATTACATCATATTTTTCTTTTAAAGCTTCTATCACTAAATCCATATTTTTATTAAGAATAAGCTCACTAGGATTTGGTGGAATTGGACCAGATGAAATAATATCAAAATTGTTATAACCAGTACTTTGAATAACATCTGCAATACTAGATTTTCCAGCTAATAGACTACTCATTCCTTCATTATTTGGAAGGTTGAACTTTTTATGAAGTGTCGGTTTACGCATATCCATATTAAGAACAATTACTCTTTTTTCTATTAATGTTATAATCGATGCCAAATTGACAGTTGTTGTTGTTTTTCCCTCACCTGCTATAGTCGATGTTACAGTTATTACCGTATTTTCACTTTCACTCATAAATTGCAAATTACTTCTAAGTGCTCTATATGCCTCGGTAACAACAGACTTTGGTGACGTAAAAACTTTGAGACCATTTTTATCATTTTTAATAACTGGTATTGTAGCAACAACAGGTATATTACTTATCTTGTTTATATCCTCCTCGGTATGAATGCGATTATCAAAATACTCTCGCAGTAAAACCAATAATGAGCCAATTAGCAACCCTATAATAAAACTGACCAATACAATTAGTTTTCTTTTTGGCTTAATAGGTTTTTGAGGCACATTTGCTCTATCTACTATACGACTATTAGTAACTGTAGAGGCTTTTTGTATCGCCGTTTCTGCTCTTTTTTGAAGAAGGTAAGAGTATATCTTCTCATTAATAATAAATTTTCGCTTTAATCCTCCAAGAATCTTCTCCTCTTGTGGTAAGTTCTCCATCATTTTTGATTGCTTTTTAATCTTCTGCTGAAGTATCTTCTTTCTCCTGCTAATACGCTTTTTAAGTGCCATAACACTTGTAGCAATAACCCTTTTTTGCTGATTAATACTTTGAGTTAAACGCTTAACAGCTGGATGTTCATAAGTATAATCTTGAAGCAAAAGCTTTCTTTGTAATACAGTTTTTTGCATCTCTCTAATAAGTTGTGGAATTCCAGTATCCTCAATATTTAACCCTGCCGCAGTAACAGTTGCTAAATTTTTACCTGAACGAATTTGTGCATAAAGTGAACTTAAAAGCTCCTCAGCCATACCCAATTCAGAAATTTTCGCCTCTAAGTCCGCTAAGCTTTCTGTTAAGTTGCTATTTTTAGCTCCTAAATTAATATTACTATTTTTTTTAAAGTTCTCAAGAGTACTTTCAGAGTGTTGCAGTTTTTTATTTGCCTTTGCCAACTGCATATCTATAAAAGCTAATATTTTTTTTGCCTCTAAATTTTTCCTTTCTATTTCATGTTGTAAATAATTCTCCGCAAGTGCATTTGCAAACTCAGCAGCTCTTTGTGGTACATTATCATCA
This sequence comes from Campylobacteraceae bacterium, assembly GCA_027034975.1. Lineage (GTDB taxonomy): Bacteria > Campylobacterota > Campylobacteria > Campylobacterales > Sulfurovaceae > JAADEQ01. The sequence continues at coordinate 4,737 of JALVWQ010000065.1, forward strand.
AAATGAATAGCGATAAGATTAGATTCATTTCCAAGTCTCTCTATTGTAAGATTTTTCTTCACCATATCAATAGCAGAGTATTTATCATTAACCATAAAATAATAAACTTTTTTAGGGTCTAGCATTGCTCCTTCTTTTAAATTAAGAGTAAAATCATACCCATCTCCTTTTACTTCCTCTCCATAGCTAGCTAATTTATCTATTTTGACCTCTTTCCCTGTTTTGTGATCTATAATTTTAGCCTCTACACGATAATGTGTTTTGTCTACTGGATGTATAGCAAAGAGGTTATTTTCTCCCTCTCCAAGTAGTACAGTAAACGGAGACTTATTGTAAAGTTCATGCTTTTTATAGAGTTTTTCAATATAATAATGATGTAGAAAATCGACATTTTCAAGTGCTGCAACAATATTACTTTGAGATTCAATTTTTTCTATCTCAGTCTCTGAATTAACTTCTCCAGCTCCACTCGGTAACAGAGAGAGTATGTTGCTATTTTTTACACTACTACCATTTTCAACTTTAAGTTCTAGTGTTGTTGTGGCTCGATAGATATCTGGCTGTAAATAAACATAAATTGCAGTAGCAATTGCAATAGATAACGCCGTCAGTAGTATCTTATATTTATGCTTAAGTAGTAGATTTATTAACTCTTTAAAATTCATTATGCTCTCTCCTAAGTTCTAGCAATAAGAAGTAGTAACTCTAATATTGAGTGAGTGTAATTATAGCTTATTAAGAATTTATTTTCAACAAATATCTCTTATTGTTATTTTTTAGATATGATATAATTCTTAAAGATTATTTTATATTCAAAACAAAAGGTTACCATGCAAAATCGAAGTGGCAAGATACAGTTTCTCTTTTGGTCGGCTTTTTTTGCTGTACTATTTGCTTTATGGATTGCACTTATACTCTTAAATGGTTTCGGTAGCACGCTAAGTGATTCTACTATAAAGCTACTCTTTGTACTCTACTTTTTTGTTGGCTTTTTTTCACTTGCTGGTTTGGTGCTTGCAACGCTTATTAATAATCGCTTCTATGAACGGTTTTTTGGTTTTATTATCTTTTTTCTCTTTCTAACACTACTCGTAATTCGCAGTTTTACGGATTAAGCTATTTACATTTTCGCTCTTTTTTGTTACTATTTATAAAAAAGTTCAACGATGAAACATCTCTTACTCATACTCTCAATCTTTCTTGTAATACAACTCGATGCAAAGGAGCAGTGTAGTCTGCCGCCACAAATCAGTAATCTTATTATCTCAAAAGATTTATCTACTCTAAAGAGTAATGCCGACATACTACGAAACTACCGCTCTTTGCAAGGTTTATGTGTACACCTCTTAGCCTTTCGTGAAGGGGCTCTTGTTTGGAAGATGTTTTTGGTTACAAATCCGAAAAGAAGTAGTGGGCCTTTTTGGTTTTTGCCACACGATAATGAAAATAGTGCCTTTAATAGTGCCGTATATGCAACTAGACGCTATGGTGGGGGGTTTTTAAGTGTCAATACAAATGGTCATCGCTACAATATGGGGCAAGATCCTAACAGAAATTTTGCAAAGAGTACTCAGCGAATCTGCTCGCAACAAAAGGCAGCTTCGCCACTCTATACAGATTTGGTTTTCTCAATTATCAACTACTACAAAAGCCCAAATCTCCCCTATTTAGCTCTACATAACAATACTAACAGAGGCGGCATCTCTGCACTTAAAGAGAGTGCAAAGACAAAAGCCTATCTTGCCTATCCAAGAGAGCAAGTAAAAAAAGGGATCGGTTTGAGTGATGAAGATAGTCTAATCTACATCGCAGGCTCGCAAGCAAACCCACCGAGTAGAAAAGTGCAAGCTCTTTTGAATGCAGGATTGAATGTAAAATATGAGCATGTCACCCCACAAAATAACGACTGTTCAATGTCTAACTATGTTGTTTTAGGGTTAGGTAGCGAAAACTACTACAATATCGAAGCCCAACACGGAAAAACTGCAACACAAATCAAAATGATCAATCGACTTATGCAATTAATTTTCACTGCACTAAATAACTAACTTACACTTTGAAATTAGTTACTTCGCGCGATGATACTAAAAGTTCGAAGGTACATTCGCATTAATAAGATTAAAGAACTCATTGCGAGTTCTGAGATCACTCTTAAAGAGCCCTCGCAGAGCTGAACTTACTGTAGTCGAATTAATCTTCTCGACCCCTCTCATCTCCATACACATATGGCGAGCGTGCACAACAACAGCAACCCCTTTTGGTGCAATTGCCTCATTAATAGCATCGGCAATCTGCTCTGTCAGTTGCTCTTGAATCTGCAATCTTCTTGCAAAAACCTCGACAACTCTTGGGATCTTGCTTAAACCAACAACTTTACCATTAGGAATATAGGCAACATGCACTCGCCCAATAATAGGCAAAAGGTGGTGCTCACACAGTGAGTAGAACTCAATATCTCTTACAAGCACCATCTCATCATTTGTAGTACTAAAGAGTGCTTGGTTCATAATCTCTATTGGGTCTTGACTATACCCCTTAGTTAAAAACTGAAACGACTTTGCAACCCTCTTAGGTGTCTTTAAAAGCCCCTCCCTCTTAGGATCTTCGCCTATATTGACAAGTATCTCTTCGACTGCTTTTTCTAAATCTTTTTGACTCATTGCTTCTCTTTTTTTTGATGAATTGTAACATAAGTTGCAAAAAATATCTCAAATTCTAGCTATAATTAGAGAAAATTGCTATAATAGCAATGCATATAAAATGCAAAAAGGAGATTTTATGGCTTTATACGATAGAGATTATGCTACAGCACAGACGCAAGGGACAACCCTTAGCACGACGCGTGTAGATTTTTTAAAGAAAACTTACCAACTATTAGCACTGAGTATGCTTGTTGCAGCTCTTGGAGCATACCTTACTATGCCTTTTGCTGCACAGGTACAGAGTATGCGTTGGTTTATCTTTGGAGCGGAACTTTTAGTTCTATTTTTTGGTTTAAGTTTATCGCGTGGGAAACCAGGGCTAAATATGTTTATGCTTTTCCTCTTTACCTTCTTATCAGGTGTTTCACTTGTGCCACTCTTGGCAACACTTATTGGTTTGGGTAAAGGGGCAGTAATTGGGAATGCTTTCTTAGCGACATCAATTCTGTTTGGTGCACTTAGCATCTTTGCAATCAATAGTAAAACTGACTTTAGCAGTTGGGGCAAGCCACTCTTTATTACACTGATTGTAGTCATTGTGGCGTCGATTGTAAATATCTTTTTAGGAAGCGGAACACTTGGCGTTATTATTAGTGCTGCTGTGTTGCTTCTTTTTGGACTCTTTACAATTTATGACACGCAAAATATTGCAAATGGTGCTTACGATTCACCAGTAGATGCAGCTGTGAGCCTCTATTTAGATTTTCTTAATATGTTTACAGTTATTTTACAATTCTTAGGTATTGCGAGTGACGACTAGATCGATCGATCGCATTATCGATGCAAATCTAAACCGCTTACGAGAGGCTCTTCGCCTCTTAGAAGATACACAAAGATACCTCTTTGACAACCCCAAACTCTCATACGCATTTAAAGAGTTACGACATAAACTAACCCCCCTTTATGATACTTCTCGACTAAAGAGTCGCGATATTGTTAATGATGTCAGCAAAAGCTCGACCCAGAGCGAAATGCAACGCCCCAATATAGAAGCTTTGATAGCAGCCAACTTCTCTCGTGCAACCGAGTCTGCAAGAGTGCTCGAAGAGAGCTTTAAGTTAGTTGATACCAACGCTTCAGCCATTGCCAAAGAGATCCGCTACACCCTCTACAACCTAGAGATAGAGGTCCACAAGGAGCTTAAGTGAAGACAATCTTTGGTCCCATAAACTCTCGCCGTTTTGGAAGATCTCTTGGAGTTGATCTTAGCCCAGATAGCAAGCAGTGTAACTTCGACTGCCTCTACTGCGAGCTTAAACCTGCAAAGGTTGTCGACAGACAAAGCAGTGTACTCCCTGTTAGCCAAATTGTAGCCGATATTCAAGCTGCTTTGAGTGAGTATAAAGATATAGATGTCCTCACTATCACAGCTAATGGCGAGCCTACGCTCTACCCCCATCTATCAGAGCTTATGGATGCAATTAACCAAATCAAAGGCAGTATAAAAACCCTTATTTTAAGTAACGCAAGTACCATTGCTCAAAAAGAGACTCAAGAGGCTCTCCTTAAATTCGATAGTGTCAAGTTGTCACTCGATTGTGCAACTAGCAAGTGCTTTCGCAAACTCGATCGCCCAAGCAAGAGTGTTTCACTTCAAGCAATAAAAGAGGGGATGCTCGCCTTTAAAAAAATCTTTAATGGCGAATTGATTATCGAAATCCTTATAGTTAACGACCTTAACGATAATCTCGAAGAGATAGAGGAGCTTAACCAGTTCCTCTTAACACTCCAACCAGACCGTATCGATATTGGTACAATCGATCGCCCACCAGCCTATAATATTCAACCTGTAAATTACGAAAAATTAAGAGAGCTCTCTTTGGGCTTCGATGCTTCATTGCCAATTGTAATCACTGCAAAAGCACCCAAAGAGGGTTTAAAGTACAACTACTCTAAAGAGGATCTCCTCCAAACTCTTGCTCGTCGCCCTTTAACCAAGGAGGATATAGAACTACTCTTTACACAAGAGGCTAAAGAGTGGCTTCAAGAGCTGTTAGAGCAAGGAGCCGTTGTAGAAGTTCCCTCTTCTAATACCATCTTTTACCGCACAAAGGAGAAGTGATGCTTCAACCCATTACACTACTACAGACAAAAAATCTCTCTTCATACCAAAAGAGTCTCGAGCAACTTATAGAGGCCACTAAAGAGGCAGAAACAAATGCAATAATAGTTGCCCCAGAGTTAGCCGTTACCGACTTTGACTACGATAATCTCGATGCAGCTTGCGAATATAGCGAGTATGCAATCAAAGAGTTATGTAAAGTAATCAAAGAGCAAATCTTAGTTCTAACACTCTTTCGTAAAGAGCAAGAGAGGGTTGTCAACCAAGCAGTTGTCATCCACAATGGAACGGTTGTTCATACACAAAACAAGTATAGACTCTTTAAGCTTGGCAACGAGCACCTCCACTTTAGTGCTGGAAGTGGCGAAGATATTCATCTCTTTGAGATTAATGGAATTAAATTTGGAGTACTTATCTGTTTTGAGCTTCGCTATAAAGAGCTCTGGAAAAAACTCGAAGGTGCAGATATTATCTGCGTGCCAAGCCAATGGGGAGAACCTCGTAAACGACACCTCGAAATTTTAGGGAGTGCCCTAGCTGTTATGAATCAGTGCTTTGTACTTATTGCAAACTCTTCCAACGAAACGATGGCAAAGTCGAGTGCTATCTATTCGCCAATGGGCGGAGTGGTATTAAACGATGCTGCTTTAAAGATTTCACACTCAATTGATCTAGATGAAGTAAAACTCATGCGTCGATATATTGCACTCGATTAATTTTACTTTCAGCTTTCTACTCTATACTGTAAAAGAGATTGACAACTCTATTTACAGTGTGTAAATTTTCATATTATTACATATTAATCTATTTAAATGCCGAAAAATGCTTGCTTTTTTAATTTAAATATTATATAATATAAAAAAGCCGACTATTGACAAGGTTGTTAATGATGACAAAGAGATTATTTATGGAAAAGTTAGCAAGAGAGAGTAGACAGTACCATTTAACTAATATGGTCAACGAAATAGAGAAAGAGATAGAACTCTATCCAGTTGTCAAGCAGGCACTCTTAAGTGTTGACAGAGAGGTTTTTGTGCCAGAGATCTTTAGACACTTAGCCTACAATCTAAATGCTCTTCCAATGCAAGAGGAGCAGTGGATAAGTTCACCACTTACTGTAGCAAAGATGACACAATATTTAGAGCCAACAAGCAACTGCGACTCTGTTTTAGAGATTGGATGTGGTAGCGGCTACCAAGCAGCGATTCTTTCGAAGATTTTTAGACGAGTCTTTACAATCGAGCGGATCGACACACTCTTACAAGAGGCTCGTAACCGCTTTAAGACACTAGAAATTCATAACATCGTAAGTAAATTTGATGATGGTAATTTCGGCTGGGCAAGCTTTGCACCATTTGATAGAATCATCTTCTCCGCTGCTCCTAAAGAGATCCCTCAACTTCTCTTTGATCAGCTCGCAGAGGGTGGTATCTTAATTGCTCCGGTTGAAGAGTATGGTATGCAGACAATCACTCGTTATTACAAAAAAAATGGAGCTATCACAAGCGAGGGGATAGAGTCATGCCGCTTTGTTCCTGTGCTTCAAGGAAAAGTCTATTGACAAAAAGTATAAAAAGGAGTTGTCAAAATGAGTAAATTAATCAAGCCTTCAGAGTATGCAAAAGCAAGTGGTATATCGCGTCAAGCGGTCTATGCAAAGATTAAAAAGGGGCTACTACGCTCAAAAAAGGTTGATGGACAAATCTTTATCGAACTTGACAACTCCGTTGACATTACTGCAAGCCAACAAAAGGCACATGCTAAAGCAACAGATGCTCAAAAAGATCTACTCTTGGCCAAAGATGAAACGATTAAGATACTTAAAGAGACAATTGCCGACCTCAAAGAGACAAACAACCTTATTGTTGGCACACTTAAAAGTGAAGTCGATCTTCTCAAAGAGGCATTTGGTGAGATGCAGCAGCTCTATCGAACCCAAATAGAGCATCTTAAAATCGATGCTCCGCTCCAAATTGACCACAAAAAAGATCCACGAGAGGAGAATAACTTTATAGAGCTTAAAGAGTTGGCAAAAATTTTAGATCTCAATAAAGCAGAACGAAAAAAGTTTAAACGAGCGGCAAAAGAGCTTTATGAAAGCGGAGATTTTCGATTTATTGAAATCGATAACGATATCTATGCTCTTAAAGATGCAGACTATAGCGACTTTGTTGAAGCCCTGAAGCTACTAAGAAAAAAAGATTAACCTTGTTTCTGCACATTTCCCTCAAGACTTTTTTTAATAAAGCTTCGTTGGCGTAACTCTCTAATGCGTTCTAGCAGAAAAACACGCATATCGATACAATCCCTATTTGCCATTAAGAGATCTTCAGCCTCTTGCAGAAGTAGCGGCGACATCATAAAAATCTCAACTCCATCTAAGAGTGCATTTATATAGTCACAAGTAAACTCTTTGGGCTTCTCTTTTAAAAGTTTTTTATAGATTTTGAGCACCTCTTTATAGTAGCTCTTCCCTAAAGCTCTACTTTTTGGACTTCTTGCATAATATTTTGCTAATGACTCTAGTCGCTCTGCAACCTCTGGTAGCTTCTCGATAGGGGTAATATTGTGTATGTTGTAGCTATTTTCAAGCAATCTACGTCTATTTTTACTCTGCCAGCTAAGAAAATCTCGATAGCGTTCAACATACTCTTTGTACTCTACTAAAGCTTTTGTGCCCTTATCTATCTTCAGTGACTCTTTATACTCTGTTGCAGCTGCTTCAAAATCTTCTAAAATCTCATAGACAAGAGCCATAAAGAGCTTTACCTCTACCTGCTCCTCTCTCTCTAAATTACTTGGTACACGACTTAAGTAATTAAGTGCTTCATAAGCACTCTCCTCTACCTCATCTTGCATAATATCCATAGCTCGCTTTATATAACGATTGCCACTATCAAGCGATTGAAGTTTCAATTTAAGATAGAGAATTCTTTTGTAGAGTTCAAGCTTATGATAAATCTCTTTTTTCTCTTTAAGATTCACTTTTTGCATCTGAATCTCTTGCTTTAAGATATCTGTAGCTGAGAGTTTTATCTTTCTATTCCCATCCCACTTCTTTTTAGAGAAGAGATTTGTAATTCGACTACGAATAGATTCTAAAAACTGATCAAAGTTTTTAAAAATAGATCTTAGCATCTTCTCCTCTCTTAATCTAAAGTGGTATATTTAAAAATACAATAGTGCCATTTTATCGTACTTTTGACAATTTTATGCTGAAATTATGGAATTATTTAACATAAAAACTCCACTCCCCTAATTTTTGCTATTTTAAGAAAAATGAAACTCTCCTAAAGCTATTTTTGATACTATATTGTAACGGTATTTTGGAGTGAGTAGTAAAAATATTTCTTTTCTATAAGTGTAGCTAAGTTACAAAAATTGCATTTTTAGAAAACTCCTCTATTTACTTAACGAATGACTCTTCTAAAGTATCGAGAACAAAGGAGCTATTTGCATGAAACAAGCTATACTACTGCTTAATATGGGTGGTCCAAGCAATATTGGAGAAGTAGAACTCTTCTTAAAAAATATGTTTGCTGACCCAAATATTATACAAAGTAACATAGCTGTTCGTAAGCTTGTCGGTTCAATAATAGTTAAAAAGCGGCTCCATGAAGCAAGAGAGAACTATAATCTTATTGGTGGCAAATCTCCACTCCTTGATATTACAAATGAGCTAGCAAAGAAAATTGAGCAAAAAAGTGGAATCAAATGTCTTCCTGTAATGCGTTATGTGCCACCTTTTGCGACAGATGTACTCAAAGAGCTCCAAGATGAAGGTGTAGAGAAGATTACCCTTATCCCGATGTATCCGCACTACTCAACAACAACCACAAAATCTTCACTAGATGATGTTATAAAAAGCTGCAAGGAACTCAACTACAATCCAGAGATAAAAGTTACAAAAAGTTACTACAACAATGATGCATATATTACCCTCCAAGCAAAACTTATAATAGATGCTCTCCAATCTAAAGACCCACGCAATATAAAGCTTATAATCTCTGCTCACGGCTTGCCACTCTCAATCATTAAAGCAGGTGATCCTTACCAAGAGCAGATCGAAGAGAACTGTAGACTCCTTAAAGCAAAACTTCAAGAGCTAGGTGTGCACTTTAAAGAGATAGAGTTAGCATACCAATCAAAAGTTGGTAACGGCAGCTGGCTAGAGCCCAACTTAAGTGATGTACTCCGAAACCCTACAAATCTCGATGTGCTTCTTTTCCCAATCGCTTTTACAATTGACAACTCCGAGACTGTTTTCGAACTCGATATTGAGCATCGTGAAATTGCCAAAAAGATAGGTTATAACTCTTATCGAGTAAGCAAATGTCCAAACAGTGATGACGAGTTTGCCGACTTTATCATCAAGCTAGCCCAAATTAGCAACCAAAACTAAAAACTACACTTTACAAGAGTGATGCAAAACTATAATAGGAGTATCTCTTCAAACTTAAACCTCCTATTACACTCTTCTTATATCTACGCTTTATCTGCTTTTTATGAAAGCCAAGTTTTCCATAGCTATGATGCAGTGCAACCTTATTTGCTTTAGAATGTTTTGCATGATACTTCACTTGCTTTGCTTGCTTTATAATCTTTACAATCCACTTGATCTCTTTAAGCTTCTGAACTTTTTTCTTATAGCTATACTTCTTGCTCGCTAGAATATACTTTTTAAATCTATAGTTTTTTCTTAAAATTCTATTAAGTCTTTTAAATGAATACTTTGCATAGCGATTTATCAACTTTTTGCGAGCTGAGAGATATTTGACCTTTTTACTCATCTTGCTAGCATAATAGTTTCTAAATCGTTTATCTACTCGTGCTACCCATCGTGGTGCCTTCCCTTTTACAATAACTCGTGTCCCAACAGTTGCCCAATTATAGAGCTTCTTAGCAAAACCTTTCGCAACCCTTATACAGCCATGCGATGCTGGATAGTTTGGTGTATACCCCTCATGGAGTGCAATACCAGACCAAGTTAAACGAAGCATATATGGCATCTTTGCACCACCAACCTCTTCTACTTTTTTTCCATTTTTCATAACCACCTTCTTAGGCCACTCATTTGAAATATGCTCTTTTTCTTTTTGAAGCACTCTAAAACGACCTGTAGGCGTTTTAAACTTTTTTCTTCCAGATGATATCCAACCACTATAGACAAGCTTTCCATCCTCATAAGCATACGCCTCTTGTTTTGTTAAATCAACTACTATTTTTTTGTATCCTCCAAACCCTAAAAGCGTTGTTGCAAGTAAAAATATGAGTATCTGTACAAACTGTTTCATTATAATATTCCTTTTTTAATTAGAAATATATCATAATGAAATGTCAAAGTTATGGGATATGTCAAATTTGAATAATTTTTATATAATTTTTTTAAAGTTCTATTACTTTTTCAAACATCTCCTTAATTTCTCGATCGTGAGAGATTAAAAAGATCTCTCTATAGTGTTGCGATATTTTATGAAAACTCTCCATTATAGCATAGCGGCGTTCTTCATCTTGAGAACCAAAGACCTCATCGAAAGCTAAAAAGCCAATAGAGCTATTGGAGCTTAGCTCATTGAGTGTTTTAGAGATAGCAATTCGTAAAACAAGATTTGCTAAATCAACCTCCCCACCACTAAAGCGATCTAATGGGTAGCGTTGCCCCTCATCATAGATATAAAAATCAAAGGCTTCATCAACCTCAATATGCTGGTAGCGACCATTGGTTATCTCAAAAAAGAGTTCACTCGCAATCTGGCTAATTCGAGGGGTAACTTTAGAGTTAATGGCACTCTTAAAGCTTGCAAGATAGGCTTTGAGTTTCTCTAAATCATCCCTCTCCAACACTCTCTGCTCTAAAGCTATACTCTTTTTGCGATTCTCTTCGAGTCGCTCTTTGTTATTGGTAATGGCAGATTGTATCTCTACTTGCTCTACTGCTTTTGTCTGTTTTTGCTTATAGAGCTTCTCTTTCTCTAATTGTAAAACTCTATAGTTCTCTGCAAGTTTCTCCTCTTCATCTACAGAGTAATTATGCTCTTGCAACTCCTTTTTGCTCGTTTGTAAGAGTTGCTCTTGGTGTTGGATCTCACGCTCTAGCTCTTGCTTTCGCTCTAGCATCTTTGGCAATTCTTTAATGAGTTGCTGCAATCCAAGAATCTTTTTATAGAGTGGCTCTTTTAGCTCTAACTCTTTAAGTAGCTTCTCATGAGCCTTCGCATCGTAGAGTAGGTCAGCGAGCTTCTCAAGCTCTTGCTTATTGGCTAAACCCTTCTCTTTGATCGTTCGATAGCTCTCCTCCTTCTTCAGAAGTGTCTGGTGCGTACTCTTTACAAAAGCCTCTATCTGCTCTATCTTTTGCAAGGCTCGCTCGAGCTTCTGTAGCTTCTCTTTTGCCTCGCCTATCTTTACTTGCAACGCTCTACACTCTCTATCTGCTCTCTCAAACTCATTTTGTGTTAGCGAAGTGATTGTTGCACTTAAGCTTCCCACAACACTCTCATACTCATTTAGTAGCGGGCGGGTACAGGTTGGGCAACTCGCCTCTTTGCCAAGCTTCTCTATCCCCTCAAGCTGCTTTTTGGTACTCTCTATAATTGTTTGGGCTTTTGTTCTTTTGGCCTCTGCTCGCTTTAACTCTGCCTCCAACTCCTCATACCACCTTTTATACTCACTATGAGCCTTTGTGTACTTCTCTTTGCTAGAGAGCTTCTCTTTGCTCTCTTTAAGTGCCGCTTGCAACTCCTTTATCTCACCTTGCAATGCTTTGAGTTGGCTTCGTAGCTGCACTTGCTCTTTTAAGAGCCCCTCTCTTCTTAGCTGCTGCTCTTTTTGCTCTTGGAGTTTTACAATCTTTTGCTTCAGAGCATTGAACTCTTCTAAAACTTTACAATTGGCTTCGAAAAAGGCTTTGCTCTCTTGCCGCTTCAAAAGCTCTTTATCTAACTTTTCCAACTCCTTTTGAAACTGCTCGAGCTTCGCCTCTGCTACTGCAATAAGAGCCTCTTTTGCCTTATACTCCTCTTTAAGCTTCCGAAGCTCCTGCAACTCCTCATCTAAACTCTCTAAACTCTTTTGGCTCTCTGCTAGTGCTTTTTCAAACTCCTCAAGCTGCTTTGCAACTGCCTTTAGTGCTTGCTCTTTTGCTCCAATTATCTCTTCGATCTTAGCAATCTCCTCTTGACTCAAGAGGTGCTCTTTTGAAATCTTAATCTCTCTATTTAAGTCTCGTATCTCTAAGACAATTCGCTTCTCTATTGTATCGACTCTCTCCAACCCTAAAAGTTTACGAATAATCTTTTTTCGCTCATCACTTTTTAGCTGACTAAGAGCCGTAAGCTCCTTTTGCGAAGCAAAGACAGTATTTACAAACGCCTCTTTGCTCATTCCAAGAAGTTTTGATACACTCTCATTGACACCCTTTACAGAGCTAGCAATCAACTCATCTGCTTGGTAGAGTTCAGCCTTGGCTGTAAGAGCTTTCCCCTTTAGGGCTCGCTCAATCTTATACTCTAACCCATCAATAGTAAAGTAGAGTGTTACTAAAACCTCCTCTTTAGCATCGGCTCTGCTATGTTTAATACTCTCTTTATTCTGCTTCGTCTCCCCATAGAGTGCAAAGATAATCGCCTCAAAGATTGTCGATTTCCCAGCACCATTTTTTCCAATAATGCCTGTTAAGCCGTAGCTAAACTCAAACTCTCTTTCTCTGTAGCGTTTAAAGTTTTTTAGATAGAGTTTACTCAATGTCACTGCTGCTCTCCTCTATCTCAAAAAAGAGTTTTTTGGCTCTCTCAATCAACCGCTTGCTCTCCTCTTGGCTAGCACTTTGGCTCTTAATATGCTCATAAAAGAAGCTCTCAAGCGTAAGCGACTCAACCCCCTCAATACTCTTTTGCTGCCCATCTTTAAACTCTCGTTTCACCTTTACAGAGGCAGCATTTTCAAAAAAAGACTCAATATAAGAATTGTCAATCTCTATTGACTTCGATATGTCAAGATTCTTGATAACAACTTGAACAATCGCCTCTTGACACTTTTCTTTATTTATCTCTCTAAGCTCCTCTTCTAGGCTATTTACATCGATGACAATTTCGACAAATGGGCGTAAATCAATTTGACAATGTTTTACCTCTAAGTTGTCATTTAGGTTGACAACCACATACCCTTTATTGGCTCTTCGATCACTACTACTTGTTCGCTCTGAGGAGCCAGCATAGTATACATTTTGAAACTTCCCAACTCTCCCAAAGCCGTGCCAGTGCCCAAGGGCGACATAGTCAAACATTCCAAAGAGATACTCTTTTGCCTTAGGGTAAACCCACTCACCAAACTCCTGCATAAGATAGTGTGCACCAACACTACAGTGCATCAGCAAAACTCTCTTTTTATTCAGATCCAAAGCCTCTTCGATTCGCTCTAACTCTTTCAGTGTCTGCTCTTGGCTATTTATATGCGGCAAGGCAAAAAAATCGATATCTTCAAAACGGAAGATCCCTGCATTTTGATTGTAAGCAACAGAGATATTCTCGTAATTTTCAAAAATTTTTAAAATTGGAGCAAGTGCTTTTGTCTTTGGTGTCTCGTGATTTCCAGCAATAAGAATAAGTGGGATATCTGCAGCTCTTAGCCTGTTAAATTGCTCTAAGGCAACACTAATCGCACGGTTTGTAGGCGAAGGGCGATGAAAGAGATCCCCTGTATGGATAACAAAATCGGGCTTCTCCTCTAAAATTGCATCGATAATATAGCTAAAAGCTCGGTAAAAGTCCTCTTCTCGCAAATTGATACCACTTCTGCTTACTGCATCTAAATCGCTAAAGCCTAAATGGGTATCAGAGAAGTGAATTATCTTCATTCAATTTGCCTTACATACTAAAGTAGAGTGGTTTGTGTAGAGTAATTATAACAGTTAAAGTTAAGGAAAAGAGCACAACAAGAGAGTATTTCAGCCACTCACTATCTTTGAGCCCTCGAAAGAGTGGCAGAGTGAGTGCCATTACCAAAAAGAGTGCAATAAACATATGCCACAAACGCACCCCAATAGTGTAGTCTAACACAACACTCACTAATGCAACCCAAAAGCCAAAAAGCAGCTGCTGCCCTACCCTTTTTGGTGTTGTAACTGGGTCTGTAAGCATAAAGAGAATATAGACAATAAAAGAGCTTGAGTAGAGAGAGTCAATAAAGTGCTCTAGCGTCCAAGCTGGATCGCTTTGACCTATCAGAAGATAACTTAAAAAAGTGTAGCTTAGCAAGAAACTAAGTGAAATCGCAAAGCGATTAACTCGCACTAATATCAGCGTTCCAATTATCAAAACGGTATAGAGCACAAAGCTCTCTCTTCCAAGTTCCCCAACAATAGGCAGAGCTTTAGGGTAAAAGAGTGCCAATGCAAAAATGAGTGCAAAATTCGAGGGGTTAAATATGTGTGAACCATCTATTTTTAAGTATCGCTTCTGGATAATTGCAGTTGCTATTGCAATAAAGGGGATATACCAAGCCAGCCAGCCAAGCATCAATACAACACCCAAAGCTGTAATTACCGCAGAGTATGGAGCGTAGAATTTTCGATTTAACAATAGCTCAAATGCACCTGCATAGAAACTTAAAAATAGCACCATCACAAGCGAAGTCTGGAGCGTATGGTTTGCAAATGCCAGATAGATTAACAGTAGAAGATTGAGTAGCTGTTGGAACTGTACATTTTTTATTAATTTCACCTATACTCTCCTTTTCAAGAAGCAAAGCTCCTTGAAAATTCCTCTTGCGTTTAGGGCTCCCAAAAAAAAGGTAAATTTTATGGGATAAACTTATGCTTTGCCTTTGGCAAGAGAAACACTCATAATTTTATTCTTATTTGTATTTAGGAAAACATGAGTGTTTCATATGCAATAGTAGAATAAAATTGCTTTTAGAAAGATTTTTCTTACTTTTTATTATGATTGGGATAAAATTATGAAAGTTTTAAGTGGTGACCCCTAGGAGACTCGAACTCCTGTGGCCAGGATGAAAACCTGGAATCCTAACCGCTAGATGAAGGGGCCAAAAAGCGTTACTTCGTTTGAAGTGGTGGAATTATAAGGAAAAATATCTTAAAATTTACTTAAAATAAATAAAAAAGGGAAAAAATGATTAAAAAACTCAATTTACTTAAAACTGCAGCTTTTGGGCTACTCTTAAGTGGCTGCGTAGGCTCTATGCCAAACTACGATAGAAGTGAAAGCACTATGATTGTCTTTAAAACCCCAACAATGTCTTATGCCGATCAAGGCTTTGTATCCTATTCAAGTGGAGAAACAAAAGTAGAGATCTATAGCAATGGACAATCGGTTATGCGGCTTCGTATTACACCTTCGCAAGTCTGTATGAGTTCTCTAGAGTGTCTAAGCAAAGAGGAGTTTAACAAAAGAGTGCTCAATCCAAACTATCCGCCTGATACAATCGAAAAGATCTTTAAGGGTGAACCTATCTTTAATGGTGAAGGTTTAGTGCAAAGAGATCATAGCTTTAGCCAAAGAATTCAGAAACCTGGAGTTGATATTCGCTATAATCGCGGTGTAAAAACTATCTCATTTAGAGATGATGCTGCAAATATCAAAATTAAAGTTACTGTAACTGGCAACTAGGAGTCTTGTTTGAATAAAAAATATGTTGGTGCACATGTGAGTGCAAGTGGTGGAGTTGAGAATGCTCCACTAAATGCAAAAGCAATTGGTGCAAAAGCCTTTGCACTCTTTACAAAAAATCAACGACAGTGGGTAGCAAAACCGCTCACTCCAAAAAGTATTGATGAGTTTCAAATTAATTTAGAAGAGGCTGGTATAAAACCAGAGCATATTCTCCCACACGATAGCTACCTTATTAACCTAGGTCACCCAGAAGAGGAGAAGCTAGAGAAATCACGAAAAGCCTTTATTGACGAGCTTGAGAGAGCCAAGCAGTTAGGACTTAAGCTTCTTAACTTCCATCCAGGAAGCCACCTCCAAAAAATTCCAAAGCGAGATCCAAACTACGAAAAGCTAGTGGAAGAAGCTGAATATGCATGTTTAGATGTAATTGCTGAGTCAATGAACCTAGCAATAGAGGCAACCAAAGAGAGCGATGTTATCTTGGTTATCGAAAACACAGCTGGGCAAGGGAGCAACCTGGGCTATAAGTTTGAACACTTAGCCTACCTTATCGACAAAATTGAAGATAAAAGCCGTGTAGGCGTCTGTTTAGATACATGCCACACCTTTACGGCCGGCTACGATCTTCGTACGAAAGAGGCATACGAGCAGACAATGTCTGAATTTGACAAAATCGTAGGCTTTAAATACCTTAAGGGTATGCATATCAACGACTCTAAACCCCCACTTGGCTCAAGAGTCGATCGCCACCACTCACTAGGCAAAGGTGAGATTGGTCTCGATGCCTTCCGCTTTATTATGAACGACCCACGAATGGATAATATCCCACTTGTTCTTGAGACAATCGATGAATCTATATGGGATCAAGAGATTGAACTTCTCTATAGTTTTAACGAAAAAGCACGCCCTTAAGCGTTGCTTTTTGTTATGTTTTATAGCTACTTTTGCAATATTTTGATATAAATCAACTTTTTATTTTTTAAATAGGATATAATTACTCCATATTAGTTATATAAAATTTAATTTATTTAACTATAAGTTTTTCGAATAAAGGAGTTCTTATGAAAGAGAAGATAGAAGTAGAAGGTGCAACGGTCGATTTTTACAAATATAACGACAATGGTATAGAGGTTTATGAGTTCGACACGAGCAGATGTGGGCCACCAGAGCCAATGGTAAATGCAATGGCAGGCTTAAAACTTATCGATGGGCCAAATAAAAAGCTTGTTATGATCAACCACAAAAAACCTATGGGGCTTCTTGAAAAAATTGGCGAAAATTACAATATTAGCGATAGAAAGCTAGATGATGGTAGAGTTGCCTTAGAATTTACCTATAAAGAAGGAGAAAGTGAAAAAGCTAACTTAAACGATGCAAGTTGCCACGGATAAGGTTGTAGCAATGTTTAATATTTCAAAGGATTTTGCTCCCCCTTTTAAGATGATTGAGCCCTTTTTTAAATTTGGCTCAATTATCTATGTTGTTGCGATCTTTTTTCTTTTGCTTTTTGACAGCACAAAGAGTTTAAAAGATTTTACAATTGTTGGGTGGGTACATCTCTTTTTACTTGGTTTTGTGATGATTACTATCTTTGGAGCTATGGCACAGTTAGTTCCAGTTATTTTAGAGGTTGGACACTATAATGTCGATCTCTATAATAGAATCTACAAAGCACTCTCTATTGGATCAATCGTTATGGTCATTGGCTTTTGGTTTTATCCTATGCTATTGCCAATTGGTGGTGCGTTAGTGCTTTTTTCAATGGCAACTTTTCTATATGAGACACTTATGACTCTAAAAAAAACAAAAGCCAATACCCTTACAGTTAAGAGCGTTAAATATGGAAACTACTTTTTAACTGTTGCGATTATTATTGGTTTTATTATGGCTCTAGCAATTGGTATGGGGTTCAATGTAGCAATAGATAGACTCTTGCCAATTCATATAGTTTTAGTACTCTTTGGCTATGTAACAGTAACAATTATTGGTTTAAGTATGGTGCTTTTGCCAATGTTTGGTTTAGCTCATGGGTATGATGATACCAATGTAGAAATTGCTTTTAAGCTCTTAGTAGCCTCTGTAATTGCCTACTCTCTCTTTAAATTTATTGGAGTAAATCTTTTAGCAAATAGTGCTCTTTTTGGAGTAGCTCTTGCAATAATTTTTTACTTTAAACAGCTCGTTATACTTTATCAAATTAGAGCTAGAAAAATCTTAGATATTTGGTATCAACATATCTATGTAGCCTTTATCTCTTTAGCAGCTTC
>JALVWQ010000066.1:0-4834 GCA_027034975.1 Campylobacteraceae bacterium
CTTTTAGATCTTCTGTACCTGTGTTTGTAACGATATACTCCCACTTGACATCATCATTAGGATTAAGTTCTACTGCATCAGAAGCCTTATCCGCATCTTTACCGTTTGTGTGCTTTTCGATATCGATAGCTGGTGTTGGTGTTGCTGGCTTATAGATACCTGCATCCCATGTCATATCATCTTTTGTGGTCAAGGTAATCTTTTCAGTCTTTCCTGTTGTTGGATCAGCATCACTATCTTTTGCATTATCTCCAGCATCTTTTTTGGTTAACTTATACCCACTTGGAAGATCTTTAAACTCTACATAGTAATCCCCTGCTGTTAAATCACAGAACTTATAGTTACCATTGTTATCTGTCTTCATTGTTTTAATTTGTTTACCATCTTTATCTAAAAGATTTACAGTAACATTTGCAACCCCTGCACTACTCTCATCTTGTAGCCCATTTTGGTTATTATCGTTCCATACTGTATCCCCTAGACATACTGTAGCAGGAGGTTCTTCTAATAATTCAATGTCACCTATACCTCCAGCTTTACCAAATCTAGCACTATACTCCTCTTTTTTGAGTGAGCTATAGAGTATTTTACCTCTAACATGAGTACCCGTTGTATCATCTAATGTCTTTACACCACCCGTATACACATGGCTTCCATCTGTATCATTAAATGGGTCATAAACAGCTAATTGAAGCTCTTTTTTACTTGTGTTCATTGCTAGACCACCAAGCGAAGTCTCCCAGTGGTGTCTTCCATTATTTCTTAAGTCATATTGTTCACCAGTATACCACTCGCTCTTATCTCCATCAGCAGTATGGAATTCGCAACCAGGATTCCCTTCGATTACATATTTTCCACCAACTTTACAAACTCTTTTAGTATCTCCACTTGCGACAATATTATACAATACATCATCATCAGGATCTGGAGCATAATTTCTCATTCCAGCCTCGAGGCTTGTTCTATCAAGAAAACCTAATACTAAAGAGCCATCATCAGCAATCTCTATATCTGATAGAATTGGTTGTATATAGTGGTTATAGTCATCTCCGTTAAATATTACTTTAGGATCATCTGTCCATTTATGCCAATTAGTATGAGATGTAGCACTGGTTCCACCAGATTTTTGACGAGGGTATGTCATATCCATCTTTACAACTGTAGTAAAGCCTGCACCTGTTAATTTAGATACAGCTGCACCTTTTTTTAGATCATTAGCACAAATACTACCTACATATACATCATTACCTTTTACTTTTAATCCCCAAGGTCTCACCTCACTACAACCACCAAATGGGTCTCCTATAGCTACAGAATTCTTCACTTTCTTTGAAGCTGTATCAATTATGTACAACTTTCTATCATACAAGTTTACAGCATAAAGTGTACTACCATCTGGGGTCACATCAATATCCCCCAATCCTACCTTACCAATCTCTTTAAAGAGAGGGTCATGGTTTGGAGTCTTCTTTCCACTTAAGTGTCTATCACTATTTGAAGGCACACTACCAGCACTTAAGCTAATTAGCTTACTTATAGCATTTCCATTGGCCAAATCTATAGTGTATATATCCCCAGGTGTTCCCTTAAGACCACTATGTCTTCTTACTAATGCAGATGCATATAGTTTTTGGTCTTTTGGAGCATAAGCCAATCCCCAAACCGAACCAATTTGACCTGCCTTTGCAACTGGTGTCCAGTTTTTCTTATGGTCACCATCATTTGCCGTATAAGCAAACCTAGCAATTACAGGAACATCAGATACTTCACTATCAGAAGGGTTACCATTGTATTCTACAACTGTTATAATATCTGGATCTGCCGAAATACCTAATGTTGCCGACATCGCCAAAGACATTATGACAGCTTTTATCTGCTTCATATGTTTCATCTTTTTCCTTTTTTTATATTTCCATAAAATGGATATAGTTATATTGACATAATAACACCATTTTACTTAAATACCTATTAATAAATCCATTATATGGAATTATTTAATGAATTATTCTGAAGCAAAACACCTAGTAATGTAATTTGAAGATAAATAATAGAAATATCCACTTTATGTAGATATCTATTTTTATTATTTTTCAGAAGAGACTATCCAAAATAAAGATTAGTCTTTAACACTCATTATGGTGAGCGACACATTTGATATGTGTCACTTTTTAGTGTATAGTTTTCAAATGTGCTTAATTATTTTTAGTAGTTATATTATGATAGAGCTGATGACTTCGCAGTACACTCAAATCAGTATGAGGGTCATCTGTTATTATGAACTGCTCGCTATCTTTATTTTTATGGAATTGATTCTCTACAATTTTTGTTCCATTTACACTTGAAAGAGAGCTAT
The DNA here is from genome assembly GCA_027034975.1 of Campylobacteraceae bacterium. Classification (GTDB taxonomy): domain Bacteria; phylum Campylobacterota; class Campylobacteria; order Campylobacterales; family Sulfurovaceae; genus JAADEQ01. Next base: position 2,354 of record JALVWQ010000066.1, read on the forward strand.
TTTCAATACCTGCTCTTGCATTGACAGCTACAGCACTATTTACAGCGTTTGATTCTTCGCCTTTATTGTCTATAATATTGCCACTAATCTCAACATTTTGTGGAGGAAGATATGTCTTTTCTGCGCCACACACAGGATCATCACTATATACACTGTATGCTATTGCTATATAAACATTACTATCATCTCTTATGGTACTTACCCTCTTAAATGTATTATTTCTAATAGTATGTGTCCACTCATCAGCTGGCAAGAACCCATGAGCAGGATCTCTCTTCTCTCGATCTTCAACATACTTATTTCCATAACACTCTGTAGAGTCCTCTTTACCTATATATGTATGCACTTCACCCTCTGGGTAGTATCCTCTAATAGCTAAAGCATCATGTGTTGCATCTTCAAAGGTAGAGTTTATCACTGCTAAATGCCATCCCATCATATACCAAAAATGTGAATAGGTCGATTTTTTCATTGTGCAATTATCAACCGTCCAATCATGTGCATAAAGTCCTGAGTATAATCCCATAAAGAGATTTTCTGTTGTGATGTCTTTAAAATAGATATTGTATGGTCCATATTTAGGATTATTTACACCGTAATCATGGAGAGTGCCGCTACTATCAACCCATCTGCCATGTACAGATTTTATAAACTGTTTTTTATTAGTTGTGCTACCTTGAACCTTTAACCCAATAAAGTTAATATCATGCACCTGCTCGCTGGGCTTTGCTACATTTGGTAAAGTAAATGCAGACTCATCATTATACCCTTTTGGTTCAATAATTACACTATCACCTTTTGCTTTTAGCGTAATATGATGCAAACCTTTTGGAAACTCTATATTTACATTGCTATAGGTTCCGTTAGCGAGCAGTATCGTTGTTTTCTCACTGACATTTGCAATAGCACTTGCCAACTCTTGCGTATTGGAAACTTCGACAATATTACCATTCCCATAAACATCATCATGACTAAAATCTAAAGTCGGTTTATAGATATTTGTATTCTTAAAGCTATAGTTTTTACCCCAACGAGTAAAGCCAACTACATCCTTTTCTGGTGAATCACTTGCACTCTTTAGTACAATGTTGGTAAACTCATCTAAAAGCTCTTGTCCATCTCTTCCACGCACGTCATTTTCATAATCATAAAGGTCTATTCCATTTTTAACTCTAATCATATTCATTCCATTATAATCATCTGTAACACTATTACCTTTAGCTACAAACTCTGCAAAGTGTGGTGGAGGTGCACTATCTCCCCAATCCACAATTCCGCCTCTACTATGTTTTACAATATTATTCTCTAAATGAATATGCTCTCTATTGTGCTCCTCGTCTAATGGATTAAATTTTATACCACCTTCATACCATACTTCATCTATATAGTTATCGTGTATATAGAGATAATCACTTCCTGGGAATTTAGTACCATAACCTGTATCGATTACCGAATTGTTTGCTACTTCACCATGAATAACTCTAGACATATCTATTCCATCGCCTTCAGTTTTATAAATTATATTATTAGCTACAACTACACCCTTTATAAAGCGAAGTGCTATTCCATGCCATTTCACTGTGTCGTGACTAATCACATTTTTGATTGTAAAGTGTCCAGCTTCACTCCAATCTTCGTTCCACGCAATAATATTGCTTCTTGTTCCACCAAACACTTCTACATCCTCTACGAGAACATTATGGGTACCGTAGTTAAACTCCATACAACCATAATCTCCATTATCTCTACAATCAACAGTCATTCCTTTAATAATAATATTACTCATACTGTCTCTAGCTTCCATCATCAAACCATTCCCATTTGATTTTAAAATTGTTTTTCCTATTCCTGCCCCTTCAATTTGAATATTAGAGGTTAATCTCAAATTTCTAGTTTTATACACACCAGCAGCCAACCTGAGTATACCACCACCTTTACTTTTGAGTCTATCAATTGCTACCTGTATATCATCTGATGATGTTATACTCTCTATGTTATTCGGAACATCAAAGCCTTGGAATCCCCAATTGCTCTTAATATTGTTTGTTTGCGAAGGAGCAACATCAACTGTTACTTTAGCACTAGAACAGTGTTTTTCTTCTGCTTTATCACAAATAATATAACCAATCTCGTCAGTTCCTGCAAAATCCTTATTTGGAACATATATTATCGTACCATTAAAGTCTACATATGCTTTACCATTATCTGGTTTATGATTAATCGTAACAGAACTATAATCCATGTTACCTTCAGGATTCTCATCGTTTATATATGGGTAGAGAGCTATTGGCCTATTTTGTGTAGTTGAAATATTATCATCAACAGCCTTTATATGATCACCACTAACCACGACCTTGAAACTCTTTGTATCTTTTGCACCCTTATCATCTTTTACCTCTACTGTTACTGTCGCCTCTCCTGGAGCTTTTGGTGTGATGATGAGTTTCTTTTGCTCCATCTTAACGCCTACTGCATTTGCGT
>JALVWQ010000066.1:4934-76943 GCA_027034975.1 Campylobacteraceae bacterium
GGCTAAAGCTTTTTATTGTTAATGTATCGCCATCTGCGTCACTATCATTACTAAGTACATCGATTGTCTTATTTGTATCTTCATCTAATACTATAGTATCATCTTTTGCTGCTGGAGCGTGGTTTACACTTATTACAGTAACTTTGAAACTCTTTGTATCTTTTGCACCCTTATCATCTTTTACCTCTACTGTTACTGTCGCCTCTCCTGGAGCTTTTGGTGTGATGATGAGTTTCTTTTGCTCCATCTTAACGCCTACTGCATTTGCGTTATCTGTTTTTGCCAAGAGATCAAAGCTTTGGCTATCAACATCAGTGATAGTTAGTGTGATTGTTTTTGCACTATCATTCTCATCTAAACTTATATCTGCTAGTGGTGCTAGAATTGGTGCATCATTTACTGGATTTATCGTTACAGTTACTTTTGCTGTTGCCTCTTTCTCTCCATCTGTAATTGTATAAGCGAAGCTATCACTTCCATTATAGTTTGCTTTTGGTGTGTAGAGGAGTTTTCCATCTACTTTACTTACACTTCCATTTGCTGGTTGGCTAAAGCTTTTTATTGTTAATGTATCGCCATCTGCGTCACTATCATTACTAAGTACATCGATTGTCTTATTTGTATCTTCATCTAATACTATAGTATCATCTTTTGCTGCTGGAGCGTGGTTTACTGCTTGAATTGTTATATCTACTTTTGCAGTTGCCTCTTTCTCTCCATCTGTAATGGTGTATGTAAAACTATCATCCCCACTAAAGCCACTCTTTGGTGTGTACTCTATTTTCCCATTAAGAATTTTTGCAACTCCATGTGTAGGTTGAGTAATGCTTTTTATTGTTAGTACATCACCATCTGCGTCGCTATCGTTTGTGAGGACATCTAAAGTTGTTGCTATATCGCTTTGCACTGTTATGGTGTCATCTTTTGCCACTGGGGTATGGTTACTATGAGTATCTTTTACCTTAATTGCAACCTCAGCAACTGCAGTTGCACCTTGCGTATCTTCGATAACATATTTTAAACTATCTTCTCCAACAAAACCACTCTTTGGTGTATAGAGTATCTTCCCATTAGCAATCTTTGCAGTTCCGCTTTGTGGACTATTCTCTATGCTTTTTAATGTAATTGCATCATCATCACTATCATTTGCCAATACAGCAATTGCTACTGAGGTATCTTTGCTCAGCATAACACTATCATCATTGGCTAGAGGTATTGGATTGACTACACTTAATTTAAAAGATGCAACACTACTTAAACCTTTTGTATCACTAGCTGTCACTTTAATACTATATGGACTCTTACTACTTGCATCTTTACTTAATTCACCATTAATTACACCAGCAACACTATCTATACTAATCCCTTCTGGTAAACCCTCAGCTTTAAATACAAGGGGGTCACCATCTGGATCACTAAAAGCACTCTTTATCTGTACATTAAGCACTTGGGTATCTTGTTTGTTTATATCTTTTAAACTATTATTATATAGAGGTGGATGATTTTGTGTCCCTGTTTCGTTACTTTTTACATAGACAACCCTACTTATAACTGCTCTATTGCCTGCTTTATCTATTGCGCTATAGATAATTGTATAGTGTCCTACCCTGCTGCTATCTACACTCCCTTTCTTAATTACTTCTACTACTCCATCTATATTATCAGTAGCACTTGCTCCAGGATCTTGAAAACTACTTCCCTTAACTATAGTTAGCTCTTTCGAACCATTCAAGGTGATTACTGGTGGTGTAGTATCTTTTACAACATGTACTATAACAGGTTTACTCTTATTGCCATAAGTATCTTCAACCATAACCGATATACTCTTATTCCCATCCTCTCCTTGAAGCGGAATCTTTACTTTCGCATACCCATTACCATCTAACTCTCCAACAATATCTCCATTTACTAAAATAGCGCTTTGTGCTTCTCCTTGAAGTTCTAGCTCTAAAGAGTCTCTTCCATTACTTTTTTGATTTAGTACTTCAACTTGTGGAGTTTTTGGTGCACTTGTATCTATTGATACACTATCTCTCTTTCTTGCCTTTTCATCACATCCACTCATAAAAAAAACTGTTACTATCGCTAAAAGTAATATTTTATACATTCTCCATCCTTCTCTATTTTTGCATTTTATTATCTTACACACTTATTAATTACATAATCATTAAATTTTTAGTATATAAAGCCATTTTATGGGTATTTTATTATTATAGCATCTTTATTCCTTTTTTGATTATATCCTTTCATTTTGCTATTTCTTCCTCACACACTCTGCACTATTTATACTATAATGAAAAAAGAAGCAAGATGCCAAAAGATACATTTACCCTTATTGATAATAGAAATAATCAAAAATATGAGTAGCCAATACTAGACTCTACGAGAGGTCCAAAGGAAAAATATTAAAACCAAATTTTGCATTAGAGATTAATAATCTTTAGCAAATCATTTAGTCTAGGCATTTACCAAAATTCATCACTTAACCTACAGGTTAACACAAGATTTATCAAACACCCTAAACAAAAGCATTTGCCAAATCTTTATTGATTCCAATGCAAAATTTGGGTTAAAAGAGATGCAAAAGCAGCTAAGTAGAGAGCTAAATTTAGATAACGAGCTTATGAGAATTGCACAAAAGATCGAATCAATAGCTCTTAGCGATGAGTGCTTTATAAGGCAAAAACTCTACCCAAATATCGACTTCTACTCAGGTATAATCCTAACAGGGCTCAAGATCCCTCGCGAGATGTTTACTCCAATCTTTGTAATTGGAAGAACTGTAGGCTGGATAACCCAGCGGATAGAGAACCAGCTAGATCCTCACAGAAAGATTGTCCGCCCACGCCAACTCTATATTGGAAAGTAGACTCTTCTTTGGAGTTTACTTCCAATCTAAAATGTGACTCTTTGGGGTGTAGGTTTGAAACTCTCCTTTAAAAACCTCTTGATCACCCACAAATCCACTTACCTCAACAAGAGATTTTCTCCCCTCTTGCTGCACAACTTTTGCTCTAAAAAGAGCAGAGTCTCCAAGTTTTATAGGTGCCAAAAAGCTTACATTAGCAGCTACCAAAACAACAGTTGGCTCATTTACTGCAACCATCGCTGCAAAATCTGCTGCACTAAAGGTAAACCCACCATGTATTAAACCCTGCTCATCAGCAAGCATCTCTTCACTTGTAGTTAGCAGCACCTCTGCAGAGCCATCTTCTACCTTTACAACTTCTCCACTATAATGATCATCGATTTTTAGGTGTGTCTTAACCATGAAAGATCTCTCGATACTGCTCTTCATCAAAGGCTACAACAATATTGCCATCATCAAGCTCTATAACTGGTCGCTTAATGAGTAGATTCTCTTTGCATAACCACTCTCTTTTACCAGCATCATCTAAATGAAGCTCTTTAAGTTTAAGTGTTCTATATTTTGTTCCTCGACTATTAAAGAGTTTATCGATACTCACTTTTGCAATCCAGCTATCTATCTTCTCGCAATCAACCGGAGTTTTTTTAAAATCAATAAACTCATACTCAATACCTGCTTCATTGAGAAACTTTAATGCCTTTTTTACACTTCCACATGTCTTTATACCATATACTTTAATCACTCTTTTTCCTTTCTATTTACAAAATTTCTTTGATATAATAGTAACTCGGATTATATCAAGGAGCCACTGTGAAATCTATTATACCTATTCTACTCTCATCGCTTTTCCTCTTTGCTAAACCTTTGAATATAAACTTCGCTATGGTTATTAGTGGTGGTGTCTCTTTAGGTGCTTATGAGGCTGGTTACAATTGGGCGATGGTCAAGATGCTTAGATATCTCGAAAACCATAGCAATAGAGTTCACCCAAACTTAAAATCACTTGCAGGAGCATCTGCAGGTTCTATTAATGCTCTCTTAAGTGGCATCTACTGGTGCCAAAAAGAGAGTGCACCCCTCCACAACAGTGTCAACGACAATCTCTTCTATAATATATGGACAGGTATCGATATTACTAACCTTCAAATTGTTGGAGATGACCCCACAAATAGCACTACACTCTTTACAAGAAAACCTCTACAAAAGGCTGCTACAAGCATCATAGAGCATATGCAGCAGCCAATCTATCGAAGAGGGTGCTCTATTCCGCTAGGTGTTATGGTTACAAAGAGCCACCCTATTCAAGAGGAGTTCGATGGAATTCATATCAAAACGCAAAGCTTCGCTATCCCTATGCGACTCAAAGAGCAAGCTGGAGCACTTACTCTTAAAGAGAATAGTCTTAAAAATGATTTAAGTGCTACGCTTAAGATTCCGCAGCTCAATCACGATCTTCATACAATTACCGATATACTCTTTGCCTCCTCTGCCTTCCCTGGTGCATTTGAGAAGGTAAAACTTGACTATATCTACAATGGCAAACGAGGTTCCGATTACTTTTTAGATGGTGGAGTTTATAATAATATCCCTCTCGATCTTGCTATGGCACAAGCAGATAATATTAACTACTATCTCTTCATCGATCCAGACTCTAGACGATACTACCACAAAAGAGAAAGCAACTGTTCTATCGGCACTCTCAAACGATTCCAAAAAAAAGAGACAAAGAGTAGCTTTGAGAATAACGATAATATCGGCTTCCTAGGGAGTAATATCTTGCCACTTATGCACTCTACCCATATCTTTCGATCTATGAAGCTCTATGAAACTATCAATAGATACTTTCGACACAATCCAAATAGACACCTTATTCTCTCCTCTCGCTACCACCCAATTACAGGTAATTTTCTATGGAATTTTGGTGCATTCTTAGATAAAAATTTTCGGGAGTATGACTACTATGTTGGTGTATATGACGCGATCTATAAGCTAGCTGAAGAGTCCATAAAAAGAGGTTTTGCGAAAGGGAAGCGTATCACTCAAGAGATGGATCGATTCGCAACTATTCTTGCACTCAAAAAGAGTCCAGATGCCTATAGTGCATACAAGCTCTTTAAAGAGATAGAATTTTGTGCAAAACTCCCAAAACAAAAGAGCCGATTTGCTGCAATCTATCGAGCTTTCAATCTTCCAGCTCACAAAAAAGATCTCTACTCATTTAAACACTTTAATAGTTTTATCCAAAAACTTGATATATCGAACTTTAAAATTGCCCCTGACTCATTTTTGGCATATGCAAAAAAATACCCTAATAGTTGGTATAAAAAGAGTACCCAAGAGTTGATAGATCGTGTTGTCCTCCTTGAGAATAAACGAGCACAACAAGATGATACTCATGCACCAATAGCACGAGTACTTGGCTTCTCTGCATGGGTAAGTTCGGGACTCTTAACACCTAAAGATGGATTACAGCTACAACCGCTGCACTTTCCAAATAGTAACTCCACACTCAATACTTTAGCGTATAAAATAGTTCCTAGCGAATTTGCGTTTGATACAATCAATGGTGGTCTCTCGCTAGGTTACAGCCTCTATTGGTACAAGAAGAGCGACCTCTTTGATGGTGTTGAGTTTAAACTCTCTTTTAATAGTGGCAAACATATAGATAACTTTTTACGCCTCGATATTGATCCATTTATCAATAAAAAAGCTTTTACCTATGGTGCTGGAGCATCAATTTTTGCCAATCTGCAAGGTAAAAAAAGATTTTGGGATCCCAAAAGTGCCTTTGGAGCAAATATCTATGTAGACTATAATGATATCTTCAGACTCACCTATGTAAGACGCTTTGGAGAAGCTAAAAATAGAGATTACTTCTATTTTGGTATCAAAAATCTCTCCTCACTCTACTACTGGCTCAATCGATAAATTATGGCCGGAGATAGAGTTGATCTCCTTGAGATGTTACAATCTTCTCTTTCCCATAGGCTCGTATAACAACCTTAATGGACCTTTCATCACAATTTTGTCACCTAAAAATCTATACTTTAACCTATCACCTCTCTTTTTAACCTCAGTAGCTGTCACACCCTCTTTATTAGTTGCATAACTATAGAATGTTCCATCGTTTAAAAAGAGGTAGTAGAGGTAGCCATTATCGTAAACCTTCTCTTTTTGCTTATAGACTCTATTGAGATAGATATAGTTATTAATATCTTTGATCTGATTGAACCTTTCGTAATATAGAGCGGTACATTTCAAGCTTGTGTACTCTGTACTATTTCGAGCCGACTCGCTTTAAGAAGCTTAGCTGTCATCTTTTAGCACTTGTTGCAACAAGAATATAGTAATCTCCCTCTTCGAGCCACCTTCCATTACCACCCCCCCCCTAAAATAGAGTAGTCTCCACTGGGATCTACTTTAATTTGCATCCCCTCTAATCTATGATAGATTGGCTTTAAATGACTGTTCGCTTCTATAGAATATCCTAAATCGAATATCCAATTGCCAGCAATAGGTATAGCATCTAAAAATGAGAAATAAGATAGAATAAAAATAAAAACCACTTAACGTATATGCCACCCTAGCTAGTGGATAGTAATTTGTTATAACAAAAATTTAAAAAGGTTTACATTTTATGATGAGTTTGAAACAAAAAGAGCCTCTTAAGAGCTTAAAGAAATCGAAGAAATCTACAAGTGCATAAGCAGCTATTAATAGCCGCTCGCACCTACAAGGTTTGTAATAAAGCTTAAGAGTGGATCGATATAGAAGATAGATGTAACTGTCACAAATGCTGCTATACCTATTACAATCTCTAATGAGAGTGCACGGTTTGCATAAACAACCTTCCCACCACTAATGTCTTCTGGCTTTAAGAACATATAGACAATAAGCTTCAGGTAGTAGTAGATCGCTATTGCACTATTAAGAGCCATAATAACTGCAACTATATACCATTCAGAATCAACAATAGCACTGAGTATATAGAGTTTTCCCCAGAAGAGGCTAAATGGTGGTACCCCTGCTAACGAGAGCATAAAGATAGCCATTATTATAGCCGAAATAGGAGATCTATGAATCATCCCTGCAAATTTACTATATGGATGGTGAAAACGCTCGTCATGAATATTATATTTATGTCGACTTACCCATAATACCGTAAAGGCACCAAGGTTTGTAAACATAAAGAGACCATAATACAAGAAGAATGATGAGTACCCTTTAGTTGTATCAAGAGCAATTGCAATCAACACAAAACCTGCATGAGAGATAGAGCTATATGCAAGCATTCTCTTAACATCCTCTTGCACAAGAGCCATCATATTTGCTAGTGTTGTTGTAATAACCGCAAGAGCAATAATAACATCTTGAATAATCTCAATATCTAGCTCCAAATAGATACCAAAGAGTCTCATAGCAACAACCATCATTGAAATCTTTGGCACAATAGACATATATCCTGCCATAGGAGCACTCGCACCCTCATATGTATCTGGTGTCCACATATGGAATGGAATTAACGATACCTTAAATCCGATTGCAACAACCATCAAAAGAGCTCCGCCAATAAGTGGAATAAGAATTCCAGCATCATTGAGTCTCTCTTGGAATACTTTAGCAATTGTATCCATCTCTACAGAACCAGTTAAACCATAGATCGCAGCAGCACCCATAGCAAAGAAACCAGAAGCCATAGCACCCATTGTAAAGTACTTAATTGCAGCTTCGTGTGCTAACTTTGTATTGTGCATAGCAATCAATGTGTAGAGTGCTAAAGAGGCAGTCTCTAAACCAACAAAGATAAGGATTAAGTTATCGCTCGCTGCCATGAACTGGAATCCAAATACCATAAATAAGAAGAGTGAAAAGAACTCTGGATATGAGAATTCGTGGAACTTTCTCTTTGTAAGTGCTAATGGTATAAAGAGCATCGAAGCAATAATTATAATCGCTTGCCCAAGTACCGATACACCATCGATAAGGATTGTATTAAAGAGGCCTCGCTCATTTATATTTAGACTAAGTGTTGCACCTAATGCAATAAAGAGTGTTAAAATTGTCAATGTGGTATAGAGTGTCTTATCTAAATCTGACTTGATTAAATCGATAGTTAGAATAACTAATGCTCCAAATAGAACAACAAGCATTGGAGCTAAAGTCATAAGATTTAGCGACGCAAAATCGATTGTAATAGGTGCCATTATTTTGCCTCCTTCGCACTATTTTTGCTTACCGAAATTGTCTGTTTAGCAAGGTCGGTTTGTGCTTTTTCATGCATCAGTTGCACGAGAGCTTTTGTCGAGTTATCAATTGGGCCAAGTACTGGCTTAGGGTAGACACCGAGCCATACAACTATTGCTACAAGCGGCACAAGTGCCCATAACTCTTTACCATCTAAATCTGGAAGATGCTTATTCTCTTCATGTGTAATTGGACCAAAGAAAGTCTTTTTAAGTACAGTGAGCATGTAAACAGCACCTAAGATAATTGATGTACCTGCTATTACAGTCAATACTGGTGATACTTTAAAGAAACCAGCAAGAGAGAGATACTCCCCAACAAATCCAATTGTAAGTGGTAACCCTACTGCTGCCATTGTCATAATACCAAAGATTGTCGCATAAGTTGGCATAGAGTATGCTAAACCACCAAATTGATCCATCATCTTTGTATGTTTTCTATCGTAAATTACACCTACAAGCAAGAAGAGTGCTCCCGATACAATACCATGAGAGAGCATTAAGAATACTGAACCAGCAATCCCCTCTACATTCATTGCAAATGTACCAAGTACAATCACACCCATATGCGAAATTGAACTATATGCAATTACTTGCTTAATATCTTTTTGTGCATAAGCAACCATAGCTGTATAGACTACCATAATAAGCGATATAATCGCTACAGGTACAATATAGGCTACCGATGCATCTGGAAAGAGCGGTAACGAGAATCTTACAAATCCGTAAGTACCCATCTTAAGCAGTACTGCTGCAAGAATTACCGAACCAACTGTTGGTGCCTGTCCATGTGCATATGGAAGCCATGTATGGAATGGGAACATTGGCACCTTAATTGCAAAGCCTAAGAAGAATGCCCAAAATAACCATGTTTGAGCATCAAATGGAAGCAACAAAGCATACCAATCTGTTAAAGAAAAGCTCCATGTCCCTGTCTGACTATGATACAAATAAGCGAATGCCAAAATACCAATTAACATAACCAAAGAACCTGCAAATGTATAGATGAAAAACTTAACAGCCGCATAAAGTTTTTTTGGTCCTCCCCATGCCCCAATTATATAAAGCATAGGCACTAACGAAAACTCCCAAAATAGGTAAAATAAAATTACATCTAGTGATGCAAAAACTCCAACCATTGTAACCTCTAAAAAGAGGAGAGTGATGATCATATTCTTCAAGTTCTCTTTAATGCTCAATGCCACTATACCAATAAGCGTCATCAATGTACTCATAATTACAATAAAGAGACTAATACCATCTACACCAATGTAGTAGTTGATGCCAAACTCTGGAATAAGTGGTAACTTCTCTACAAATTGCATCCCTGCAGCACTTGTATCAAACGACATCCATAACCAAAGTGAAAGCAAGAACTCTGCTGCGGCTACTGCAATTCCATAGGCTCTAATACTCTTTTGGTTCACCATAAAACCAAATAGACCAGCTACTAGAGGAAAGAAAATTAAAACGGTTAATATATTACTCATCTACGCTCTCCTTACTTAATTGCAACAGATGCAACTGCAATCAATGTTACTAAAATCAAACCAGCTGTCAACCACTTGAGGTAGCTTGAGAGATTTCCATCTTGTGCCTGGCGACTTACATCACCACCTTTTTCAATTGTTTTTGCAATACCATCTACTGTTGCATCAACAACCTTCATATCTATCGCTTGCCATGCAATATTAGATAAATCTGCATATGGCTTACTCACTGCATTCTCATAGAGAATAGGAATATAGTATTGATTACTCAATAATCTATATGCAAAGCTATTTTCAACTTTTGGATCTCTCTTAAGACCCTTCGCATATTTAAAGTATGCAAGCAAGATACCACTTACAGCAATTGCAGTTGTTACAATAATAAGAATCCATACCATATGGTGAGTATGCTCGCTCATCTCATATACTGGAAGCATCTGGGTGGCAAAGTGCATAAACTCCTCTTTCCAGAAACCAAAGATAACTGCTAAGATAGCAAGTGGTGCTAGAGCAATAAATACCCAGTTGTATGCTTCGTGCGGATGAATACCATATTTTTTATATCTCTCATCACCTAGGAATACTAAGAATACTTGGCGGAAGCTGTAGAATGCTGTCATACCAGCTGTTAGCCAAAGAACGAACCATATACCGTATGTATGCTCATTAAAGGCAACCTCTAAGATTGTATCTTTAGAGAAGAATCCAGCTAATGGGTAAATGCCCGAGAGAGCTAATGATGCAAGCCCCATATAGAGGAATGTTTTTCCCATCTCTTTTTTAAGACCGCCCATCTTAAACATATCAAGCTCATCATGCATTGCGTGCATTACATTACCTGCACCCAAGAAGAGAAGTGCTTTAAAGAATGCGTGTGCTGCCAAGTGGAAGAGTGCTACCCAATAGGCTCCTAAACCTGCTGCTGCAAACATATACCCTAATTGTGAAAGAGTAGAGTATGCGATAACTCTTTTAAGGTCTCTATTTACAAGTGCCATCGATGCTGCAAAGATTGCTACAAATGTACCAAGCACAGCAATACCATAACCAACCTCTGGAATAGTACTATAGAGTGGATTTGCACGGATTACCAAGTAAACCCCAGCTGTAACCATCGTTGCTGCGTGGATAAGTGCCGAAACCGGAGTAGGACCCTCCATCGCATCTGCAAGCCATGTGTGGAGTGGGAACTGTGCCGATTTTCCCATTGCACCAATAAAGAGTGCTATACCAATTGCAACCATCAATCCATGACTTAATTGGTCAAGGTGGGCAAATACCTCTTCATATCGTAAAGTCCCTAAATTCCAGTAGATCATAAAGATACCTACTAAAAGCCCTAAGTCAGCAATTCTGTTCATAATAAATGCTTCGTTTGCTGCCCATGATGGCGAAATCGATGGGTTTACATCTCTTGTCTCATCTTTTTTGTGGTACCAGAAACCAACAAGCAACCAAGAACAGACACCAACACCTTCCCAACCAATAAAGAGCCCTAAGAAGTTATCACTCATTACAAGTACCATCATCGAGAAGACGAATGCAGAGAGGTATGAGAAGAAACGGTTATAACTTCTATCGTGCTCCATATAGTAGTTAGAGTAGATATGAACTACTGTCGATACAAGTGTAACTACTGTCATCATTACAGCAGTTACCTGATCTACCGTAAAACCAAAACGAACATCCATATCTCCTACAACAATCCAATCCATTAAGTTAGCATGAATCGCTTTAGGGTTCTGTGCTAACTCAAGCAGTAATGTTGCAGATGCTACAAATGAAACACCAATCAATAAAGATGCAACAATCCCAACCAACAGATTCTTTTGCGACTGTGCAAAGAGTGCTGCAAAGAGCGAGCTAACTAATGGAGCAAAGAGTGCAATATATAATAGATTCTCCATAACTACCCTTTCATTACCGTAAATTTGTCTAAATCTAAAGTACCATACTTCTTATAGATTAAGATCAATAGTCCAAGACCAACCGCCACCTCACTCGCTGCTATTGCAATAATAAAGAGAGCAAAGAGCTGTCCACTTAGATCGCCAATATAAGCAGAGATCGCTGCAAATGCAATATTGGCAGCATTAAGCATAATCTCAGTTGCAAAAAATAGCATCAAGAGGTTTTTCCGTCTTACTACTCCAGCTATCCCTATTGCAAAAAGAATTGCCGAGAGTACTAAGTAATGTGTTAGTGTTAGTGTCATTTTTGCTCCTTTAACTCTTCTTCCGGCAGAGTATCTATATAGACCTCTGAGAGACTCTTATCCATCTTTTTACTCGCTAAGATAATACCTGCAATCATCGCTACAAGGAGCATTACAGCTGCTACCTCAAATGGAATTAAGTATTTTGTAAAGAGTACCTCTCCAATTACATGTGGATTATCAAGCCCCTTAGCACCAGTTACAAGTGGTTTAATATTTGCACCAATTGATGGAGCTGCAAAAATTGCCACTAATACAACTGCACTTAAACCACTCAGTAAAAAGACCAATGTTCCAGAGCTATTCTTCTCTTTAACATTACGCGTTGCATCAAAGAACATCATACCAAATGCATAGAGCGCCATAACTGCACCAGAGTATACAACTAATTGTACTGCACCTAAGAAGTCTGCTCCTAAGATAAAGAAGAGTCCAGATATGAGAACCATCCCCGCTGCAAGTGCACTCATAGAGTAGAGTATATTTTTACTCATTACTGTGACTAAAAAGAGCCCTGTTATTAAAATTGCAAATATATAAAATGCTATAGTTTCCATCTCTACTCCTTAATACGCCAGTGGTGTTGGCTTAATATTCTCATCCGCATTAGGAGAGACAGCACCAAACCCTGGGTACTCTTTTTGCTCTTTAAGCTTATCGATTGGCGTTAACATATCCTCAAAGAGTGAAAAACTTGCTCTCTGTTCACTTGCTGTCTCATATCTACCACCATGTACAATTGCAAGCTCTGGACACACTTCAGCACAGTATCCACAGAAGATACATCTACCAAAGTTAATTGTATATTCGCTTACCTCTTTTCTCTGGTTCTCATCATATCTTGTATCCATGCGAATACAATCAGAGATACAGATCTTCTCACAAAGCCCACAACCAATACATCTGTAGTGACCACTCTCTAAAAGTCTTTTCATCTCATGGATCGCTCTATACCGTGGTGATATTGGCAATTTCTCAAATGGATACTTTACTGTATGCATCTCACCCATAAAGAGTGCTTTAAACATCTCTCGAATTGTAACCTTTAAACCAACTAGCAGCTCTAGCTTAACAGAGCGTCTCAGCACTCTCTTAAACTTGCCCCAACCAGTAGTAGGTGTTGGTTCAAGGTCTAACATTCTATACTTCTGTTCACCTATATTTCTATCTTTTAAATTCTCTAAATCCATCATCACTCCTTAAACCATCATAACTATACCAGTTACTAAGATATTAATAACTGCTAGCGGCATTAAAACTTTCCAACACAACCACATCAATTGATCTGGTCGAATGTGCGGCCACGCTGATCTTACCCAAAGCATCAAGAAGAAGAAGAACGACACTTTAAGAATAATCGCAATTCCACCAGGTATAAACCCTAACGGATTAAACCCACCAAGGAAGATAAGTGCAGCTAAAAAGCCTATTGTAATCATATTTGCATATTCACCAATAAAGAACATACCCCAACGCATACCACTATACTCAGTCGCATAACCAGAGATAACCTCTGCTTCATTCTCTAGTAAATCAAATGGTGTTCTGTTTGTCTCTGCAAATCCAGAAATCAAAAAGAGTATAAATGCTAATGGTTGTGTCCAGACTATCCAATTTCCAATCCCGCCTGCTTGGTACTCATTAAAATCAATTAAAGAGAGTGAACCAACCATCATAATTGGTGCAAGTAGCGAAAGTCCTGTAACAACTTCGTAACTTAAAAACTGAATTGCAGTTCTTGCACTACCAATAATACCCCACTTATTCTCTTGTGCCATACCAGCTAAGAGTGGGCCATAGAGCCCAACACCCATCATTGCAATTACAAAGAGAAGTCCTATATTTAGATCTGAAACTATTGGTTTAATAGTAACACCAAAGATCTCAAACTCAGGAAGTAGAGGCACAGCTGCAAGTGCAATAAATGCTGTTGCAGCTGTAATTGCTGGAGCAATCATAAATACAATTCTGTTTGCACCACTTGGAATAAAATCCTCTTTTGTAAAGAGTTTAATACCATCAGCTAAAATCTGTAGCAATCCAAAAGGACCAACATGCATAGGCCCAAGTCGTCTTTGAACAAATGCTAGCACCTTTCTCTCAATATAAGTACCAAAACCAGCTAATGCTGATATTACAGCAAGAATTAGTATGGCCTTAATTACTGTTCCAATGATATATCCATCCATTCTCTACACCTTTGTTATTTTTACTTCAGCGTATCTATTTTGACCAAAGAGATCATAAACCCCATACGCAGATTTAAAATCAGGAACCTCTACTATCTCTCCAGAGATTCTCTCATCCACCTCTACCGGAAGCTCAATCGCTCCACTCTCACCAAAATCAACACGAACCCTCTCGCCAAGCTCTTCTGCTCTCTCAGGCGAAGCATAGAGTGCAAACTTCTCAAATATCTGGTGTGCTTTATCGCTAAAGTCGTTAAATTGTCGCTGTGGGTTACATCTATAAGCTATATCACCCTCTAAAGCTTTCTCATTAAACTCCTCAAGCTCAATCTCCTCTCGCTCTACGCTTAAGTTTGCTAAAAGATAACCACGATTTTCACTCATATCATTCTTAAAGCCATCTGGTAGGTCATCAAATCGTGCAACTTGATACCCTTTATTGAGCGGAAGCTTACTTGTCCAATCAACAGTTAAACTCTCACCCAAACCAAGCTTATTCATAATATCATTAAGTGTATAACCGTTATAATCAAGTGCAGCATTCAGTACAACTACCCGCTTATTCATATTGGTAATTGTTCCCTCTTGCTGGTTCATTGCTGGAATATCAAACTCACCATCACCAAGCGCAGAGATCTTAAAGTCACCTGGTTCATTATATCCTACAACTACCCCTTCGCACTCTTGGTCTAAATCACAAATAAGAGCAACACCTAAAGCATTTGATTTAGGTGGAATAAATGCCACCTTAAACTCTGTACTCTCTTCAACAAGTGCTACAAGTTTTGCTAAGTTCGCAGCTTTAGGATGGTAGTAGAGATCTTCACCAACCATGAGTGCAAAGCTCTCTTTCTTCTTCATCATCTTCTCAAAAGTAGCTTCAAAACTCTCACTATCGCCACCAAGTCTTGCAACTAAATCTTCATTAAACTTCTCTTTTACACTCTCAGGAAGCTTTTCATGATCCCCAAAAAGTTTTAAAATAAGCAAGAGTGCATACTCTTCATCGTGCGGCTTATGCTCAAAGGTCATAATCGATTTACCAAAAGTAGGAATAAGTGTATCACCAACTGGGTGGAAGTAGATACCTGCACCCTTGTTCATCTTCTGAATATTGTTAAAGAGGTATCTTGCCGCTGGATTATCGTTTCTCAGTTTGCTCCCAACAGAGATGATAAAGTCACACTCTCTCATATCTGCAAAGCTATCTTTATAGAGCATATGCCCAGCTGCTTTTGCGTAGTGCTTTAAGAACTCTTGGAATGGCTTCACTTCGTTATTAACCAACTTCACTCCAAACTTCTCTTTAATAGTTTGAAGCATCAACGCCTCTTCATTTGTGATCATAGAGTTAAATTTAATTGTTCCAGCACTCTTTACCGTCTCTGCTGCTCTAACAAGTGCATCTGGATCTCTTTTTGCATCACGATTCTCATAATCATAACCAAATCGTCCTGCACCACAAAGAGTCTGGTAGTTCCACTCATTTTTAACTCTAAAGATCTTCTCTTCAGGGTTGCTAATAGACTCCGATCGAGTCTCGTAGTAGATGTGGCAGGCACTTGAACAGTGTGCACAAGCACTTGGCACCTCTCTTAAATCCCAAGGGTTTGCTTTGTAGATAAAGTCTCGCTCAGTTAATGCACCAACTGGACATACAGCCGTACACTCCCCACAATCAGAGCAGTTTGTATGGTCTGTTCCATTGCTTGGTACAATAATAGATTTTTGTAACTTATTCCACATTGCGTATGCATCTTTTGGCATACTCTCTTTAAGCTCTTTATCGAGCTTATCACCACCTCGAGGCCCAGTCTTGATCGCTGCATCACCAATCATATCTTTACAGACAGTAACGCACCGCTCACACACAATACAAAGCCCAGCATCGTAGTGAAGCACTGAACTCCAATCTTTCACCTCTCGCTTTGTATCGGCAATTGCATACTCTTGAGTATCGATAGCGAGTTCGAGTGTATAGTTTTGTAACTCACACTCTCCATGCTGGTCACACACACCACACTGTAGCGGGTGGTTTACATCATAAACCTGCATAATCGCTTTTCGCTCTTCGAGTATCTCCTCTGTCTGTGTAACGATATTCATTCCATCTTTTGCTTTCGCATTACAAGCATAGACTCTCTTGCCATCTGCTTCTACAAGGCAGATACGGCAAGCAAGTGTAGGCGAGCATCGTGTTAAGTAACAGATAGCAGGGATAAAGATATCATTTGCACGAGCAATATTCAAAAGATACTCACCCTCTTTTGCCTTACACTCTATACCATCAATGGTTACAGTTATTAAATTCTCACTCATTGGCACTACCTACTTTTTTGATATTTATTTTGCTAAATCTATAAGAGGATACCGTAAAGGCACTTAATCCCATATCGAAAGTTGGGTTTAAAGCGATAGTTCCTTTGAGAGATGTGTCAATCGTAAACACTCGTTGGAACTTTTTACCATCTATCTCGAACTCTACAGTATCACCCTCACTCAGCTTCGCTGCAGTCGCAAACTGCTGGGTTCCTACAAGCTTTGCCTCCATTTTTGTTAGCTTCGCTTTCTGGGTAAATGGATTTGGGTTGTGTGGAGGATTTACACAATAAACCACCACTCCATCGAAGCTAGGCAACTCTTCTGGCTCCTCTAGCTCTAAACTCCCCTCGCTCTCGCTCTCCTCCAAGGTATAACCGCGAATATCTTCGCCAGCTACAGAGAATCCAATCTCTAAATCATCAAAAGCAACGCCTCTAAAGCCTGCCTCTTTTGGCAACTCTTGGGTTAAATCGATTGTATATTCACTACCAACTCCTAATGCCTTTGCAATATCATTGAGGATATATCCATCATATCCCAATGCAACATGGAGCGGCACAACTCTCTTCTCAATAGTGGTAATTGTTCCCTCTTGCTGGTTGAGTGCTGGCATATCTAAATCGCCATCACCTAAAGCACTCAGGGTAAAGTCGGCATCACAGTTGTAACCAACACTATACCCCTCATTACCGCTGCTTAAATCGCAAATAAGGCTAACTCCTAAGCTGTTTCCAGATGGCGGCACTATAACTACATTAAAGCTACTAAACTTCTCAATTGCTACGATGATCTTTGCAATATTTTCAACTCTTGGGTGGTTAAAGATATCCTCACCCACAATAAGAGTAAACCTCTTTCGCTTCCAGAAATCACCCTTAATAGCATCGAGCTCCTCTTCTGAAACAGAAGATTCACCACTTAAGTTTCCAATATCTAACTCTTCTATATAACTCTTTAACGAATCAGGCACTTCACTCTCTCTTGTTAAGAGCTCCAAAAGGAGTGCCGCTACACCCTCTTCGCTTCCAGGTTCATACTTTACAAAACGAGTTACTAGGTTTTGTATTGAGGCATCCTCAATTGGATGCATATAGATCACTCTTGCCTTATTTCGTTTTACTGCCATAGCAACATGGTTTTTCACCATCGGAGCATCATCTTTTAGACGCGTTGCAAAGCTAATAACTACATCGCTCTCGCTAACATCTTTTAAGCTACCACCCCAAAAGCGTCGCCCACTAGCTGCTTGGTAAACTTTAAGGAAGCGACTAAAGCCATAGGCATCGCTACACTCTAATCTAGCACCTGTTTGATTCGCAATTTTTTGAAGCAGAAGAGCCTCTTCGTTTGTAGTAAGTCCACTCATTCGAATAATATCAGCTCGCTTCATCACCTCAACAGCAGTCTCGAGCTTCGCAGGGTCTTTAAAGGCATTTCGGTTCTCAAAATCGAAACCAAATCGTCCTGCACCACAGAGTGAACTAAACTCAAAATTATTCGTAACTCTATAGATCTTCTCTTCAGGATTCTCGATGCTCTCATGCTTTGTCTCATATGTAAGCTCACACCCAGCACTACAAAAAGCACAAGCACTAGGAATTTTATTTAACTCCCAAGCATTTGAGGTATATTTAAAATCTGTGCTTACAAGTGCACCCACAGGGCAGACAGCCATACACTCGCCACAACTTACACAGTCACTCTCTGGCTGCGTATTTACAATGATCGACTTATAGCCACCAACACTAATTTGTAGCTGCTCGCTTCCAACAATCTCGTTACAGACCCTTACGCACTTCTCACACATAATACAAAGTGCTGGATCGTAACTAATAAAGCCCCAATCTTGCACTGGGCGATGCATATCTTTGGCTGTAAAG
Source organism: Campylobacteraceae bacterium (assembly GCA_027034975.1). GTDB lineage: Bacteria > Campylobacterota > Campylobacteria > Campylobacterales > Sulfurovaceae > JAADEQ01. The sequence continues at coordinate 23,143 of JALVWQ010000066.1, forward strand.
CTCTGCTGCGACACATTAAACTCTAAAGTCTTATTTTGGAGATCACACTCTCCACTCTTATCGCAGACACCACACTCAAGTGGGTGGTTGACATCGTAGAGCTTCATAATGTTTTGACGCTCTCTCTCAAGATCTTTTGTGTTGGTAGTAATGACCGCTCCATCTACCGCCTTCTCTTGGCAAGAGAGGATCATTCCATCAACACCCTCGACCTCGACAACACACATACGGCACGATGCAATAGGCTCCACCTTTGTTAAGTAGCACATTGTAGGAATGTAGATATCATTCTCTCTTGCTACTTGCAAAATAGTTTTGCCATACTCGGTTGTTATCTCTTTCCCATCAATTGTAATGGTAATTGTCTTATTCTTCTTATTTGCAACTACACCCATATCACACCGCCACCATTGCTATATAGTAACAACGCATACAACGCTCTGCCTCTGCAATTGCCTGCTCTCCTGTAAATCCTAGGTTTACTTCGAGGTTATTATCTTTTCGCTCATCTACACCTAGCTTTTCGCTTACCTCTCTTGGAATGCCTGGCATCCAACCACTTATCTTTTCATTTTTATTGTAGACTTTGAGCCGCTTGAGGTGATCTTCCATAATCTCATCATCTGTTAAGCTTACTTTGCCATCGTAGATGTAGCGGCTAATTACACTTGCAGCCCTTTTTGCTTGCCCCACTGCATTTACTATTGTCATTGGACCATACTCACAATCTCCAGCGGCAAAGAGCCCTGGTCTTGAGCTCATATAATCTTTTCCATTGGTTAAGATTGTATTCCAGCTAGTTAGCTCAATATTCCACTCCTCTGGCAAAATAGAGAGGTCGGCACTCTGTGAAACTGCTGGAATTAAGAAGTCACACTCAATCTCAAAATCAGCCCCCTCTATCTTTACAAGTTGCGGACGCCCACCATCAGGGTCTGGCACAAGCTCAAAGCGATTTACTATGAGCTTTTTAAGCTTATCATTCTCATCCACAATCTCTTCGACTGCTGAGTGGAAGATAAACTCTACACCCTCTTCAACCGCTTCGTGGTACTCTTCGTAAGTGGTATTTCTAATAATTGTCTTCTCATCTCGACGATAGAGCATAATTACCTTCTTCGCACCCTCACGAATAGAGCATCGCACAACATCCATCGAGGTAAATCCACCCCCAACGCAGACAACCGTCTTATCTTTAAGATCTTCGCTAGCAGGGGAACCGATTCTATATTTGTGCCATAGGTTTACCTTATCGAGCATCGAAATCGCACCCCAATAGCCTTCGATCTCTTCGCGTTCATTCTTTGCACGCACCTTTTTAGAGAGTCGTGTACCAAATGCAAGTAGCGTAGCATCATACTCAGCATCGATCTCTTTTAGACGCTCGGCATCTACACGATGATTTGTATAAACATTAACTGTTGGCAAAGAGGTAACAAGCTCTATATCTTTATTATACTTCTCAATTGGCATACGGTACTGCGGCACCCCTACTGCAACCTCACCACCAAGCACTGGTAACTCTTCGAAAATATCGACTTGAATCCCCTCTAATCCTAAGTAGTAAGCGGCTGTTAACCCTGCAGGACCAGCACCAACAATAGCAACCTTCTTTCCATCGTTTCTAGGAGGCTTCGGCTCTTGCGGATGGAACCACTCCATATGGTGATCTGTCTCATAATCAGCACCAAGTCGCTTAAGCTCCATAATAGAGATAGGCTCATCAAGATTTGCTCTTCTACACGCATCTTCGCAAGGGTGTGGACAGACACGACCACAAGTGTGAGCAAGTGGCATTGTTTGTCGTGTCGCAGCTAAAGAGTCGGTAAACTCCATATCGCGTACACCCTCGATATATGCCGGAATATCAACATGGCTTGGGCACATATCGATACATGGAGCGGTAATTTTAGCAATATACTTTGTATCGCTATCGTACTCATGTGACTTTGTCTGCTCTAAAATGCACTTATCAAACTGCTCTTTAAAGTTCTCCATTAAGTCTAAGATCGGCTTAGGTACTGTGCGTCCAATCTCACACTTAGAGGTCTGCATCATCGTCTCACTTACCTCTTTGAGGTGCTCAATATCCTCGAAACTTCCCTCGCCTCTAGCAATTTTATCGAGTAGATCAAAGAGGATTCTACCACCCCAACGACCAGGAGCACAGCGTCCACACGCTTCAGAATACTCTTGATATTGGGCTGCATACTCAGTTGCAAGTTTTACTGCATCGATATTTTCATCAAATATCGCTACACCATCCCAACCGATAAATGCTCTGCTTGGCTTATTGGTATCATACTCTAAAGGGAGCTTAAAGCTAGTCTGGGCCCACTCCTCTTTAGGGCGATTACGGTTATCAATAAACTCACCCTGCCAAGTAGAAAAGAGAATCTCTGACATTATTTACCCTTTTTACGAACAACTATTGTCCAATCTACTTCGCTAAACTTTAATGAGTTTAAGAGCTCATGACCATGCTCTCGTACCACATCTGCACTCTTTTGGATCGGCGAAAAGTCACCAATCTCAAAGAGAAAAATACCAACCTCTTCATTTTTGAGATCACTCTCGATCAACTCTACCATTCTGTCATAAAAATTATCATGCAAATGTCTTAAATCATATCTCTTCATTTCACTATCCTTTATAGTGTCGACCTAACGGTCAACCTCTCCAAATACGATATTTGTACTACCAATAATTGTAACAACATCTGCTATATATGTTCCTACCAATAGATCCTGCAGTAATCCTGTATGGAAGAAGCTTGGAGCTCTTACTTTCAATCTATATGCATACGGCTCACCTTCAGAGACAATATAGAATCCAAGCTCCCCTTTTGGCGACTCTGTAGGAGCATAAACAGTCCCTTTTGGTGGTCTCATACCTTGAGTTACTAAGACAAAGTGCTGCATAAGAGCGTAGTTTTGTGTCATAATCTCCTCTTTTGGAGCCGAAATATACTGTGGTGCATGTGCCATCAATTTCGGCTCAGTCTTTGGATACATAGAGATAAGCTGTCTGAGAATCTTAATAGACTCCTTCATCTCCTCCATATAGAGGCGATATCGTCCATAGCTATCTTTTCTATCTGTTACAGGAATATCAAAATCTAACTCATCATAGAGCTCATATGGCTCCTCTTTTCGAACATCGTAAGCGATACCAGAACCTCTTAGCATTGGGCCAGTACAACCCCAACTGAGTGCATCTTCTGGCTCTAATACACCTACATCTTCAAGACGCATCTTCCAGATTCTATTCTCTGTCAAGAGATCTTCGTAGAGTTTAATCTGATCTGGAAGCTTATTTAAGAAGTTTGCTAAACTCTCTATCCAGCCCGGTGGTAGATCAAGAGGTACTCCCCCAATTCTTACTGCTGCGTGTGTTAGTCTTGCACCACAGTAGTCCTCCATTAAGTCCATTGCAAACTCTCGCTCTCTAAATGCATATAAGAAGATAGACATCGCCCCAACATCGAGTGCGTGCGTTGCCAAGAAGAAGAGGTGAGAGATAATTCTATTCAGTTCAAGAAGCATCGTTCGAATAACTTTTGCACGGCGAGGCACCTTATCTTCGATACCAAGTAGTCTCTCTACAGCAAGAGCAAATGCGTAGTTATTCGAAGTCGATGCGATATAGTCAAGTCTATCTGTTGTTGGCAAAAACTCATTATAGATCATATTCTCAGCCATCTTCTCTACACCACGATGGAGATATCCAATATCTGGATAGGCTTTAACAACTTGCTCTCCTTGTAGCTCTAATACAAGACGAAGTTGACCGTGTGCAGAAGGGTGCTGAGGACCAAAGTTGATAACCATAGTGTTATCTTTTCGCTCAAAGTTAAGGTTCTCAAAAAAGGGTTTTAATTTATTCGGCTGTTGCATCGTCTCTCCTATCTTCTATTCTCAAGCTCTTTTGAGCCAGTGGTATAGTCTGTTAAGAATGTCTTAGAGTATCCATCCTCAATGCTTGTCTTAGTCTTATCAACAAGTTCAGGATCAGCACCAAATGGTACTTCGTGACCAACTCGTGCAAATCTTTGCGTATCGTAGCGATCAATTGTCGCAGTATCACGAATCTCAGGTCCAATAATATCGCGGTACTCTTTACCAAAGATCTTATCTACCTCATACCATGAAGCGTGCTCATCCCCTTGAAGTGGATAGGTTTTAAGGAGTGGATGCCCTACCCAATCATCTGGCATAAGAATTCTCTTAAGATATGAGTGGTTGTTCACATAGATACCAAACATATCATACATTTCGCGTTCTGCAAAGTTTGCCATCTTATAAATACTCTCAACACTCTCAATCGCTTGATCCTCTTTGATTCGTGTTACTACACGCAATCTCTGTGCTTTATCGAGATTTAAGAGTTGGTAGAATACCTCAAACTCTCCATCTTGTGCTAAGTAATCTACTGCACTTAACTCACTACACATCTTAACGCAACTCTTCTCTTTAAGCGTTTTGAGTGTCTCTACATTCTGCTCAGGGTTGATCTTAATCACTAACTGTCCTAACTCAACGAAGCTCTCTAAAACTTCAATACCACTCTCTTTAAGGGTCTCAAGAACCTCTGCAAAGTAGCTCCCCTCCTCTACGCTCCCTCTTGGAACTCGTGGAGCGACCCAGAATCTATCTGTATATTTCGCTTTTGCTTGTACATTTTTCTTTGGGCTATATCGTCTCATTATATAAACCTTTGCTTTTGGTTTTTCTTCATATTTGCACTCTGGCGGCGTATCTTCTTTTGTAGCATCATTACTGCATACTGCAGTGTCTCAGGACGCGGTGCACACCCTGGAAGATAGATATCAACAGGAACAATTCTATCAACACCTTGTACAATCGAATAGGTGTTAAACATACCACCTGTATTTGCACAGCTTCCCATACTAATTACCCACTTTGGCTCTGCCATTTGGTCGTACAATCTTCGTGTAAACTCAGCGTGCTTCTTCGTAAGTGTTCCTGCAAGAATCATAACATCCGCTTGTCTTGGTGATGCTCTAAAGATAACCCCCATACGGTCAAAGTCATATCTTGAAGCACCTGAAGCCATCATCTCGATCGCACAACACGCCAAACCATATGTAAGTGGCCAAAGTGAGTTCGAACGCCCCCAGTTGATAAGGTGATCTGCCGAAGTTAAAACTACCGGTAATCCTCCTGAAGAGGCATAATTTACTTGATGCTGTGCCATTCTAACGCTCCTTTTTTCCATGCATATACAAATCCAATTGCAAGTAGTACGATAAACATAATCATCTCAAAGAATCCAAACCACCCAAGAGGCTTAAAATCGATTGCCCAAGGGAACATAAAGACTATCTCCACATCAAAAAGAATAAAGAGAAGTGCAATTAAGTAGAACTGTACCGAAATTGTGTTCGGCTGTCTATCTGGCTCTGGACCACACTCATAGATTGAAAGCTTTAGCTTCTCCGTATCCAACTTTGCAAGTTTTCTACTAACAAACCTTGCCAAAAAAAGTGTTGCCGGAAAGGCAACAGCTGTCAATAAAAATAGAACAAAAGCTCCAAAATATGGATGCTCAGTTACAATATGTGTCATTTTTACCCCTTTGCAATTTCTACACACCGGCACCTCTAGTAAAAGCTCGATCCTCACTTCTTACAATGAGGTAATGGGTTTAAACTATTAGTAGAGGTGCCCTTAAAGTATCACATATTAACAGATATTAGATTATAGAGAAATAGTATTATCTTTTTTTATAAATCTTTATTATTGTAATGTAACAGCTCGAAACAGTTTTTAAAAAGAAAAGGAGAGAAGTCTCAAGAAAATTGAGAGCTTAAAACCAAAAGAGACTCATTTTCCCTTGCTACGCCAAGAGTCTCTATGTTACTAAATTACTCTAAAACCTTTAGTATAGCTTCGGCAAGTGCCTCTTTTTCTATCTTTCTTACTCTTTTATAGTAATCATCAAAACTCAAACCCTCTTTGAGGATGCTCTTTTGGAGAATAATCTTGCCACTATCAAGTTCACTTGTTACAAAATGTACTGTTACCCCTCCTTCAGGGTGCTCATCTTCGTAACTCTTCTCTATAGCATGCAATCCTTTATGACGCGGTAGCAAAGAGGGGTGGAGATTAATAGCCGTTACAGCCTCAGTAAAGATTGGGGTTAAGATGCGCATAAAACCAGCTAAAACAACCAAATCTAAATGATATTTTTGCAACTCTTTAACAAGCTCTCTATCAAAATATTTGCGACTCTTAAACCCTTTTGAGTCAATAATTTTAAGAGGGATATTGTACTCCTCTGCAAAAGTAATTCCGCCAGCTTTTGGATTATTCGTTAAAGCTACTGCAACCTCTAACTTATTGTTGTGTAAATGCTTTAGAATATACTCAAAATTGGTACCGCTTCCACTAAACAAAACCGCAATTCTCTTCATCCCTTTCTCCTTGGGTGCAATGGTAACAAAAATTAACTTTAAAGATCGTTCTAAGTTTAGTATGGTAATATATGTATTTATAATGCATAATATAAGGAAAGCTTATGAACAATCAGAAAAAAGTATTAATTTTAGGTGGCGGTTTTGCAGGACTTGAGGCTGCTATCTTCTTAAGAAAAGCAAATATTGATGTTACACTTATCTCAAATAGAGACTACTTCTATATCTATCCTACCTCTATTTGGATTCCCACAGGTGAAGCAAAGTTTGAAGATATTGCCGTCCCTTTAGAAGATCTCAGCAAAGCACATGGCTTTGAACTTATTATCGATGATGTCGAAGCAATCTATGCAAAAGAGAAGCGCGTTGTATGCAAAAAAGGAGAGTATAGTAGTGAATACTTGATTGTTGCAATAGGAAGCGGCAAAATGGAGCATGAGGGAAGTGAAAACTTTCTCTCTATCTGTGGTGAACCAGAAGAGTCAATCGCTATTAAAGAGCAGATTGATGCCCTTATTGCAAAAGGGAGCGGCAAAATAGCTATGGGATTTGGCGGCAACCCAAAAGATCCAAGTAATGTGCGTGGAGGCCCAGCATTTGAGGTGCTCTTTAATGTGCATAACCAACTCAAAAAATTGGGTATCCGTGACAAATTCGAACTAACCTTCTTTGCTCCAATGGCTGAGCCGGGTGCAAGAATGGGAAAACAAGCACTAAAAATGATGGATATCTTCTTTAAAAAACTCAATATCAATACCCACTTTGGAAAAAAGATTAAAAGATTCGAAGATGACGGAATTATCTTTGAAGATGATAGCAAATTAGCAAGCGACTTTACCATGTTTATTCCTGCAGGAAATGGACATAAAGTCTTCCAAAATAGTGACCTTCCGCTCAACGAAGCAGGACTCATTAAAGTAAATGACTACTGCGAAGTGGTAGCCGAAGATGGCACAATATTCGAAAAGACATTCGCTATCGGTGATAGTGTAGCACTTGAAGGTCCAGATTGGCGTGCAAAACAAGGTCATATTGCCGAGGTAATGGCAAGAAATACCGCCTTCAATATCGAGCAAATCGAAAAAGGAGGCAGCGAACGAAAAGGATACAAAGAGCATCTTAATATCCTCTGCGTAATGGATAGCGGCGATGGTGCTGCCTTTGTCTACCGCGACAATAAGGGTGGTAAAATGATTCCTCTCCCAATTATTGGACACTGGCTCAAAAAAGGATGGGGCTGGTACTGTCGCAACTCAAAACTTGGCAAAATCCCAAGAATCCCTGGAATGTAAAGAAGAAGCTGAGGGCTTAGAGCATAGAGCTCAAAGCTCAAAGCAAAAAATTCAAAATTCAAAATTCTAACCTAAAAAGTGCTACTATTAGAGTTCAATTTCCACCTACAAGGTCTCTTACAATGAGTAAAAATATCACTATAGAAATTAAAAAGGAGTCTGTATCAAAGTTAAAAAGTGGCTATCCGCTCCTTTTAAAAGAGTTTTTTTACGATACTTCTAAACTTGCTCAAGAGGGGAGCATTTTAAAGCTTGTCGATAACAAAAAGAACTTTATTGCAAAGGGCTACTATGGACTCCAAAATAAGGGCTATGGGTGGATTTTAACAGATAATGAGCAACAAAAGATTGATAGCAATTTTTTTACCCAGAAGATAAAAGATGCAATCAGCTATCGAAAAGATCTCTTTAGAGATCAAACGACAACCGCATTTCGCCTCTTTAACGGAGAAGGTGATGGCATCGGTGGTTTAACAATCGACTACTTTGATGGATACTACCTCATCACATGGTATAGCCAAGGGATCTATAGCTTCAAAGAGCCAATTCTTAAAGCACTCAAAAGCCTTGTAGAGTATAAGGGAATCTACCATAAACGCCGCTTCGACACAAAGGGGCAATACCTTGAAAGCGAGAGTGACTATCTTTGCGGCAAGAGAGCCCCCAAGCCACTTATTGTAAAAGAGAACAACATCAACTTTGCAATCTACCTCGATGATGGAGCAATGGTGGGAATCTTTTTAGACCAAAGAGAGGTGCGAGATACCATAAAAAGAGAGTACGTTAAGGGCAAAAGTGTGCTTAACACCTTCTCCTACACAGGTGCCTTCTCGGTAGCTGCCGCTCTTGGCGGAGCAAAAGAGACAACAAGCGTCGATTTAGCAAAACGCTCCCTCCCAAAAACAAAAGAGCAATTTACTATTAACAACATCGATTTAGAGAAACAAAAAATTATCGTTGCTGATGTCTTTGAGTACTTTAAAATCGCCAAAAAAAGGGGCTTAAGCTACGACTTAATCGTAGTCGATCCCCCAAGCTTCGCCCGCTCTAAAAGAAAAGTCTTTAGTGCCGCTAAAGATTACACAAAACTCTTAAAAGAAGTTATCGCAATTACTAATAAAAACGGTGTAATTGTAGCCTCCACAAATGCCGCAAACTTCGATATGAAACGATTCAAAACCTTTATCAACAAAGCATTTAAAGAGGCAAATATTCGATACAAAATCGAAAAGAGCTTCTCTCTCCCAAAAGACTTTAGAGTCTCCAAAAAGTTCCCCGAAGGCAACTACCTCAAAGTCCTCTTTCTTCGAAAAATCGATTAGAAATAAGCTAAATTGCAACCTAAGTTTCACTCTATGCAATCAAAGAAGAGTATACTACCCCATTATATAAATATGAAGGAGTGTACAATGGCAACATTTACAGAGTTTGAAAAAAAAATAATTGAGCGTATAGATGAACAGATAGCATTTAATAAGGAAAAACCAGAACTAGGCAATATCGATTTAGAAAAAGGCATAGAGCTCATAAGAGATGCAGGAGCAATACTTTTAGATGTCCGCCCACCAGCAAAGGTTGCTGAGGAGAATGCAGAAGAGGCAGATATTCCAAGTGCATACTATACACCCTATCCAGAGTTTACAAATTATCTTGATATTCTCCCAAATGATAGAACAACTCCGATTGTAACAGCATGCTTAAAAGGACTCTTTGCAAGCCGCGTAAAAGCATACCTTGAACTCTTAGGCTACTCAAATGTCTATCTATTCACCGGCAACATAGAAGATTGGATCACAGCACACAAAGCACATTCGAAATAGAAAAGGTGTCTCTACAAAAAGTTTTATCTCTTAAACCCAAATTTTGCAATAGAATTAGCAAAGATTTGACAAACGATTTGTTAAAGGTTGTTGATCTCTAATGCAAAATTTGGGTAGTTCCCCAAGGGGAACATCTAAAAGAGTTTTTTGTTTCTATAATATTATAACTGCTCAACCTAAGTATTAGCCTAACAGTTTCTTTTTGATTGCAACAGCTGGTAACCATGCTTTTGCAAGCACTTTTTTTAACGGATTATCTGAAACCCAAACTGTAGTTCTTGATCTATCAACAGGTTTATCATGCAAAGTATATCCATAAATAGCTACCGAAGTTCTATATTTTCCTTCTGGAAAATTTGTTGTATCATAACCATGAAGTGTATAATCTCTACAGTGCATTATCACAAGTCTATTAAGAGGAACATCCACCTGCGTCTTCTCGCCAGTTCTCGCATCTTCTAGTTTTAACTGCCCCCCATATTCTGGTTTCCAATCTTTGTTTAGGTAGAGAAGTAAATTTAAGTTTCTAAACCAGTGATCATGTTTTGGATGGTAGTTAAAATCTGCATGCATATCAAGGTGTGCATTTTCAGTCCCAACATGGAGACCACCACCATGAAACTCTTTATCAAAAAATATCTCTTCATCAGTAATATAAGAGATTAGCTCTGCAAAACGATCTGATGTTACATCTGCAAAAAGCTCTGCATAGTTTTCTGAAATATCTCTATAGTTATTAAATTGGTATCTATTTTTAGAGAAAAATACATCTTTAATCTTGTAATGCTCATCTGGCTTTGCAGCATCTTCATAAAGCTTTTCAGCAGCTCCCTCTACTAAAAAATTATCTATCGCAATATGAGGGAAAGGCTTTGCATTTAAAAATTGCTCTCGTAAACTATCTTTTTCCCTCTCAAGTCGCTCAAAATCTATCATTCCGCACTCCTTTAATAAAAATAGCTATATTATAGAACTTATAAAATAAAACTTTGTTGATATAAGTCAATTTGATAGCAAAAGAGAAAAACATTCACTAATACTAAAATAGAATATTTATCAAGACATCATAAGTCAATTGTTTCAATTATTCGTTTCGGCAACAAAAATGTAGTTAAATACATAAGAAGGTCCACTAAAATATTTACAAATCGAACAAAAAGAATAGAAAAGAGCACAACCTCTGTCGCAACAGGAAGATGTAAAAATTTTGCAATTGCAATAAATGCACCTTCTCTTACTCCTAAACCTCCAGAAGCACCAGGAGTGACTAGTCCTATAAACCAACTTATAATGTAGATAGCTGCTACTTCAAAAAAGAGTGATGGATCCATGCTCTTTACCTGAACTTGCATTATCCATCCCATCATAATCCCATGGAGCCCTATAGAGATAGCAAATACAACAGCGAGCTTAAGTTTTTGCGTTTTAGAAAAACTAGGATACATAAACATTATAGCAACAATTGACCCAATTGTTGCTATCACCAATAAAAGTTTGATTTTTATATCTATTGAACTACTAAAGAGTGTAAAAGCAGTTGTTGCAGCAAATGTGCCAATTATCAAAAAGATATTATGCAATAAAGAGACTTTTGCCATTTCCATTTGCGAAATACCAAGCTTTGAAGCCATCGCTTGACGCCCAACAAAATGGAATACATTACCAGGAAGATACTTAGCAATCTCAGTTTTAGAGTAGTAGTAATATGCTGTTAAATAGCTAAAGCCTTTTTTAGCATACTTCTTAAGCATTAATCGCCATCCAACTATTCCTATCATAGGTGAAAGTAGATTGATAATAATTAAAGGTAAAATTATAAATTTATATGCCACTAAATGAGAATAAAAGCTCTCTAAAGTATACTCTTTTGAGAGTTTATAGAAGAGAAACCCTAACCCTAAAATACTTAACAGTTTACCAAGTCCATACAGAATTTTTTTTATTTGCTCTCTATTCATCATCTACTTTCTATTTTAATTTTTTAAAGATAAACTCTTCAAGAATCTTCTTGGCTCTTGCATTGCTAAGATGTTTCTGATACGACTCTAAAGAGTTCTTACCTACACTTTCTAGAAGCTTCGGATTTGATTTTATCTCTAATATTCTCTTTGCCAAACTCTCCGCTTTTGTATCTTTTACAAAAAAGATATCGTGGTTATCCTCAAAACACTCTCTCATTGCATCTGTCTCAAGTGTTAAATGGGGTCTACCAACCCTAAAAGCATCATTTGTCTTATTAAGCACCACACTATTAGCCCTCTCACCTCTACTGAAGAGCCCTAAGTTAATATCGCAAGCGTTGTAGTAATGATTAAGTTCCTCTAAAGGCATAAAGCCTTTAAACTCGATATTTTGCAGATTATATTTTGCAGCTAACTCTTTACACTTTGCTAAATCGGGACCCTCCCCTATCATTAAAAGGCGGGTATCATCACCGCTTTCTTGTAAGATCCTAGCTGCTTCTATAATTACCGGAGTGCCATGCAGTGGAATATAGCTGCCAACATAGAGTACACTAAAGTTTTGTGAATACCGCTCTACCTCTTTAGGGTAAACACTTGCTTCATTAATAGTTAAAGGAACTCTTACAAACTTCTCTTTAGGTATGTCATACTCTTTTGAGAGTGTCTCAATGAGCTTATTGGTATCGACAATTATAAAATCGGCTCTTTTGAGCGATTGCTTCTCGATAAAGTAGGTAAACCGCCCCAAAAGAGAGTTAGGTTTGAAAAGCTTTCTATCGTTGCACATCACATCATACAAAGAGAGGTAGAAGTCATAAACAATAGGTTTTCTTGTGAGCAGTCGCATAAACGGTACCAAAAAGTGCCCCATATAGCCGACATAGTAGAAATCTTTGCCAAACATTTTAAAAGGGAGTCTGCTTAAAATCGAAAGGTACCTTTTTGCATACCCCTTTGCACTCGAGACACACTCACTATACTCAAATTTTTGCCTTAAGATATTGCGATGAAAAAGATTTCGAGAGATAGTTGGTCTATCTGCACAGGTAAAGAGTACCTTCATAAACTCTTAACTCTCTTTATCATATTTCGCTTTTAGATTCTCAAACCGCTGCTCCTCTAAAAGTTTTCGATTGACTGAGAGTAGATCCGCAACAAAGGCAATAAGAGCTGTCTGAAAGCCCATACCCAAAAGAATGCCAGCTAAAATTACAGATTGCACATGACCTGAACCATCACCACTTAAATAGAAATAGAGATATCGCAACCCTACAACAACTCCTAGACCAAAAAGAATAGTCGCAATTGTCATAAAGAATTGGAAGGGCTTATAAACTACAGAGATTCTTACAATCGTACCAATTGACTTCTTAATATAGCTAGGAATACTAGAGAAGAGTCTCGAAGGTCGCAAATCTTCATTTGTACGAATTGGCACAGAGGTAATTGCCATATTCTTCTGTCCTGCTTGGATAATAGTCTCTAATGTATAGGTGTAATTATTGTAGACATTTAGCTGCATTGCACACTCACGGCTAATTGCCCTAAAGCCACTAGGAGCATCTGGAATATCGGTATTGCTCGCTTTTCGAACAACCCAAGAACCTAACTTTTGCAAAAACTTCTTCGTTGCCGAAAAGTGATCAGTCTGCGAGATTGGTCGAGCTCCAATTACATACTCTGCTCTCCCCTCTAATATCGGTGCAACAAGCTTTGGTATATCCTTTGCTTCATACTGATTATCCGCATCAGTATTGACAATAACATCAGCCCCCTGCTTAAGAGACTCTTTTAGCCCAGCCATAAAACCCTTTGCCAAGCCTTGGTTGTGCTTGAAATTGACAATATGATCCACCCCACACTCTTTTGCCACCTTTACCGTGTCATCTGTGCTACCGTCATTAATAATAAGCCACTCTACTTTATCAAACCCCTCTAGCTCTCTTGGGAGCTCTTTTAGAGCAATTGCAAGTGTTTCAGCTTCATTATAGCAAGGTATCTGAATAATCAGTTTCATTTTATATCCTTAACGGTAATATTGTAAAAAGTAGAAAAAATCGGAGTAGAGTGCATGAATCGATAACAAAATCACCAATACAACTCCCCAAAAATAGCTCTTTAACCGTTCTACAAATAGTGATGCCATTATAGCAAATCCAAACATAAACGGCAATAAATAGCGAGGCTGTAAGCCACCTAAATAACCACTATGCACATGAGCTCTATAGGAGAATAAAAACTGCACAACTAAAGTTGACAATAGAGCTAACAGTACTATTTTTCCAAGCAAACAAAAATTACTTTTCTCTTTTGGACACTTCAAAAAGAGTGCAATAATCGCAAAGATATGCAGCACCAAAAGCCCAAAAGAGCCCCACCAGCTCTCTTTTGTAAAGGAGTGGTGCGAATGTATTCCAAACCACCCTCCCTCTATAAACCCCAAGAGTCTATGGAACCACTGCCCAATAGTATAGTGTATGCGATACTCTGGTGGAATATAAAAGACTGAGTGAAAAAACTCTTTTGGATGTGTTTTATCAAATGTTGGCACAATAGAGTGGTACTTATAGAGAATTGAAAACTGATAATAAAAAATTGGAATAAGAGCTACTATAAGGATTAGCCATGCTACTTTACTAATCTTAGGAAACTCTCTTCTTTTAAAGAGATAGAATAGATAATAAAGCATAGCAAAAAATATAAGCACCGCAGCAGTAAGCTTACTAAAGAATGCCAAAACCATTCCAAATGCAATAAGAAGATAACTACCAAGTGTAAATCTCTTTTCAATTAATCGCTGCAGACCTAACACAAAAAGAATACCACCAAAAATAGAGAGAGTATCATTGCTTATACTCGCTCCAATATATGCATGCATTGGAATAGATGTTATTAAACTCAAATAGACAAAATCTCCTAAAACCGATAGCTCTGCACGAAACCCTATATACAAAATAAGTAAAAAGCTCAAAAGAAAAATTAAGCTACTATAGTTTCTAAAATTAGGAACATTTCCTAAAATAGACTTACTTGTATCGTAATTTAAATTCATAATCTCATAATAGAGTGGCGGATGTGTTAAGTAATTAGAGGCGTGTCTATTATTTACCATCTTCATATCGCTAAAATTAGGAATAAAATAGTGATGATTATGGACATAATCAATATATCCCAAGTGTGCAAGTTCATCAGGTGGATATTTAAAATGGATATTCTCTTTATAGTACTCCACTTTAAAGATAGTAAAAGCAAAAAAGAGTGCATATAAAATAAGTTTTGCATTAAGTTCTTGTGATACTTCTCTTGTTTTATAGATATAGATCAAATAACTTAACACAAAGGCAATAATCAATGCTTTTAAAAATATATCAAGATGAGATTCTCTCACAACTATTGGGGTAGAGAGCTTTAAAGGCATCTCCAAAAAAGGGTCTCTCCCATTTGCCACAAAATAGATACTACCACCCTCTTTTTTAAATTGCTCAATTTGATGTAGGGGTTTTATATCGGATAGGTTTAACTTATAATATCGAGTTCTAAACCAACCTTTATCAATAAGAGTTAACGAATCGATAGTAATATTACCCTCTCGAGTATTTGGATCTATTCGTAAATATCCAATATTTTTGTAACTCTTTAGAGGAAAAATATAGTGTTCACTTCTTGTTGAGAGTGGATGGATCGACCTCTTTTCATTATAGGAGTCTGATATGCTTTTTTTATAATAGATCTGTGGCTGTAAACTACTGCTTGTTTCACTCCTCTCTACTAGCTCAAGCGAAACACCTTTATTTATAAAGAGCAAAAGAGAAAAAATACCCAAAAAGAGAGTTAAAAAAAGAGCTATCACTATTCTATTTTTCTGCACCATTTTACAACTCTCCCTCTTATTTAAAACTAACCATATTATAACTAATCTGACTAAAAATAGCCTACTCCTCTAATGCAAAGTTTTTCCGAAAAGCTGCCGTTTTAGACACCTCTTCGTAGCTTCCCATTGCTGCAATAGCTCCATTTTCAAGGACTATAACACTATCGGCTTGCTCTATGCTTTTGAGGCGGTGGGCAATAATTAAGACTGTTTTATTTTTCATAATCGAAGCAATACTCTCTTGAATCATCGCCTCTGTATTGTTATCAAGTGCTGAGGTTGCCTCATCAAGTACAAATATTGGGGCATCTTTATAGAGAGCTCTTGCTAATGCAACTCGTTGCCGCTGCCCACCAGAGAGGCGTTTGCCATTCTCTCCTACAATAAAATCATCTTTCTGCGGAAGCGTCTCGATAAATTCACAGTGGGCAGTAGTTACTGCTTTTTTGTATCGCTCTTCGTCATACTCTAGCCCATAGAGAATATTCTCTTTTACCGAGACATTAAAGATCCCACTTGCTTGGTTTACATAAGAGATCTGCTCTCGGATACTATTGATAGTGTAACTCTCTAATGGTTTTGTGTTAATCTCTATAACTCCATTTGTTGGAGATCGAAAACCAAAGAGAAGCGAAAGTAAAGAGCTCTTCCCAGCACCTGTTTTACCGACTATTGCTACTGTTTTTCCCTGCTCGATTGCAAAGTTCAGTTGCCGTAAAATTGGCTTTGTACCGATTGTTAAATCGACATCTCTAAAGGCAATCTCTCTAATCGGTTCTGTAATATCTGCTTTAGAGCTATCCTCTTGTCGAAGATGCAAAATATTCTCTACACGCTCTATGTAGCTATCGAGCATATTGAGCATCAGAGAGTTTCGTGTCGTTACCTTAATTGGTGCGTAGAGCATCATGAGTGCTGTTAAGAAGGCAAAGAAGTCTCCAACACTCATTCTATTATGAATCACCTCATACCCACCAAAAAAGACTACAGAGGCAACCGAGAGAGAGACAAAAAACTCCATCAGTGGCGAAGTGAGCTCTTGATACTTTACAAGCTTTAACAGTGCCCTTTTGTAATCTTCGAGGTAGCCTAAAAATCGCTTCTCCTCTCTTTTGGTTTGGTTGTAAACCTTGACAATATCGATATGGTTAAAGGTTTCGTTGATACGCTCATTCAACTCGCTCACATGCCCCTCCGCACGGTGTACATGGCGTTTGACGCGTTTGCCTAAAATCTTGACAGGGAAGATGACAATCACCGCAAAAACAATAGCAAAGAGTGAGAGCCGCCAGTTGAGGTAGATAATTGTCCCAAGCAGTGCAAAAATTGTAAAGAGACTAATAAGATAGCTTGGAATCGTCTTTGCAATAATTTGATGCAAATTAAGCACTGTCTCGATAATGCGGGTATTAATGTCGCCAAGCGTTTTATGCTCAATCGCATCGATTCGGCTATTGAGTACACGACTATAGAGCTTTGCTCGAATATTTTGTGTAATATCTATTGCGATTCGCTCACTCAAATAGGCACTCAAAAAACGAAAAACACCACGAGCTAAAAAGAGTGCTATAATAAAAATCGGAATAAGGTAGAGCATACTCTCGCTCTTTTCGATAAAGAGGTTATTGAGAATCGGCTTCATAATATATGCTGTAAGAGCAGAGCTAATAGCTACTCCAATCATCGAGAGGAGTGTAAGAATAATTGTGCCTTTTCGCTCTTTAAAATAAGGGAGCAGAAACCGAATGCCTCTGTACTTTTGCTTCAATGCTTACCTTTTCGCTTTAAAATATGTTAATAGTGTTTTTGGGACATCAATAAAGAGCATAACCACTCCGCCTATAAGCAGAGCAAAAATCAGCTCCGCTATAAGCTGTGGAATATGGCTCTCATGTGCAATTTGGTGTAGTATATCAAGATTATGCATAAATATACCCCCGGCAACTAAAAGCATCGCAAAAATTCCTACAATACTCAATATTTTTACAATAAAGGGGAGTGAGCGCACAAGCATCATGCCAAATTTATACTTTATGCTCTCCTCTTTGGCATCTTTTGCCATCGCAAAACCTATATCATCTAAGCGAACAAGGAGTGCTACTAAACCATAAACTCCAATAGTTGCAGCAACTGCAATAAGCGAGACAACAATTGCTTGCTCAAGAGCATCTAAATCGCGTACAGATGCTAGGGCAATCAAGACAATCTCTATCGAGAGAATAAAATCGGTAATAACAGCCGAGCGGATCTTCTCTTTTTCGCTCATTGGCTCTTCGTTGTGGCTTGCTTCGTGCGGAAAAAGATACCCCCACACCCCATGAGCCCCCTCGTAAGAGAGAAAAAGAGCTCCCAAAAGAAGTATTGGGCCAATAATTTGTGGAAAGTAGTAATTAAGTAATAATAGCAGAGGAACAATAATCACTTTATTAAAGAGCGAACCCTTCGTAATAGCCCAAAGTACCGGCAGTTCACGAGAAGACTCAAAGCCAGAAGCCTTAGCAGCATTCACCGCTAAATCATCCCCTAAAACACCAACCGTATTCTTTGCAGCCACTTTCGATGCTGCCGAGACATCGTCCATCAACATCGAAATATCATCAAGCAGGGCAAAAAAACCGGATGCCATAAATTTCTCCCTTTGGTCGAAAAAGCTAAGAGCTGAGGGCTTAGAGCATAGAGCCAACTAAGTAGCCATACTTAACTGTTTAAGTATCAAACAACTTTAATTGCTCTTGGCTCTTAGCTCTCAGCTTTACTAAGTATAATCATACCCAAAAAAGGTATAAAGTATGGATTTCTCCTCTCTTGAGACATGGGGATATTTGGCGATTGCCTTCTTCTCTTTTGGTGGTTCTATGCTTATTGTGGCAACTGCAGGGGTCTTTGCCTATCTAGGACATATTAATCTTCCTTTAGCACTAACTATTGCAACAATCTCTAACTTTCTTGGCGATAACTTTTTATTCTATATAGCAAAATATCATAAAAGCGATATTCAAAAATATCTTGCAAAACACCGTAGAAAAATTGCTATTACAAAACTGATTATGAAAAAGTATGGGGTTGCAGCTATATTTATCCAAAAGTTCATCTATGGAGTGAAAACACTTATCCCAATTATTATGGCACTTGGAAAGTATGACTTTAAAAAGTTTATCTTCTATAACTTCTTTGCATCAATTGTTTTTGTTCTCACTATTGGACTACTCTCTTACTTCTCAAGCGAGATTATTATTAAAATTTTTAATTTCATAAAAGACAAACCCTACATTGCACCACTCATTTTAGTAGTTCTTGTATTTATTATTTGGAACTATTTAAAAAAAATAGAGAGAAGGTAGCCGTTAGCGTAAACTAAAATCCTCTCTATCAAGTGTAAGATTAGGGTTGTAATATGGGTCACCGTGCGTTAAAATATCCCTATGACCCTCCAAAAGGGCAGCTTTCTCTTTCTGGAAACGAACAAGCTTCTTAGGTGTTGTCTCATACCCTCGCGAGATCGACTCATGGTGATAGAGCTCCGCATACGGTGTAAAGAGGTTACGATAGCCACTTTTCATTACCCTTAAGCAAAAATCGACATCATTATAGGCTACTTTAAACTTCACCTCATCCATACCATCAACCTCTTGGTAGATGCTTCTTTTTATCATCAAACAAGCCGCTGTAACAGCACTTACATTTTGGATAGCATTTAAGCGGTTAAAGTAGCCTGGATTATCTCTTGGATACATCTTATGCGAATGCCCTGCATAGCCACCTAGCCCAATAATAATACCTGCATGCTGGATTGTATCGTTAGGATAGTAGAGCTTTGCTCCCACACAGCCAATCTCTTCTCTTTGCGAGTGCTCAAGCATCGCCTCTATCCACTCAGGTGCAATTACTTCTATATCATTATTTAGCAGTAAAACATGCTCCCCTTTAGCATACATATTGACTGCATGGTTATTAATTTGAGCATAGTTAAAAGGAACATTATACTCATAAAACTCTACTCGCTTATCTTTTGCTTCAAGCTGCTTCATCATTGCAAATGTAGCCTCTTCTTGCGAGTTATTACTAACACCTATAATCTCATAATTTTGGTATGTAGATTTTTCTAAAATCGAATTTACACACATCTCTAAGAGCTCTGGCTTATCTTTGAATGGAATAATAATGCTCACTAGCGGATTATCTTTAATTACATAGCGAACCCTAAAGTAGTGCGGTAAATTCCCATGCTCTACCCATCCATCAATGCCGCGTCTCTTAAGTGTCTCTTCCAATACGCGTCTACTTCGCTCAATCGCTTCTGGCTTTGCCTGGGCATTTGCACTTGTTGAACTCTCGAGTGTTCTCCAGTGGTAGAGCACCTTTGGTATATGTACAACCTTATCACACTTTTCTGTAAGCCTCAAGAAGAGATCATAATCTTGTGAACCATCAAATTCGCTATTGAATCTTCCAACCTCATCTAAGAGTGAGTGTTTAAAGCAAGTAAAGTGGGTAATATAGTTGTGGCTTAAGAGCAGATCTGGCGAAAAATCTGGTTTAAAGTGAGGATTGCTACATACACCATTGGTATCGATAAAATCCTCATCGCTATAGATAAAATCAGCTCTGGTTTCATTTATTGCCTTTACCATCTCATAGAGTGCATCTGGAGTAATTTCATCATCATTATCCATGAGTGCAATATACTCCCCTTTAGCCAACTCTAAAGCAGCATTAGTAGCACCTGAAATACCACTATTTTTCTCTAAAAACTTCACCTTTATCTTTGGATTTTGAAGAGACTTAAGATACTCAAGAGTTGCCTCATTTGTACTGCAATCATCCGCAATACATAGCTCCCAATTTTTATACCACTGCTGCTCTACGGAATTAATCGCTTTCTCAAGCCACTTAGGATCAACATTATATACTGGCATAACTATAGAGATAAGTGGTTTTTGATAAAAAGCACTTAAGTTATCTTTTGTCTCATTAGAAAACTCAGGAGTATCATAATAATAGATTTTTTCAGCCGTTTTCGATTCATCTATCTGCTCTTTTGCTCTTCTCCACGGTATCAATTTTTGAAGTAACCGCTTTATACGATTCTTAATTCTTAAATCTTGTATTTGTTGATCTCGAAGCGATATAATCTCCCTTGCATACTCTAAATCTGCTCCGAGTTCATGAATTTTTATTGATAACTCCTGAATATGCTCCTCTTTCCCATCTATATGCTCAATAAGCTCCTGAATATGATCTCTTTGACTTTGAATTTGATGCACTATATCAGGTCTATTTTGTAAATAGTTGCGCTGGGTTCTATGGAACCCTTTTGCTTTAACAACATACTCTTCTAAAAAGTGCTCCTCTATACTATACCACTTCTTATGATCGTAATGCAAAGCTCTATATGCAGCATAATCGATAAAAATATTAATATCAAATACCCACTCATAATCGATAAGATAGATACTATCTCCAACAAAGAGTATATTTGAAAAGATTAAATCGATATTTGAAATACCATCAAAACATAATGCTCCATCAAATTTTCTATAGTCTATATCACCAAAAAGCTGTTTATGCATATTAGTAAGCATAGTAGCACTATCAAAAGTAGTCGTTTTAAATCCACTCCTTAATAGTTCCATATAGTCATCTATAAGTTTTTTAGCTTTATTTGCACTAATTTTTTTTAGATCATTGTAGCGTTTTTCTAAACTCTCCCCTTTGATAAATTCAAATGTTAAACTATCATCTGTTTCACCAATAATCTTTGCTAATTTAATTTTGGGATCAATTATCGCTTGAGTTAATTTAGTATAACTCTTTTTCATTCTTTTTAAGTGAGGAATAGCTTCAGGGTAGAGAGCTTTTTTTGTTACAAACTTCTCCCCATTCTCATCTTCGTAAACCGTAGTACGAAGCTGAAACTCTTTAGCTCGCTCACTATTGTTCTTAACATATAAAATCTTCATCTATTCTCCACATATTACTAAAAAAGAGTTTGCAAAAAATTCAAATTGACCATTTTCTATAATACCTTTAAATGCATCTGACTCATCAAATAGCTCAAACCTCTCATAATCAAAGTTAGGAGCTTGCATTAATTCACCACTAGAACTTGGCAACCAATATTGACTATATATCTCCATCGGCATCTTATAATCTGGATGAGGATAGTACCACTCTTGCTCTCTATAGCCACTTCTACTTAAAAGCTCTTCTAACTCTTTTTTTCCAAATGTTCGGACACTATTAGTATCTTTATATCCAGTAATACCATCAAACTCTTTTCCGGTATGATCCTCTTTTGCTCCAGCAAAATATTTTAATCCATAGCGATTCTCAATTGCAACAATTAATTTACCATCTGGCTTTAGATACTCCTTAATCTTCTTTAAAAAATCTGCATAAGGGTCATCTGTATTGGTAAATGAGCCTGCATACTCCAGTACACCATTAAGTGTAATATAATCAAACTTTTCATCAAACTCAATATCGTTTAAATTTCCAACAAAGACCTCTAAGTTATCAAAGTGTTTGTGTCTCTCATAAAGGATTGTGGCTCTCCTTTTGGAGAGCTCTACAACTTTTACAGAAGATAACTTCTTGCACAATGCTCCTGTAATGGCACCACAGCCACCACCAATCTCAAGACAAGTTGCATCTTCTTTAAATGGATACCAATTGATAATATTTTCTCGAACAGGAGAGAGATGGTAGAGAATTGGCCAACGATTATCGTTTGCTATAACTTCATCAAAATCTTTATGCTCTTTAACTATCCTTAATAGCTCCTCTTCTATATCACCATCACTATAACCATCAACACCACTATAGTAGTCTAAGTTAAACTTTGCACCCATTACAAATCTTTTCTAAACCCCTTTTTATGGGATTTTTGTAAAATTATACTCACTCTTGTATAAAGTTCAACTTATACTCTTTAACCCTATCTATTAGAGCAGCTATGAAGATTAAAAGTTACTCAAACTACTCTTTCTCCTCTTGATAACTCACTTGACTATGCAGATCAAAAAAGCCAACCATCTGCACTGACCCAATAACCTCAAATAAAATTGCATCGTAGATTCTATGAAAAACCTCAACTCCATTTTCATTAATTGTCACACAACCCAAAGAGAGAGCATATTTACCTAATTGCATATTGGCATTTTGGGTAAAGGAAACAGTAATCTTCTCCCCCTTTTGGCAAGCTCCAAAGGACATATGCTTCATAAATGTATTTGTACCTGTGATCTCTAATCCCTTAGAATCCTTAAGAGTAAAGGCAAATATTGGCTCCTCTACCCTTTCGTTAAATTTTACCTTCATCACAATATTAAACTCACTATCATAATCGATAATAGCAGTAGGATTGCCATCTTTATCTGTTATTCCATAATCGTATATCGTAGCCTTGCCATTCCCATAGGTATCAAGCTCTTTATGGGTATCAAAAGAGTCTCTTAAAAGTTTTGTTTCACCATCTTTATTATCACTCTCTACAAAATTCTCTTTGGCTTCATTATAAAAGTTACCTGAGAGTATCTTTTTAAAAGCATCTACAGCCATTTTGGGACTATCATCAAAAACTAGCTTTCCACCATCAATAACAATACCACGGCTACAATAACGAATTACAGTATCAAGGGCATGAGTTACGAACAAAATTGTTCGCCCCTGCTCTTGAAAATCTTGAAATTTTTTAAAGCATTTCATCTGAAATGCCATATCCCCTACACTCAAAGCCTCATCTACAATTAAAATATCAGGCTCTACATTAATAGCAACAGAGAAAGCAAGCCTTGCAAACATTCCAGAGCTATACATTTTAACTGGCTGATAGATAAACTCTCCAATATCTGCAAACTCGATGATAGTATCGACTCTTTTATCCATCTCCTCTTTACTAAAGCCCATTAGCGTACCGTTTAGATAGATGTTCTCCATCCCGGTCATCTCTGGGTTAAAGCCAGCACCAAGCTCCAATAGCGATGCTATCTTTCCATTCACTTCTATCTTGCCAGAAGTTGGTGTTAGAACACCTGTTATCATCTTTAGAAGTGTCGATTTTCCAGCACCATTTTTTCCAATAATCCCAACTGTTTCACCCCGTTTTACTTCGAAACTAACATTATCTATCGCATGAAAATCGTGATGATAACTTTTTTTAAACGGATTAAGGGCCTCTTTTAGCCGATCTTGCGGCTTATTATAGAGATGGTAAACTTTGCTGAGATTCTCTACTTTAATTGCAATATCCGTATCTAATTTTGAATTTTGAATGCTAAATTTTGAATTATTCATTTGATTCTCTTTCATAAACTTATACTTTTGTTATTCATATTTAAAAATTCATAGTCCATGATTATCTATCCTCTTTTTCTTGGGCTGTTTTAATTATGGATGTCAATATTTTTACAAGTTCAGTAATTTCACTTTGCAAAGATTGCACATATTTATCATTTGAATCTAAATAGCTTGTAGATATTAGCAACTCTATCCAATACTGTGCCTCTCTAGCCTCCTTGCTTGCAATACTAATTTTTGCAATAAAATCTTTACTGCTTTGAGCCGCTTGTGCTTCATGAACATTTGCTCCAACAGATGTACCACAACGGAGTAACTGCTTAGAAAGAATATATTCTCTTTTTTTGTCGCAAAGAAATTTATACAAATTTACAATACGAACCGCAAATGCAAAAGATTTATCTAGAATAATATTTTCTTTCAATTAACAATTCCTTTAATTCAAAATTCATAATTCATCATTCATAATTACTATAGTACATCCGAAAAGTGAGGTCTAAGTCGTTTAAAAGTAACCATTCCCAAAAGGAATATAACAAGAGTTACTGCCCAAAAATAGAGACTCATACCGCCTTTCTCCCAAAACCAATGATGGTAAATTAAGCTATCTCTATACCCTTCAATAATATAGACCATAGGGTTGAGGTTAATAATCCAGTGGTATCTCTCTGGCACCATTTTAAGCGACCAAAATATAGGGGTAAGCCAGAAGCCAAACTGTATAAACATTGCAACAATTTGCCCCATATCTCTAAAAAATACAACTACCGAAGAGGTTACCCACGAAAGCCCAAGTAGCAGCACAATCATTGCAAAAAGGTAATAAAAAACCTGTAGCCAGTAGATATTTGGCATGTATCCATAGTAGATAAACATACCAAACATAAAGAGTACAAAAAAGAGATGCACAACTAAAGTTGAAAAAATCGGAATTATCGGCAGTAAGCTAACACGAAAAACAATCTTCTTTACCAAATAGCTATTTGCAAGAATTGCATTTGTTGCATTCGAAATTGCATCGGCAAAGAAAAACCAAGGCAAAATACCCGAAACCAGCCACAAAATAAATGGAAAGTTATCAACCGGTCGCGACTTAAAGCCAACTTGAAAGACAAACCAAAAGATAAGAATTGTTGCTAAGGGCTGGATAAATGCCCAAAGTATCCCTAAAAAATTTCCAACATACTTTTGTTTAAAGTCGTTTTTTATAAGCGACAATAAAAGTCGCCTATTCTCTAAAATAGAGCGTAAAAAATTATACACTTTGCTCACTCCAACCCATAAATTGTGTAATTATATCCTAAATCGGTTTATACTCTTTAGACTCTTTACTTCACACCTTAAAAGTGTTATAATGCAAAGAAAAAAGATGATAAAATGAAAATAAAAATAGTTTTACTTACATTTTTTCTTTTGCTTACATCTTGCTCTCGCCCAACAAAGCTTTCGATTGCAAAGATGCATATTGTAGGTGTCTGGCATGAAGCAGATAGTAGTAATGAATCTATTGGAGAGCTAATTTTTAGAGATGATGGTACATTTAGTCTTACAAAAACACCATTTGATGTCTCTAAAAATTATAGCGGTACCTACACAATCGATCCAAAAAAGAAGAGACTCCATCTAGAAATTACAGATGGAAAAAATATTCCAAAAGATGCTAAGATCGATAACTTCCACTATAGCTATAGCAGAAGCAATGAACTTATCTTAACAGAGGGCTATTTTGGAACATTTACACCAAAATATCTATCAAAAAATAGTTATATTTTTCAAAAAGGATATCAGCTAAAAACAAACCATTAACAACCAAAGATAACCCCAAAAAAGATACTCTTTAATAAAAATCGAGTTATAATTACCTTGTTCAAACACTGTTGCAATATTTGAATAAACAACCAAAGAAGTGGAGAAATTTTGCTTTTTAATAGCTATGAATTTATTTTTCTCTTTTTGCCTATAACTTTTTTTACCTATTTTTACCTTATTCACAAAAGATTCACTGCAACTGCAAAAATCTTCTTAGTTTTTGCTTCACTCTTCTTCTACTCATGGTGGAACATTAACTATCTACCGCTAATTCTACTCTCACTACTCTTTAATTACTCTATTGGAAAGATACTTAATCAAAAGAGAGAGATAAAACTATCAAAAAAAGGTGTGCTAATCTTTGGAGTTTTTATCAATTTAGCACTTTTAGGATACTATAAATATAGCGATTTTTTTATTGAAAATATCAATAATATACTTAACCTACAGATTCCATTGCTACATTTAGCCCTACCGCTAGCTATATCTTTTTTTACTTTTCAGCAAATTGCATTTTTAGTAGACTCGTACCGCCAAGAGACATCTGAGTACAATTTTCTAAACTATGCACTCTTTGTAACCTTCTTCCCACAGCTGATTGCTGGACCAATAGTGCACCACAAAGAGATGATGCCTCAATTCTTTGCTACAAAAAACTTAGTAAAAAACTATAAAAATATTGCTCTTGGTCTCTTTATCTTCTCTATTGGTCTATTTAAAAAAGTTGTCATTGCTGATAGTTTTGCAGTTTGGGCAGATAAAGGATTCGATGAGGCTACAGCACTTAACTTCATTGATGCTTGGAGTAGCTCATTATCATACACATTTCAACTCTATTTTGACTTTAGTGGTTATACAGATATGGCTATAGGTGCTGCACTTCTATTTAATATTAAACTACCTATAAACTTTAACTCTCCATATAAAGCGTTAAATATTCAAGATTTCTGGAGACGCTGGCACATTACACTCTCAAGATTTCTAAAAGATTATATCTACATCCCACTTGGTGGAAATAGAAAAGGAGAGCTTTACACATATAGAAATTTAATGATAACTTTTTTACTTGGTGGAATCTGGCATGGTGCAGCATGGAGTTTTCTCTTCTGGGGGTTTCTGCATGGTTTAGCACTGTCGATCCATAGATTTTGGAAGCGATTTAAAATCTCAATGCCCAAACTCCTTGCTTGGTTTTTAACATTTAATTTTATCAATATCACTTGGATCTTTTTTAGAGCACACACATGGAATGATGCATTTAAAGTTTTACATGGTATGTTTCACATAGAACCAAAAGAGATTTCTCATTTTATTTCTGAAAAACTTACCATTTTAGAAAAACTCTATCAAAAAATCTATAATATTTTTGCTACTGAAATAGATACAAATAGATCACATACTATTGTATCTTTCTTTGCTCACTTTAGAGATGAAAAATATGCTTTTATCTATATTGTTATAGCATTTATAACTGTTCTTTTTGCTAAAAACTCACAAGAGATTGCTCAAAAGTTTCAAGCAAATAGCTACTACCTTGCAATCAATACTTTTCTTTTTGTTGCAGCTATCTATATATTAAGCTTTGGAACATATAGTGAATTTCTCTATTTTAATTTTTAGGTACAGAAGAGATGTCTTATTTAAAAAATAAACGCTATGTAATTCAATTTATATCTTTAAGTTTACTGTTTCTCTCTCTCATTTGGCTTTTAATATATCTGCCAATTCACAACTACAACTCAAACCGCATCTACGATCTGCGAGCTGTACCACAAAGATATAGAGCTTCTCTACTCGAAGAGTTTTTGGTAAAACAGTACACACCAAACTCTATTTTACTAATAGGTGATTCGCAAGCAAATGGATATAGATACCCAACAGATATGGTCTTTTCAACACTTTTAGCAAAAAAATTACATAAAAAAGTAATTAATGCCGCTTTTAGAGGAGAAAGAATCCAAGACAATATCTACACTTTAACACTTGCAAAAAAACATCACATGCACTTTGATACCATCATCTACAATGCTGACCCTTCCCATCCAAGAGAACCATCGCTACACTATATTAACTGGAAAGATAACCTCAACTACAAAATAGGTATATTGAAAGCATCCAATATATTTGCTCAATTTTCATTAAAATTTAACCCAACTACTGCTCCAAATGATGATATTCACCGATATAAAAACCTCGATCACTATTTAGATATGAATCAAACTGCTCTTAATCGCTACCTAAAAGATCTAAAAAAATTAATTTCACTCTCTAAAAGCATCTCAAAAAATGTTATTATTTACTATACACCACACTGTCCATCAGAAGTTAAAAGATTAAAACTCAATACAAAAGCGGCTACAATGTTCCGTAATAGTGTAGAAAAAATTTGCAAAGAGAATAATGTAACATTCCTCAATCCACAAATTGTAGAGGAAAAGTACTATAAAGATATTGTTCATTTAAACTCAAAAGGACATATCAAAATGGCAAATATTCTCTATAATACCATTCAAAAAAATCACTAAAAGTTTAAGAGAACACCCTTCTTACCACATTTAACCTACTAAGTGATATAATTTTACAAACGGTAACAATTTTAGGTTATATCTTTAATCGCAAATTTTGCATTGGAATTGATAAAGATTTAGCAAATGTCCTAAACTAAATGATTTGCTAAAGGTTATTAATCTCTAATGCAAAATTTGGGTTAATATTAATGTTATTGACAAAGAGGGCTCCACTTATGCCAAAGAGACAACTTTTTACACTATTTATTGTTATTGTTTCTATCTTCATTAGCTTTGCACTCCTACACCCTCTTGCTAAATATCTCCCACTTAGTGCAAATGAGTACTCTTTAGAGACACCTAAGATGAATAAACACCACAAACCACCACTCTTCTATCTACAAAATAATGGAATCTATTTTATTCATCCTGCATCTGAAGTAAATGCAACAGGAAAATTTACATTTAATAGTGATATATTGTTACACTTTCACTTCTCTATTCAAAAAGGGTCACCTGTTGGAAATATTCTTTTTGTTATAAAAAGAAACGATAGTGAGATACAAAAACTACTTGTAAATACTAAAAATGAAGCCTACTATAAAACAGCTGTTCATAAAGGAGACACCATTACTGTTATTGCCGATCCACTTGGTGCTACAGCAGGCGATTGGGGTAACTTAGAGCTTAAACAGTGCGAACCACACTACATTTTTAAACTAAGGCTTATCCCTCTCCTTTGGGCACTCTTTTTTATCTACCTTATGGGAAAAGGCCACTTTTTCATTGCACTCAATAGCTATCTTGGTTTCTATATTACACTTATTGCTGAAAAACTCAATTTTGGTCCAATTCCATTTAATGATATAATGACTTACTCACTTCTCTTCTTTGCTTTATCATTTATCTTTACATTTCTCTATCAAGAGTTACGATTTGCTAAAAAGTTTAAAATCGCTACTATTCTCAGTTGGATAACAACAGTAACGCTCTATAGTATACCACTAACATTTATAATCTACCCGCTCCTTTTTGGCAAACCTGTAAGCTGGGAGATACTCTTTACAATCTACCAAACAAATCCCAATGAAGCTTTAGAGTTTATTCAAGCATTTGTTTCAATAAAATACCTTTTATTTACAATAATTGCAACACTTGCTATTGGAGTGCTCTTGTGGCTACAAGAGAAGAAGGAGCATGCTATTATCGAGCGATCTCTATTGCTTTTTATTATTCTCTTTTTAAACTCTGTTGTTGCTACTGGTCTATTTGAACTTAGAATACCAAAAGAGATTCATGATAGCTTCTCTCTCTATTACGGAGAACTTTTAAAACAAAAAGAGTTCGAGAAAAAAAGGAGAGCCGGAGAGATTAAATTTAATGCAATCAAAAAAGAGCTTGGCGAAACATATGTTATTATTATTGGTGAGTCACTTAATAAATACCACACAAGCCTCTACAACTACTTTCGAAACACTACTCCCAAGCTCTCAGAACAAGAGAACAATCGTTCACTTCTGCTCTTTAATAATGCCTTTGCAAACTATCCAGCTACTATGCAGGCTCTCTCATATGCCCTTACCGAAGCAAACCAATATAATCATAAAAACTATTATGAGTCGCTCTCGCTTGTCGATATATTTAACAAAGCTGGGTTTGAAACATACTGGATAACCAATCAGCCAAATTTAAGTGATATAGATAATGCTATCTCTTCCATAGCTCATGAAGCAGATACCTATATCCCATTAAATACCGCTGTGGGTGCACTAAATAGCCGCCACTTTACAAAATTTCATGATGGGGAAATAGTAAAGATTCTTCAAAAACTCCATTATATCAAACATAATTATAGCAAAAATAAAATAATCTTTATTCACCTTATGGGAAGCCACCTCTTTTATAAAGAGCGTTATCCCCACTCGTTTACAAAATTTAAAGGGGAACACAAGCCCTATCTTTTTGGAAAAGAGAGAACATACTACAAAGACTCTATAAATCTCCCAATTAACGATTATGATAATAGTGTTTACTATAATGACTATGTTGTAAATAGCATACTTACTTTGTTGCAAAAAGAGAATGGAGTTACTGGTTTACTCTACTTTGCAGACCATGGGGAGGATCCAACAAGAGGCTTAGGGCACTTTGCAGACCCTAAAATGTTCACCTACGAAATGATCCAAATACCACTGATAGCTTGGTTTAGCAAAGAGTATAAACAACGCTATCCACAAAAATACAATACCTTTATCTCTAATAAAGAGAAACTATTCTCAAACGATCTTATCTATGATACAGTTCTAGGATTAGCAAATATTCAAACCAAACACTATACCTCCATATATGACTTAAGCTCCCAAAAGTATCGTTTAGAGCCTCACAACGCTTTAACACTTCATGGAAAGCGACACTACAATGCTAAAGATAACTATCTCTATTGGCAAGAGTTCAATAGCAAACTTCTAAAAGAAAAAAATTTGCAAGATAAAATTATTGTAAAGCATGCAAATACTGTTGGTAAAATAAATGATGCATGGAGATTAGGCTATCGATCATTTCAGCTAGACCTCTTTTATAACAAAACAAAAAAACAGATACAAGCAGGTAGTGACAAAATCGATACTCTTGGGGGTATTGTTTCGATCTTTAAATATTTTCAACTCAACAAGATCTCCAAACTTCTCTTAGATATTTCACACCTTAAAGATCTTAATGAGCAAGAGATGCTCCAAAGATTGGATAAGATAAATAACCAACTGCCTATAAAAGAAAAAACTCTCATTCTCTCCAATAACTTATCACAACTTACACTACTGCATCAAAATGGCTGGAGAGTTGCCTATAAAATTAAAAATAGAAAAGATTTAACAAATAGCAATATATCCAATATGGATGCTCTTCTTGTAAACACAAAACCATCTGTAGAGCTTGTTAACACCCTCAATTCAAAAACTCTAACAATCATTGATAACAATAATTCTATTGCAAATAGTCAATTCCAAAAGGGTATAGAAAGCTACTTAAACAAAAACAACTTCTACTATCTAATCGATTTTATTTCTGAATTTCACTTTTAAAAAATAAGCTATTGCAATAAATTTGGAGTATAATATCATTAGTGAATTTGGCAGGAGCGTTAAAATGAGCCACAAAATCAAACCTATATTAGCAACAATTCTACCATGCTATAATGAAGAAGAGATATTAGAAAAGAGCTTTAAAGCTCTTCTTCTCTACCATCAAGAGTTAATCGAAAATGGACTTATAGACGCCAAAAGCTTTATTCTCTTTGTAGACGATGGAAGTGTCGATGCTACTTGGCAGCTTATTAAAAAATTTACACAAAAGTCGCAGCTAGTTAAAGGAATTAAACTTTCAAGAAACCAAGGACACCAAATAGCTCTACTTGCAGGCATGCGAAGTGTCTATGGCAAGTGTGACTGTATGGTCTCGATAGATGCTGATTTACAGCAAGATTACCGAGCAATAGAGAAGATGCTAAATAGATATAAAGAGGGATATGAGATTGTATTAGGTATCCGAAACGATAGAGAAAGCGATAGCTTCTTTAAAAGATTTACCGCTGAGAGCTACTATAAACTCATGCACCTTATGGGTGTCGATATAGAGTTTAACCATGCGGACTTTCGCTTACTATCACATAAAGCACTAGGGTACTTTGTACAATTTCCAGAACATAACCTTTTTATTCGGGGCATTGTTAAGCTCATTGGTTTGCCAACTGCGAAAGTTTACTTTGATGTCAAAGAGAGAGAAGCTGGAGAATCAAAATATACCCTTAAGAAGATGTTAGCTTTTGCATGGGATGGAATAACCTCATTTAGTATTGTTCCGCTAAAACTCATTACACTTATAGGTTTTATAATTTTTCTTATTAGTATTGGACTTGGAGTAGATGCACTCTATACAGCACTCTTTACAAATAAAGCTGTTCCTGGATGGGCTTCAACCGTATTGCCTATGTATTTTATGGGAGGAATCGAACTCCTTGCAATCGGCATAATCGGTGAATATATTGGTAAAATCTATACCGAAGTTAAAAGAAGACCCCACTACTTTATAGAAGAAGAGATACTCTAATGCTTATAGTAAATGCTGACGATTTAGCAATGACCCCAGGTGCAAACCAAGGAATCTTTGAAGGTTTCGATAAAGGTGCAATTACCCATGCTAGCATTATGGCAAACTGCGACTATTTTAATGAAGCAATGCAAGGGTTGCAAGAGAGACCCAACTTAGGCTTGGGAATGCATCTTAATATCACCTATGGTAAGCCACTTATTCAAAATAGTCTCTATTGCAATAAAGAGGGTATCTTTAACCTTGGTTACCTAAACCTTTTGAAAAATCGAAATCCAGAGTTTTTAGCAGCCGTCGAAGCAGAGTGGGAGGCACAGATAGAGAGGGTTTTAAGTAACTCCCAAAGAGAGAAGCTTACCCATTTAGATAGCCACAGACATGTCCATATGATCCCACACCTCTATAAAATTGCTGTTAAACTGGCACAAAAGTATAATATAGAGAGAATCCGTTTAATCAACGAAAGTATGCTCCACTCACTCCTTTTAACAAAACGGTTCAATTTCCTCCTAAATGGGGGCATTATTAAGTATCTCCTCTTGCGTAGCTTCTCTGCAATCGATGCAAAATATGCCAACTATTATGATAATATTCGATTCTACTCTATCCTCTATACCGGAGTAATCGGCGGCGATATTTTACAAAAGCTCCAAGATGCAAAAGAGACCTACGAAATTATGGTACACCCAAGCGTTACAGCACTCGATAGAGATGTCCGCTTCTATGATGAAGCAGAAAAAGCTTACCGTGTCTCAAAAGATAGAGAAAAAGAGCTCGAAGCTGTATTGGTACTCAAAAGATGATTAGAAAAATATTCGATAAAACCTTTTTTCGTTTTGTTGGTGTGGGTATTATCAATACTATAATTGGGTATCTAATTATTCTATTTTTCTTCCATATTGTGGGTTTAAGTTATAGCTACTCCTACTTTATTAGTTATATTATCGGAATTATTATAAGCTTTTTTCTAAACAGAAAGCTTGTCTTTTTTAGCAAAAAGAGCAAAGTAAAGGAGTTTGTAAAATTTCTTATTGCTTTTGCTATCTCATATATTACAAGTTACTATGGGCTTCGCTTTATTGTAGAGCACCACTTAATGCCAACAGACTACGCCTTTTTTGCCGGGATGGTTATCTATAGCACCCTTTTTTACCTCTTAAACCGTTTTGTGACTTTTAAATAATTACACTCTAGCTTAGGAGTACAAGCAACTTATAGTCATAAAATCATCTACTAGAGATTGTTAATGATAAAGCAAATTTTTGCTTACACTCAACAATTAACATCGATAAACTTTTTTAATGCTATAATCACAAAAAATTTAAAAAGGTTTTTTATGCCCAAACAGAGACTTTTGGTTCCATTTCTTATAGTTATTCTAATATTTATATCTTTTATAGCAATCCATCCACTAGCAAAACTCTTACCCACCAAAGAACATATCGATTACACTTTAAAAACTCCAGGTATGAACAATCATCATCATCCACCTCTTTTTTATCTACAAGACAATGGTCTCTTTTTTGTGCATCCTGCTCTAGAGATTAACGCAACTGGAGTATTTACATTTAAAAAAAATAGTGAACTACTTTTACACTTCTCAATTCAAAAAGGTTCTCCAGTAGGGAATATGCTGTTTGTTGTAAAGAAAAATAACATATTTGATAATAAGTTTTTAGTTAATGTTAAAAACGATATACACTATAGGCTTAAAGTTAACGCAAACGATAAAATCACCATTATTGCCGATCCACTAGGTGCAACTTCGGGAGATTGGGGTAATTTAGAGGTTAAGCAGTATGAACCTCGTTATATCTTTAAGCTGCGTCTTATCCCATTTCTTTGGGCTATCTTTTTTATTTATCTAATGGGTAAAGGTCATTTCTATATTGCACTCAATAGTTATATTGGATTCCTACTTACACTTATAGCAGAAAAAGTAACCTTTGGGCCACTCTCCTACAGCGATACAATTGGCTACACACTACTCTTTTTCTTTTTAGGACTCCTCTTTACACTCATCTACCAAGAGTTAAGATTCTTAAAAAAATTTAAAATAGCTACCCTTATTAGTTGGCTAGCAACAATAGTTATCTATTTTATTCCAATTGCATTTATCACATTTGCCTTAGTTTTTGGTAAACCAATCAATTGGGACATTCTTTTTGCAATCTACCAAACAAATCCAAACGAAGCTGTTGAGTACCTCCAATCTTTTATACCTATGCAATACCTGCTGAGTGCTTTAGCAATTACCCTTCTAATAGGCTATCTATTATGGCGTCAAGAATTAAAAGAGAAAAAGAGAATAGAGAGATCACTCCTCATATTTTTTATAGCTCTTTTGGGATCGATCCTCTCCTATACTCTCCCAAATATTCGTATTCCCCATTTAATATTTGATAGCTTATCGCAATACAATGCCGATTTGCATCGCTTGGTTGAGTTTCAAGAAAACCACCGAAAATTAACTAAAAACTATAGAGCCACCAAAAAAGAGAAACAAGAGACATATGTCGTAATTATTGGTGAATCGCTCAATAAGTATAATATAGGTCTCTATGGACACTTCCGCAATACAACTCCACTTCTAGAAAATGCAAAAAAAGATAATCTACATCTCTTTAATAATGCCTACTCTAATGCTGGTAATACAATGCAAGTGCTCTCCTATGCTCTTACAGAGGCCAATCAATACAATAAGAAAAAATACTATAACTCTCCATCATTTATCGATATTTTCAATAAAGCTGGATTTGATACATATTGGCTAGCAAGACAAGAGATCCTCGATCCTAATGTAGTCTCTATCCTTGCTCACGGTGCAAAACACTCAATCGATCTAGTTAACAAATTTAATGCCGATAGAAACTCTACAGCATATGAAGATGCAAAAGTAATACAAAGCTTTCAGAAATATCTAACTCAATCTAGAAATAGTGGGAAAAATAGACTTTTTATTATTCATCTCTATGGAAATCACTTTAAATATAGTGATAGATATCCAAAGGAATTTAGCAAATTCCCTACAGCTAAACCATATATACTAGGAACAAACAACAGAGCCATTGTGGGAGATTACAGTGAATATGACAATAGTATCTATTTTAATGACTATGTTGTAAACTCACTGCTTCAAATTCTCAAAAAAGAAGATGGCATCTCAACACTGCTCTATTTTTCAGATCACGGAGAAGATATAGGTAGGCATTTAGGTCACACCTCTAGACTTGAAAGTTTTACCTATGAAATGACCCAAATTCCACTTTTAGCTTGGTTTAGTCAAGAGTATATCGATCGCTATCCTCAAAAATATAATACTCTCCTTTCTCATGCAAACTCACTCTTTTCTAACGATATGATATATGATACTATTATTGGTTTAGCAAATATTAAAACCAATCACTACAGTCCTACTTATGACCTAAGTTCACCAAAATACAAACTCAATCCTAAAGATGCTTTAACGCTTCACGGTAAAAAACGCTATACAGCATCTGATAACTATATCTACTGGAGAGAGTACAATGCCAAACTTTTAAAAGGAAAAAGTTTCTACCCTAAGTTAGTTGCAAACGATACAGACTCAGTTGCAAAGCTAAACGAGGCATGGAACCTTGGATTTAGAGCATTTAAATTAAACCTTTACTATATGGCAGATAAAAAGAGTTTCCAAGCTGGTACAGACAAATACGATACTGGCGGTAATTTAATTGATACTTTAAGCTATTTCAAAAAAGATAAAATAGAACACCTAATACTCCATTTAGCGAATCTCTCTAAAGATAATTTAAATGCTATTTTAGAAAGACTCAATACAATAAAATCAAAACTTCCATCAAAAGAGAAAATTACACTTTTAATAGAGAATAGTAACTTTATAAAAGCACTCAAAGCCAAGGGGTGGAGAGTAGCTCTTAAGAGCAGTCAACTTATTCAAAGCGGTGCAGACTCTCTTATGATTAATGCAAAAGGTATAAATAAAGAACAAATCAAAAACTCCTCTACTTCTCTTATTATCAACCATGCCTTTAATCTTGCAGATAGCAAGTTAGAGAAGAAGTTAAATAGTTTAGAGTATCTCAACTCTAGCAATATTGGTGCTCTTTTGGTTGATTTTAAGTCAGAGTTTAAGTGGTAAAAGAGAGTCTCTCTTTTATCCATTATCTTTTAGCTCATACTTGCTTCTTAGCCACCTATCAAGTGGGTAGACAATTTTATAGATTGCTGGCACTACCAGCAGAGTTAAGATTGTAGAACTCACAAGCCCACCAATGATTGCTAGTGCCATAGGCGAATTGCTCTCAAACCCTGGACCCTTACTAAAGGCTAGAGGAATCATCGCCCCAATCATCGCAAAGGTTGTCATCAATATTGGGCGTAGACGCTTCTCACCAGCTTTAATAATGGCACTATCTAAATCTAAGCCCTCTTTAATAGCTCGGTTTGCGTAATCTACAACCAAAATGGCATTTTTACCAACCATTCCAAGCAGCAATATAATTCCAATCATTACAAAGAGGCTAAAG
Source organism: Campylobacteraceae bacterium (assembly GCA_027034975.1). GTDB lineage: Bacteria > Campylobacterota > Campylobacteria > Campylobacterales > Sulfurovaceae > JAADEQ01. The sequence goes on from JALVWQ010000066.1 coordinate 59,773, forward strand.
TTATTACCACTTAGATATAAAGCAACCATTACCCCAGTGAATGATAGCGGCATAGCAACCATAATAATTAATGGCTGTATAAAGGACTCATAGAGTGCTGCTAATATTAGATAAATTAGAATAACTGCCAAGCCAACAGCACCCGCAAAGGCTTTTGCGGTATCTTGCATATGCTCTATATCGCCTGTAAAGCGGTAGCTATACCCCTTTGGAAGGAGTGGTTTTAGCTCCTTTTCTATCTGCTTCATAACCACATTTAGGCTTACTCCATTAATCCCTGCAGTTACCAAAACTTTATGCTCCATATCGTAGCGGTTAATAGAGGCTAGCTTCGAGCTCTTCTCTATCTTAATAATCCCCTCTAGCGGTATTAAATTGCCACTCTTTGCACGCACTTTAAGCTTTTTAATACTCTCTATATTTTGGCGATTACTATCGCTTAATCGCATCGTAATATCGTACTCTCGCCCACCCTCTTGGTAGTAGGATATTGGCATCTCACTTGAATATGCAGCAATCAAAAGCTTTGCTACCTCACTTGCATTTACCCCAAATCTTGCAGCACTCTCTTTATCGATTTTAATATTGATTTGCGGCTTTCCACCAACCAAGTCGCTATCGATATCGGCTAAGCCTTTGATCGCTTTCATCTTCTGCATCAATTGAGATGAAATCTCCTCTAGCTTTTTAAAATCACTCCCTGTAATTACCACCTGCACAGGGGCAGAGCTCTCGCCTGTCTCAAATGGAGGGAGTTTAAGCACAACAATATTTAACCCCTTATAGTTTGCAAACTTCTCCCTATACTTTTTTATAATTTTCGCCTGCGGCATATTAAGACGCTGCTCTTTTGGAATTGTTTTTACATAAATCTTTGCCTTGTAGGGCTCTTTTGCTGCATTGTAAGCGATAGAGAGAATGGCATACTTAGTAAGCTTATCTGCTCTAATCTCTTCTAAAATTGGCTCTACCTTCTCTCGCATCGCCTCAAGACTTGTGCCAACTGGTGCTTTAATAAGCACTTGATACTCTCCATTATCCTCCATTGGCATAAAGTCCATACCAACTTTAAGTCCAAAACTTGCAATTAAAAGAGAAATTGTCAACAAGAGTGTAATATATTTAAAGCGAATAATCTTACTAACAATAGCTTTATAGATACTATCTAACTTCACATAAAAGCCCTCTGTTGCTCTATAAAACCAACTCTCTTTAGAGTTCAGTGTTCGTGCCGAAACTGTAGGGATAAGCATCAAGGCAATAAAGAAAGAGAGAACTATCCCAGAAGCCACAGTAACAGCAAACGAGTTAAAAAAGAGCCCCACAATTCCATCCATAAAGGCAATTGGTATAAAGACCGCTAAAAGCACGGCAGAGATCCCCATAATCGAGAAGGCTATCTCGCCAATCCCCTCAGTTGCTGCTTGCAGAGCACTCTTACCCTCTTCGAGCTTTTTGGTGATATTCTCAATCACAACAATTGCATCATCAATAAAGATACCAATTGCCAAAGTTAAACCAATCATAGTAAGTCTATTTAAGTCATACCCTAGCCAATTAATAATAGCAAATGTTCCAATTACCGAAGTTGGTATCGCAATAGCCGAAACAAACGTTGCTCGAAAATTTCGCAAAAATAAAAATACAATTAATATCGATAGAATCGAACCATAAATTAAATCGAATGTAACATTGTGCATATTGACTAAAATCTTTTCGGACTGGTCATTTACCAGCTGCAGCGTATAATTTTTCCCTGCAATCTCTTTGAGACGCGGCATTAATGCTTTTACTCTCTTAATAATCTCTAAAACATTCTCGCCTGAGACCTTCTTAACAACTAGAGTAACTCCTTGCATACCATTAAGACTTGAGTAGCTCTTCGCATCGCTAATAGAGTCCTTTACCTCAGCCACATCGCCTAAGTGTACTCCAGGCTTGATAATTAAACTCTTTAGCTCCTCAATACTATCTGCATCCGCCTTTACCTTAAGCTTTATAAGCTCTTTAGAATTCTCTATCTCTCCAGCCCCAAGCGATAGGTTATTTGCTGCAATTAAACCTTGCAGTTCTGTAGCACTTAGCCCATACCTATTGAGTCTATTAGGATCTATAAAGATGCGAATCTCCCTCTCTCGTAAACCCAAAATATCGACTGCTCCAACCCCCTTAATTCGCTGCAACTTTGGCTTTAGCTGCTCTTTTGCTAGCTTCATTAGAGCCTTTGCATCACCACTTTTACTTGCAACAAAAATATCAATTACCTCTCCACCAATTCCTAGCTTTCTAACAATAGGCTTTTCTACATTGGTGGGCAGACTCAGCGAGCCTAATTTATCGCGGACATCGTTTGTTGCCTCATCTAAATCTTTATCAAGCTCAAACTGCACTACAACATTACTAAAGTTATCGTAACTTGTAGAGACGAGCTTCTTAATGCCATCAATCCCACTTACTGCCTCTTCTATCTTATCGGTTAATTTACTCTCCACTGTTGTAGCATCAGCCCCATGGTAGATTGTCTGAATCGAAACAACTGGAAAATCGACATTTGGAAACAAATTAACAGGCATAGTTCGATAGGAGATAAGCCCAAAAACAATAAAGAGCATCACCCCCATAAGTGTTGCTATTGGGCGTTTGATTGCAAAGTTATACATCACTTCTCTCCAGCTTCTATTGTGCCATCACCAAAGAGTCCACTTGCTAAATTTCTAGCATCTACTTCGGCTTTTGCTGTTCTTTTTTTAGCGTCAATTGTTGGATATATTTTAGTAATTCTGCCACTATATATCTTATCGCTTCCATCTAACTTATACTTAAAAATATCGCCAACTTTGACGCTACTTAGATACTTTTGATCAAACTCTAAAAGGAGTTTCTTGGGCTTACTTTCGATTCTAAAGAGCATTCTTGGTGCCATGGCACTTACAACATCACCAACCTCAATTGCCTTTTTAGTAATAATTCCATCAAATGGAGCCTTAAGATAGCTTTTATTTAAATTAGCAACGGCTAAATTATACTCAGCCTTGGCCTTTTTATACTCAAATTCAAACTTATCAAAGATCGCCTTGTTTTGGACATCTTTTGCTCTTAATGCCCTGTTGTAACTCTTCTTTGCATACTCTAAAGCAGCTTTTGCCTTTGCAACATATGCCTTGAGGTCACTATTCTCTAGGCTCGCTAATGTCTGCTGCTTAGAGACTACACTCCCAATATCTACCTTCACCTCTTTTACCATCCCATTGGTGCTAAAGGCTAAGTTTGCTACCCTTTTGGGGAGAACATTAAAAGTTGCATAGACCCCTTGGGCAAAACTTGCTACTGTTAAAACTACTACTAAAACTATCCTTTTCATTCTATTTCTCCTTTTTTCGAAGCTAAGAGCTCAGAGCCCAGAGCTTAGAGCTAAATTGTTTATCTCTTCAAAAACCAAATACATTCAGAATTCAAAATTCATCATTCAACATTAAATCCATCCTATCGCACAAAGCTCCTAATATCATACCCTGCATTGTAGTAGTAGAGTGCATAGGCAATCTCTAGCTCATATCTCGCTTTTGCCAAATTTGCCTTTGCAGTTACCATTTCGCTTAAGGCATTTAGGTAGCTTACATAATCACTTAAGCCACTCTCATACTGCTTTTTCACTGTTGCAAAGAGCTTTTGTTGAGCCGTATACTGTGCCTTTAGTGCCCCTATATGCTCCCTTGCAACTGCTAACTTTTGCTTGCTTAATCTATACTGCATCTTTTGCTCTTGAAGCTTTTGCTTAATCTCAAGCCCAAGCGATATCGCTTGCAGCTTTATAGCTTGTGCTTTCTCTTTGCTAGCCCCACCATCGTAAAGCCTAATGCCTGCACTTAAGTCTATTTTTGCTTGATGCCCTAAACCTTTAGGGTGTGCTCTATCGCTTCTACCATACCCATAGATATTGTAACTTGCATCTAAATTAATATGTACATTCGTAGCACTCTTTGCCATCTTGGAACCACTTAAAATCGCCTTTTGCTTTAGCTTTAAAGCTCTTATTAAATCGTTTGCTCTAAAGCTTACTTTTTTCTTGATAAAGTGGGAGTTTCCAAGACTTTTAATTCGATAGTTTGCCTTTAAACTCATAATGTTTACTAGACTCTTTCGCTGAAATTGTAAAGAGTGAATATTATCTTTTACAAGTGCCAAAGCTGCTTTGAGGCTATAGAGATTATCAACAGTTGCAAAGCCACTCTCTACTAGTACTTTTGTCTTTTTTAGCTGCTCTACTAGTGTTTGCTGCTTTAATTTGAGTGCAGAAATTAGGGCATCGAGGCTCTTGATATTGTAATAATCCTGCACAATTTGCAAATATAAACTCTTACTAAAGAAGCTCTTATTAAACTTTGCCGAGGCTAGTTCAAACCGCTTCTGTGCAACCTTCGCTTGCTTTAAACCCCCATCATATATCGCATACTTTAGCTTTACACTCGTTCCATAAATAGTGCCAGGCTGCATAAAAGACCTTGGATGCGAATCACTTAGAAATGCCCCTACTTCGATTGTTGGCATCTTCTCACTACTAACACTCTTCAATTCATGTTGTTTCGCCTCTATCTGTATCTCTTTTGCCTGTACCAAATTTGCTTCTTGGGCATGGTTTAAGAGGCTCTTTAATCCACCACCATTGAGCAAAAATGGCACTATAACTAATAGCTTTTTCACCTCTTCTCTCCATCTACACGATAGCTTAACTCTATAAATCGATTGATCTCTTCTTCTAATCTGTCACTATTACCAGTACTTATACAAGTTATATATATCCCTTTTACCGAACTAATTAACATTTTAGAGAGCTGCTTCGATATACTCTTTAACTCTGGATTGCTCTCATCTTCCAATAAAATCTCCTCTAACCAACTGCTATAGAGATTAAAGCACTCCATCTGAAATTTTTGCATCTCTGGGCTTGGCGAGACCAAAGAGATAGCCATAAATTCGTTATAGAGTTTTCGTAAATCGGCATACTTACTATCATAGAAAAAGCTAGCAAAGAGCTTTAACTTCTCTATCTTCTCTTCTGTCTCACTCAGCTTTATCTCCATCAGTGCATTATATTCACCCATTAAAATCTGTGCTAACTCAAAGACGAGATCCTCTTTATTCTCAAAATACTCATAGAAACTCCCTTTTCCAATACCAGCGTGTTTGGTGATTTTGCTAATTGTTAACGAACGAATATCTTCGTTTATAACCAAATCTTTACAAGCAAGGGCTATTGTTTGCCTTTTTTTCGCCTTATCTACAACTATTGCCATAGTCTCTCCTTAATTTGACTGACCGTCGGTCAATTGTAAAAGTATACAATAACAATAATAAAAAATCAAGAGCCTAAAATCTCAACTTTTAGATCCATTTTTAGAACCTATTACAAAATATAGAACTATATAATCTCTTATATCACTGTACGGATGTAAAAAAATATGTTACAATAAGAAAAAAATCACAAAAGGTTCATAAAATGAAACGGGTACATCTCATTTCTCTTTTGATCATCCTTTTAACAAGCTCTCTTTTTGCCCTAAGCGATAAAGAGTTAGCACGCTCTATCAATCTTGCTGGAAAGCAGCGAATGCTTACACAAAAGATGAGCAAAGAGGCTCTATTAATCCGCTCAAAAATCGATACAGAAGAGAATATTAAAAAATTAAAGCAGAGTAGCTCACTCTTTGATAAAACTCTCAAAGGGTTAATGAATGGCGATAGTTCACTCCATCTAGTAGTCGTTAATGATCCGAAAATTAAAGAGCAGTTGCAAAGAGTGCAAAAGTTGTGGGATCCATTCTATCAACATATAAAAGAGATTATCAATGCAAAAGCAGATGATAAAAGCTACAGCTACATAGAGAGCCACAACCTAGAGCTACTAAAAGAGATGAACAAAGCAGTCTCTCTCTACTCTTCACAAGATAAATCAAACGGCTCATTTAAACTTGCTAACGATATTAACCTTGCTGGGAAACAGCGAATGCTTACTCAAAAGATGGCAAAAGATCTCCTTTTTATCAATAACAACTTTAAAAAGGAGGAGTATTTAAAAGATTTTCAAAACTCAAAAGAGCTCTTTACAAAAACGCTCGATGGTCTCTTTAATGGAAGCAGCGAACTCAATCTTAAAGGGACAAAACTACCAATGATTACCAAAAAACTCCAAGTTGTCAAAAAATTATGGCAAGAGGAGCAACCACTGCTCGATTCTGCCCAAAAAGGCGAAAAACTCAAAGAGGCAATAGCGGCACTCGATAATACACTTGTAAAGATGAATGAGGCTGTTGTAAGCTATACAAAATCCCTCAATAGGCAAAAACAAATACTTGCTCTTAACTCAATAATTAGCGGCTTTTTAAATAATCAAGCCCAAAATAAAAAACGAGTAAACCTCTCTGGAAAGCAGCGAATGCTTACACAAAGAATGAGTAAACTAGCTCTTTTAAGTGCACTCAATATCGATAGAGAAAACAATACAAAAGCATTAATTGCAGATGCAAAACTCTACAACAAAACCTTAAATGCATTCTTAAAAGGTGATAAAGATTTAGGCATAGAACCCTGTACTCAAAAGAGTATAAAAGAGCAAGTTACACTCCTTCAATCAAAGTGGCAACCATTCCTAGAGGCAATCATTAAAATTGTAAAAAATCAAGATAGCGATGGTAAGGCTCTTAACTATATTATAGAGCACAATGAAGATCTCTTAAAAGAGTCAAATGAGCTTGTTAATCGCTGTGTAGCTGCCTCTCCAACAAAAAACTTTCTTGAGAAAGCAATGCTCAATGTCATTAATATTGCGGGTCGTCAGCGTATGCTTACACAAAAGATGACAAAAGAGAAACTCCTTATCGAAACAAAAAATTTACCTTACCAAAAGAAGCTCCAAGAGACAGTTGCCCTCTTTGATAGCTCGCTCCAAAAACTTATAAAAGGTGATGCCGAAAATAAAATTGTAAAACCAACAGAAAAAAAGGTAAAAGAGCAACTAGATAAAATTGCCGCTCTTTGGACAAAACTTAAGCCACTCTATCTCAAAAAGCACCTCTCCAAAGAAGATTTACAAACAATTATTAAAGAAAACCCTACTCTCCTCTTTGAGATGAATAAAATGGTCAATATGGCCGAACACTCACTAGAGTATTAAAATTTTAGAGGTATGGAATGCCTCTAAAACTCTACAAACCTTCCACAATATTTTACTACTATATGCTACAATAATAAAAAAACTTCAAAGGTTAAAGATGAAAAGAGTAATAAAAATTGTTACACTCTTAGCTACACTTATAGGATTTGCTTTTGCAGCACACGCTGAACCTACATTTAAAATTAAAACTATTACTGGCAAAGAGCTCCAATTTAGAGGCACAGATGAAGGAATTGTAACCTCTCCATACAAAGGAAAGGTAGTCTTTATTGAGTTTTGGGGCACTTGGTGTGGACCATGTCTCTTAAGTATTCCACACCATGTAGCACTGCAAGAGAAGTATAAAGATAAGCTTCGTATTGTAGCTATAGAGACAACACCAACAGTCAAAAAAAAGGAGCTTCTTCAATTTATTCAAAACCCTGCAGAGGGTATCAATATGAGCAAAGTAGATTGGTTTTTAAAAAATAAAGCAAAAACACCACAAGCCAAAGCCTACTTTAAAAAACCTATTGAGGAGCTTGAAAAATTTAGAAAATCTGGTAAAAAAATTAATTACGATGTCATCTCTAGCCAAGATGGAGCACCCCTTATTAACTATATCGCAAAGCGGGCAGATTGGCAAGGGAGTATCCCATTTTTAATTATCTTTAAACCTGATGGCTCAGTGAGCAATATCCTAACAGGTATGATAAGTGATGATGAGCTCCAAAGAGCCTACAATAATGCCATTAAAAAGCGAGCAAATACTCCACCTCAAAGCAATTAATAAATACCCTACAAAGAGATTTTACTTCGATAAAAAGCAAAAAAATTGGGGTGCACTAGGAGATAAAAACTCCATAAAACCCCAAACCCCTCAATTCACAATTCACAATTCTTAATTTTTAACTCTCCATCCCCCTCCATCAACTACATTATAGCGACCATTCACTACTTCTATCGTAGGCACCCTATGGCTCTTCTCAAAGGCATCATACCCCTCTTTAAGATTCAACCAAAACTTATACCACCTGCTCTTTTTATGGCGAGCTAAATTGATCTTTGTCATACGGAATGGAAAGATATGGACACTTACACTCTCTTGTCCATTTAAAAGTGCCTTCTCTACTAACATATAGATATCATCAATATTTCTATCACCCATTGCATAACATCCAACAGATTTACACTTACCATGCACCATTAAGTAGCTACCAGTATAGCCATGATACCTATCATAGAGATTAGGAAAACCTAAATTAAAAGAGAGATGGTAGTTGCTATGTGGATTGAGAGCAGAGTAATTAACACTATAAAAACCCTCGGGACTCTTCTTATCGCCTTGCATCAATTTTGGTCCAAGTCCACCAGAGTATTTACAGATTCCATATATCTTCAAAAGCTTATAGCGACTCGATTTCTTTGGCTTAATCCACACCTCCAACTCGCTGTTCTTTTTAAAAATACGGATAAATATAGGATCCCCTACCCTTGCCCCAACTCGCTTGAGTGCAACTTTGAGCGGCTCCTTTTTTGCCTTTAGCCAAAGGCTCTTCTTTGCAAGTGATGGCAAAGTTTGCTTCTTTTGGCTCTTTTTTATTTTAGGAATCTGTGGTAGCATTAACTCTCCATATATAGTATAATTCTCTTCACTCTCTTTTACCATATCTACACTACTACCATTCTCTTCACTAGCAACTTGGGTTACATTACTCTCTACCTCTATCTGTTGCATAGTACTCTTTTTCCCAGCCAAGACCTCTAAAGATTCTCTATCCTCCTTCGTTACGCTACTATTCTTTTCGCTTTTGAGTATTGATTCAATAGTAAAACGAAGCCTCTTGCTACGATTCTTCTCAATACCTTTATCTAACTCTTTTACCTTACTGCTCTTTTGTTCGATACTCTTATTTAAATCTTCTACTCTACTGCTATTTTGCTCTTTTTGGATCTTAGGCTCTTGAACTCCCTGCTTCTCCTCTTGCTCTAAAACTGTTACTTTTTCACTCTTTTGCAAATACCTTGCAATAGTTACCCACTCACTGCCACTTAGTTTACTACTTTTTGTACTATTTGCAGCACTTTGCACAGCTCTATTGAGTGGTTCTGTATGCATATAACTCCATAAAAAAAAGAGGAGTAACACTGTTACTACCAAGAGTATTAAATTCAAGAGAGTTTTCATATTAGTAGGGTATCATAAATCTTTAAAAAAAGGAAGCAAAGTGAATCTACTCCACTATTTTGAGAAAAACTATAAAATTGTTTACCTCTTTGCCATGCTTTCCACTGCTCTATGGATCGCTTATATTAAGGGGTGGATACTTGCCCCTTTCCAATCAATATCGGCTGAGGAGGCACTCAAACTTATCAAGCAGAAGCACTATCCCATAGTAGATATACGAGAAGCAAAAGCCTATAAGAAGGGGCATATTCGTGGAGCTATTTCACTCCCCTTTAGCAAACTAGAAAATGGAGTCAAGAGCCTAGAAACCTACAAAAAAAGCAAAATCCTTATCTACTCTACAACTGGTCGTAAAGGGATAGATGCAAGTAGGTACCTTGCAAAAAAAGGGTTTAAACCTATCAATATAAAGAGTGGAGTATTAGGCTTAGCAATTGTTGGAAAAAACGAGCCAACACTTTTTGAGAAGTAGACTACTGCTTTGGAATAAAGATATAAAAACCTGCTCCTCGTGAGGTATTGTAGGCTTTAATCTTTCCACCAAAGTGCTGCTCGATAATAATATGACTCATATAGAGCCCAAGTCCCATAGAGCCCTGCTTGCTACTCTCATGTGGCTCAAAGATCTTCTCGAGCTTCTCTTTTGGTATCCCTACCCCATCATCCTCTATACGAATCTCTGCAGAGCCATCTGGCAGCTGAGTTAGCGTAATATAGATATGTCCTTGCACACTCACAGCATCCGATGCATTTTTAATAAGATTAATAATCACCTGCAAGAACTCGTTTGAGTGAAGTTTGATCTTTGTCTGCGTAAGGTTTGTGTGCATAGAGATCTTCTTTCTATTAAGCAACTCATCTAAAAAGTAGACCGCTTTACGAATAAAAAGAGCTAAATCAACCTCTTGTGGCTTCTCTTTTGGACGATAGAAGCTTCTGAAATCATCAATTGTTTGGCTCATCAACTCAACACTATTTTCGATACTCTGACACTGCATATCAAGCTTCTCTACACTTGGACTACCCCCAGAGATCTCAAAACGCATTCGCATCAATACGGCAGCTATCTTATTGAGTGGTTGTCGCCACTGGTGGGCAATCATAGGCAAAAGCTCTCCTAAAAGTGCCTGACGAGATTGGAAGATAATTTTACTATTATCAAACTGTACACTCTTTTCATACTCCTGAAGCTTCTTATAGATAAGACGAGAAACAAATATAGAGAACCCCAAAAGTACCAAAAAAACAATCCCAAGCCACCACATATGGCTCTGCGTACTTTTGCGGTAGAGTTCTAAGATACTCTGCATCTTATTTTTATAGTGTTCAAACTCACTCTTATTTGAAAGAAGAGATACTATCTTATATCCAAGTGTACTACTCTTTTTAACAAACAATGAATACTCATCAACCGTATAAAACCCATCTTGCATACTCTTAATAAACGGAATCAACCTATTAATCTTTATAGATGGATTGACTCTAAAAACTACAGCACCCTTTTTATTCAAAAGAAGAACATCTTCATAATTTTCGACATAAAGATCTTTCAAATACCCCAAAAGAGCTCTTTTATTTCCATCTGTTTTATCGATATAATTGTCAATCATTAACGCTTTTAATTTGATATTTTTTTTATCAATACTCTCTCTGTTATGGAGATAATCCTTTTTAATAATAGATATGGTCTCATTTTGTGTATAAAAGTTAATATAGTACGATACTACCGCATAAATAAGTAGTATCAATGGTGGGAATGTTATTAAGACAATAGAAAGATTACGCTTCGATGAGTTAATTTTCAATACTACTGCCCCTCTAATACATAGCCAATTTTTGACCTTACCTTAATAAAGCCATCTGGGAGTTTTTTACGCAACTGCTTTACAAAAGAGCGAATTGCATTATCTGTTGGTGTCTCACTCCAAAACTGATAGAGATCCTCATAAGTGACCGCACCCTTATCGTTTAAGAGTTGCAACATCTTTAACTCTCTATAGGTTAATGGATGTGTCTCTCCATTATAAGAGATATTACTCTTAAGTGTATCAACCACCACATTCTTTGGAAAGTGAAGTGTTGTCGTCTCACCCAGCTCCCTCTCAAGCTTCATCAAAAGTTCATAGAGCTTTCTTGATGTGAGTGGTTTTACTATATATTTATCTAACTTTAACTCTACCGACTCTAAAAGATAATCGGTTTTTGTATAAGCAGAGACAACAATAATAGGTAGATCAGGCCGTTCACTTCTAATCCGTTTGATAAGCTCTAAGCCATTAAATCCTGGGAGTTCAATATCAACTATCGCCAAATCGGTCCGCTCCTTTTTAAACTTTAGCCACCCCTCTTCACCACTCTCAGCTGTGACTACTTTTTTAAAAAACTCTGAGAGAATCTCTTTAATATTCTCACGAACTGTTTTATCATCTTCTACATAAAGAACACTTTTTGATTGTAGTACATTATACATATCTACCCTTTCGTTCTCTACACTTTAGCTACAATTATAACATATTTTTACACCAAAATATAGAGTCTACTCTCATTACAAGAGATAGAAAAATTTAAATATTACCATTTTACTGTACTATTTTTTAATTAATGATTAAAATTACACATTTTATTACCATAAAACGACACTTATAAAAATACTTTTTTTTTGCTATCTTTTTAATTTCATCCGTTGCGTATGGGTAATTGCTACCGCCATCGCATCAGTAATATCTAAAGGTTTTATCTCTTTTTGAATATTCAAAATCCGCTTTACCATAAAGGCAACCTGCTCTTTTGCTGCTTTTCCATTCCCTGTAAGTGCTTTTTTAACCTGCAAAGGTGTATATTCATAGAAGTATCCTATCTCTTGGAGAATCTTCAAACTCAATGCTCCTCGAAACTGAGCTAACTTAATAACACTCTTTGGATTATATGCATAAAAGATATCTTCAATTGCCACTTCGTCAATTTTATGGGATTTTAAAATAAGGTCGAGTGCCTCAATCATATTCACTATCTGCTCTTGCAGGGTCGATTTCTCAATTTTAATCAATCCAGCTTCAATTAATTCTATTTTCACACCACCATACTCTACTATGCAGTAGCCCATACTGCGGCTTCCTGGGTCGATTCCTAATATCTTCATTCACTTACTCTTTCACATTGTGAATAACTTACTCACAATAAATTCAAACCCCTATTTTAGCTGATTTTAGATAAAATAGTCTAAAGTTTTTCACATAAGAGGCAAAATGAGTATAGGGAATCAAGTTTTAGAGAAGTTAAAAAAAGAGGTCAATGAGAGTGAGTATAATCGCTACATCAAAAATTTAAAGTATGACGAAAAGTCATCTCGAGGCGATATTGCTATCTTTACAGTCAAGAATATTCTAGCTGCTAAATGGATCAAAACCCACTACGCCAAGAAAATCGCTCATCTTTTTGAAGTTGAGAGTGGTATCTCACCAACAGTTATTATAGATATTGAAAAACCAACTCAAACGAGAGTAAAAAACAGAGATCTACAACAGCAAGAATCAAGGAGTAGTTCGACACAACTCAACCCCTCTTTTACCTTTAATAGCTTTGTTATGGGAGACTCCAATACACTCGCTTATAATGTAGCTCTCTCTGTTGCCCAAAACCCTGGAGAGCAGTATAACCCCCTCTTTATCTATGGGGGCGTAGGGTTAGGAAAAACCCATCTTATGCAAGCTATTGGTAATAAACTCCACTACGATAATAAAAAGATTATCTATACAACATTCGAACAGTTCATGAACCGCTTTACTGCCCATTTGCGATCAAAAACAATGGAGCGATTTCGTGAATACTACAGAAACTGTGATGTGCTTTTAATTGATGATATCCAATTTATCTCACGAAAAGAGCAGACACAAGAGGAGTTTTTTCACACCTTTAACGAGCTCCACTCCCTTGGCAAACAGATTGTCATTACCTCAGATCGCCCCCCAAAAAAGATTGCCGGTTTAGTCGATAGGCTTAAGAGCCGCTTCGAGTGGGGTATGCTTGTCTCTATCAATCCACCAGAGCTTGAGACAAAGATTGCCATTATCCAAAAAAAGAGTACTCTTAATGGTATCCGATTAAGCGATGATGTTGTCTACTTCCTCGCCTCAAACCTTGGTAGTAATATACGAGAGATCGAAGGAACTATTATTAAACTCAATGCAATGAGTTCACTTCTAAGACAACCAATCACCATAGAGTTTGCAAAAAATACAATTGCCGACTATCTCCAAGAGAAGAAAAAGAGTGTCTCAATAGAGTCGATTTTAGAAAAAGTTGCCGAAGAGTTTAACCTTAAACCTGCCGATATTCGCTCGAAAAAACGGGCTAAAAAGATTGTTGAAGCAAGAAGAATCAGTATCTATTTAGCAAGACAACTCACCCAAAACTCTATGCCACAAATTGCAGTCTTTTTTGGAATGAAAGATCACTCAGCCATTAGCCATGCAATGAAAAAGATAGAAGAGGTTATAGAGAACGATGAAAACTTAAAGGTATTAATCGAAGAGATTTCTAATAAAATTCAAGCAAATCCAAGCTAATTTCTCTTCAAAAATGGCAATATATTTGAGTTAAACAAAAAAAAGGGTATAATACAAAAAATCTAGCAGTGTGAAAAATGATGAATAACTACACCCTCTTTGGTTACTCTTAAAGAGTCTAAAGAGAGGATCTTTCAATCACTTTTCACATAAAGAGGCAGAGATACTAATACTACTAACTATAAGTTAAATATAAAGAGGAAGCAGAATGAAAATTGCAACGAGAAAAGATATTATCGAATCGATACTAATTAACACACTCCCTTTCTTAGAGAGAAAAGATGCTACAAATATTACCTCACATATCTACCTAGATGCATCAGCAAACGAAGTAATTGTTCGCTCAACCGATAATGAGATTGGACTTCAAACACATAGTGACCAATTTACGATTACTGAACCAGGCGTCTTTACAGCAAATGGTAAAAAGCTTCTCGATATCGTAAGAACACTTCAAAACGATACTATTGAGTTTGAACTCCATGAACAAAATCTAATTATTAAACAGAAAAATACAAAATTTAAACTTCCTACATTTAACCACGAAGAGTACCCTAGTTTCCCTACAATTGAAAATAAAGCAGCAATATCACTTGACTCATTCGAACTTATCAAGAGTCTTAAAAAAATCATTCCTGCAATCGATGTGAATAATCCAAAATTTGAACTCAATGGTGCACTTTTAGATATCCAAAGAGAGAAAACTCTTTTTGTTGGTACCGATACTCGCCGTTTAGCAGTAGTAGAGTTGCAAAAAGAGTCTTCTGAAGAGTTAGCACTCATTATCCCTAAAAAAGCAATTATAGAGATACAAAAACTCTTTTTAGATCAAATCTCTCTCTTTTATGATGAGAATCATCTTATTGTAAAAAATGATCAATTCTTCCTCTTTACTCGCTTAATTAATGGGAAATTCCCTGAGTACTCTCGTATTATTCCACAAAGCTTTAAACATATCTTTACAATCCCTAAAAAAGAAATTCTTGAAGCAATGAAGATTGTTAATATTATCTCTCCAGAACTCAAATTAACTCTCGAAGATAATCTTATTACAATCGAATCACTCAATAGTGATACACAAGAGGCAAAAACAACCATTGAAACAACTATTAATATTGAAGAGCCTCTCTCTTTAGCCGTAAATAGTAAATACCTTTTTGATTTTATCTCCCAAATAGATACTGAAAGTTTCGAACTAAAGGTAAATGAGCCTACCCTACCATTTCTTGTTAAGAGTGAAAACTTTTTAACTGTTATTATGCCAATTCTACTATAAGAAGTCAGTTTCTTATGGACACTCCATACTCTGGAGCCCTTCTATTTATAATTTGAGTTTAAGAGGAGAAAGAATGAAAAATACAAAATTTATATTTATTACTGGTGGTGTACTAAGCTCTTTAGGAAAGGGGATTAGTGCAGCAAGTATAGGGACACTACTAAAAGCTTCAGGACTCAGTGTTGGTATCTTAAAGCTAGATCCCTATATCAATGTTGACCCAGGAACAATGAGCCCTCTTGAACATGGAGAGGTTTTTGTAACTAAAGATGGAGCAGAGACCGACCTCGACTTAGGACACTACGAGCGATTTTTAGATACCTCTTTAACAAAAGCAAACAACTTTACCACAGGGCAAGTTTACTTAAGCGTTTTAGAGAAAGAGCGACGCGGAGAGTACCTAGGAAAGACAATCCAGGTAGTACCCCATATTGTAAATGAGATAAAAGAGAGAATCTACGAAGCTGGAAAAAGTAAAGATATTCTTATAGTAGAGCTAGGTGGTACAGTAGGTGATATAGAGGGGCTCCCTTATCTTGAGACAATCCGTCAAATCCGCCACGAACTTGGTAGTAGTAGGGTGATGAATGTGCATGTTACACTCTTGCCATACATTAAAGCAGCTGGTGAACTAAAAACTAAACCTACACAACACTCTGTAGGGGAGCTGCGAAGAATTGGTATTACCCCAAATATGATAATTTTGCGAAGTGAACAGCCAATCCCTAAGGCTGTAAAAGAGAAGATAGCCTATAGTTGTGATGTCGATAGAGATTCTGTTATTGAAGCAGTCGATGCTGCTACCATCTATCGTGTACCATTAAACTTTCTTTCGCAAGACATCTTAACACCAATCTCTCGAACACTCGATTTAGGAGAACTTAATCCAAATGTTTCACAATGGAGCTCGCTAGTCAATAAGATACTCCACCCACAAGATAAGGTGAAGATCGCCTTTGTTGGGAAGTATCTTGACCTTAAGGAGTCTTATAAGTCGCTTACAGAAGCACTGATTCATGTAGGTGCAAATCTCGATAGTCGTGTCGAGATAGAGTGGGTAGATAGCGAAGAGCTCGAAGAGGATGGTGCCCAAAAGTACCTAGAGAGTGTAGATGGTATCTTGGTTGCTGGTGGTTTTGGAGAACGGGGAGTCGAGGGGAAGATTGCTGCAATTAAGTATGCAAGAGAGAATAGAGTTCCATACCTTGGTATCTGTTTAGGGATGCAGCTAGCAATTATCGAGTATGCTCGTAATGTTGTGGGTATTAAAGATGCAACCTCAGTAGAGTTTGATGCAGATACAAAAAGTCCACTTATCTACTTGATTGATAACTTTATCGATGCCTCTGGGCAGCAGCAGATTCGTACAACTACCTCTCCACTTGGAGGCACTATGCGTCTTGGAGAGTATAAGTGCGAAGTAAAAGAGGGTAGCAAACTCTATGAAGCTTATAATAGCTCAATCATCTATGAGCGACACCGCCATAGATACGAAGCAAATCCATTCTTTAGAGAGCAGCTAGAGAGTGCAGGATTAGAGGTAACTGGCGAATCAAACGGCTTAATAGAGGCTGTAGAGGTAAAAGATCACCCTTGGTTCTTGGCTGTGCAGTTCCATCCAGAGTTTACCTCGAGACTACAGAATCCAAACCCAACGATTTTGGCATTTGTAAAGGCCGCAAAGAGCCTTCATGAAGCATCTTAAACCCCTTACAAAAGAGCAACTCTACAAAGAGCTCTACAACCGCCATAATGGCGAATTCTTAACACTAAAAGATCTCCCCTACCCTAACCAGTTTAAAGATATGCAAAGAGCCGTTAAACGCGTAACAGAGGCTATTAATTGTGGCGAGAAGATAGCCATAGTAGGCGATTACGATGTTGATGGTACAGTTGCTACAACTATCATGCGTGAGCTCTTTGCTACTATTGGCTACGAGATAGAGTGGATTATCCCCAATCGCTTTCGAGATGGTTATGGTTTAAGCAGAT
>JALVWQ010000067.1 GCA_027034975.1 Campylobacteraceae bacterium
CTATCTCTAGTTTTTAAAGTTAAACGCTAACCTCTTCTGTGTTTGTGGACGCGTATTATAGACAAATTTATTCTTTTTGTCAAGGGTTTTCCCCTTTACTTTATAAAAAATTGTGCTTTTTTTACTTAGTGATGAGAAAATGCCCATATTTTGGCTTTGGTAAAAATTAGCTTTTTTAGTGTTAATAATGGTGCTTACATTGGCTATTATTTTATTTAGTGTTACATCTATCTTGTACTATAAAATATTACTATAGATATAAGGTGACAAATAGATAGTTTAGCTTACGAATTATGAAGCGTTGGAGGATAAATTATTAGAAAAGGGTGGTTAAAAACAGCGGATATAATATAAGGTTACAAATTGGCAAAAGAGATTAAATCTCTTCTGCTTTTTGCACATCGTAAAGGATGTCATCCATTGGGTGTCTATACATTGGCATTGCAAGTCTTTTTTCGTCAAGAACATGACCAATAAATCCAATAGTTCTTCCTAAGATAAAGAATGCATTGAGTGTTCCAGATTCGATAAACTCATCTATCTCCTCTTCGCTATACCCTAATGCTCTCCACATATCTACCATAAGAATACCGATAGTACCATCAACATTGAGAATAAGGTTCTCTTTTTTAGATGTTGTAAGAGCCTCTACGGTTCTTGCATAATCTAAAAGTGGAGTTGCAGGGAAATTCTCTGCTGCAAAATCCATTAAACCTTTCACTCTTAAGTCTGGGTTTTTAAGAGACTTAATTCTGTGTCCAATACCTGGAATTGGCACACCCTGTTTCTTCATGTATGCTAAGAACTCTGCAGGAGTCATATCGTTATCGTTTGCATACTTAAAGTATTTAGCAGCACCATCAATTGCACCACCAAATCTTGGACCAATTGTTAATAGTCCAGTTACAAGCGACTCAACAACAGATTTACCAGCTCTTGCAGTTACTTTTGCATTGTGAGCACCACTTACCGCAGGACCATGATCTGCAACTGTTTTGATTACTGTCTCAATAAAGTCTGTTGCCCATTTTGGATAGACTTTTTTGAACCAAAGAAGTGATACAACATCACCAATACCTTTACCAGTACTTGGTAGTGCAACAGAGCTAATTGGGTAACCAGCGTAAGTTGCCTCTTCACCTCTATCGTCAGAGATTGTACAGATAAATTGTTTCGGTCTTCTAACCTTTGGAACAGTTTTAATCTCTGGCTCTTCAATTTCGCTAATTACACCTTTTGCTTTTAAATCATTATACACTTCTGCAATCTTAGCTGGTAAATCGTTGAAAGATTTAGGCACATGGATGCCTGCTTCAGCCATTGCTGCATTTTTTGCTGCTGCTGTTTCTCTCTCTGCATTTGCACTTGCCCCTGCGTGACCAAACTGTACACCAGAGCTAAAGTGTTTCGCAATTGTACCAATACACCATGCAATAATTGGCTTAGTAATTTTACCTGACTTAACGGCCTCGATTACTTTGTACTCTTCTGTACCACCAACTTCTCCAAGAAGAATCATATATTTAACATCTGGGTTCTTCTCCATTCTTAATAAATGGTCGATAAATACTGAACCAACAAATCTGTCTCCACCGATTGCAACACCCTCTGCGATACCATCTGCATTAAGTGCAATAATATTAGAAAGCTCATTAAAGAGACCACCTGATCTTGTTACTAAACCACATGAACCACTTCTATGAAGTTTAGATTTTACAATATTTTCTATTGTACCACCAATGTTTGCAATTTTAAATGCACCTGGGCTAATTGCACCAACTGTTGCTGGTCCGATAATTGTAACACCTTTATCTCTTGCATGCTGATTCATTTTTCTTGCAAGTCTCTCAGGGATACCCTCTGCGGTAATCATAATAACTCTAAACTGCCCATCGATATCTAATGCTTCCATCGTTACATCATAAGCAGTTCTGAATGATGCAAAATTTAAGAGAACATCTGCTTGTGGCTGCTCTTTGACAGCTTCTGTTGTAGATTTGTAAACCGGTACCATAATTTCGTCAGATCCATAGAAGAACTTCTCAAACTTATTACTGCTTGTTGGAGCAACAATACCTGCTACTGAAGGCTTCTCTCTACCAATTGTATAGTCGTAATCCAACATTCGCTGAATCGCTGTTTTGTTATTATTCCAAAAAATTGCTTGTGTATCTTTTGTAAATAGTCTATTCATCTGCTTCTCCTACCCTTACTTCTCTAATGCCATTCTTACAATGTCTGTAACATGCGTCTCTGGTCCATAAACCTCAATATCTAAACCTAATCTATCTGCAGCCTCTTTAATATCCTTAAGACCTTTTTCGTAGTTAGGACCACCGCGTCTTACATAGATCTTAGTCTTGTGTGCTTTTAGCTTCTCTGCCCACTCTTCCATCGCTTGGATAATACCAGTAAATGTTTTTGCAACATCAGTAAAGTTTGCAATCGCACCACCAATAATTAAAACTTTTCCTCTTGGATCTTCATATCTTGTCATTAAATCAAAGATTGTCTCTGCATAGAACTTAGTTTCACCTGTAGTTGGTCCACCAGAGTACTCACCATAGTTTGCTAAGTCTTCAACACCAGCAAAGTCTGCAATTGTGTCAGCATATACAACAGATGCTCCACCACCAGCAACCATAGTCCAAATACGGCCTTGAGGATTTAAAACTGTAAGTTTTAGCGATGCACCAGATTTGCTATCTGCTTCTGCGATCGCTTTCTCTTCTGGAGACATATCTTCCATACCAAATGGAGTGGGGAACTCAATATCACCCCAAGCATCTCTCATTAAGAAACCAGCAGTGTCATCTAATCTTGCAACAAGGTCAAGAATTGCCATTTCACCATTCTCTAGCATAACAATTGGATTGATCTCTAAATATGCAAAGTGGAGATCTCTAAAGAATTTATAGAACTGAATTGCAAACGATGCAAAAGCAGCTTTATTCTCTTCTGGAATTCCCTCTGGAATGTGTGACTTCACTGCCTTTTCCATATCTGCATCTGACATATTGATTGGAATATGCACTTCATTTACTTTATCCCAATTCTCTTCTACTTCCATACCACCTTCAGCAGACATATAGAGTACATCATCTTCACCTACAGTTGTAGCTGAGATATAGTATTCTTGCTCTTGTGTATGTGGAGTAAATGGCTCGACAATAAAGTGTGTTAATTGCCCCTTCTCTCCAGAAAGTAGTGTTACATCGTGTGATCTCTTCTCATCAATCCACTTTGCTGCATCCTCTAAAGTTACATCACCTGGCTTCTCTACTTTAAAGAGAACTAAACCATTCTTACCTCTTTTACCAAAAAGCATATCTGGTTTTGCTACAAGTGGCTCTTGATTTAGCCACTCAAACCCATGCTCTTTCGCCTTCTCTCTTAACTTATCACCACTGGTAACTAATACCGATTTAAAAGAATAATGGAATCCATCAAAGTACTCATTCCAGTGCTTTGCAAATAGTGCTTTGCCGTCATACTCTCTTATTGCCTTTTGAGCCATTAAACTCTCCTTCTTACAAGATTATTCGAAGATTCTATCATCACATTAATTTAATTATGACTAGATAGGCTTAACTAATTACAATAAGAGCCTAATTTGTGTATTTTAGAAACACGATTAGCGACACTTGCTAATACCATAGTATCTATAGAGAGTCAAATCGTGACTATTAATTTCATCTTTACACACTTTACCATTACTTTTTAACTCTTCTACAATTTTTGGTATCTCATATATCGAAGAGTCAAGCAGAATCTCTTTAAACTGTGTATATCTATAGAGTGGATAGTGTAAAAAGATTATACTTGTCTCTAAAAGTAGCACAATAAGAACTGATTTGCAAATAAGATAATAAAACTTTCTAAACTCTGGCAAACGAATAGCTAAACTATCTCTAAAAATCGCCACAACAAGAGGAGCAGATAACACAACAAATGGTGCAAAATCTGTAATTTTAATCGCTTGACGAATAGAGAGTAAAAGAGAGACCACAAAAGCAGTTGCAACTATATACCAGAGTAGATCACGACTCTTTTTAATAGCTCTTCTATAGATAGCGTATACCACAACCAAAAAGAGTATAGGAGAGAGTATAGCAGCGTAGATACCAATAATTTGAGTAAGGTGTCCTTTTGGTACTCCATCGATATCGTAAGTTGCAATAACTGAAGCTAAAAGTATAAATCCAACCCCAAGTAGAAGTAACCACCACTCTTTTTTCTTATACCCATAGAGTGCCAGTGCAAGATAGACCACAAATTGAGCACTATGTGTGAATAAAAGTAACACAGACACTGCAATCAAGAGTACTCTATTACCCTTTATATTCGCATAGACAATTAAAAGCGTCAGAAAAATGGGCACAGTCGCATAATTAACAAGAATAAACGAAAGCGTTACACCAGGAATTAATAGGTAAATTATAATTGCTAAATTGTAATAGATGCTATCCCTCTTAAAATACTCCTCTATCACACGCATATAGATACTAAGGGAAAAGAGCGAAAGTATAAAAAAAGGGAGTCGCATACTCCAATCAGTCTGTAAATAGTTGTATATCTCTTTAACAATAAGGGTCTCTATCGTCATATTCTGACTATAGAGAATATTCGCCTCAGTCTGACTAAATGGTGAGAGGAAGAGTAAAATAGCTATTAAAAGAGCATAAAGAGAGAGAAATATATTTCTAAACCTATTCGAAAAGTTGCACTCTGTCAATTTATCTCCCTTACCAAAACTCTCCTGTAGTAGTAATCCCTACAAAGAGAGGTTTTCAATGCTATAGTGATAAAAAATTATCTAAAATTTTATGTCCAAAATCACTCTTTATCGACTCTGGATGAAACTGCACGCCATAAATTGGTTTCCCTTTTATCTGCAGTGCCATTATCTCATTATCGTCATCGCTAAATGCAGTTACCTCTATATTCTCAGGCAAACTATTTTGATCGACAACTAGTGAGTGGTAACGTGTTGCAACAAAGTTCTTATCTACCTCATTAAAAATTGGTGTATTTTTTACTTGACTCACAAAAGAGGTCTTTCCGTGCATCATATTTTGTGCTCTTACAACCTTTGCCCCAAATGCTTGTGCAATACTTTGATGCCCCAAACAGACACCAAAAAGTGGCTTTGAATCTGCAAATTTTTTTATCACATCTAAAGTAACACCAGCATCATCAGGAGTAGATGGGCCAGGAGAGAGAATTATCTTATCAGGGTTGAGTGCTTCAATCTCATCTATCGTTAACTCATCGTTACGAATAACCTTTAAATCAGCACCTAATTCTCGACAGTACTGTACAATATTATATGTAAAGCTATCGTAAT
The DNA here is from genome assembly GCA_027034975.1 of Campylobacteraceae bacterium. Classification (GTDB taxonomy): domain Bacteria; phylum Campylobacterota; class Campylobacteria; order Campylobacterales; family Sulfurovaceae; genus JAADEQ01. The sequence continues at coordinate 5,348 of JALVWQ010000067.1, forward strand.
TATCTATCATTAATACCATACTTTTCCTTGCTTCTTTGTTGCAATATTTATAGTGTATTCTATCACTTTAATATTAAGAGAATTGTTTAATATTAAACAAGTAGATAGAAATCTTTATTACTTAATAGTAAAATGATCTTATCGTAAATAAATTTTAATTTACAAAGCCAGCTTATCTCTAAGCAAACTTTTGTACAATAGCTAAAATTTGAAACTAAATAATGGAGTTAACATGAGCGATATTCTAAAAATCGGAAAATATGAATTTCAAAGTCGTTTAATTGTTGGAAGTGGTAAATATCCGGACTTTAAGACAACTTACGATGCAACTATTGCGAGTGGTGCTGAGATGATTACAGTAGCGGTTCGTCGTGTAAATATTACCAACCCTAACGAAGAGAATTTGATGGATTACTTCAAAGAGAGTAATGTTAAATTCTTACCAAACTCAGCTGGGTGTACTACTGCAGAAGAGGCAATTACACTCTTTCGATTAACTAGAGAAGCAACAGGAATCGATTTAATTAAGTTAGAGGTTATTGGAGATACTGCAAAAACACTCTATCCAGATGTTATCGAAACAATTAAAGCGTGCGAAGTGCTCGCTAAAGAGGGCTTTACAATCATGGCGTACACAAGCGACGACCCAATTATGGCAAAACGCCTAGAAGATGCAGGAGCACACGCAATTATGCCACTTGCTTCTCCAATTGGCAGTGGTTTAGGTATCCAAAACCGTTATAATGTTGTATTTATAAGAGAGGCTGTAAGCGTACCGGTAGTTGTAGATGCCGGTATAGGAACAGCAAGTGACGCAGCAATTGCTATGGAGTTAGGAGCTGACGCAGTACTTACAAACACAGCAATCGCACAAGCTAAAAACCCTATTCTTATGGCAGAAGCTATGAAAAATGCAGTCGTAGCTGGCAGAATGGCATATGAAGCTGGCAGAATTCCTAAAAAGCCTTTTGCAACTGCAAGTAGCCCAATCGATGGTATGATCTTTTAACTCTTAAAAGCAACAGGTTACAAATTTTACTTACAACTATAAGCCACACTTTTTAACTAAACTTTAGTTAAGAGTGCTGGTGATATTGCATAAAATTTTGTGCAGTAATCTCAGGATATTTACCTTCTTGAAACTCTTTTACAGCTTCTAAAAGAAGTTTTCTCTCTTCTCCACAATAGTACATTTTTATTCCAAATCTCATAGAGGCATTAACAGCACCTGGACCTGCATGAGGAGTTAAAATTACATCAACACCTTCAGCTAAAAGTTGGTTAAAAATAGCAGGACCACCTGGCTCTAAATTTTCTATAACCTTAATTTTGTTTGTAGCATCATCATAAATACCAAAATATTTTGCTTTTCCAAAAACTTTAGTAATCGCACTATCTTCTTTATTCATTTTGAAAGGTGCAGCATATTTCATAAAATCTCCTTAAATTTAATTTTAGCGATTATACCTATTAATCTTTAAATAGTGTATATTATATGTTCAGTACTATTTAATGAGTATAATAATATACAAAACTACCCAAATAATAAAAATTATTAAATAATTAATTTTATTTTAAGCTAAACTTTGTATAATTCAATCATCCAAATCAAAAGGATTTTAGATGGCGTGTGATAACAATAAGGTAGAGGCAATAGAAACTCCTCAAGAAGAGCAAATAACATCAGAAAAAAAGGAGAAAAAGATGAGTTCAACAATGGTATTACAAAAAGCTCCAGAATTTACAATGGATGCATATGATGCAAAAACAGGACACTACACAACTGTTAGCAGTAAAGATTACGAAGGTAAATGGCTAGTTGTATGTTTCTATCCAGCAGACTTTACATTTGTTTGCCCAACAGAGATTGCGGCTATGAATGCAAAATATGATGAGTTCCAAGAGTTGGGAGTAGAGATTTTAGCAGTTTCTACAGATACTAAATTCTCTCATAAAAGATTTGTAGAGACAGAACCTCTATTAAAAGATTTAAAATTAACAATTGGTGCAGACCCAACAGGAAAAGTTAGTAGAGCATTTGGTGTTATGATAGAAGAGCAAGGAATTGCACTAAGAGGTAGATTTTTAATTAGTCCAGAGGGTGTTTGCGTAGCTCAAGAGGTACAAGCACCATCAGTTGGAAGAAATGTAAATGAGTTTTTAAGACAAGTAAGAGCTTGGCAACATGCTACAAAAACTGGCGAAGTATGTCCAGCAAACTGGAGACCTGGCAAAAAGACACTTCCAGTAAATACAGATGTAGAGCCAATGACTGGTAGAGTAGGAGACTACATTACTATAGAAGAGATTCTCTCATAAAATAAGGTAGAGATTCTACCTTTTTACTTCAGCTTCTACTTTTACTAAATATTTACTTAAGCATTTTTCGATATAATAACGCCTATTTCTAACTCGTTACAGCACAAAATACTTTATTTACCAAAGTGTTTTTTGGTGTAACCCACCAAGATTCAATCTCTTTAGAGATAAAAAATATACTAGAAAGGAACAAAGTTGCCAACTATTAACCAACTTGTACGTAAAGAGCGTAAAAAGGTGATTAAAAAGTCGAAATCACCAGCACTTGTTAGCTGCCCACAAAGAAGGGGCGTATGTACTCGTGTATATACAACGACACCAAAAAAACCTAACTCAGCACTTAGAAAAGTAGCAAAAGTTAGATTAACATCAGGATTTGAGGTTATCTCATATATCGGTGGTGAAGGTCACAACCTTCAAGAGCACTCTATTGTATTAGTAAGAGGTGGAAGGGTAAAAGACTTACCAGGTGTTAAGTATCACATTGTTCGTGGTGCACTCGATACTGCAGGTGTTGCAAACAGAAAAGTTTCTCGTTCTAAATACGGTACGAAGAGACCTAAATAATAAGAGGCGTGTATAAGTTACACTAAAGCAGACTCTTTGGTAAAACCTTTGTGCAAAGAGTTTGAGTAAATCATAAGATTGAAGGGAAAATTATGAGAAGAAGAAGAGCTCCAATAAGACCGGTATTACCAGATCCGGTACATGGAAGTAAAGTATTAACAAAGTTTATTAACAAACTTATGTTAGATGGGAAAAAGAGTATAGCTGAGAAGATTATGTATCAAGCTTTAGAGAGAATCGAATCAAAAAGTGGAGAGAAAGGTATTGATATTTTCGATAAAGCTATCGAAAATGTTAAACCTGTAATGGAAGTAAAGTCTCGCCGTGTTGGTGGTGCTACGTACCAAGTACCGGTAGAGGTAAGACCAGTTCGTCAACAGTCACTCGCAATTAGATGGATTGTAGATGCAGCGAGAAAAAGAAACGAAAGAACTATGGTAGAGAGATTAAGTAACGAACTTATGGATGCAGCAACAGAAAAAGGTGCAGCATTCAAGAAGAAAGAAGATACTTACAAAATGGCAGAAGCAAACAAAGCATTTGCTCACTATAGATGGTAAGGAACTAAGTTATGGCAAGATCACATAAACTAGAAGATTTAAGAAACATTGGTATTGCTGCACACATCGATGCTGGTAAAACAACAACTACAGAAAGAATTCTATTCTATACAGGTGTAGAGCATAAAATCGGTGAGGTTCACGATGGTGCTGCAACTATGGACTGGATGGAGCAAGAGCAAGAGAGAGGTATTACAATTACCTCTGCTGCGACAACTTGTGAGTGGAGAGGGAAACAAATTAACATCATCGACACTCCGGGTCACGTTGACTTTACTATCGAAGTTGAGCGATCTATGAGAGTTCTTGATGGTGCAGTTTCTGTATTCTGTGCTGTTGGTGGGGTACAACCACAATCAGAGACAGTTTGGAGACAAAGAAACAGATATGGTGTTCCATCAATTGTTTTTGTTAACAAAATGGATAGAACTGGTGCAGACTTCTATGAAGTAGAGAGACAAATTAGAGAGAGACTTAAAGGTAACCCTGTTCCAATCCAGCTCCCTATCGGTGCAGAAGATGAGTTCGAAGGCGTCATCGATCTTGTAAAGATGAAAGAGATCGTTTGGGATAAAGAAGCAGCAATGGGTTCTGCTTACTATGAGCAAGATATCCGTCCAGAGCTTCAAGAGAAGGCAGATGAGTATAGAGAAAAGATGATCGAAGAGATCTCTTCTTGCGAAATCAACGAAGAGCTTATGGAAAAATATATGGAGGGCGAAGAGCTCACAACAGAAGAGATTATGCAAGGGATCAAAAAAGCTACAATCAATATGGAAATCGTTCCTATGACTTGTGGTACAGCCTTTAAAAATAAAGGTGTACAGACACTTCTTGATGCTGTTGTAGATTACCTTCCAGCTCCAACTGAAGTTCCGCCAATCAAGGGTACAAAAATGGATGATGAGAATGCTGTTGTAGAGGTAGAATCTACAGATGATGGTCCATTCGCTGCTCTTGCATTTAAAATTATGACAGACCCATTCGTTGGACAATTAACATTTATCCGAGTATATCGTGGATCACTAGAAGCGGGATCTTATATTCTTAACTCTACAAAAGATAAAAAAGAGCGTGTCGGTAGAATTATGAAGATGCACGCAATTAAGCGAGAAGAGATTAAAGAGATTTACGCTGGAGAGATTGGTGCAGTTGTTGGACTTAAGAATACAACTACAGGTGATACACTCTGCTCAGAAAAAGATAAAGTTGTGCTAGAGAGAATGGATTTCCCAGATCCAGTTATCTCAGTTGCTGTTGAGCCAAAAACAAAAGCTGACCAAGAGAAGATGGGTACTGCACTTGCAAAGCTTGCAGCAGAAGATCCATCTTTCCGTGTGAGTACAGACGAAGAGACTGGACAGACTATTATCTCTGGTATGGGTGAGCTTCACTTAGAAATTATTGTAGATAGAATGAAGAGAGAGTTCAAAGTAGAAGCAGAAGTTGGTGCTCCTCAAGTTGCTTACAGAGAGACTATTAGAAGCGCAGTTGAACAAGAGTACAAATATGCGAAGCAGTCAGGTGGTCGTGGTCAATTTGGTCATGTTTACCTCAAAATCGAGCCACTCGAGCCAGGCAGCGGATACGAATTTGTGGATGATATTAAAGGTGGTGTTATTCCAAAAGAGTACATTCCTGCAGTTGATAAAGGGGTTCAAGAGGCAATGCAAAGAGGTATCCAAGCTGGTTACCCTGTAGAAGATGTAAAAGTTACACTCTACGATGGTAGTTACCACGAAGTAGACTCTAGTGAAATGGCATTTAAACTTGCTGGTTCTATGGGCTTTAGAGAGGGTGCTAAAAAAGCTAACCCGGTAATCCTTGAGCCAATGATGAAGGTAGAAGTTGAAGTACCAGAAGAGTACATGGGTGATGTAATCGGCGATGTATCTAAGAGAAGAGGACAAGTAAACGGTATGAGCGACAGAGCAGGAAACAAAATTGTTGACGCTTTCGTACCACTTGCAGAGATGTTCGGATACTCTACAGACCTTCGTTCAATGACTCAAGGTCGTGCAACATACTCTATGGAATTTGATCACTACGAAGAAGTTCCTACAAATGTTGCAGCAGAAATTATCGAAAAGAGAAACGGATAACAAAATTGCCTCTTGGCAATTTTGAGCTTAGAGCCCAGATCTTAGGGCTTAGAGCTTTTTATTAAAATTCTATTAAAATACTTGCCTCTATTAATTCAGGAAAATAATTGATGAAATATTTTATAATCCTCATAGTTATTGGCTTAAGTATGCTTCTTATTTCACACCCTATGGAACCATTTACAAATTTAGAACTTTTCAAGCATAAATATATGCAACTATCCACTGGTGACAGTAAATCCTTTTTTGAACTAAGAGAGTCATTTCTAACACCAAAATATTTTTTACATGATTGTGGTATATCACTCATTACAATATCAACACTTTTTATTCTTTTATTAAATATTGGCAAAGGATATATTGTTACTCCAAGTAAGAAAATTTATTTTACACTATTAGCTATAGTTCTTCCATTTATATCAGTAGCTGGGTTTGCTTTTGACCTTTTTCAAGGTATGGATCGAATCGAATTTCCTTGGTGGGCTGATACTTTAGCAATACCACTCTCAGGCATTCCAATTGATCTAATCATTTTACTTATATGGTCATTTACGCACTTGATTTTTATAAACAATAAAGAGATCTCAGCTGTGAAGTTTCAACTTTCAAAGATTAAAAAAATCAATTATTGGTTACTAATAATCTCTTCTATAACCACCATAATCGTTATTCTAACTCTACTTGATGGATTATACTGGTATGGTATACCTGGCTTACTATGGATATATTACTATCTTTCCATTGGTCTAATAAATACCGATAATACTTCACTTAATAAATCGTAAAACAATTACAGATTATTTTACCTATACATTTTTAAAGAGAACTACAAAACCATTAGCTTATCACTTTTAGCTTTACGCTTTTGGCTTACTGCTCTTCACAAGTCGCATCAAAGCGGCTTGCATTTTTCTCCATAGTTTTATCTCTACGGCTGGGAAGCCTCCGTAGATTTTGCCACCTTCTAGGGATTTGGTTACACCTGTTCTTGCTGCGAGCATGGCTCTGTCGCCTATTTTTAGGTGTCCAGCTGTGCCACACTGTCCGCCAATTACCACACCTTTACCAACAATAGTAGAGCCAGAGAGTCCAACCTGTGATACAATTACACTGTAATCACCAATTTCGCAGTTGTGTCCGATTTGAATAAGATTATCAAGCTTTACATTGCTTTTAATAACTGTAGAGCCAAGTGTTGCTCTATCTATTGTGCAGTTAGCACCTATCTCAACACTATCTTCGATAACTACATTTCCTATTTGGTAAAACTTTGTATTGCTATGGTCTTTACTTACAAAGCCAAAGCCATCGCTCCCAATAACTGTACCGCTATGGATTGTTACATTTGAGCCAACTTTACAGCCATGGTATATTGTAACATTTGGGTAGATAATTGTATTATCCCCAATACTAACGCCATCGCCTAAAAAGACACCAGCCATAATAGTAGAGTTTTTACCAATAACCACACCCTTGCCACAATAAGCATTCTCGCTAATAGTGCTACCCTCACCTAGCTGAGGCTCAAAAGTATCTGTAGATGGTTTATAAGCAAAAAGCTTGGTAGCTAATGCCATCTTTTTATAGGGCTCATCTGTTACTAATGCTACAACACCCTCTGGTAAATGATCTAAGTACTCTTCTTTTAAAATAACAGCTGCTGCTTTTGTATCTTTTAAGTCATCTATATATTTTGCATCATGAAAGAAGCTTAGCGATTTTGGCGTTGCCTCTTTAAGTGTTGCTAAATTCTCTATCACTAGAGTACTATCGCACTCTAATCCAATCAATTTGGCTAACTCGTTTAAAGCTATCTGCATTATCGCTCCATCGCAACAACGCCACTTCGTACTATCTCTACTGGATTAAAGTTTGAAGCCGCCTCGATACAGTGGCTAATTCTGTGTGACTCATCTGCAGCCATTGCTATTATCATCCCCTCGCCAGCATTAACAATACCACCATTATATGCCTCAAAAAGTGCCTGAATATCGGCAAAGTTATTATTTGTCTTCTCAATATGAAACTTAATAAGCACCATCTCTTTCTCGACCATACTCTCATGCTCAATAACTTTATAAACCGGTATTAACTTATGCAGCTGCTTGATAATTTGTTCCATAACACGGCTGCTACCTCGGGTAACAATTGTCATATGCGACATATTACTATTTGGGATTGCTGCTACTGTAAGGGAATCGATATTATATCCTCTCCCTGCAAAAAGCCCTGAGACTCTCGCCAGTACCTGTGCTTCATTCTGTACGATAACTGAAACTACTCTTCTTACCTTTTGCATTATCTTTCCTTATACTCTAGCATCATATTATAGAGTGCTCCACCTGCTGGCACCATCGGAAGAACATTCTCAAATCTATCTACGGCAACATTAATAAAGGCAACCTTATTCGCTTCAATAGCATCTTGCAGAGCCTTATCGAACTCCTCTTTCGTGGTAACATCGTAGCCAACACCACCACACGCCTCTGTAAGCATCTTCCAGTTTGGCTGGTAGCTTAAATCGGTCTCGCTGTAGCGTTTATCGTAAAAGAATGTCTGCCACTGTCGCACCATTCCTAGGAAGTGGTTATTTAAAATTACATTAATTACCGGTATCTTGTACTCCGCTGCAGTTACTAGCTCTTGAATATTCATTAAGATCGAACCATCACCACTTACATTTACTACAATCTTTTCTGGATCAGCCATTTTTGCTCCAAGAGCTGCTGGTAAACCAAAGCCCATTGTCCCTAAACCGCCCGAGTTTACCCACTGTCTTGGGCGGTCAAACGGATAGAACTGAGCCGCCCACATCTGGTGCTGCCCAACATCAGAAGTAATTGTAGCTTTTGCACCCAAGAGCTTTCCAAGCCGCTCAATAACCCATTGTGGTTTTATAACCTCATTGCTATCTTCGTAACTAAGCAGATGCACCTCGTCATAACGTTTTAATAGATCTCGCCAAACACTATATCGGTCTGGATTTACCTTATCTTTAATCTCTTTAAGCATCTTCTCTACAACAATTTTTACATCCCCAACTATTGGATAGTCAACATCGACAATCTTACCAATATTTGCTGGGTCTATATCGACATGGATAATATCGGCATACTTTGCAAATTCGCTAAGCTTTCCTGTAACACGGTCGTCAAACCTTGCGCCAAGCGAGATAATTAAGTCACTCTCACTCATCGCCATATTCGATGCGTAGCTTCCGTGCATTCCAGGCATACCTATTAAAAACTCATTATCATGCCCCATTACACCACGAGCCATGAGCGTCTCTACTGCAGGAATTTGGGTAACTTTTGCAAACTCTCTTACAATCTCATAAGCGTTACTTAAAACGGTACCACCACCAATGTAAAGAAGTGGCTTTTTCGCCTCTAAAATTGCAGCAATCGCCTTTTTAATCTGCTTATTGTTCCCTTTATAGCTTGGCTTATAGGTAGGAATCTCCACTTTATCTGGGTAGTTAAACTCAGCAATCTCACTTGTAATATCTTTTGGAATATCAACAAGTACAGGCCCCGGACGACCACTCTTTGCAATATAAAAAGCCTCTTTTAATATTCTTGGTAGATCCTTAATGCTCTTCACCAAATAGTTATGCTTTGTACACGGACGGCTAATACCTACTGCATCAACCTCCTGAAATCCATCTGTTCCAATAAGCGAAAGTGGAATCTGCCCACTAATTACAACAAGAGGAATAGAGTCCATATAGGCAGTTGCAAGCCCAGTAACAGCATTTGTAAACCCTGGTCCACTCGTAACCATAGCCACACCAACATCGCCACTTACTCTTGCATAAGCATCTGCTGCGTGTACTGCTGCTTGTTCATGTCTCGTTAAAATATGTTTAAATCCATCTTGCTTATATATCTCATCATAAACATTCATGATTGCACCGCCAGGGTAGCCAAAAACATACTTAACACCCTCTGCATTAATGGCTTCGCAAACCATCTGTGCTCCGCTTATTCTCATTAAACGCTCCATTTTTTAGTCTGAAGTTGATTATAGCAAAAAAAATTTATGTTTTATAGTATAATTTCAGTAAGAATCTAAAAAAAGGAATAGAAATGCGAGCCACCTCTTTAGAAATATCCGCTCTATCTCCACTAAAGGAGCCTAAATGAGAAGCCTACTAATAGCTATAGCACTCTTTTTGCTTACTGCCTGCGATGGCGATACAGTTGCTAAAACCAGAGAGCTCAATCGTAATAATCCTCAACTTACAATGAGGAGTAAAACAGTAAGCCACAATAATACAAAAGCGGCTGTAGAGAGTCAAAAAGAGCGGATCTTAAAAATAGATTACAAAAACAGACTCGCACTCGAAGAGCTGCAAAAAAAGTCTCAAAAAGAGCTTGCAAATATCAATGCCCAAAAAGAGGAGCATCTCAAAAAACTCGAAGTAGAAGAGACAAAAACAGTGCAAGCCGAAAAGACAAAACAGATAGCTATCGAGGCAAATAGATCGCTAGAACTAGCACAAATAAGAGAAAAAAGCCAACTTATCGAAAAAGAGCAAGAGATCTCACTCTATAAAATAGTTGCATTTTTACTCCTCTTCCTACTCCTAGTGTGGCTTATTCTTCGCTACATTAACCAGCACGCAAAACGCAAACACGAAGCTCTTCTAAAAGAGCAAGAGTATAACTTCGAAGCCTTTAAACAAGAGTCAGAGATGAAACATAAAAATATTAATAAGATGCTCGAAATCATCAGCGACGAAAATAGTGATCCTGCCATCAAAAAAGAGATTACAAAAATCCTTAGCCATAATAAAGGAAGCCTTATAGAACATAAAAAGAGGTAATTCTTTTTTATAATTTTTTGCTATAATTGCGAAAAATCTATATAAAAGGCAACTGCATATGTTTTCTTCGCAACATCTTAAAGAGATCTCAAGTGGTGTGCTCTTTGTTGCCATCTTTGCAACAGCAGCAACCTATATAAGCACACTAAACTTTATAAAACAGTTAGGATTTTCACCACTTGTAATTGGTATTGTTCTGGGGATATTCTACGCTAATACTCTCCATAACAGAACTCCAAAAGCTTGGCAGAGTGGTATAACATTCTCTGCTAAAAAAATCTTGCGTTTTGCTATTGTGCTTTATGGTTTTCGTATCACCTTTCAAGAGATTATGAGTGTCGGAACAGAGGGCTTTTTAGTCTCTTTAATTATGCTAACAACTACTCTTTTAATTGGTACATTTGCTGGAATAAAGCTCTTTAAAATGGATAGAGACACCTCTATTCTGACAGCTTCAGGAGCTAGCGTATGTGGAGCAGCAGCCGTTTTAGCTACTGAACCAGTTTTGAAAGCCCAAGAGTATAAATCAGCCATAGCAGTCTCTATGGTGGTACTTTTTGGGACTACTTCGATGTTTCTTTACCCAATAATGTATGAAGGCTTCATTAAAGATGCGGTAGGCTATTTCCATATGACACCAAAAGAGTTTGGTATCTATGTGGGTGGCAGTATCCACGAAGTGGCACAAGTTGTTGCGGTTCCTGCCTCTATCCCTCACACAAGTGCAGAGATGGCTCATAGTGCTGTAATTGTTAAGATGACAAGAGTTATGCTCATCGCCCCTATGCTTATTGTTTTAGGGCTTATCTTATCTTACAGCAGTAATGAAAGCAACAATAGAGCAAAACTTGTTATCCCATGGTTTGCAGTATACTTTGTGCTTGTAGCAGCCTTTAACTCGCTGCACATTATCCAGCAAAATATAGTAGGCTACATCAATAGTTTCGATACCTTCCTACTCACAATGGCAATGACGGCCCTTGGAATGGGTACAATCTTTTCTAAATTCAAAGATGTAGGTGCAAGCTCTTTCTATACTGCTCTTACTATGTTTATCTGGCTTGTCGTTGGGGGATTTATAGTTACTAAACTTATCTGTTCATAAATATGAGCTCGATTCCCTACCTCTAGCTACTCATTCTAATTATTGTTTACACTCCTGAGCGACCATAAACGATCAAAACTCTTATATAAACCCAATAACAATTAACCTAAATTTTGTATTGGAGATTAACAATCTTTAACAAACCATTTCATCTAAGGCATTTACAAAAATCTATCAATTAACATTTGGGGTTACTTTACATCAACTTAGTAACTCTCTTAATCTAATCGACAAAATTTAGGTTAACTATAAATCACAACTTCGGTTCTATATATAAGCGATAAAAAAGAGGGTATAGAAGAATGTAAAGAGTAAAGAAGCTTACGCCTCTTTATCTCCTCTTCGAGCGATGAAGCCAAATGTAAGAATCGTTAAAAGTAGTCCAAAGATATTCAATGCTGGTGCTCCACTCGACTTATACTTCTGTGGATTAGCCTCTAAATCATCACACTGACAATAGATACCCATATCTGCAATGTGTTTACTGCCATCAAACTTATTAATTTTTACAAATCCATCACTATTAGCATCACTATCTTTGTTTTGATCCCCACTTTGACCTTGAGTAGTTGCAAGATAATCATTTGGTAAAGTAAATCTTACAATATAATCTTTTCCTAGTGGCACATTGCTAAATGTGTAGTAACCATTTGTATCTGTCTCTACACTCTGCAAAACCGTACCATCAGGTGCTGTTAAGTAGACTCCCTGCCCAACAACACCTAATTCACCTGGATCTTGAATACCATTTGCATTCTCATCGTGCCAATAGTAACCAGTAAGATTGGCTACTTTTTTTGTTGGTCTTTCTTTCTTATCTTGGCGGTACTTAATAATTACTCTCGATGTATTTGAGAGGTTCCCATACTTATCATTAATTTGATATTTAATTGGTGTTGGATCCCCTGTGAATCCCTCTTCTGGAGTGAAGGTTACCTCTCCATCTTTATCAACGCTCCATACTCCCTCGCCTGGTACTGTTACTTGATCAATATCACCATCACCATCTGTATCTTTCCCCTTTGCGTTTGGTACACTTGTTGGATCAAAGTTTATAGTAGTTGGATCGATATCTTTATCTGGATCACTATCATTATCTAAGATATTAACAGATGCTGGCTTACCAGTCTCTCCTGCTACGTTATCATCTTTTGCAACTGGTGGGTTACTTGGTAGTGGTGTCACTGTTGGATCATCTGGGTTTCCATCGTTATTTGGATCTGTATTTGTTTGATCTTTTGGATCATCTGATTTATCACTTACCTCTTTGCCATCTGGGTCTTTTGCTGTAACTACTGCTTGGTTCTCTACTTTTCCAGCTTTAATATCCTCTGCTGTTAGCGTATAGGTAGCACTAAATGTTGTGCTATCGCTTGCATTAGGATCTAGTTTTGCAATTGGATCACCATTGACTGTTACTTTAGGGTCTGTTACAGTTACATTGCTTAATGGTACATTTCCAGTATTGGTTACTGTAAATGTATAAGTAATGGTATCTCCAGCCTGTACACCATCGCCGCCATCATTTAATGTTGCCTCTTTTTTAAGTTCGATTGCTGGCTTTTGTTTATAATCTACTGTTATTTTTGCTGGGTTTGACTCATTACCTGCTTTATCTTTTATTGTATATTTAATTGGTGTTGGATCCCCTGTGAATCCCTCTTCTGGAGTGAAGGTTACCTCTCCATCTTTATCAACGCTCCATACTCCCTCGCCTGGTACTGTTACTTGATCAATATCACCATCACCATCTGTATCTTTCCCCTTTGCGTTTGGTACACTTGTTGGATCAAAGTTTATAGTAGTTGGATCGATATCTTTATCTGGATCACTATCATTATCTAAGATATTAACAGATGCTGGCTTACCAGTCTCTCCTGCTACGTTATCATCTTTTGCAACTGGTGGATGCGTAACTGGGTATGTAACACTCTCTGTTGCTTCATTTGACTCATTTCCAGCATTATCTTTTACTTTATATTTAATTGGTGTAGGATTACCTTTAAAGCCAGGTTCTGGTGTGAATGTAATATCTCCTGTTGTATTATCAACACTCCATGTACCCTCACCATCTACTACCAATTTATCATTATCTCCATCACCATCTTCATCTGTTGCACCAGCTGTTGTAATGTTTACTGTTTTTACATCTATATCGTTATCTTCATCTGTATCATTTGAGAGTGTTGATAGTGTTGTTGGTTTACCTGGTACCCCCTCTTTTGTGTCATCTACTGCTACTGGAGCTTTTGTAGTAAATGTAACTACTGTTGGATCATCTGGGTTTCCATCGTTATTTGGATCTGTATTTGTTTGATCTTTTGGATCATCTGATTTATCACTTACCTCTTTGCCATCTGGGTCTTTTGCTGTAACTACTGCTTGGTTCTCTACTTTTCCAGCTTTAATATCCTCTGCTGTTAGCGTATAGGTAGCACTAAATGTTGTGCTATCGCTTGCATTAGGATCTAGTTTTGCAATTGGATCACCATTGACTGTTACTTTAGGGTCTGTTACAGTTACATTGCTTAATGGTACATTTCCAGTATTGGTTACTGTAAATGTATAAGTAATGGTATCTCCAGCCTGTACACCATCGCCGCCATCATTTAATGTTGCCTCTTTCTCTAAAGCAATCGAAGGATTAGAGACATAATTTACATGGACTGTAGTATTATCATCAATAGCGACAGTTGTAGGGTCATCACTCGTCTTTCGTAAATTATCACCATAAATAATTGCTGCTTGATTATCGATATCCTCTTCAGTAGCAATATTCTCTGCTACATTTACAGTCACTTTAAATGTTACATATCCACCACCAGGAACCTTAATATTAGATATTTTCAACTGCTTATTATCAAATGCATCTACACTAATTTCTGACTCTAAATCCTTCTCATTAGAATCAATCAAATGGGTTCTAGATGTCGTATCGTACTTTAAATCATCTGGCAAAATATCTTCAAAACTCACAGTCATTGTCAATTGGCTTGGATTACTTATTTTAAAACTATAAGTAACTGGATCTCCTGGATCTACACTTTTTGGTTCAGCACTTTTACTAATAGCTGGTGGCACACACGCAGTTGCATCAAAATAGCTATTTTGAGGAACCTTATGAACAAATTCTACTTTTGGTGTATCACCATTAAAAGTTACCCTATAGAGTTTCCCATTTGCAGTATTATCATAAAAATAGAGTGTTCCATCAGCTGTAGACCACGCTCCACCAGCATTTGGAGGGAGTTGATCACCAGTTGTAGCAACTGTATTAACATCACCAGTATCCACATCAACACTATAAAGAGTTTTACTAGATACTCCATAGAGAATTAACTTTCCTTTAACATTTCGAAAGGCGATATCGTATGGTGCCTCTTTCCACTTTTTCTTAGTAATCCAGTTATACTCTTTCTTCTCATATGCAGTAATTGAACCATCGCTAGGGTTCGCACCAATAGGAACAATATAGTAATATTTACTTTTGCCAAGCAAATAGTAATTTCCATCATTATCCATAGTACCATTTGCATTGACTGGCTGAAAGTCAGCTGGGTCAAATCTAGCTACCATTTTTACATTTAAATCTTTATCAATCTGAACGATATCTTTATTTTTTAAAGTTTTATCTTTCTTTTTATCATTAACAATTGCATAAATATAGTTATCTAAAACATTGTATCCAATTCCATTAACCATAACTTTTGGATTCACTATACCCAAATCAGTGGTTGTTAAATCGCTTCTATTAACCGTTTGAAACTTAGAGGGGTTTCCGATAACAGTATAGGGTGTCCCATCACAAGTAAATGTTGCAGCATCAACTACTGAACCCATTAAACCAAACAATAAAGTAGCAACTATAGCACTTAATTTTGGTATACCTTGTAATGGATGTTTTCTCTCTCTATTTTCTATCTCTTTCAACTCTTCTCCTTTGTTCTTTTAATTTTTTTATTTACTGAAGTTTAATACTGATAAATAAGTAAAAGTTTCACACTTTTAAAAATTACACAAAATACCCATTAGATACAATATAATTAACTTACAAAATACTAAATTTTATTGATAAAAAATATAATAAATAATAATATTATCTGATATTAAAGAGATTCATAGATGTATTAATATATTAATACAATATAGTGATTTATTGAATTGATAGCGTAATCTACACATTAAAATCATAACTAAAACAGTTTTACCCAAATTTAGTATTGAAATTTACAATAATTTACTATAAATTATTAACCATTTATGGAAAATCGAAAATACAAGACTAGATCAGAAAGAGAAGTAATTTAAAAGCCAAAAGCTTGAAGTAAAGTAGGGTGCAGTTGCCCTTACTGCACATATCTACTATTAGCAATAACTTCTAAAGAAAAGAAACCCTTACGCTTCTTCCCTTCTTCTTGCAACCATTAAGCCAAGGCTTAAGATTGCTAAGATACCACCAAACACACTAAGTGCTGGTGCTTTTACTTTTTTATAGTTCTCTGGGTGTACTTCATAATCATCACACTCACAGTAGATTCCTAAATCGTTTGTCATATCATCTCTTACAGGATGTTTAACATGGATAATACCATCTTTTCCTGCATCAGAGTCTTTTACATCACTACCTTGGTTTTGTAGTGTTGGTAGGTATGACTCTGGGATATCAAACTTAATTTGATAATCAACACCTGGTCTTAGGTGACAGAACTTATAGTAACCCTTACCATTTGTTTTTGTTATTTTTACAGTGTTACCGTAAACATCTTTTGCAACTTTTCCTCTGCTATCTAGAAGTGTTACATTAATATCTACAACACCAGACTCATTGCTATCTTGTACACCATTTAGGTTCTCATCGTACCATACATAATCACCCAAGCAGATCTCTTGGATAAATCCTGCATCGATTGTATCGTTATCTTCGCCACTGATTAGTGTCTCAGCTGGTGCGCTACCTCCGCCTTGTACAAGACCTGGGATATCGCTATCAACTGTATCGTTACCCTCGTTTGCTTTTGTGCTAAGGTATGGTGTACCATTAGCATCTGGATCAGCAGTAAATGTTACTACATAATCTCCTGGTACTAAGTTACAGTATTTGTATGTACCGTTATCATCTGTATCTTGCGGCTCTACTACTTCACCTAGTACATTTGTTACTGTCTCATTGCTATCAGCGTAACTTAACTTCGTATGAACACCTGCTAGTGGTCTATCACCTGCATCTTGGATACCATTTGCATTCTCATCTTTCCATACAGCATCACCGATACATGCAGGTTTAAAGATACCACCATCCCAAGTCCAATCTTTCTCATCACTAATAAGCTCTGTGTCAACTGTTTTACCAACACTTGTTTCGAATGTAGGGCTTAAGTCACTGTCTTTT
>JALVWQ010000068.1 GCA_027034975.1 Campylobacteraceae bacterium
CTTGGCGATATGCCACTATTAGGAGGAGCCTTTAAAAGAGAGAAGAAAATCAAACGAACCGAAGAATTAGTTGTTATAATAACACCACATATTACAAACGGTAGTAAAAATCTCTCTTTAAAGAGTCTAGGATATAGGAGTATTGTAAAGTGAGTTATTTCGAAGTTGCCAAAGAGTGTTTTATAGATGAAATCAATCTAGAGAGTTATGTTGAACTTCCAAGCTCAATAATGGCATATGAAGAGCTTGAAATGTCATTTGAAAAACCATTTAAATTAATGCTATTATATGGCGAACCAGGTACTGGAAAAAGCTTACTTTTAAAGCGAATCTACGAAAAGAAAAAGTATCAAAAAGAGATACATTTTATCAACTCTCCACTCTTAAGCGAAGAGGAGTTTTTTAGACGCCTCTTTACCATTTTAATTCAAAAAAAGATGCCTAAAAACACTAAAGTTGATTTTAATACTTTTGTTGAATATTGTAAAGCCATTAAAGGACAACGCGAAATTATTATACTTTTAGACGAAGCACAACTCTATCCAAAAAAGATTCTAGAAGAGATTCGAATCCTCTCAGATACAGGCGTGTTACGTTTTGTAATTGCAGTTCATAAAACGACTGATGAAGATGTTATTGCTAAATCACACTTTCAAACAAGAATTTGGGGCAGTATTGAACTCAAAAATGCAAATAAAGATGAGTTAAAAACCTATATTCACCAACGCTTACTTAAATTTAATCAATTTGAAATTGCCAACTTGATTAAACAGAAAAATATTGACTTTATTTATAAAGTGACAAACGGAAATTTTAGGGCATGTAGTAAATTAATGTATACTACGTTTGAAATCTATCAATATTATGAGAAGAATGACCCTTCTCAATTTAGTCGTGAGAAATTTTCTCAAAAATTCTTAGAGATGGCAGCCATTGCAACAGGAGCAATAAATGTATGATATTCCAGAGTTAGAAAAAAAATGGCGTAAATATAAAAGAAACCAGATTAAAAAACCTTTGCTTTATAGTTTAGGTACACTCATTTTAATAGTTGGAATTGGTATTGTTGCAACTACATACTCTTCTGATGCAAATAAAAATAACCAAACTGAAGCAAAGCAAACAACTCCTACAAAAGTACAAACCCCACAACAAGAAAAGAGTGCTATAATAATCACCAAGACACCAGCAACAACTCAACAACCTAATAGTGCAGCAGTTGTACAACAGAATTCTAATCAAAATCCTCTTATAGCAGCGGCACAAACAACACCACAAATTAAACAAGATGATACAATAGATTTAAGTAATGCAAAAATTGTAAAACCAAATCTTCCAGAAGATGAAATTAGAGTAATTGGGTTTGACAACAAAGAGAAGAAAAAAACAACTTCTAATACTAATAGTGTTGTAATTCCCCAAAAGAGTGTTCAAGCCATACAGGAACAAGAAAAAATAGCTGAAATTGAAGAGAGATTTAAATCAACACAAGATCCTCAAGATTCACTCAAAATTGCAAAATACTATTACAAAAAAGGGAACTACAAAAAGGCTGAGACTTGGGCTATTAATACCAACAATATCGACGGAGATATCGAAGAGAGTTGGATAATTTTTGCCAAAGCAAGAGCTAAACAGGGTTTTAGAGTTGACGCAATTAAAGTATTACAATCTTATTATGATGAAACGAAATCACCTAAGGCAAAAGCATTATTAGATAAATTACGATTTGGTAAGAGAATAAAGTAGTAGAACATGGGAAAGCTTATAGAATTACTAATTAAGGATAATATAATTAAAAAAGAGAAACTTAGAGAATTTCTCTCTGAAACCTCAAGAAATGAGATTCGATTAGGTAATCTAATTGAAGAAAATTACCTTGACGAAAAACTCTTTTTTGATTATTTACTCCATAAGATTAGAAACGGCAATTTAAGTTTTGAAGAGATAGACAAACTCTCAAAAGAGGGTATAAACACTTCCAAACTCTATAAATATATTGCTCAAGCCCTCAACATTGAATATATTGACTTACAAGACACAGAGATTGATAGTTCACTATTTGATAAAATCCCAACCTCTTTGCTTCTAAAAAACCGTATTGTTATAGTAGAGGAAGATGATATCTATATCCATGTTGTTTTTGCAGATCCTCTCGATATGGCTGCACAAGATGCAATCAGTAGATTTTTTCCAAACAAAATTTTGAAACGAGCTATTTCATCTTTCGAGAGTATTAAAGAGAAGTTACTTCAGATAGAAACTTACGAGAGCCTCAAAATATATGTTGAAGATATAAAAAAAGATCTCAACTCAAGTGCAAATAGTGAAGAGGATGAATCTCCAGCAGTTTTAAAATTAATTGAACTTATCTTAAAGAGCTCTATTCTGGCTAGAGCAAGTGATATACATATAGAAGTAACCGAAAAAAACTGTATTGTTAGAGATCGAATCGATGGAATGCTACAGCAACGATTCATATTCGATAAAATTATCTTTGGTCCTTTAAGCTCTCGCTTAAAACTGCTTTCAAATTTAGATATTGCAGAGAAGAGAAAACCACAAGATGGGCGTTTTACTGCTCAGGTTGTTGGAAAAGAGTTTGACTTTCGAGTTTCGACACTCCCTACTCTTATTGGAGAATCTATAGTTTTAAGAATTTTAGATAAAACTAAGGCTCTTATTACTTTAGAAGAGATGGGGATGAATGACCATAACTATAATGCTTTTAATAATGCAATTAAAAGCCCTTATGGTATTATTTTAGTAACAGGTCCTACCGGAAGTGGTAAAACTACAACACTTTATGGTGCACTCAATGCAATTAAGAGTGTTCAAGATAAAATTATTACAGTAGAGGATCCAGTTGAATACCAAATGAATGGTATTCAGCAAGTACAAGTAAATAATTCTGCCGGA
Organism: Campylobacteraceae bacterium; assembly: GCA_027034975.1. Lineage (GTDB taxonomy): Bacteria > Campylobacterota > Campylobacteria > Campylobacterales > Sulfurovaceae > JAADEQ01. The sequence goes on from JALVWQ010000068.1 coordinate 2,920, forward strand.
TTAACTTTTGCATCTGCTCTTCGATCTATCTTACGACAAGATCCAGATAAAGTTATGATTGGAGAAATCCGTGATACTGAAACACTTCGTATTGCTATTCAAGCTGCTATGACAGGTCACTTGGTTCTCTCTACTCTACATACAAATAGTGCCATTGCAGCCGTATATCGTATTATTGATATGGGAATAGAAAGTTATCTCGTAAGTGGTTCTTTGGTCGCTATACAAGCACAGCGATTGGTACGTAAAATCTGTCCTTACTGTAAGGAACCAACTACAGTTGAACAAAAACTTATTGATTCAATTTCAAAAGAATTTTCTTTTGAAACAAAACCGCAATTCTATAAAGGAAAAGGATGTAAACAGTGCTACCATTCTGGATATATGGGAAGAGAGATGATTTCAGAAGTTCTCACTATTTCTACTGATATGTCTCGTCTTATTGCCGCAGAGGCACACCAAGATGAACTTGAAAAACTCGCGAAGGAAGAAGGATTTCTTCCTATGTTTCATGATGGTATTCAAAAGGCAATTGAGGGCAAAACTACTATCGATGAAATTTTAAGGGTGGCTAGGTTATAAAAATGTATTATAAAGTTGAATATCTACATAGAGGTCAAAAGAGAGAGAAAATTGTTGAAGCAGAAAATCCAATTATTGCTTCTGCTATTGTAAAACAGGAATTTCCTAATATTATAGTTGTTGGAACTAGTAAAACGAGTGCTCCTGCAAATGAGATTATGGATGATATTATTAAACAACTCAACATGATCTCAGTCAAGAAGCTCTCTATAGATGAAAAGATTGCAGCAATACGGCAAATTGCAGTTATGACTGATGCTGGTTTACCAATTTATGATGTATTAGAGGATATTGTAGCAAATACAAAAAATCAAGCTCTCAAAGAGATACTCTCCGCAGCTTCACAAGATATAAATGCTGGTAAAAGTATGTCACAAGCATTAGAACCTCACAAAGAGCAAATGGGGCATATTGTAATGGCAATGACAAAGTTAGGGGAAACTACAGGTAACTTCTCAGGTTCTTATACAAAACTTGCAGAAATTTTAGAAGTTATGCGAGATAATCGTAGCAAGTTTTTAAAAGCAATCCGTTATCCTATAACTGTACTTTTAGCTATGGTTTTAGCATTTGTAATTGTTATCACACAAGTTGTTCCAAAATTTAAAGAAATTTTTGCTGAACTTGGTGCCGACCTACCATTAGCAACTAAGTTTTTACTTGCAACAGAAAGCTTTTTTCATAACTATGGAGTCTATATAATACTTACAATTGTAGCTATTTTTATAATTATTAAATACCTTTATAAATCTAATCCAGAATTTAGACTCTATGTTGATAAGATATTAGCCAATAAACGGTTCTATCTTATTGGGCAAGTAGTCTATCTTGCAAATATCTATAACTATATATTAGTTTTAGAAGCACTGATTCGTGCCGGAATTCCTGTCTCTGAAGCACTTGAAACATCTGTGAAAGTTGTTGACAATACTTATCTAAAACAACAACTAGAGAGTATCAATGTTCATATAGGAAGAGGTGTCTCTCTCTCAGAGGCATTTGAAAAGACTGGTCTCTTTGAGAATATGATTCTTCAAATGATCCGTGCAGGTGAAAGCAGTGGACAACTTGACCATATGCTAGGAAAAGCAAAAGAGTATTATAATATGAAATTCCAAAGTATTATTGATAATCTATCAGCCTATATTGAACCTATCATGATTACTATGATTGCTGGTCTTGTACTTCTTTTAGCACTTGGAATATTTATGCCAATGTGGGATCTTGGAAGGGCAGCAAGAGGATAATAAGCTTAAAGCCCAAAGCTAAAAGCTAAAGGGTTCTAACAATATAATGATATTGCAAAATCACTTTTTTATAGTGTATACATTTTAACAGCTTTATCTAAATCCTCTTGGGTATCGATTCCAAAACTTTTACTCTCCACTTCGGTTAAGGCTATTTTATACCCATTGTCTAAGACTCTTAACTGCTCTAACTTCTCTATATCTTCAAGCACACCACCTTGCATACTACAGAACTTCTCAAGTTTAGCAACTGTAAACCCATAGAGCCCTAAATGTGCTTTATACTCACTAAGGTTACCATCTCTATCGTATGGAATTGGCAAGCGAGAGAAGTAGAGTGCCATACTATCTAAATTGGTAACAACTTTTACTAAGTTTGGATCTTGTGCCACCTCTTTAGAGACTCGTTTATAGCAGCTTGTAGCAATCACATCGCTACTACTTGCATACTTTTGGGTTATTACAAGCATCTCTTCTACGACACTCTCTTCGATAAAAGGCTCGTCAGCTTGCACATTAATAACTATCTCATCAGGAGTAAGATTAAGATTTTTTGCCGCTTCATATATTCTATCGGTTCCAGATTTACAGCTGCTACTTGTCATCACAGCCTCTATGCCATACTCTTTTGCAATATCTATAACCTCTTGCGAATCGGTAGCTACTACTACGCTATCAACATTTGCAACTGCTTTTGCTGTACGAATAACCATTGGCATACCGGCAATGTCAGCCAATACTTTATTTGGCAAACGAGAAGATGCAAGCCGTGCAGGAATAATTATCATTTCTCTACCTCTCTTTTAGAAAATATGACAACATTATACATAAAGCGAGATTAGATATAATACACAATCTATTTCAATCTAAGGAATGTTCAATGAGGGCACTTTTGAGTGTGAGTGATAAGAGTGGTATAGTAGAGTTTGCAAAAGGGCTAAAAGAGCTAGGTTTTGAGATTATCTCAACTGGTGGTACCTATAAAACAATTAAAGATGCAGGTATTGCGGTAACAGAGATTGATGCAATTACAAAGTTTCCTGAGTGCTTTGAGGGGCGTGTAAAGACACTTAACCCTTATGTGCATGGTGGTATTCTCTATAAAAGAGACAATAAAGCACACCAAGAGCAGGCTAAAGAGTTAAATGTAGAGGCTATCGATTTAGTTTGTGTAAACCTCTATCCATTCAAAGAGACTATTGAGCGAACTGACAACTTCGAAGAGATTATTGAGAATATCGATATTGGTGGACCAACAATGGTTCGCTCTGCTGCTAAAAACTTTCAAGATGTACTAATTGTTACGGATAGCAATGACTACAATGCAGTATTAGAAGCACTTAAAGAGAAAAAAGATACACTAGAGTTTAGAAGAGATCTTATGATTAAAGCATATGAGCACACAGCTGCGTATGATAGTATGATTGCTAACTATATGAATAGCCGATTCAACGAAGGCTTTGGTGCAAAACAGTTTATTGTAGGAAGCAAAGTATTCGATACTCGTTATGGCGAAAATCCACACCAAAGCGGTGCACTCTATGAGTTTGATAACTTCTTTAGTGAACACTTTAAAGCCATTAAAGGCGAAGCGAGCTTTAATAACTTAACAGATATTAATGGTGCAGTTAAAATTGCCACAAGCTTTGGCGAGCGAGATGCAGTCTGTATTGTAAAACATGGTAACCCTTGCGGTTTTGCACTAAAAGAGTCACTTTTAGACTCTTATACAGAAGCACTCAAGTGTGACCCTGTCTCTGCATTTGGAGGGGTTGTTGCTGTAAATGGTATTGTAGATATCGACTTAGCTAAAAAGATGAACGAAATCTTCTTAGAGGTAATTGTAGCAGGCGGATTCACTGAAGAGGCTCTTGCAGAGTTTAATAAGAAAAAAAGACTCAAACTCTTTAGTTTCGATAGCGAGAAACTCTTAAGAGCCAACGATAAGGCTGACTTTAAACATATTGATGGTGGTTTTGTCTACCAAAATAGCGACTGCATCTGTGACAACGAAGTGCATAACGCAAAATTAGTTACAAATTTAGAGGCATCCAAAGAGCAACTGCAAGATTTAGAGATAGCATGGAAGGTTGCAGGTTTAACGAAGAGTAACTGTGTTGTCTATGTTAAAGATGGTGCAATGGTTGCAGTAGGTATGGGAATGACAAGCCGTGTAGATGCTGCTCAGTGTGCAATTAAAAAGGCTAAAGAGGTTGGTTTAAGTATTGAGGGGGCAAGTCTTGCAAGTGAAGCATTCTTCCCATTTAGAGACTCTGTTGATGCAGCAGCAACTGCTGGAGTAAAAGCAATTATCCAGCCAGGTGGAAGTATCCGAGACAAAGAGGTTATCGAAGCGGCCGATGAGCATGGTATCGCCATGTACTTTACAGGTGTGAGACACTTCCTTCATTAAGCAAATCAAGTTCACTCTGTGAGCTTGAACTCCCCTCTTCTACCCCTCCAAGCAAAAAGCCTAAATCTTTAAAGAAAATCTAAGTTTTTTCCACTTTTTTAAGAAAGTTGATTGACATCGACTAAACAATTTTGATATAATCTATTAAAAAATTTTGAATATGCTATAGTATAAAGGAGAATAAGAATGGCAAAGAGTCTATATGAAACACTAGGGGTAAGCGAAAATGCCTCTGCAGATGAGATAAAAAAAGCATACCGTAAACTAGCAAGAAAATACCATCCAGATATCAATAAAGATCCAGCAAGTCAAGAAAAATTTAAAGAGATCAATGCCGCATACGAAGTACTAAGCGATCCAGAGAAAAAAGCAAAATATGATCAATTTGGTGACCAAATGTTTGGTGGTCAAAGCTTCCAAGATTTTGCACACTCTCAAGGTGCCGATGTCGATTTAGAAGAGATCCTTAGAGCAATGTTTGGTGGTGGTGCCGCAGGCGGTTTTGGCGGAGGCTTTAGCTCTGACGGTTTTAGAACCTCACATGGTGCAGGATTTGGCGGAGGTGGCTTTGGTGGTGGCTATAGAGCACCCGACTTAGATATAAAAACTTCTATTACTGTACCATTTATCACCTCTGTTCTTGGTGGAAAACACCATATAACACTCGATAATGGAGAGAGTTTTGATATCAAGATTCCTGCCGGTATAAAGACAGGAAAAACACTACGCGTTCGTGGTAAAGGACAAAGCTACAATGGACAAAGAGGCGATCTCTTAATTACTGTAAATGTAGCACCATCACCAGAGTATAAGAGAGATGGCGATAATCTATACAAAACAATAGATATTCCTCTTAAAGCTGCTCTCTTTGGCGGAAAAATAGAGGTCGATACACCTGAAAAAAAGGTTACCCTAAAGGTACCTAAAAATACTAAAAATGGTCAAAAGTTCCGATTAAAAGAGAAAGGTTTTCCAAAGAGTGGCGGTGGAAAAGGTGACCTCTATCTCGTTGCTAACATTGTCTTGCCAGATGTAGATAAACTAAGCGACGATCTCAAAAGCTGTTTAGAGAAATTACCAGAGTAAGGAGAAGAGAATGCATAGTTATGATGAACCTGTATATTTAATAAGTATTGTATCTTCGATGCTCAATATACACCCACAAACGCTTCGTCAATACGAAAGAGAGGGGCTTATTACCCCATCACGAACAGAGGGGAGAATTCGTCTCTACTCTCAAAGAGATATTGATAGAATGAAGCTTATTCTTCGTCTTACAAGAGAACTTGGTGTAAATATTGCTGGAATAGATATTATCTTACGCCTCAAAGAGCAGATGGAAGAGATGGAGAGCGAGATAGAACACCTCAAAGAGCAATTAAGAGAGGCAAATCTTTTAGGTTCTGTACCTAAAAACAAAGCGATGGTACGAAAAAAAAGTAGATATGAAATTGTTATCTTTGAAGAGAAAAAGTAGGATTACACTATGCAAAAACAATCGGATCAAAGAACCTTACTACGAATCTATTTAGACAATACAGATAGATTTAACAACCAACCACTATGGAAATATATTTTAGAGAGTATAAAAGAGTCTAAACTTGCTGGAGCGACTGTATATAAAGCAGTTGCAGGCGTTGGCGAGCACTCTACACTCCACACTTTCGATATATTAAACCTCTCTAATGAGATGCCACTTATTATAGAGATTATCGATAACGACGCAAAACTAAAAGAGTTTTTAAATGAGCACAAAGAGGCACTCTCCAATCTCTTTATCACAAAAGAGAAAATTGAAATTGTCTCTTTTAGCAAAGCATAGGAGAGTAGATGAATCCAAACCTCATATTAGCAGTCGGTATTGGTGGCTTTATTGGTGCTATCCTTCGATTTAGTGGTTCTTACTATATCAATAAACTTATAGGGGCATCTTTTCCATTTGGAACACTTGGGGTAAATGTTATAGGAAGTTTTTTAATTGGCTTTTTAGCACTCTATTTCGAACAAACCATTGCACCCAATATTAAAGCACTTTTAATTACAGGAATGCTAGGTGCATTAACCACCTTCTCTACATTCTCACTCGAAACAGTTCTTATGCTGCAACAGGGACTCTATACAAAAGCATTTTTTAATGTAGCACTCAATATTCTCTTTACACTCAGTGCTACAGTAGCAGGAATGATTCTCTTTAAAAAGCTTTATGGAATTTAACCCTCTATTCGAAATGGATCAACCTCCCAAAAGAAGTCGATCCACGCTTTTGCCTCTTTAAGTGCGTAATCTGCTCTGATTACTGCTGTTGGCTTATAAAATATGGTTGCTAACCTAAACTCACAATGGGGGTAATTCTCTTCTAAAATTGCTACAATCTCTTTTAAAGTCTGACCACTATCGACAATATCGTCAATAATTAATACTCGCTTTGCACTCTCTAAATCTGGGATATTAAAAATCTCGATACTCTCTTTTTTGTGCTCTTTCTCATAAAGAATAGAATTTAGCGAGAAGAGGCGTCTTGTATCTAGAATCTGTGCCATAAAGTGCCCAAGTGTCAACCCACCTCTTGCAACAGCCAAGAGAGTATCGGCATCAAACTCCTCTACCCTTTTTGATAGTGCTACAGAGTCTTTTAAAAACTCATCATACCCATAATAGTACTTTTCCAACTACTACTCCTTACTTGTGTACAATAAATACAATGAGTGAAATAATAGAGATTACAATAACGCCTAAATTAAGATCTTTCCATTCACCCTTGGCTAATTTAATGACACTATAGGTTACAAATGCCGCTGCCAATCCATTGGTAATTGAAAATGTAAGTGGCATTAGTAGTATCGAAAAGAAGGCAGCTGCTGCTGTTGCAATATCCATTTCCTGAAAGTTCATTCGTCCAAGCTCCATAAACATTAGCACCCCAACAGCTACCAATATTGGCAAAATTGCCGGTTCTGGTATCGCTTTAAAGAGTGGAAGTAAAAAGAGAGTTAATACAAAAAAGAGAGATGTAAATACCGCCGTTAAGCCTGTACGACCGCCAGCCTCTACCCCACTAGCAGACTCTATAAACGAAGTAGTTGTAGAGACACCTAGCAGAGATCCAGCCACTGTTGCAGCCGCATCTGCTTCGAGTGTCTTCTCTAAGGCTTTATCATCTTTAGTTCCCTCTTGGAAAAGATTAGCTCTTGCTCCAACTGCAGTTAAAGTTCCTAATGTATCAAACATATCTGTAATTAAAAAAGTAATAATCACAGGAAGCAAAGAGAGTGAGAGTGCCGAAACAATATCGAGTTTTAAAAAGATAGGCTCAATTGATGCTGGCATACTAAAGAGATGCTCTGGAAACTTTAGATCTGGAATAAAGCTCCACCCTATTAGTGAACTAATCAAAACCGCTAAAATAAAAGCACCTCGAATACGATAGGCATGGAGAATAAGTGCTAAAAGTATTCCAAATGCTCCAAGTAAGACACGTGGATCACTAAAGTGCCCAAGCGTTACAAAAGTTGCTTTATCAGGTACAATGATATGCATCTCTTTTAAACCAATAAAAGCGATAAATGCACCAATACCCGCACTAATAGAGCGACGAAGATCCATAGGAATAGCTGTCATTATCCAAACACGAAACTTTGTAAACGAAAGAATGACAAATATAACCCCAGAGATAAAAACTATCCCCAAAGCAGTTTGCCAAGGAATCTTCATGCCTAAAACCAAACCATAAGCGAAATAGGCATTTAGTCCCATGCCAACACTCATTGCAATTGGCGTATTCCCCCACAAACCACTAAAGAGTGTAGCCAATATCGTAATAAGTGCGGTTGCAGTTACTACTGCACCCATTGGTAGCCCTGCATCTGCTAAGATAAACCCATTCACAGGTACTATATACATCATTGTTAAAAATGTTGTTAAACCTGCTATAAACTCTGTTTTCACATCTGTGTTATGCTCTTTTAGTTTGAACATTCTCTCCTCCTTTATCTTTCAATTCTCTACAATTCCATAAAAGCCCTTAATCTTCCATAAAATATTTCACATCTTTAGAAACTCTCGCCAATCAATGCCCTAAGTAACGCTCAAGAATGACTTTTGCAGCAATCGAATCAACCCTACCATCTCTTTTTTGCTTAACAACCCCTCGCATCTGCTCCTTAGCCTCAAAAGAGCTAAAAGACTCATCAATATAGTCAACCTCAATACCCTCTATATCCAATAGAGACACAAAGTGTTTTATTCTCCGCTCCATCTCCTCTTGGCTACTACCACCCTTTGGAAGCCCTACTATAATCTTCTCAATCTGCCACTCTTTTAAGAGTGAACTTACATCATTTGCTGCTTGCTTTCTCCCTCTTCTAATAATCGCATTTTGCGGCAGTACAACATTTCCATCAAAACAAAATGCTACTCCAATGCGTTTAAGACCAATATCAAGCGAGGCTAGCTTCATAGTTTATCCTTAAGTGCATTTATTCTTGCATTTGCATTTTTTATGCTTGTTTCACTAATTGCACCACTCTTAAGCAAAGAACGAACTATACCAATAAGCCTCTCTATTTTGATTACTCGCTTCGGATGCACTTGGTTAGCAAATAGTAAAATATCATTGCCTGCATTTATTGCCAATGCTATACGATTTGCCAAAGAGTAGTGTTTTGCAATAGCTCCCATTTGTAAATCGTCTGTAATGACTACACCGCGAAAGCCAATTTCAGATCTTAATTTTCCATAAACTATTCTTCTCGATAGTGAAGCTGGATAGTTAGGATCTAATTTTCTATTGAATATATGTGCAACCATTACTGTATCGGTTGCATTTTTAAGAGCTCTATATGGCTCTAGCTCATCTCTTTTCCATAGGTTTGTAACATCTACAAAGCCTTTGTGTGTATCTCCTAACGAAGAGCCATGCCCAGGGAAGTGTTTTATTGAAGTTAAAACACCATTTGCATGCATAGCATCTATAAATGCACCAGCATAGGTTATTACTTCTGCAGCTCTCCTACCGTAACTCCTCCCCCATTTAACTATTACTCTATTGTTTGGATTTATCGCTAAGTCAACAACAGGTGCGAGGTTTAAGTTTATACCTAAACTACTTAACTCTTTACTCATAGCATAGTATGTTGCATATGCATTTTTACGCCCCATTTTTGAAACAGTAGATGCCTTTGGATATTTGCGTGCTAATTTCACTCTCTGCACAACCCCTCCCTCTTGGTCAACTGCGATAAGTGGTTTTGTGCCACAACTCTCAAGGTCACTTGTAAGTGCTCTAAGTGAAGCCGCATTAGAGAAGTTTTTAACAATACCCTTTGCAACAGGGCTCTTTTGAAAGAGAATCACACCCCCTAAACCTCTCTTGCAAATATCATTTTTAATAGATGTATCACTGTCACTACTCCCGTAAAACCCTAACATAAAGATATTTGCAATCTCTCTATCACTAATATTTGCAAATATGAACCCTTGCGATATAATCAATAGTGCTACTAATCTCTTCATAGATCCTCATTTTCTTTTAAATTAAACTTATTATACAATAAAATACACAATCACTCCATATCAATTAGGGTATTATGTTATAATTCAACTCAGAAAAAACGCATAGAGTCGTTCTAAAGTAAAAAAGGATTATACAATGTTTAAAAAATTACTATTTATACTACTTTTAATAAGTAGTTTTGTTTCAGCTAAAGAGGCTAATGCCCTCACTTTTAACCTTAAAACAATCGATGGTAAAACACTAGAGGTTCAAGGAACAAAAAATGGTCTGGTCTTTAAAGAGTTTCAAAATAAAATTGTTCTTTTAGAGTTCTGGGGGACACACTGCCCACCTTGTTTAATGTCAATACCTCACTATATCGATTTAACTAAAAAGTATAAAGATAAAGTTGCTATTGTAGCAATCGAAGTACAGATGACGCCAAAAACTCAACTCTCAGAATTTGTAAAAGCAAAAGGTATCAACTATAATGTACTCGAGCAAAGAGAGAATATGGACTTTGTAAGATATGTAGCAACAAGAGCTCAATGGAGAGGTGCAATTCCCTATCTTTTAATCTTTGGTAAAAATGGCGAGGTTGCTACAATTCAAAGAGGAATGGTTAGCGAAGAGTATATCGAAAATGTTATCAAACAGCTCGATAAACCACAAGCTACTACGGCACAAAACATAAGCAATAATAAAAAGTAGTAACGGATTTATATTAAAAAATAAGAACCGTAAATTGTTTATACTAGGCAATTTATGGTTATCCTCTTACAACATCCGAACAATCCCATCTTTTATAACAATTAGTCCCTCTAGTTCAGCCTCATAAACTCTCTCTCCATATTTCGATAGAGCCTCTTCGAGTGTGGGTGAAGTCTCTAAAAACTTTATAAAAGGATCCTCTTCTAGCTCTGCTACTCCAAAGTTATCTGCAAATGCTTCTATATCGTAGATTACTTTTGCTTTTCCATCACAAAGGAGGCTATTGGTCCCATTACTCTCATTTAAGCGATGCGGCAATACAAAGATCTCTTTGCCCATCTTAAGAGCATACTCTACACTTCGCATACTCCCACTCTGAAGCTCTGCTTCTGTTACTATAAGTACCTCTCCTAAAGCGACTACAAGCTCATTTCTTACTACAAAACTCCAAGATCTAGCACGAAAACCAGCTTTGTAAAAACTAAGACATAAGCCTTTTCTTTCAATATCGGCAATAAGATTTTTATTAACCGCTGGATAGCGAATATCTAAACCATTCGCCATAACCGCAATTGTATTTTCTGCACCTGCCCCTTGGTGTGCAATTGCATCTACACCCATAGCTGCTCCACTTACAACTATAACACCTCTTTTAGCCAAAGCTTTTGCTAATTTATAGGTAAAATCTTTAGTGTATGCTAATGGCCGTCTTGTACCAACAATTGACACTTTTCTACGCTTTAAAAGCTTGCTATTTCCAATACACCAAAGCTCTTTTGGTAACTGTGTCATCTGCTCACACTCTTTTGGAATACTCTCTAACACTCTCATTTTAACTCATCAATATAGATTACATTATATCGTTTTAGGAAATTGCGGCTCATTCTAAGTGCTTTGAAAGTTTCAGGATGGGGATGTCCAATCATAACTACATACCCTTTTCTTCTTGCTATTGCTAAAGCTTTGCGAATCTCTTTCTCAATTGCAACTACACTCATTTTGTTATCAATAAAAAGATCTGACTTCATATATTTTGCACCAAATTCTTTTGCAATTCTACCTATCTGGGAATGCTCTGTTGTGCGACTATCGACAAAATTAAAACCATATTTTCTTACAGCACGAAAAAGTCTTTTAGAGGCACAATAGTTACTCGTAAAACGGCTCCCCGTGTGGTTATTAATATATTTTGCTTTTGGAAAGAGCCTTCTTATCTCTGCCAGCCTGGCATCGATCTCTTTTTGACTTGCACTAGTATAAAGTGTCTTATACATACTATTCATTTTTTTGCTGCTGGACTCAAGCGGTAGGTGCACCATAAAGTGTCTTAAACCTTTTGCTAAAAGAGGGCTCTTCATATTCATCTTATTTGGTGGAAAGATCGAAGGTGTCACTTTAAAAGGGAGTGCCATAATTTTATTTAACTGCCAGCGATGTGATATATCATCTATAATAATAATGACTTTAGCCCTTTTTCTCTTTTTTGGTGTAAGTGATTTTTGAATAACTTTTTTCTTCTCTTTATGCCGCTTCAGATGATAGTGTTTATTGTGATTACTCTGCTGCACCCGATGAGGAGACTCAACAGCAAACGACTCAACCACTTCTACTTTTGTGCCAAAAACAATAGTAACTAAGAGAAAAAGTGTTACAATATATCTACTAAGCAAACCTTACCTTTATAAAAAGCTCACTAATTATACAAAAAAAGGCATTAAATGGAAGAAAAAGAAAAACTTATCGAAGAAATAAAGGAGCTCTGGAACAGCAACGATCTACCAGAGTTCGAAATAGCACCGGAACTCTTAGAGTATTTAACACTCAAAGAACTCCAAGAGCTTAAGGCAAAGATTCTTCAATCGCAAAAGATCCTTAGCGAAGAGCAGAAAGAGTGGCTCTTTCAATTTAGAAAATATTAATTAATATAATCTTCTGCATCAATCGCTTCTATACCCCTATTTTTCGCCTCTTGAGCCATTATTCCAGTTGCTTCAGAGGAGAGTAACTTTTTATTGGCATCATATAACCTTGCACTACAAACCCCACAGCTTGGACTTCTATCTTTGCCAATAAAAAGCTCTATCTCTTTATTGGTATTAAAAAAGGCTTTTGCATACTCCTTTATCGGTGGAGTTAAATCTGCTTGCGTAAGATTAGAGATAGCCTTAATTTCACCATCTTCCTTAACCAAATCCATTGTAGGTCTTGGAGTCCCATAACAAAAATCTTCGGGACAAAATGGAATAAGCTCATACCCCTCTAATTTTCCTAAAAGCTTTGGGTCATAATTCTCACTCCCATCATAACGACACTTATTGCCAAGTAGACATGCTGATATTGCAACTTTCATTCATTCCCTTTTTAATATGCATAAAGCTAAAGGCTTAAAGCTAACAGATAAACAAATTTTCTTTGAATTCGCAAACCAATGCGAATAAAAATATGCTAAAATCATTAATGCTTTTAGCTTTCTGCTTTCAGCCTATAGCCTTTTAATCCACAGGCTTAAAAGATCACCACCGACTTAATCTCTGTAAACTCCTCAAGTGCAAATTTAGGCCCCTCTTTGCCAATACCTGAGTGCTTTATTCCCCCATATGGCTGAATATCAAAGCGAACAGTAGGAATATCATTAACAACAACACCTCCAGCTTCTGCATCGTCAATAAAGGCTTTTGCATGCTTAAGATCATTTGTAAAGATACTATACTGTAAACCATATGGAGAGGCATTAATCTTCTCTACTGCCTCCTTATAGCTTGCAACCTTTACAAGCGATACTATTGGGGCAAAGACCTCTTCGCAGATGATCTTCATATCATCTTCTACATCTACCATCACTGTAGGTGGAAAAATTCCATTCTCCTCTTTCCCACCATAGAGCACCTTTGCACCCTCATCGATTGCACTTGCCACCCATCGTTTTGCTCTTAGAACAGCATCTTCATTGATAAGTGGGCCCATAAAGGTATCCTCTTCATAAGGTGAGCCAACTTTCAAATTTTGAGCCTCTTTTGCGAGTGCATCTGCAAACTCATCATAGATATCTTCATGTACATAGATTCTCTGCAAAGAGATGCAAACTTGTCCGCTATTATAAAACGAACCAAATGCACACTTTTTCGCTGCGTCGGTAATATCTGCACTTGCATCTATAAAAGTTGCTGCATTCCCACCAAGCTCGAGTGCTACCTTTTTGATTCCAGCATTTTGCATAATAATTCGCCCAACTTGTGCAGAGCCTGTAAAGCTAATAACTCGAGGGATTGGGTTACTCACAAGCTCTCCACCCACTTCAGCATCGCCATAGACAACACTGAGTGCATCTTCTATAGCATACTCACTCTCAATAAAGAGCTTTGCAAGCTCATACGAACACATTGGAGCCTCTGGTGTTGGCTTTAGAACTACAGCATTTCCAGCTGCTAATGCTGGTGCAATCTTATGGGCAACAAGATTGAGCGGAAAGTTAAATGGTGTAATACAACTTGCAACACCAACAGGAACTCGCTTAAAATAGGCAAGGGCTTCTCGTCCACTAGGCATAGCATCGGTTGCAATCGTTTCGCCATGCAAATTGATAAGCTCTTTTGCAGTAAGCTCTATTGTCTCAGCACACCGCTGCACCTCGATTTTAGCAAAGATATAGGGCTTTGCAACCTCATCGACAATAAGCTTTGTAAAGTAGTTCTCTCGCTCTCTCAGTTTACTAGCTACATCCTCTAGCCACTTAATTCTTTGATGCAATGGAGCTTTTACTGCCTTTTTACTTGCACTTTGGGCTATCTCTAAAGCTCGCTTAGCATCTTCGGCACTACACACAGGATAACTACTTACTACCTCTTTACTATAAGGATTTTTAATCTCAACTCTCGCCTCTCTATCCTCTTGTGTAGAGCCAAAAAAGATCTTTGCTCTCCCCTCTTTTTTCTGCTCAAACAGACTAAACATATTTACATCTCCTAAAGCTACTTTAAAAGTTATTATACACTAAAGGAGTAAATAAAAGAGCTTATCAAAGAGAGGAATAAAAGAAGAGAGTAAAAAAGTAGCAACCTTAACTTTTACCGCACCAACAAACTAGTCTTAATTTTTGATGCGGTAATAATAGAGCCCCTAAAGACTCTACGCTTTTTTCTTAGGAATTGTTATTATGATTTTATCATCTTCTTGTTTTTGGGTAATCTTATCAGCATCTGCATCTTTTGGAAGTGTAAAGCTTTGGAGATAAGTGCTCATCGATTCGCTTTTAAAAAGTTGATTTGTACTATTTTTATCTACAACACTCGATTGCGTTACTTTAACAGTTAAAACTCCATCTTTTGTTTTTACATCTAAATTTGTCTTTGCAGCCTTCGCAATCTTTATATCTAACTCATAGTGATCACCTTTATCTTTTAAACCGCTACTCATCATTCCGCCACTGCTAAAGATAACTGGCATGTGAGGCGTTTTAAAATTACTCTTTTCAAAAACTTTAAACATCTCATCCATCTGCTTTTGCATCTGCTGCATCTGCTTCATTTGCATCTCAAATAGTTTATCCATTTGTGTAAATGGATCTATTGTAGTTGCTGTATTTGACCCAGCAAAAATAACAACTGGCAAAAGTGTTAGTAATAATTTTTTCATACACTCACTCCTTTTAAAATTTTGTTTATATTATAAAAAAAGATACTATAATTTTTTGCAACTTAAGTTGCACTCTATAAAAATTACAGTAAGTTAAGATATGATTTCAAAACAATATAAAAGGAGAAAATAAATGAAAAAACTTTTACTATTAATAGCACTTTCATATTCACTCTTTGCGGAATTAAAAGAGGTCAATGCCCAGACACTTCTGCAGATGCAAAAACAAAACATTCCAGTCATCGATATCCGTACCCCTCAAGAGTGGAAAGAGAGAGGCATTATTAAAGGTGCTCACAAAATTATGTTCTTTACTCCAAATGGTGGTGCTGAAGTTCCAAACTTTATGTATAAGTTAGGAACGTTAGTAAAAGATAAAAACCAACCATTCATTATCTACTGTGCCCATGCTAATAGAACAAAAAAACTAGGGCAATGGCTTAGCGATAAATTAGGATTTAAAAAAGTTTATGAGCTTAAAGGTGGTATAGAGTATGGATGGATAGATAAGGGGTTTAAAACAGTAAAAGAGTAGAGACTCTTTTGCTCTAGTACTCCTAACACTTCCCAGAGAGTATAAAATCTGTAGCACTTACAACATATGGATTGCTCTTATTAATTTTACTATAAACAATATAGAGCGAACGATCCATCGCAACCCCTTTAATTCTTGTTTGATAGAGTTTTTTATTGAGAACATCTTGTGCAATAGCATATTTAGAGATTATAGAGACTATAGGTCTCTCTAAGTTCTGTTTACTTCTTAAAACTGTATTAAGAAGCGCAGTTGTATTTCCAACTTCAGAGACAACATTAAAATCTTTACATGCAACACCTAACTCTTGAAAAGTCTCTTGCACTATCTTTCGAGTATGACTCCCCTCCTCTCTACATATCCAATCAAAATTATAGAGTTCTTCAGTATTGACTACTCTAGGAAGTGGAGTATTACTAAAAAGAACCAACTCATCATCAAGCCATTTGCGATAGACTAAATCTTCATCAAAAATTGGAGCCTCAATCAAGCCCAAATCCAAACTACGATCTTTTAACAGATTTATAATAGTACCACTCACTTCGACTGTTAACTTAACATCATTCCCAATTATGCTCTTTAGGTCTCTCAAACATTCACCAGGAATAATATAGTTTCCAATTGTAAAGGAAGCACCTAAATTAAAGGTTATATCTTTATTGAGAATTTTAAGCAACTTATTCTCAGCCTGTACGACCGCACTCTCTAACTCAGTTGCAACTTTATAGAGCTCTTCACCAGCAGCAGTTAACTTAATGCCACTCTTTTTTCTATCGACTAACTTTGTATCTAAATAGTTCTCTAAATACTTAATCTGCTGTGTTACTGCAGGTTGTGAAACTCCAAGCTTTAATGAAGCTTTGGAGAAACTCCTCTCTCTTACCACCACCAAAAATGTCTCTAATTTTGAAAAATCTTTTAACAAAACAGCCCCTTTAATCTTCTCTTCCTTTTATAATTTATATATTATCATTAAAATTTATAATATTCTCTTATCACATTAGTTGAGAGCAAAAATAATTAAAAATTATATAAAAAAGTGATACTTTTTTACAAGATAGTTATCTTTAATAATAGAAAATGTATAATTATTTAAAAGAAGGTAGAAGATGTTAGAAGAGCTCAATAGCAGCCAAAAAGAAGCCGCAACACACATAGATGGCCCTCTCCTCATATTAGCAGGTGCCGGCAGCGGAAAAACAAAAACTTTAACAACCCGTTTAGCCTACCTTATTGGTGAAATCGGTATTGATCCAGTAAATACACTTACGCTAACATTTACCAATAAAGCCGCAAGCGAAATGCGATCTCGTGCACTCAAATTAATCGATAACAATCTAAATACAATGCCTCTTTTAAGCACTTTCCATAAGTTTGGCTTACTTTTTTTAAAGTTTCATATAAGCAAATTAAATAGAAAAAATACATTTAATATTATAGATAGCGACGACCAAAAGCGAATGGTTAAGAGCATCTGCAAAGATTTAAAGATAGATCTGCAAACCTCTTTTTTAACGCATGAAATCTCAAAATATAAAAATATACTGCTTGATCCCCAAGAAGCACTTGAAAAAGCCGAGCTTGCAGACTACAAAAAAGTTGCCAAAGTCTATATAAAATATCAAAAAAAACTCTTAGAGAACAACTTAGTCGATTTCGATGACCTCTTAGCCCTAACCTACAAGATTCTACTCGAAAATGATGATCTCCGCCAAGAGACAAGCAACCGTTACCAATACATTATGGTCGATGAGTATCAAGATACCAATGAACTGCAATACCAGCTTCTGCGTCTCTTAGCAAGTGAGCACAACAACCTCTGTGTTGTTGGGGACGACGACCAAAGCATTTATGGCTGGCGAGGGGCAAATATCCGTAATATCTTAGAGTTCCACAAACACTTCGAAAATGTGAAAGTTGTAAAGCTTGAGACAAACTACCGCTCGACCCAAGAGATACTCGATGCTGCAAATACCCTTATCGAACACAACCGTAAGCGGCTAGGTAAAAAGCTTGTAAGCCACAAAGGCTCTGGCAAGCCTGTAAAAGTACTACACTCAATCGACGAAGTCTACGAAGCAAATGCAATCGCGTCTGAAATTAAAGAGCTCATAGCTAAAGGGGTAAACCCAAGTGAAATAGCAGTTCTCTACCGTATTAATGCACTCTCTCGATCTCTCGAAGAGGGCTTTAGCAAAGCAGGATTAGCCTTTAAACTCATTGGGGGTATTCGCTTCTATGAACGAGCAGAGATTAAAGATATCATCAGCTACCTTCGCGTTATCAGCAATAGCGATGATGACTTCTCACTGCTTCGCATTATCAATAAACCAAAACGGGGTATAGGCAAAACAAGTATCGAAAAGATCCAACGCTTTGCAGAGTTAAAAAAACTCTCAATCTTTCAAGCATTAAGCAGTGCGAGTGACGAAGAGCTCCAATCTATCCTTAGCAAAAAAGCAATCACAGCTATCCGTAAATTTATAGAGACAATCGAGCTGCTGCAGTCAGAAAAAGAGGAGCTTGCAGAACTTATTAATCTTTTCGATATCCACACAGGCTTAAGAGAGTTCTACAACTCTATGATCGACGGCTTTGAGCGAGTCTTAAACATCGACGAATTCTTTGGATACTTTAGAGATGCCATAATCAACGATCCAGAGATGACACTCGAGAAGTTCCTAGCCGACATAACCCTACAGAGCGACCAAGATCAAGTCGAAGAGAATGCTATAAATATTATGAGTGTACACGCCTCAAAGGGGCTAGAGTTTGAACATCTTTATATTATTGGACTCGAAGAGGAGTTCTTTCCCCTCCTTGGCGAAACAACCGACATAGAAGAGGAGCGTCGCTTAGCCTATGTTGCCTTTACACGAGCAAAAGAGAGCCTCACACTCTGCTATATCGATAGCCGCTTCTACAGAGGCAAACGAAAAAATGTAAAAAAGAGCCGCTTCTTAGGTGAGTCTGGAGTAATCAAAAACACTTCGCTCAAACTTACAAAGAGTGCCGAGTATAAAAAAGGAGACCTTGTAAAACACAAAGTCTTTGGCATCGGACGCGTACAAGAGGTAACAAAAAGCGGCAAAGAGTATAAACTCAAAATCAATTTTGGCGGCAATAAAAAAGAGATCCTTAGCTCATTTGTAGAATCGATATAGCTATTAAGCTCAGAGTTTAGGACTAAGAGCTAGGGTGCAACTATGCCGCTTTTATTAGAAGTACCCTAAACTATTAACTATCAACTAAAAACGGAGTTTTTATTGAACAGACTATTTGTAGTAAATAAGCCTATATTTGTATCATCTAACAACTATATGTACCACATTAAGCGTAAGTATGGCACAAAAAAAGTGGGCTTCTCAGGTACGTTAGACCCATTTGCCACAGGGTGTTTAATTGTTGCAACAGGTATATATACAAAGCTCTTTCAATTTTTAGACAAAACTCCCAAAAGCTACCGTGCAACCATGTGGCTTGGTGCTAGCTCAGATAGCCTAGATATAGAAAATATCATAAGCTTAAGCGACACCCCTACC